>SVFH01000041.1 GCA_015056945.1 Lachnospiraceae bacterium | reverse complement strand
GCCAAATGGCTGCTAATCAGCGAACTTAAAATGAGCGAACCGGATGCTCATCGCTATGTAGAAAAACAGGCAATGGACCGCTGTGTTTCCAGAAGATGCATCGCGGAAGAAATTATCAAGACTTACAGTTAATCCCCTGAGGAGAGTGTAAATTATTTACACTCTCCGTTTTTACCAAAATATCTTTTATCTTGCACTATACCATTTTCTTCTTACTTCCCAACCACGCAATCCCACATACTACTATATATCCTACCACAGCCACAATGGATGACTCAATACCGAATTCTCCGCCTGTCAGTAAGAACGATTTGGACTCTAACACATAGCTAAACAGAGAATTCTCATCAAACTCCGTTCCTATCCAAAGGATTCCTCCAATGATTACAATATTCCAAATTGCATGTACAATCGCACTGTTCCAAACAGATTTCGTCGAAGAAGCAATCAGAGAAAACATAACCCCAACCATTGTGCCTGCCACAATCACCAATGTACAACTTAAGAGGTCAAATCCCATGCCCAAAATGTGCACCAAACCAAACAACACCGAAGGAACGATAATTGCAACTGTTTTATTGAATCTTTTTTCGATAGCTCCCATCAGAATACCCCGAAAGACCATTTCCTCCACAATGCCTGCACCAAAGCCCGTAAAGAAAATGCCCGCTGATAACAAGTTCAACTTCGAAGTCATATCAAGAACATTCTGCTCAAAGGAACCGGGCACGAATAATATGTAAAATAAAGTTACGGTTATTGGTAAAAGAATTGCTGCAATCACCCATTTTATCTCTATCTTAAATGCAGGGATATTGTATTCTCTTATATCGTCTTTTAAGATTTTTTTACACATGAGTTTTAATAAGAAATAAGCGATTATAATGTATAAAATGCCTGCTGCCGCGTTCGCAATATAAGCCGGTATTTTAACAAGTACCAGTACACTTCCGAGGATTTGTGCCAGAACTTGGGCAACCACCAGGACGAGTATACTTAATATGATAGATAAAATCATTTTGCCGGTTTTTTTCATTTTCATCTCCATGATAAATTTACTTATCCTCAAAAACTCAGTCAATCACCAACAGCTCCATGGACTTCTCCCCTGTCACCTTCTCGCCCCAGGTATTTGCCCAACTTTCCGTGTAACAGCTAAAATAGGACAGACTTTCATTCTTACGTTTATTGCTGTAATAGGGAAGAAATCCCCACAAGGTAGAGGGAATTCCAATCACAATCAAATAAAAAGGGCCTAAAAGCAACGACTGAATTGTGTGCCCATACTCGTGCACAAGAAGACGTTTTGATAATTCTTCCATAGAATACTCATCCTTTAATCTCTCATAAAAGTATGGATCTGCCGTCACAAAAACAAACAATCCCAAGGACACACTGGAACGATTATTCCATTCTGTCACAATGGCGGTCACTGTCTCAAACAGAAACCGCCATACGCGTCTTTACTCCACAATACTCATCTTAATACTTCCGCTGGTGGTTGTCACTTCACACATTCCTCCGTTTGTGGTCTTCGGCACATCCACACTTCCGCTGGTTGCATCTGCTACAAAAATCTTCTCTGTAAGCAAGGTTCCTCTAATGCTTCCGCTGGAAGAAGTAAGTTTCAAATTCGCAGCATCACATCCATCAATTTCCATTCCGCCACTGGTATTGCTCAATTTCATATCTCCGGCAACCATCACGTTATTGCATCGAATTTCTCCGCTCGAATTCTCACCCTCTAATTCCTCTGCTTTCACATCTGAAAGATTGATGCTTCCACTGGAATTCTTAACACGCAGCTTCGTACAAGCCACTTCTTCAATCAGAATACTTCCGCTGGATGTTTCCACTGATACATCTTCTTTCACAGTAGCCGATTTCACACTTGCCGCACCGCTGGATGCCACAGCAGAAAGACTTCCGATTGTATTCTTCCCTACGCGAACACCACCACTGCTACTCTTAGCTGAGAGCGTACCTTTCACATCTGCATAAAAGACAATCTGACCGCTGGTGTTTTCAACAGTTGCTTCTTCAAAAGTAAATCCTTCCGGAATCTCTATGTTACCGCTGCTGTTCTCTATAAGAAGCTTTACATATACCTGCTCAGGCAAATAAACCGTTGTTTTCGGTTGTTCAAACTCTACGGACATAAATACACGCTTTTTACTTTTATCAACTCTTATAATCGACAAAGTATTCTCCGTAACTTCTATCTCATTATAGATGGTATCATTCTCCGTACAAACAACCTTACATACCCCATCCGTTGCCGGAATAATTTTCACATCTGTTTCGATTCCGTGAATCTCAATATTCTCAAACGTTTCTTCAATCTCATATGTATTTGTCTGCCAATCCTGTGTATCCAGCTGCGTAAAATCAAATTTCACAAATGCCATTGAAACAATGGCTATAATCAATCCCGCCACAATCATGCCTGCAGCTGAAATAAGAAAAATTTTCTTTACTTTATTCATTGTCATAACTCCTTTTCTCTATCACAAACTCTGCCTTACTATTTTCTGATAAACAAAGATTTAATTCCCAACAGTACTTTTTTACTTACGTAAATAATTCCTTTGGTAATCAGATTAAAGGTGAAGAATAACAGAATGGAAACACCAAGCGCCACAAGACCAAAGCCAAGCAATGCACCAAATACTGCAAACGCTCCCTTAAGCAATTCAGCAATTGCCAATCCGATAAAAACAATTCCGCTTATCGCAATCGACAAATCCAACAGATATAAGGAAAGAACCATCATCCAAATACTCAGGTATGCAGAAAGAATGGTTGCCACTGCGGAGAAAACAATCGGAAACCAAATCGGAGCTGAGATAATGATTAGTATTATCTCCCAAACCGCTAACGCACGTTTCGGTTTCACTTTCTCTTTCACAAGTTTCGGTAAGGATACTTCCGATAAAATCTGTGTAATGATTTCATCCATACTGCCAAGACAGGCAACCGCCTCTTCCTCACTCATACCGTCTTCCATACGGTCATCAATCATTTCTGTATAATAATCAACTGATCTATTGAAATCTTCTTCCGGCAATCCGCTCAATTTTTCGCGAAGTGCCGCTAAGAATTCCGCTTTATTCATTCTCTTTCTCCTCTCTCGTCACAAAACTGTATATGGACATAATCTGCTTCCATTCTTCCTTAAAATCTTCAATGCGCTGAAGACCTGCCACCTCAATATGATAATATTTCCGCAACCTTCCGTTATGCTCCGCAGAACGAACCGTAAGCATATCAGCAGCCTCCAATCTTCGAAGAATCGGATAGAGTGTTGATTCCGAAATATCAATATATGGCTTAATGTCTTTAATAATTTGATATCCATAGGAATCTTCATTTTTAATCGCCGCGAGGACACATACGTCCAAGAGTCCTCTCTTCATCTGAATATCCATTCGAATACCCCCTTTCGCATAATACTATACAACGCATAGTATTATATGTCAAGTAGTATTTTTTCAAAAAAAGCTTTAAAGCAAAATCCGCTTTAAAGCTTTTCATTCTAACCATATTTCATGTCTGTTACGCTCTAATTTACTTAACAACATAGTTTCATTATCGTTCATTCTCCTAAAGCCTTCAACGCCTCGCGCACTGTTCACAAAGTTTAAGGGCCATATTGCACATACGCATTTGCATCCTCTGACAGCTCTATCGTCTCTTCTTTCGTATCATACCCCTGTTCATTGACTCTGACGGTTGCATACCACTCCCCATCTTCTCCCTGCTGCAAAAGGTTACGATAGAAATACTCTCCTCGCGGTCCAAAATTATGTGTCTTAAAAAGAGCGTACGTAAAATGTCGCATTCCTTCTGAAGTTTTCACATCATATTCAAACGTATACTTTCCGTAATGCAATGCCGGAATATACAAAATTACGCCGGAAGGTCTTGGCACAATTCGAATTTTCTCACTGTTTTCTACCCCGCGCATACACACGATATTCTCAGGTATCAGATATTCCTCCCCTTCTGTAACACACATTTCCACCTTAATACATTTTCCCGCATAGAACCTGCTATAAGGAATAACCAGCATTAGTATTAATGTGATACAGAAAATACCTACAGCACCGCACATCACCCGGACAATTTTTTTATTACATTTCTTCATTAAAGTCTGTCTTCTCCTTTACTCCATCATCTCGATGGTCACACGATTCCATCGGTATTTCTCTAAATCTACGCGATTCCCGTCAAGCTTCACACCCTCGCTTTCAAGCAATGCAATCTGTCTGTTCTCTCCTCCGAACACAAAAGCCTTCGAGACCTCTCCCATTCGATTTACAACTCTATGACACGGAATGTGCGCAGGATCCGGATTGGCATGTAATGCATAACCGACTACCCTCGACCAATTTCTGTTCCCGGCAAGGGATGCCACTTGTCCGTACGTGGCCACTTTCCCCTTCGGAATTTGTTTGACCACCTCATAGATTAACTGAAATGTACTTCCACTCATCATTACCTTCTCCCTAAGTTCCATGTTCCTTAAGCCAGTTCCTGGCCTCCTTATAATTCGGACATACTCTTGCCACTTCATCCCAAAACGCTTTGGAATGATTCATCTGCTTACGGTGGCAAAGCTCATGTACGACTACATAATCAATTACTTCCGGCGGTGCCATCATAAGGAAACAATTAAAATTGAGATTCCCCTTAGAGCTACAGCTTCCCCACCTGGTCTTCTGATTCCGAATCGTAATCCGATTATAGTCTACCCCCACAATGGGTGCATAATATTCGACTCGTGAAGGTATGTATCCCAATGCCTTCCTCGCAAGTTCTTTCACCTGCGCTTCTGTCAGATGCGAGTGATTCTTTTGCTCTTCTTTTCTTCTGCACATTTCCTGTAATTTGCGTTCAATCCAATCGTATTTGCATTCAATAAATTCGTTAATCTCCCGCTTCGAAATGCCGTACGGAGCCCTGACAACAACCGATAAATCAGGCTTGATCTGTATCGCCATGGTTTTGCGGCGGGAGCGGATAATTTCAATTTTCATTGTTCTTTCCTTCCCTTTTCAGGTTCCCAAATTCCTATTTTATGAAGAATATTCTATTTCTTCAAACTCCATCCATGTTCATCATGATAAATCATCTGATGTGTCATGCCTCCGTCAATGCAGATATTTTCACCGGTAATAAAACCGGCCATATCTGAGCATAAATACAGTACCATATTCGCAATATCAAGCGGATTTCCAACTCTGCCTACCGGCTGCTGAACTGCATCCGGTCCTTCATAGACCAGATAATCCGTATCTATCCAACCGGGCGAAACAGAATTCACTCTTACTTTTCCTGCAAGACTCACCGCCAACGCATGTGTAAGTGCCGAAATTCCACCCTTCGCGGCAGTATAACTTTCACTTTCCGGCTGACTCATTCTGTCTCTGGAAGAGGAAATATTGACAACACTTGCCCCTTGTGCAAAGTGCGGAAGAAACAGTTTCGTCAGATAGAAGGGAGCTGTCACGCCAACCTTCAGTGCATACTCAAAATCTTCATAGTCAGCTTCCGTGATTCCGCAAAACTTCGGCGGTGCATTATGAATCAAATAGTCCACATGACCGAATTCCTCAATCACTTTATTTGCAAATATTTCCAGCGTTTTTTTATCAGAAATATCTCCCACAAAATAGTCATTCTCCAATACATCAATCACACAAACCGTTGCACCGGCTTTTTCAAATTGCTCCCTGATACATTTACCGATGCCTCTTGCACCACTGGTAATAACGACTATTTTATCCGCAAAATCAAACATGACTTTCCCTCGCTCTTAACTAAAATTCACTAATCCTATACCTTTCTTACTTTAATCTGAATGTGCAAAATTTTCAACAGGATTTACACAAACACTCAGAATCTTATCCGCAGCACCTTTTGCACCCGGACAACGCTTAAAACCATCCGCAATTACTTGTGCATTTTTTCTATAGTTCTCATCGTTAAGCACAGTATTTACAGAATCCGCAATAGCATTTACATTGACCTCTTTCAGTTTTATTCCTGCACCAAGTTGAAACACGCGCTCTGCAACTCCGCTTTGCTCCGCGGTTTGAGGCAACATAATTAACGGTACTCCAAAATATAAGCTTTCATTTACACTATTCATTCCGCAGTGGGAGAAGAATACATCTGCCTTCTCAAGCACCGCAATCTGATCTACACTTTCATAAACAGATATATTCTCCGGTATCTCTCCAAACTCTTCTATGGCCACCTGGTTCCCCACTGACATAATTACCTGATAATTCAACTTGGAAAAGGCCTCAATAAATTGTTTATACAAGGGCAACATATCGTTATTAACCGTACCCATCGATACATATATCAATTTTTCTTTTGTCTTTTCAATTTCACTCGTGGCCGGACGAATAGATGGACCGACAAATGAATACTTGTCCGAAAAAGTTTCGGAGCAGGGCTGAAACTCCGGCGAAGTATATACTACGGTATGCGTCTCGTCATCATTCTGAATAATATCCAAAACACTCTTAACCGGATATCCCTTCTTCTGCAAACGTTTAATGTCTTTGTTTATCTTAGGCATAGAAAAAATCATGTTAATAAGCTCACCAATACTTTGCTTCATGATTTTGGCAGAATGCCGGTTAAAGGCGAAGGTGGTTGTGGAAGAGACAAAAGGAATCCCAAGCTTCATTGCAACAGACTTGCCCCATACCGCCATAGAATCTGCTACAATACAATCCGGTTTCATCTCTTCCATGTCCTTACAAACTTTATCATCAAGAGCCAGTGTTGTATCCACTAATATCTTTGTCGAAAATGCCAAATCTTTCCCTATTCGAGCAGCATCCTTGGGTGTAAGCTTCTGCTCCATATCATAATCATCGCACGAAATAAAATTTGCTCCCGCAGCCTCAATCTTCTCACGCATAACATTATACGAATAATACGATACCTGATGGCCTCTATGAACCAATTCACGTACAACACCCAATGTAGGATTTGTATGTCCGTGAGCCGGAATACAGAAAAAAACAATTTTACTCATTCCGCACCTCCTACTCTTCACTTTCCAGCTCGGAAAAAATTTTTGCAATGTATTCCTGTTGCATTTTCTTTGGCATAATTGCAATCCCTTTTTTCACATCACCTAATACTAATATCTCATTGCCCGGCTGTAAATCAAACATTTCTCTTGCTTCTTTAGGAATCACAAATTGTCCTTTTTCACCGACTTTTACCATCCACGCATATTTTCCATTTGGGAATTCCATAATAGGCCTCCTTGTTAAATCAGTTTTATTAGTATGATTAATCATACTATATTTTAATGGAAAGTACAACTTCTTTGTATATCTCTATGCCGGCAAAATATCTTTCCGTTCGAAAACAACCATTTTCAAACTTATATCCATTTTTCATCAAAAAAAGAAATACAGCACTAATACTGTATTTCTCTTTAACATTTTTACTGCCGGCGACCGGAATCGAAGGTCAATCAATTCCAAAAACAACGTAAGAAAGGAGCGTTTCAACACCTCTGAAATGCCTTACATACAATTTACATACATTTCTATTTTTTCATCGCTTTATTCAATTTGCTTATCACTTCTTTTTCTGCATATTTTATTTTAATATTATCCAATGCATTTATCAATGTTATTTGTGCGGTTACTTTTGCTTTCGGAATTTCATTCAGCAAAAAATCTGTTTCATTATCCGCATTATACTTTTCCAATGTTTCATTTATATTCCCCTCAATCATTGGTTTCGCTATATCCGATACCATATATAAGGCTAATGCCTTCCAAACACTTTCATTTTCCAATATTACGTTTATTGTTTCAAACATTATCCCATTATCATTATGCTTTTTTAAATTATCTATTGATTCAACCGATAATCTTGTTTCATTTCTGGCATCCATATATTCTCTTTCTGGCACCCCACTCTTTCCAAGCAAATAATCATACGTGCAATCCAATTCGTCAGCAAACACTTTTAACCACCGCGTTGGATAATCGTCTCTGCTAAGATATTTTTTTAATGTCTCTTCTGGAATTCCACATATTTCTGCAAACTGCTCCCTTGTATATCCTTTTTCTTTTATTCTCTTTCGCAAATTGGTTGTTATTTTACCCATTCTTACTCGCTCCATATATATCGTGCCTTTTTTGTGTCTATTTTTACCCATTTTATCGTGCTACCATAAAATCGTCAAGCGGTAATGCACAAACCACCGCTCTTATTCTGGCTCCGCGCGGACACCCTTGCAATGCAAGGGAGACGCGGTCAGAAAAGTCGGGGTTAGTATTACCCCCGACTTATGGGACAGGGACAATGCTGGCAACAACCCCTTATATTTACTAATAAATTTATTATTTTGTTTGTCCCACTTCACTTGGGACAGTCCCCTTTTGTGGGACAGAAAGGAGTAAAAAAATGAGTGAAAAACAAAAATCATCGCGCTCTTGGTTTTGCGTGTTAAATAATCCAGAAAAAGTGCTGGGAGAACATACCCCAGACGAATTAGTTAACCTTGCACTGGATATGTGGTGCAAAGACAATCCCCAGAGAAGTGCTGGCATCAATTATGAAATCGGAGACAGCGGAACTCCACATATGCACATGGTACTGGAAGACCCTGCCAAAACAAGATTTTCAGCAGTACAGAAACTGTTTGCTGGTATTCATATCGAAGCGACACGCGGTACAAAGGCAGATGCGGAAGACTATCTTTTTAAACGTGGTAAGTTTGCCGAAAAAGGACACACCCTTATTGTATCCCCAGTCATTCGCGGAGAGATAAGGGCACAAAAAGGAAAACGTAACGATATGCGTATCATTGACGAAATGATAGAGCAGGGAAAGAAACCAGATGAAATTGTGGAAATGGGCATCTATTATCGACAGTTTGAAAAATACATCAAGGCACAATACTTTGCCAAACGCTTTAAGGAAACCCCAACCAAACGTGAAGTAAATGTTTTCTGGCACGTTGGAGAAAGCGGTAGCGGAAAATCACACACTCAAGTGGAATTATATGAGAAATACGGAGAAGATGAAGTCTATCTTATGACTGATTATGAAAACGGCGGTTTTGATAACTATATGGGCGAAAAAGTATTGTTTATGGATGAGTTCAAGTGCGGTATGACTTTTACAAAACTGTTGACTTATCTGGACGTTTATAAAACACAAATCCACTGCCGATATGCCAACGGATATGCTCTCTGGATTGAAGTACATATCACTTCCATTTTTCCCCCAGAAGAAGCATATAATTTTATGGTAGATGATAATAAAAAATCAAGGGATAAGTTAACACAACTACTTCGCAGACTTCATTCCGTAGTATACCACTATGTCGAAAATGGCGAATTTAAGACCTTTTCACAGTCTGGAGCTGATTATACCAACTATGACAACCTTAAAGGGTCTGCAAAGGCGGATAAAAGCGGTTTTACACCCATTGAATGTTGTCAGGAAACTATCCCCTTTTCGTAACCCAGACGGAAAAGCGCAGCAGGGCGGAGTGTTCCGTCCCCTGCACACGATGTGCAGGGATTCATCAGAAGATGCTTTCCGTAGGTTTAAGTCCTGCAAATACCCGCAAAAACACGATGTTTTTGCGTCGCACGCGGAAAGAAACTTACGCAAACCGAAAAGAAAAATGCGTGTCTTAAAAAACCCGTATGTATATTGTGCAATAAATGAAAGGAGGTTGGCAGTAAGTGAATTGTGAAAATAACATATTGTCAACTTCTTTTATTGATGATACACTTTCCGATACAGAGATATTAGAACAATTGAAAATAATGAGAAGAAAAAATGAGATTGTTCAAAAATACGGAAGTAAAATCAAAAACAGAAAGGATGATGACAGAGTTTATATTTATATCGACCGAAAACAATATGTCGCACCCAGTTATGATGAGTTGATAACAATGCTCTATGAGAAATTTTATGGCAAATACAACTTTTCACTGGAAGAATTATATCCAGAGTTCTTACGTTGGAAACGTGACTGTTGTTCCACCACTTCAAAGACCTTAAAAGAATATGCAAGTCTTTGGAAAAACAAACTGGAAGATGAAGAAATTGTAACCATTCCCATTGCAAAACTGCGAACCATTGACTTTACAAACTTTTTCCGTAAACTCACAAAAAACCGCAGTATGACAAAAAAGGCATTTAACAATTTGAAAAGTTTATTAAATGGGATAATGCGTTATGCGATAGAACAGGATATTATTCAAATAAACCCCATTGATAATGTCGATATAAAGCAACTTACCTTTAAGCCAGTAAACAACAGTAATGATGTGTTCAGCATTGAAGAACGAAACCGTTTACTGGAATATTTAGCGGACAATAAAAATATGTATGCATTTGCTATCCGTTTGGATTTTCACCTTGTAATACGTATAGGCGAACTGCTTGCACTTCGTTGGAGTGATATAAGCGAAAATTACATACACATACAAGGACAGTGTATCAGAGAAATGACAATGAATGATGATTTAAGTTTCTCACCACGAACCTTTGAAAATGTCGACCACGTAAAAGGATATGCGGATGAAGGTTTCCGTTACATTCCCATTACACCAGAATGTAAAAAGGTGTTAGATGAAATACGCGAATTAAATCCAGACGGAGAGTTCATTCTAATGCAGGACGGAAAGCAATTACTTGCAGATACTTTTAACGAACATTTAAAAAAGCATTGTCTAAAGTGTAATGTAAAACCACGTTCCAGCCATAAAATACGTTTTACAGTTGCATCCATATTGTACAATAATGGTGTCCCCCTGCAGGTTTTACAAAAACTGCTCGGTCACACTACACCTGCTATGACAATGCACTATTTAAGGCAGGTAACACCAATGACGGAAACAATCAATATTATGTGTTCTGCACTGGGTTAAAAACGTAAAAAAGCCCGAAAATACGGACTTGCATACACCTGCATACATTTTAAGCAAAAATAAAAATGCCTCAAACCCTTTATTCATAAGGATTTGAAGCACTTCACACCAATGCCGGCGACCGGAATCGAACCGGTACGGGAGGTTAGTCCCGCAGGATTTTAAGTCCTGTGCGTCTGCCAGTTCCGCCACGCCGGCATAACCGATATTCGGTTAAGTGGAACCTATAGGGCTCGAACCTATGACCCTCTGCTTGTAAGGCAGATGCTCTCCCAGCTGAGCTAAGATTCCATAAAATAAAAAAACGACCCAGATCGGACTCGAACCGACGACCTCCGCCGTGACAGGGCGGCGCTCTAACCAACTGAGCCACTGGGCCAAAAATAGTGGACCTTCGGGGACTCGAACCCAGGACCGACCGGTTATGAGCCGGTTGCTCTAACCAACTGAGCTAAAGGTCCGCACCCCTAAGGAAGGGTACAAAGCCGATGATCGGACTCGAACCGATAACCTGCTGATTACAAATCAGCTGCTCTGCCAATTGAGCCACATCGGCGTAAATACGCTAACTCTTCTGTTTAACTCGCAACTATTAGATTATATCATCTTTTTCAATAAATTGCAAGCACTTTTTAGAAGAAATGACTCCGACGGGAATCGAACCCGTGTTACCGCCGTGAAAGGGCGATGTCTTAACCGCTTGACCACGGAGCCATATTGTTGCACGGTTTTCTCTTCCGTCCAAGGGATTTCTCCCTAACTCCCCGAG
>SVFH01000016.1 GCA_015056945.1 Lachnospiraceae bacterium | reverse complement strand
GCGGGCACGCTCTGCTTCCTCTTCTGCTTTGCGTTTCTCCTCTGCAAGACGTTTCTCTTCCGCTATGCGGGCACGCTCTGCTTCCTCTTCTGCTTTGCGTTTCTCCTCTGCAAGACGTTTCTCTTCTTCTATGCGGGCACGCTCTGCTTCCTCTTCTGCTTTGCGTTTTTCTTCCGCAAGACGTTTCTCTTCCGCTATGCGGGCACGTTCTGCTTCCTCTTCTGCTTTGCGTTTCTCTTCCGCAAGACGTTTCTCTTCTTCTATGCGGGCACGCTCTGCTTCCTCTTCTGCTTTGCGTTTCTCCTCTGCAAGACGTTTCTCTTCTTCTATGCGGGCACGCTCTGCTTCCTCTTCTGCTTTGCGTTTCTCCTCTGCAAGACGTTTCTCTTCTTCTATGCGGGCACTTTCTGCTTCCAGACGCTCCTTCTCTTCTTCCTGCTTTAACGTATTCTGCTCAACAGGCTCTAAAGAAAGAACTCTCTCAAACTGACGCACTGCCTCCATTCCTCCGCGTTTCTGTACTTCTTTCACGCTGGTAGAACGATCAATGCTTTCTGCCGTAACAACAGAAGGAGAAACCGAGATATCTTCCGAACGATCAATATCTTTTGCCATCGGAATCGGCGTACGTTCTTTTGATTTCTTAACAACCTGTTTCTGCATTACTTCGTTTGCAGGAATCATATTACGAATCAAAGGATGAACGTCTTTCTTTGACTCTTCTTCCTTTTCTTCCGAAACAGTCTCTGTTTTTTCTTCAGCAGTTTCTTCCGCATCCGCCTCTGTTTTTTCTTCAGCAGTTTCTTCTGCATCTGCCTCTGTTTTTTCTTCAGCAGTCTCCTCTGCATCCGCCTCTGCTACTTCTTCAGCAGTCTCCTCTGCATCCGCCTCTGTTACTTCTTCAGCAGCCGCTTCTACATCTGCCTCGTCTTCTACAGGTTCTTCAATTGCTTCAGTTATTTCTTCTGCAATCTCCTCTTTCACTTCTTCAACAAATTCTTCTGCTGACTCATCTTTTTCATCAGTCATTTCGGGATAGTTATCCTTCGCAGAATAATCCTTGAACGGTTCTTCTACAATATCTTCATGTTTTCTGACTGAAAACTTAACAGGTTCATAATTACTGTTATCTTTCGCGCTAACGTCAATAACTTTTTCATATTCTGCATCTGAAGCTTCCTGTACAATAAGAGTAGGACGCAATTCTTTTACAGTCGTAACTTTTTTCGATAAAATATCTTTCTGACGTAAAGTTGTTGCCTCATCTTCCACTGCGTCTTTTGATGCAAACATCTTATCAACTGTCTTGAAAGAAACCGGTTCTTGCGGCTTCACTTCTTCGCGCACGGAACGCCGTTCTTTCTCCACTACATCTCTTAACATTTCCTTTGAAACCGTTTTCGGCTGATTCGGTACCTGAATCACAGGTGCGCTGGGAACCGAAATAGGTTTGGTAGGTGTTTTAATCGGTGCAGGCGGCACATATGCATTTGCTTTCGGCGGAACAGGTGAGGATGTTTGATAGCTTTTTGGTGCCGTAGCCGGTGCTGACGGAGAAGTACTGCTCTGTTTCACATCCCATATATTAGCACGACTGTCCACATTATAAACGATATTTTTAACAGCTGCAAAAGCCGTCATCATTGCATAAGACATATCATGACATTTATGCTGTCCGTTTCTTCCGATACAATATAAATTACGAACATTATCCAAATATTTCACAACGTCATCAAATCGGTCATAACTTCCAAAATAAGAAGGATATGCTTTTTTCACACATTCCCTGTGTGATTCAAATACCGGAGTGCTGCTTGAAATAAGATGCAAGAAACTCATTTCCTGTTTCGCAAAGCGCACCCATTCTTCTTCACTGCGATTCCAGTCATCATCGCCTTCTTCACAATAAAATTCACACCCAATCCAGACGGTATTTTCAGGATCTTCAACCAAATACGGTGACCAGTTATTATAGACCTGCACTCTTGCAAGCTTTCTTCGCTTGTCCTGTATGTAAATCCACGTATCCGGGATAATATTCCCAAGCGTTTTTGATGCGGCATCCACATTGATGTTTAACTTCGGCACCAAAAGGGAAACCAAAACCATATCTCTATAGCACAGATGTGATGCAATATCAATAATATTAGCAGGCACATCCGCCATACTATTAATCAAATCCTTAATCGGCATTGTTGAAATTACAATATCTGTTTCAACTTCAATGGGCTCTCCGTCCATAACGCAAGTCAAGGACTTAACCTTGCTGTTTTCGCGATTCAACTTTAATACAGTACAATTTGTATGAATAACACCGCCCATTTCTTCAAATTTACGGGCAGCACACTCCCACATCTGGCCTGCACCAAGCTTCGGATAATAAAATGCCGGGTCATCTATATTTTTATCATTTTCACGAATAACAGTTGCAACCGATTGCCCCTTAATGTACTGAATACCAACATGTGTATCAATCTGGCTCGGATGCTTGCCCCAAAGTTTTTCGATATAATCTTCAAAAAAGACTTTATATAACTGTTTACCAAAGCGATTCAGATAATAATGCTCCAGATTAACTTCTCTTTTACGGGAAACAGAATTCCCCACAAAATCAATACCGGCTTTAATACTGGAACCGATTCCCATATTTCGTAATGTATTCACATTCATACGTATCGGATAATCAAAGAATTTATCCTGATATAATACATGTGCAACGCGATTACGAACAAGTAAAACATCGTCTTCCTGTTCCGGATCCGGTCCTCCTTCCTGTAAAGTAGCCATTCTCTGACATTTTACTTCATCCAGTGCAGGAGCACCCTGCTGCGGAAGAATATCTTTCCACCAATCAGAAATTACTTCATTCTGCGTACGGAAACAATGGCCTCCCAAATCCATTCGAAAGCCTTTATGCCGCACTGTTTTAGAAATGCCACCAACCTGTGATGCTTCTTCAAGTATCGTAACATCGTATTGACCGGTACGTTTCATCAACTCGTAACCTGCTGTAATACCGGCCGGTCCCGCTCCGATAATCAATACTTTTTTCATTCCCAATACTCCTTTCCTCTACACAACCCCGTATTCTTTTTCTCTTTCGTATTATGATTTCTTTTTCTTGTCTTTCTTTTTTTCTTCCGTTTCACGTTCCTTCTGTTTTTCAGAAAGTTCGTCAATCAATTGTTCAATCAACATTTTTTTCACAAAAATATCATAGCTCAAAAAACAGATATACGTGAACAATCTCAAATATTCTGCTTCCTCTTGAGGTACCTCTTCAAATGAATTTGATATCCATGAAAAAGAGTCACGCAAATTGTTTTCCAACGTCTGCATACGTTCTGCACCCATATCAAAAATTGCATCGTATATTTCATCCAGCCCAAGTCCGCTTTCATTACTGAAATAGGTATCCGTAAGTGGTTGCAGCAATATTTGAATATCATTGATTGTTAGGAAACTTTTAAAATAATACACAAAAATCAGAACCATCATGTGCTCCCGTGAATATTTCTTTTTATAAGGGGGCGGCAGCAAATCATTCTTCGCATAATTATTTATCATGGTTTTCGTAAGAATCTTCTCTTCCGACTCACCGGTTCTGACGGTGTATCGCAGTTTCTCATCCATGAAGGTTGTCACCTGATCCATATAAAGTTCAATATTCGGAATATCATTGGCTCTGATCTTTAAAATATCCCGCATTTTATCAATTACTTCATTCAACACTGCTTCGGTGTCAATATTCATCAAAAATTACCCCTTTTGCCTAACATATGCCTTTATATTATATAGTATGAAAAACCACTTGTAAAGCGATTTTACACAAATATCTCACAAAAAAACAAAATCATTTATACAATATCACTATAATTTTTTCATCTTTACTTTTTTACTTTAGCATGGTAAAATTATTAAATATTACAGTGTTAAAATTTGTAACAAAAATAGATAAAAGAGGTGTTTTTCATGAACAAAAAACTGAAAAATGATGCTGTTGATCAACTTTTTGACGCAATTTTATGTTTAAAGAACAAAGAAGAATGTTATAATTTTTTTGAAGACTTATGCACGATTAACGAATTGCTTTCTTTATCACAACGTCTGGATGTTGCGATTATGTTACGCCAGAAGAAAACTTATATGGAAATTGCTGAAAAAACAGGTGCATCCACTGCAACAATCAGCAGGGTAAACCGCTCTCTCAACTATGGATGTGACGGATATGACCTGATTTTCGAAAGAATGGGAATTGACTTAAGCGCCGATACAGAATAATTTATATCAAAACAACTTGAAATCTCCTTCAGAAGTGAGCAAACATATATATTTTAGCAGCAAAATTTAACTATAATAAAACCGATGAATTCCACAACGGGAACGCATCGGTTTATTCTTTTATTTTGTACTGTTTTTTATCAGTGCTTCCATTGCCATTCTGTATCCGTCAAAGCCATATCCGTAGAAGACTGTCACACAAGCACTTCTGACATAAGAAATCTTTCTGAATTCTTCACGTTCATCCACATTCGACAAATGCACCTCAACCGTCGGAATGGATACAGCTTTAATCGCATCCAGAATCGCTACACTCGTGTGCGTGTATGCTGCCGGATTAATTACAATACCGTCATAAACACCGTATGCTTCCTGAATCTTATCAACAAGGCAACCTTCGTGATTTGACTGATAACAGTCAACTTCAATTCCAAGTTCTTTTCCACTGTTCTGACAGAACGCAACCAGCGCATTGTAATCCTGTGTTCCGTATATATTTTTCTCCCGGATACCCAACATATTCAGATTCGGCCCGTTAATCACCAATACTTTCATTTCTTACCTCCATTTTTACAGACTTTCAAGAAGAAAAAGCACTTCTTGTGCCATTGCCTGCACATCTCCTTCTTTTACCTCTACAGAAACATCTGCAAGGTTTACATAAATCGGATGTCTTGTTTCATACAATTTATTTAATTTATCCATATCTGATGAGAGTGGTCTATTGTCTGTTGCAAGTTTACATAATTCCCTTTCTAAATAGACTATCACTCCATTTTGCCGCATCGCAAGACGATTCTCTTCTCTCAGAACACTGCCGCCTCCGGTTGCAATCACCTGACTCTTTTCCTTGGTCAATTCTTTTATCACAGCGCTTTCCGCATCCCGGAATGCTGCCTCTCCATGGGTCAGAATGTAGTTTTCCGGCGTAATGCCTTCTTTCCTTGTAAAAGCCTCATCCGAATCTACGAAGGCACATCCTAAGCGCTCTGCCAACAGCTTTCCGATGGTTGATTTGCCGCTTCCCGGCATTCCGATTAACACAACATTACGCACCTGCTTCTCAATAGCAGAAATCACGGTTTGCAGAAGATTCTCATCGTCATCCTTTACTTTCGGCTCTTCCCCCTTAAAATAGCGCTGGGCAAAATATGCCTGTGCCACCAGCATCGGTAACCCATTGGTGCATTTCAGGCCTAACGCTTGTGCCTGTAATGTCAATTTCGTTCGAAGCGGATTATATACTACATCTACAACTGCTTCGGCTTTGGCAAAAGAAGAAAGATCCAATGCCTTTGTATCAACATTCGGATACATTCCTAACGGTGTTGTATTCACAATAATCTGTGCATCCGCAAATAATTCCGGATGGAAATAATCAGCGGTTTCCACTTCTTTGAACACCTCGCTGATTTGATTCCTGCTTCTTGAAACCACGACAATCTCAGAAGCTTGTTCTTCCCGTGCAACATATACCGCTGTTTTAGCCGTACCGCCGCTGCCAAGAATTGCAACCTTCTTTCCTGTAAAAGAAATACCTGCTACATTTGTCATATACAAGAAACCAAGGCAATCCGTATTATATGCATACAGCGTTCCGTCACGATTCACAATTGTATTCACACTTCCGATGGTTTTAGACACGTCATCCTGTACACAATACGGAATCACCGCTTCTTTATACGGAATGGTAACATTCACTCCCTGAAACGTTTTTTGACGTAACAATATATCTAATTCCTCTTTACTTAATTCCGCGATTTCGTAATCGGGAATCCCAAACGCCGCATGAATCTGCGGCGAAAAACTATGTTTTAATGTTTCTCCTAAAAGTCCGTATCTCATACTTCCGTATAGCACCCCATAAATTCAAATTCTTCCGCACTGTGCTCAAGCTGGGCAAACAGATTATAAACAGCAGCATCATAAACCGACACATCTAAGTCAAAATAAAACATAAACTCAAAATCTTTATTCGGAATCGGCCGGCTCTCTAACTTTGTCAAATTGATGCCAAGTGCGGAGAACTTCGCAATCATTTCATAAAGTGCGCCGGGTTTATGAGGCAATGTCATCATAAGGCTGATTTTTTTTGCGCCGGGATAAATCTCAAGTTTCTTTGAAATACAAATAAACTTTGTATAATTGTTTTCATTATTCTGGGTATTTTCTTCCAACACGGCAAGACCATAAAGACCGGCACACTGCTTAGATGAGATAGCCGCAACACCTTTTTCGGTACTCTGTGCGACCATTTTAGCCGCAACCGCTGTATTTTCACAAGGAATCACCTTCACATCCATCGCTTTTAACATTTCACTGCACTGACCCAATGCCTGCTCATGGGAATAGATTGTTTTAATTTCTTCTTTTTTAGTGCCGGGCTTAGCCAAAAGGCAGTGGTTTATTTTGAGTTTTACGCTGTTCGTAATATAGAAATGATGCTGATTCATCAAATCATAATTGGCAATCACAGAACCATGCAGACTGTTCTCGATTGGCAGAATACCATACTCGCAAAGTCCCTTCTCCACTGCGGAAAATACACCGTCGAATGTATTAAAATATACGATAGATGGTCTTTCAAACATCTTCTCGCAGGCTGCCGTGGAATTAGCACCTTCAATTCCCTGGCAGGCAACCGTAGCGCTCTTTGGAAATACCTTCGGGGTTTCCTCCAATGCTTTTCTGATGCTGTCACCGATAACGGAATTCTGATAAATATATCCGGCTTGATGAGATCTGGATAAATCAAACATTGTTGTATAAAGAATTTTAATATATCCTGCAAGTTCGTCCTCTTCGCCTTCGGTAAGTCTGTTAATGATAGCACGCTCTCTTGCCGTATTTACAATGGGTAAATTCTGTTCTTTTTTGACTTTCGCCACTTCCATCGCTAAATCAAGACGTTTCTTCATTAACGCAACCATCTCGTTGTCTAATGCATCAATCTGCACTCTGATGTCATTTAAATCCATTTTTCTATCCTCCGGGTACTGTATAGTTTACATAACGCAAACATTATGTAAATCTTTCTTTATATTTTAGTTTACATAATACTTCTATTTTCTCATTTGTTTACATAATATCCGAAATTATGTAAACAAACTATTTTTCCAATAACAAATCATATAATGCTACAGCCGCAGCCGCCTCTACACAAGGCAAAGCTCTTGGCACAATGCAGGGGTCATGACGACCTTCAATATGAAATTTATTCTCTGTCATTTCTTTGAAATTCACAGTTTCCTGTTCTTTATAGATAGACGGCGTCGGTTTTAAGGCAACACGGAAAACAACAGGCATACCGTTGGTAATACCTCCCTGGATTCCTCCTGAATTGTTTGTCTTTGTCTTAATCTGATCGCCTTCAAGATAAAAAGCATCATTGCATTCACTTCCGCGCTGTTTTACTCCGGCAAAGCCCATACCGAATTCAATTCCTTTTACCGCCGGTACACCAAACATTACTCTGGCAATACAGCTTTCCACGTTATCATAGATTGGCTCTCCAACCCCTACGGGTATCCCTGTAAAAGCACATTCCACAATTCCGCCTACGGAATCTCCTTCTTTCGCAATTTCGGTCATATAAGCAACCATCTCTTCTCCTACTGCAGCATTCAGAACCGGGAATTCATCCGGTAAATAAGTCTTTTGCTTAATGTCAACCAAATCAAACGCTTCGTCCTGAATTTCACCAATGGAGAGAATATGGGAACTGACTTCTACCCCCTGCTGTCTAAGAAGCTGAATACATACCGCTCCGGAAAAACATAACGGCAGGGTCAGACGTCCCGAGAATTGTCCGCCACCGCTTCTGTCCTGATAACCGTTATATTTCATCCATGCGGCATAATCAGCATGGGAAGGTCTTAAGTTTCCTTTTAACTTATCGTAATCTCCGCTCTTTGTATTTGCATTTTCAAAAATGGCACAAAGAGGTGCACCACAGGTGGTGTCTCCGACAAGTCCGCTTAACACAGTCGGGGTATCTGCTTCTTTTCTTGCTGTGGAATACGCATTTTTGCCCCCTGCTCTGCGGTCAAGGAATCTCTGCACTTCCTCCAGATCTATCTTCATTCCGGCCGGAATCCCGTCCATCACCACTCCCAAGCCTTTGGAATGGGACTGCCCAAAAATCTGTATTTTTAACTTATTTCCGAATGCGGATGACATATTTTCCCTCCTTACTCATAAAAAAATGAACCATACGACGTATTGTTTGTAATCAGATAATAATGCATACCTTTGCAAGTTATTCTAACGCTATATCGATATCATATTTCTCATCAATCAGAACCACTTCCACATTATGCTTTTGCGCTGTTTCCAATATATATCTGTTATCCTCCAGCACGCTCTTCAAAGTACAATACGAATCATCCATTCGCTTCTCTATCACATTGGCAAAGTGTTTGATATCATCAAAATGTGCCTTTATATACCCCTCACTCATGACAAGACAAAAATAACGGATATGTGAAAGATACGGCTCTTCAAAATCATTCTGCCAGTCAAACGGAATATAACAGCCTTCCACAATCAGATTCTGTGCATTTTCAATTGCCGTCTTAATCATTTCTCTTACAATGGGCCACAAATACGCCGTTAAGGCTTCGTCATCGCTCATTGGCGTCAAATCCGTATTGCCGCTTCGGATTAATCCCATTTTCAGATGATCGATTGAGAAATACGGATATTGATATTTTTCCATTAATCTTTGTGCCAGTGCAGTCTTCCCTGTATGAGAGGCACCGGAAATTAATACGATCATGCTTATACCTCTTGTAATTCCAAAACCTTAAGAATATTTTCTTCTCTCGGTACAATAATATCAAGATCAACTTCGGGATGTGCCTGCACATAAGCGACCAGCATATCCATCAGATTCTCTTTGGACTTCATGTAATCCTCTACGATAACACCTTCTTCAACACCCAGTCTTTCCAGAAGCAGTGCCGAAACCACACCGGTCCGGTCTTTCCCTGCGGTGCAAAAATACATTACATTGGTGTCTGCACCAAGAATCGTCTCAAGAATTCTATCCATTGTTTCATCCAGCATGCCGCAATACGTCTGATAGAGATGCTCGCGGTTCTTCGGCGTCCCGCCGCCTCCCGTAACCGGAAAATGATAATAGGTAAAACCGGCTCTTTCTTTTAACGGGCAAGGTTTTCTCTCCACTTCTTCCACAGAGCGCAAATCCACCAGTGTGGTAATATTGTTTGCAACCAGCCATTCTATCTCTTCCCCGCTCAAGGAAAGTGGTGCATCGCTTCGGACATATCGCATTCCCCCAACAGGCAATGCTCTTGTGTTTAATGTTGATTTCAACAATGAACTCATAGCCGTTTCTCCTTAACAAAAAATATCTTCTTCCACCGGGCGAAAAAATCTCATTCTATACGGAGAATTCATTTCAGATTTTTCTGAATCCCTTCTCTTTTCTGATGACATGCAAAGAGTGCTTTGAGAAATCTAAATAATTACCCTTACTGTCTCCAAGACGTTTTTTATCATACAGAATCCTTCCGATAACCAAATTAGCAACTGAAACAGAGATAAACAGACCCAAACCGGCGATAAGTAAAAATATACTCATACTTTATCCCGCCTTTCTTTAACATACTTCGCAGTAACATCCGCTCGAGTTAATTTCATATTCCGGGTATACTTGATAATATAATAAATCCCTATAAAATGGGGAAACAATGCACATGCGGCCAATACTATATTGCCAAAAAACAAAAGTAACCAACTATCGGAATAAATCATATTATTTAGACCAAGCAACACAAATGGCAAAATTAATAATATAAAAATCAAAAAAACAATTCCCCAATACAATCCGGTCAATTTCGCTTTTGACACGGGAACACTTCCGACTACTTTACCGGTCTGGCCATTTACCATAACCGTATATGGTTTGTTGTTATATCGGAAGGTCATAAACCATACCGGTAACATAGCATACTCTGCCTTTTTAATTTTATACCGTGGGTCACACGCTACAATACTGGACCGCTTATATCTCCTTAACACTTCTGCATTATATATTTCTTTACAACGCTCTATTAAAACATCATGCAGCTGTTCCGGTGATAAATCAGATCGGTCTGCATAAAACCCGGAAAGATATGCAGCATGAAACTCTTTTAAATAGTAGAAATTATAAGGTTCAAGACGCTGCGAGGATTCATCCGGTAAATGTTTGGACGCATCACAACTAATCTGTTCAAAATCACACTCAGCCAACAACGAGTATGGGCGCGTCGTTGCTTCTCCTTTTCCATTTGATGTATCTATACTAATATTTTGATAATCATTATAATAAACATCAAACAGATAATACGGCACATAGATTCCGCGAATCTTATCTGCTTCAAAATTCTTAATCGAATCCGGAAGAAACCATTTCTTCGGCGCACTCTGTCGTACTGCATGAATAGCCTCTTCCTGCGTTACCTTAAAGGGTAAAATATACTTCGGCTTCTGCTCTTCTGACACACGACTGTAAACAACGGTCGGCTGTCCGCAATAAGAACACCACGTAGATACTTCCGTATCATTTACCGCCAGTTCGGCACCGCAGGAAGTACAGGTATAGATCTTTAATTCCATGGTTTCCGGTTCTGCTTCTTCCCAAGAATCCGCTTCGAAACTATAAGCTTCCTTTACGGCGTCCGTTTCTGTTTCATGGTTATACTCCGAAACATCAAAGAACGAACCGCAACGCAGACACTGCATCATACCTGATACAGGATCAAATTCCAATGCACTGTCACAATTCTGACATCTGTATATCATTCCGCCCCCTCCTATTTATCTCGCTACTCTTTCACAACCGCTTCTTTGTTAAATTGGCGGAATCACTATTTGCAAACTCGAACCAGCATAAAATCCGGCTTATGGAACAAATCCTCATACTGCGGATAATGCTTCAACAATTCCTCTGTCGGCAACGGTTCTATCACTTCTTCTATCGTAAATCCTGCCTGAATCAGAGTATTCATAATAGTTGAAAACGTTCTGTGATATGTCTTCACATGATCAACGAACCAAACGAGCTCACGCTCGCCCTCTACACCGTAATGTGCAATATTCACATGTAACTTATTGCCGTTCTCATCCCTGGTCCATCTGTCTCCCCCGGAATGACACGTACATAACGGATGCTCCTGTGAAAAAATGAAAACGCCGCCTTTCTCAAGCAAATCATAAACATTTCTGATCACATCCGCAAAATCCTCCACATAATGCAATGCCAGTGAACTTACCACAACATCAAAATGCTCCGACAATTGTGAAATATCTTCCATCGGCATATTCAGATATGTAATTTCCGGAGCACTGTTCTCTTTCCTTGCCACTTCAAGCATACGCTCCGAAATATCGATACCGACTACTTTTTCTGCACCGCTTGCAACAAATCGGGTACAATGCTCTCCGAATCCGCAACCCAAATCCAACACACTTTTCCCTTTTAAATCAGGCAACATGGAAAACAATGTCGGAATCTCAAACAAATCATTTGCGTTTGCTTCATTTTCCCGTATTTTTTTGTATCCTTCAAAAAAGATTTCATTATCGTAAATGTTTTGCCGTGCCATATATTCTCCTTTCGACCCAGATAAAAATGCGGTACTAAAGAATCCTTTCCACCTGAATCACATGTAACGAATGTTCTGAAAAATCATCATACGTTCCTTTGCTGTCACCGAACCGGTTGCTGTTCAAAAGGATGATGCCGGTTATAAGTGATGCAATACCCGTTCCCAGAAAAATACAAACCGCAATGAGTATAAAATATATCTTATCCATTATTCCTCATCCTGCCTTTCTCTCACAAATTTCGCTGTCTGACTGAGTTTGGTCAATTTCACGTTCTTACGATAGGTTGTGATAAAACCAAGTCCCAACAAATGAAAAATGAGCGCCAGGACAATCACTGCCACAAATGCACCAATTCCTTCCCCTATCATGGAATACAGCCAAAAAGAACCACATGTAAGCAAAGTACTCGTAGCGAAAGCAATTCCCAAATACATCGCCCACAGTTTTCCCTTATGAATTGGCACACCCCCGACCATTTTGCCTGTTTGACCGTTTACAAGAATTGTATAAGGTCTGTTTGCATAACGAAATGTCATAAACCAGATTGGAAACAATGTATAATCAGCATTTCTTACTTCCATATCCGGATTACTTTTTTTCACATAGGGATTCTGCGAATGAACAACACCTTTCAGCTGTGAATCAAAAAGTTCCTTACAACGTTTCTTTACCGCACCGGTTAATTGTCTTGCGGACAAATCATTCCGATCCGCATAAAAGCCGGAAAGATATGCCGGTTCAAACGATCTTAAATCCCCTAATTCAAAAGGTTCCAAACGTTGTGTCGATTCATCCTCCAATCTTTTGGATGCATCAATACATATCCTCTTAAACTCACACTCCGCCTCGACATTAAATATTTTTTTATCCCCAAACACTTCCTCGATGTCGTGGTAATACACATCAAACAAATAATACGGAATATAGATACCGCGTAATTTTTCCACCTCGAACTCTTTTACTGCTTTCGGAGTTAAAATTCCTTTACGAAACTTATTTCTTATGGTATGTAAAACCTCATCCCGCGTAATCCGAAACGGAATAATGTATTTCGGCTTCTTTTCTTTCGATACACGGCTGTAAACAACAGAAGGTTGTCCGCAATATGCACACCATGTGGAAACTTCTGTATCATTTACGGCTAATTCCGCTCCACAGGCAGAACAGGTATAAATCTTAACTTCCATGGTCGACGCATCTTCAAATTCTTCCACCTCGGGATTATATTCGGAATCTGCCTCCTCCGGTTCTTCTGCCTCCAGTTCGGATGTCTCAAAGAACGAACCGCAACGCAGACACTGCATCATACCTGATACAGGATCGAATTCCAATGCACTATCACAATTTGAACATCTGTATATCATTGTAAGCGCTCCTTATTTATGCCCAGGGATCTGCTTCTACCGGTACTCTGATATCCGAAAGACACTGAATTTCAACCAAAAACCACTGTCCTGTAGACGGTTTCTTGCGTAACCTGATGCCTCTGGGTGAATCTGCTCCGGAACTGGTCACATACATGGTTGCATAATTCTCCTGCGGATAGGAATACGGTGTTTCCGTAACAACAATGGTATAGGGTTTTGTCGGTACGTATGCATTCTCAGGTGTCGCACCGGCAAAATAAGAAAAAGTCTTATAGTACTTTCCGGAAAGACGCTCTTTGATAAACTGTTTTTCAAACATGGATACACTGTCGGGTCCTTTTAAGAAATCAAGCATTTCAAAGGTTGCCGCCTCATCTTTTTCAAGATTACACAAAGCCGCAACAACCAATGCAGTCGTCTTAAAAGGAGAATCCAGCGATGCCTCAGGTAAAGCCTGCAACGCAGTCAAATTCTCCGGTAATGAATTAAAAATAATTGTTTCTTCTCTGTTTGCCATAATAAAATCCTCCTTTTACCTATCGGTTTCCTGTATTACATGAATCACCTGTTCCTGTGTCAGAATCCGGTCAATCAAATCCTTCATGAAAGAAGGCTTAATATCCGCATCTGCAATTTCCTCAAGCGGCACCCATACAAGTTCCTCTCCATCATCCGTGCATGGTTTACATAAGTCTGCGCTTCCGGTTATTTTCATATAATAATACAATTCTATCGTATGACAATCATATCCGTCAATAACTCCTCCGATACACTTGAAAAAATTCTCACATACAACAGAAAGACGATCAACCTTTGCTTCCATTCCGGTTTCTTCATAAATCTCGCGTTCAATACAGATATCCGAGCGTTCTCCCATATGAACACCGCCGCCAATCATGTAATAATATCCGCCGATTTTGCTTTTTACAAAAAGCATCTTTCCGTCACGAATCAGAATCCCACCTGTACGATAGCGAAACCAATTCTTATCCTTTTCAATACAACAATCGTAACTCATCTTATGCTCCCATTCCATCAAAACAGTTCATCCAAAAGAAGATAATTTCTCCCCTTAATAAACGATACCCCGAATCATTCCTTAAACTTCTCTGATTTTATGGAAATCATCAAAAAATCCGGGATACGATTTGTTCACGGCCTGTGCACCTTGAATCTCAATCTCTGCCGTTGCACGAAGCGCAGCTACCGCAGCCGCCATCACAATACGATGATCTCCTGCGCCGTCAATCTTACCACCGTTGTACTCTTTTACACCTTCTATGTACAAATTGGTCATATGATTCTCTTCCACAACCTTCATCCGCACACCAAGTACCGAAAGCATCGCTTTCGTCGTCGCAATTCTGTCGCTTTCTTTCATGCGAAGTCGTCCTGCATTCTCGAATACGGTCATCCCTTCTGCAAGTCCTGCTACAATGCTGAGTACGGGAACGAGGTCCGGAATCTGTGAAACATCAATCCGGATTGCATTCAATTTTTTTGAGCTGACCGTAACCGAAGATTCTTCACGAAGCACTTTGGTACCAAACTGTTCCAATACGGAAACAATCTCTTTATCTCCCTGTGTCGAATCAAGGTTAAGGCCTGTCATTTTCACTTCACCCGCGATTGCTCCCATACACAGAAAAGCTGCCGCATTCGACCAGTCGCCGTCTGCTTTGATCATTCCCGGTGTATGATAGCGCTGTCTGCCCGGAATATGATACCCTTCTTTCGTCTCTGTCATCTGAATGCCGAATTGCTTCAGGACATCAGTCGTAATATCAATATAAGCCTTTGATTCCAGATTTGTAGTTAACATAATATCACTATCTTCTTCTAAAAGAGGCAAGGCAAACATCAACCCCGAAATATATTGTGACGAAACATTTCCGGGTAACGCATAGGTTCCGGGCTTTAATGTACCGCTTCCCTGCAACGGTATATAATCTGATGAAATCACTGCACCGTTCTTTCGCATACAATCACACAAAGGTGCAAACGGTCTTGTCGGCAGTTTGCCGCTTCCAATCATTTCAAACTGTTTACATAATACAGATGCGACCGGAAGAATAAATCTCGCTGTCGAACCGCTCTCTCTTGGATTTAACAGGATTATATCATTTTTTTCTTCTTTCGAAATACGTGATATTGGGTTTACATAAATCATGTTTTCTTTTACTTGAATTTCTGCCCCCAATGCAGTTAAGCAATCCATTGTTGCCTGCATATCTTCTGAGATTATATTGGTTTCAATAACCGACTCTCCATCTGCCAACGCTGCTGCTATCAACAAACGATGCACATGGGATTTCGATGAAATTGCTTCTAATATTCCTTTACACTTACCTGCCGGCATCACTTTCTTATCCATAGCTTCTTCCTCAGACTTTTTTATTCTGCATTGCTGATAAAAGCAATCCATTCTTCCATACTCATATCTTGAATGATACAGTTGCCGATTTCTTCCGGTAAAAGAACACTGATGGTATTCCCCGCACGCTTTTTATCCGAAATCGCCTGTTTGGCCAAATCTTCCAAGCTAAATTCGCAGGAAACCGGTAATTGATAGTTCTGCAGGGTACGAATCAAACGTTTTGACATGGAATCATCAAGCCCGCCGGCCTGCTCATATGCCTTGGTAACCACAACCATTCCGATTGCCACGGCACTGCCGTGCGGGATTTCATAGTGGCTTAATTTCTCCACACTATGGCCTACCGTATGACCGAAATTAAGAAGCTTACGAACCCCTGTATCGAATTCATCTTCTCCGACAATATCTGCCTTAATCTGCACACAACGCATTACCATATCAGAAATATCATAGTTCTTATTCTCAAACCGGGCAAACAGCTCTTTGTCGCGAATCATACCATATTTAACTGCCTCTGCCATACCGTCTGAATACACGTTGGCAGGCAGTGTCTGAAACGTATCGGTATCACAAACCACGCGTAAGGGCTGATGAAATGCCCCCACCAGATTTTTACCCTGTTCCAAATCTACTGCTGTCTTTCCGCCAACCGAAGAATCAATCGCAGCCAGTAACGTAGTCGGACACTGTACATATTCCATTCCGCGCAAATATACCGCTGCAACAAATCCGGTTAAATCACCGGTTACACCGCCACCTAATGCTACAAGTAAATCGGATTTTGAAATTCCGTTCTCAGCCAGAAAAGAAAGAAGTTTTTCTGCCGTCGATAAATTCTTAGATTTTTCTCCGTTAGGGAATGTAAAGGTAAATACCTCAAATCCGCACACTTCCAATTCCTTTACACATTTTTCTCCGTAAAAGGAACTTACTATATCATCGCTTACCACAACCGCTTTACAGGGGTTTTTGACACATGCAATTTCCTGTCCGTAATGCAATCCTGATCCGATAATCACTTCATATTCTTTTGTTGAGGTTGTTACTTTAACTGTCCGGTTCATACTCATTCCTTCTTCCAATTATAATTTATGTTAACCGTTTAAATCATCAAAGAGAACTCTTTTCCTTAAATTTCTCTTCCATTCTGTTGTCTTTGTCTTTTTTAATACGACCGTCTGCAAGCAAGTTATGTAAACTATTATATTCTTCCTTCGCCAATGCTTCCCGATATTCTTGTACATTCTGAATAAAAATATCCAGTTCCTTCAAAAGACAATCCCTGTTCTCCGCAAACAATTCCGTCCACATATCTTCATTTAAATATGCCACACGGGTTAAATCCTTAAAGCTGCCTGCCGAAAAACCATAACGTTTCTCGCAGGTGGGGCTCTTAATATACGCACTGGAAATCAGATGCGCCATCTGCGACGTATAAGCAATAACTGCGTCGTGCTCCTCTGCCGTAGTTGTCTTAATCCTTCCGAACCCAAGCTGTAAGAAAAACGACGACAATTCTTCGTATTTCTTCTCATCCGTATTCGCATCCTTGCAAAGAATCATCGTTGCATTATGGAATAATCCGAAATAAGAATACTGATAGCCTGATTTCTCTATTCCTGCCATCGGATGTCCGCCGATAAAAAATATGCCTTGTTCCCTGCAAAAATCAGAAAGTTCATTACATATTCTTTCCTTAATACCGGTGCAGTCTACAATCACTGCGCCCTTTTTCATATATTGAATATTGGCTTTTACATATTCAATATTTCTTGCGGCATACAAGGACAGAATCAGCAAATCACATTCTTTGACAGTATCCTGTGTCAGCTCAGCGTGAAGTACATTCTCGCTGATTGCCTGCTCTACTATGTTTCTGCTTCTGTTACATCCGTAGACTATGCAATTGGTTTTTTCCCTGACCGTTTTGGCCATGGAGCCGCCAATCAATCCAAGTCCGACGATACCGACTGTTTTTACCATAAATCCTTAACATCCTCTCTGATTCGCTGCACGCCCTTGTTAATATCCGCAAATGCTGCCGGCGTAATGGACTGCTGACCGTCACACCATGCCTTGGCAGGATCATTATGCACCTCAATAATCAGACCGTCAGCTCCTGCTGCAGTAGACGCGAAGCACATGGACTTAACATATTTGGAATATCCTGTAGAATGAGAAGGGTCAATAACAATCGGAAGATGCGTCTTCTCTTTCAATACAGGAATTGCTGAGATATCAAGCGTATTTCTGGTTGCAGTTTCAAAAGTTCTGATACCGCGTTCACAGAGGATAACATCTTCATTACCGCCCGCCATAATATATTCAGCACTCATTAAGAATTCCTGAATGGTACTTGATAACCCTCTCTTTAAAAGAATCGGTTTCTTAATTTTGCCAAGTTCTTTTAACAACTGGAAGTTCTGCATATTTCTTGCACCGACCTGAATCACGTCTACTTCTTCAAACAAGTCAAGCTGTGATAAATCCATAATCTCTGTAACAATTGGAAGACCTGTCTCTGCTTTGGCTTTTAACAGAAGCTGAATGCCGTCACCGCCAAGTCCCTGGAATGCATACGGGGATGTTCTGGGTTTAAAAGCACCGCCGCGAAGCATTGTTGCACCTTGCGCTTTCACTTCTTTGGCAATGGAAATAATCTGCTCTTCTGTCTCAACAGAACAAGGACCTGCAATCATAGCAAAGTTTCCGGCACCGATTTTGGCACCGTTTACGTCTATTTCCGTATCAAAAGGATGGAATTTGCGATTCGCTGCCTTATACGGTTCCTGAATACGTTTCACATTCTCAACAATATCCATTGCGGATACAAGATCAATGTCTACAATGGAAGTGTCACCTACCAAACCTAAAATGGTAGAATGTTTACCTTCCGACACATGCACATCCAAGTGCTGGTCTTTTAACCATTTCTGCAACTGGTCATACTGTTCCTGATTGGGGTTTTGTTTCAATACAATAATCATTTCTTCTTCCTTCTTTCTTTGTAATACACTCTTAATTTTCTTATGAAACAAAAAAACCTGCGTTTCTCTGTGGAAAACGCAGGCACACTCAACAATTTAAAAGCGTCTGTTTATTTGCACGACAGAGAAACCTTATTAATCAGATTAATAAAGTAAAAATAAAAGTAAAAATATGCAAATACAGATTTCGCACTCTTTAACATAACGCTTCTCCTAAATAAAAATCTATTGAGATTATAGCACTTGAAAATTAATTGTCAATCCTTTTTTGCACTTTTTGGGTTTAAAGTTCTAAAGTGGCATTGTGATACCATCCAAAACCGTTTCAACAAGTTTATCACCTTCATAACGTAGTTTTAGCGAAAAGAAAGGTCTGTTGTTTTCTAAAAGTCTGAAAAAAACTTTGTCCCCTTCCCAAATCGGCAATTCATAAATCTTCTTTTTATCAACCCACTCAAGATTTCCTTCTTCGCAAGAACCAATCTCCCCTTCGAAATCATCTGCTGTATATAAACACATATATTCTGCACACGGCCATTCATCGGACAAAAAAGTCACAATACCACGAAACTTCCATGCTTTTAACGTTAATCCGGTTTCTTCCTTTACTTCACGCAAAAGGCACTCTTCCGGCGTCTCACCTTCCATAAAATGTCCGCCGATTCCAACCCACTTATCCTTATTCAAGTCATTTTGCTTCTTCACACGATGCATCATAAGATATTGATTCTCTTTCTCAATATAACAAAGGGTTGTGAACGAAATCTCTGCCATTTAATTATCCTCCGTATGTATTCCGATTATGAAATCATTAATCAAGCTTCATATCTCCGTCTTTTAACAAGTGAATTTTGCGCATAATCCATGCGGTCCCCCATGCAACAAATCCCGGAATGATGAAGCAAAGCAGAAGAATCTGAACCAAAACCCACAACGGTGCTACTCCGGATGCCACCATGGTATTGTACGCATTAATAGGGCCTACCAATCCTGCTGTACCCATGCCGGAACCGGTTGCATTATTTTCAAAATGAAATACACAGGTTGCGAGCGGACCTGTTACAATACTTGCCACAATCGCAGGAATCCAGATTGTAGGCTTTTTCACAATATTTCCCATCTGCAACATACTGGTTCCAAGCCCTTGTGCCAATAGACCATTCCACTTATTATCCTTAAAACTTGCGATTGCAAAACCGACCATATTCGCACAACACCCCACAGTCGCTGCACCTGCTGAAAGTCCTGACAATCCAAGAATAACACCGATTGCCGCCGAGCTAATCGGAAGAGTTAATGCAACTCCCATCAATACAGAAACAATAATTCCCATCAAAAAAGGCGCCTGTTGCGTACCAAATGCAATCAGCGAACCTACTTTAACCATAAATACACTAATCGGACTTCCAAGCACAAGCCCCACCGTACTTCCGGCAAGAATACAGGCAAAAGGAGTCAGTATGATATCTAACTTGGTTTTTCCGGCAATAAGTCTGCCGATATAAATAGCCGTAACAGCCCCGAGAAATGCCCCCAGTGGTTCTCCCGGCGGTGTAAACTGCATGACACCGTCAGTCAAAACAGTACCGGCAAGTATTTTAGACGCATATGCACTCAAAAAGCCGGACACAGCGGCAGAAAGTGTCACGAGCGGAGCCGCCTTCAATTTCATTGCAACACCGCAACCGATTCCTGCACCGGTTAACAGCATGGCAATCTTTCCCATCATCATAAGATAACTTCCGATTCCCCACCCTTGCGGAATCCAGGATGCAATCTGTGTAACAATCGTACCGATAATCAAGGTCGCAAACAATCCCTGTGCCATACCGGTCAGTCCGTCAATAAAAAATTCTTTCAGAAAATTCATAATAAACTTGAAAAATTTTTTCATGCTTTCTTCCTCAGCTTTCTCTAACATGCTTTTCACAGTGCAATATATATGGTAATTAAAGTATCATATTTCAGGTGATTTCGCAAGAAACATTTCGTCAGTTCACTGCACTATACATACCAAAATTATCTTTACTTTTCGACGTCTGTATGATATTCTAAATATGTTGCAATACAGCAACAGATATATTATTTTTTCGGAGGTATCTATAATGAACAAAGGTACAGTTAAATGGTTTAACAATCAGAAGGGTTACGGATTCATTTCTGACGAATCAGGAAATGATGTATTCGTACACTACTCAGGACTCAACATGGAAGGCTTCAAGTCTTTAGAAGAAGGCGCTGCTGTTGAATTCGAAGTAGTTAACGGCGAAAAAGGACCCCAGGCTGTAAACGTAACCAAGTTATAATTAATCAGTTTTATCGATGTGCCTTTTCTTAAATATAAATTTATTTAAAAAAGAAGCAGTATTGTATTAACAGATTAACGAACATTACGTTCATACGCATGATGATTCAAAAGGGAGTATCGCAATTGCGACACTCCCTTTTCTCATTTCTTTTATCGATAAACATATTCATATACCAATTCTCTTTGCTTTGGTACACTTTCCTGTGAAGAATCTCCTTTAAATGCCTTTACCAGTTCCTCAAAAGAAAGAGGACCTCCGAACAAATCCAATGCACTTCCGATGGTAGCATGAATACGTCCTTTTCCTGCGTTAAATAACGCTTCCAAATCCTCGAAAGAATGAATTCCTCCCGCGTAAGTAATTGCGTTACCCTCATATCCTGCAAGCAATTCAACTACATTTTTCTCAATTCCCTCTGATTTGCCTTCTACATTAACGGCATGAATCAGATATTCATCACAATACTGCTCCAACTCTTTTAGCAACACCGGGGTCAGATAGGTTCCTGTATAAGTTTGCCATCTGTCCGTCATAATACAGTATCCTTGTGGTGTTCTCTTACAACTTAAATCAAACACAACATGCTCTTTTCCCACTGCATCGACAAGCTTCTTCATTCTGTCATACGATAATTTACCGTTCTCAAACAAATAAGAGGTAACAATCACATGTGAAGCACCTGCAGCAATATATTCCGCAGCATTTCTCGCATGAATACCGCCGCCGATTTGCATTCCGTTCGGATATGCCTGAAGTGCTTTGATCGCCTCTGCTCTCGTTGCCTGATAATACGGACTGTCTTTTCCGTTTAAAAGAATAATATGTCCGCCGCATAAACCGTTATCACGATACAATGCCGCATAATACGCAGAATCCCTGTCCGATACAAAATTTTCGATTGCATGATCATTGGCATCGCACAAACTGCTTCCCACAATTTGTTTTACTTTGCCGTTATGAATATCTATACATGGTCTGAATTCCATTTCTGCTCCCTCATATGTGTCTTTTTGGGCGTTATGCTTCAATTACATCCTGCATATCATAAAGGCCTGCATCTTTTCCTTTAAGGAATTTAGCTGCCTGAACGGCACCTTTACCAAAAATAGCTTTAGAATATGCTGTATGAGAAAATGTAATAACTTCATCCTCTCCTGCAAAAATAACGTCATGATCTCCGACAATTGTACCGCCACGTACAGCAGAAATACCGATTTCATTCTCGTTTCTGCTTTCGCGTCTTGTACTGCGGTCGTACACATATTCATAACGGTTATCCAATTCTTCATTGATGGAATCAGCAAGCGCAAGTGCTGTTCCACTGGGCGCATCCTTCTTTAAATTGTGATGCTTCTCAACAATCTCAATATCAAAACCTGCAGGTGCAAGTGTACCTGCAGCTTCTTTTAACAATTTCAATAAAAGGTTTACACCTAATGACATATTCGCAGATTTCAAAACTGCCACTTTTTTTGAAGTTTCTTCCACCTTGAGAATCTGCTCTTCACTTAAACCTGTTGTACAAAGAACAACAGGAGTTGCAGTTTCTACACAATAATCAAGAAGAGCATCTACAGCGGTAGAAGCCGCAAAATCAATAATAACGTCAGCTTTCACATTGCATTCGTCAATTGTTTTAAACACGGGATAGGAATTAGAAATACCATCATATAAATCAATTCCCGCAACAATTTCAATCTCCTTATCCTGTTCAACAAGTCTTGAAATCACCTGTCCCATTTTACCATTGCAACCGTGCATTATTGCTTTTACCATTTCTCGTACCTCCATTTAGCCCTTATAACTTCGTATAATCATAGCACTGTGCATTGAGAATGTCAACGCACAGTGCCACAAACAAATTACTCTTCTATTTTCTCAAGCTTGCTCACAGAAACTTCAAATGCAACTCTTTTTTCGGCATCCGTTTCTGAAATTTTCTTCATATACTCACGACTCTGAATTCTTCCCCAGACACAGCATCTGGTTCCCACCTCAAAGGTGGAGGAATAGTGAGCATTTCTTCCCCAGCAAATACACGGAATATAGTCCGATTTGCCATACGGTCTGTTTACTGCAAGCAACACATCTGCGATTTCGCGTCCAAGCGGTGTTTTACGATAAACCGGTGCTTTGCATATGTATCCATCCAGAAAAATCTGATTTGTTTTGCTGCTTTCACCGATTTCTTCAATAAAAGTAATCTCTCTTACAAAAACTGATAAAACAAGCTTATTTTTCACCTCATCATGTCTGTTGTACGAGCGAAACTGTCCGGAAACGGAAATCTTTTGTCCGATGTAATCCTGTTCTACATCAAGAAGACGTTCCGAAACCATCAAAGGAATCACATCTGATGCCTCACTCAAACGAGGAACAAGTACATCCACCAAATAAAATCCCTCTCCATAAATCTCGTGGCTGAAAGTAAATTTACTGATGATTTCTCCCATAATTACCACTTGATTGTTTTCAATTACCTTATCTGTCATTTTTAAGTTCTCCCTTCTTTGCTTTACTGTCGCAAAAGAATTTTTTCTATCACGTAATATCATTATATTCTTCACATCAGCATGATATTCCAAATTCCATATCCGAAATTTTCGAGCTTTTTTTGCAATTTTTTTCAAGCGCTGACAATAGTCCAACACTCCATAACTCCTATTTCGTAAGCAAATCCAATAGGTGAACCTATCGTTTTTGGCTGCCCTCTCACCAATTATTGACATATTACTACAATGTTCCGTCCATTTCAACAAAAAAGATTGTGCAAAGTCAAAACTTCACACAATCTTCATATTTTTGATATTCGGGCCATACGGTAATATTATTCAACAACTACTACCCAACCTTCAGGTCCTTCAATCTTTCCAAGCTGGATTCCTGTAACGGTATCATAAAGCTTCTGGCTGAGTTCACCAATACCGCCATCCTGAATCTGAACAACTTCATCACCTTTACGTAAGTGTCCGACAGGTGAAATAACTGCTGCAGTACCGGTACCCCAAACTTCTTCCAAGGTTCCGTTCTGCGCTGCTTCAAAGAGCTCATCTGCAGAAATCTTTCTCTCTTCAACATTATATCCCCAGGACTGACACAATTCGATACAGCTTCTTCTGGTTACACCGGGTAAAATACTTCCGTTTAAGGCAGGAGTAACAACGGTTCCGTTAATTTTGAAGAAGATGTTCATTGCGCCTACTTCTTCAATATATTTACGCTCTACACCATCTAACCATAATACCTGTGAGTATCCTTCATCATGAGCTTTTACCTGTGCCTTCAAACTTGCTACATAGTTTGCACCTGCTTTCGCTTCACCAAGTCCACCGCGTACGGCACGTACATATTCATCTTCAATCCAGATTTTAACAGGATTCAATCCTTCCGGATAGTAAGCACCTACCGGTGAAAGGATAATGATGAATTTATATGTAGATGAGGGACGTACTCCAAGGAACGGGTCTGTTGCAATAATAAAAGGTCTGATGTAAAGGGATGTTCCGGGTTTGGTCGGAATCCAATCACTGTCAGTCTTAACAACAGCCTTAATTGCCTCTAAGAAATCTGCTTCCGGAATAGTCGGAATACAAATTCTTTCGTTTGTGTTGTTCGCTCTTTCAATATTCTTGTCAGGACGGAATAACAATACTTTGCCTTCTTCTGACTTGTATGCTTTCATTCCTTCAAACATTTCCTGTCCATAATGGAATACCATTGCTGAAGGTTCTAACGAAAGAGGTCCGTAAGGAACGACTCTTGCGTCATGCCAGCCATCCGTCGGATTATAATCCATTACAAACATGTGATCTGTAAAAATAGTACCGAATGTTAAGGGATTGTCTGCTGACGGTTTCTGTTTCGGTGTTTGTGTTAATTCATATCTGATATTCATAGCGTTCTCCCTTCTGTCTTCTCATGCAAGCTATTGTGCATTTTTACTTTACTATTATATTCTTATCGACAAAAAAGTCAACTCACAATATTTGATTCTATAGCAATTGCTTGGAATTTCTTATGATTTCTTTTTTCCTTAATATTATGGAATATTCAGAAAAAGTGTGATAAAATGTAACAAGATTCAGACGAATTCAACAAGGAGGCACCTATGTTAAAAGAATATTTCCGAAAAATCAAATCTTTTCTTTTAAAAGATGTAAATGACGAACAGGAAACCAAAGAATTAGCAATCCTCCTGCGTTTTCTCTGTATTTTGTATATTTTATACTATTTTATTTCCAGTATTTTCCTTGCGTTCATTAATCATTTTTCTTTAAGCGTGATTGTTCTTCTTTTCATCGGGCTTATTTTTATTGCATTTGTGAACACCTATACAGACCTTACCAAAAAAGCAATGCGTATATTCCATGTTACGCTTTATCTCTCTACAATTCTTTTGACCCTGATATCCGGCTGGGCTACCAATTTCCAGTGGAATATGTTGATTCCGATTATGATTATTTTCTTTGATATTAATGCTTCCATGCGCAACAAAATGCGTTTTGCCCAAATTAATATCATCTCATTTATTGCACTTGCCGTGTTATCGCATCTGACCGATCATGCGTATACCCCCGGCACATTATTCTCATTTTTCTTTCAGACCTTTCAGACGATATCATACTCTTGTTTTATTTTGGTAATTTCATACTTCTTTTGTACGAAATTTAATCAGGCAGAAAATAAATTGCGCAAAATCAATGATAAACTGCGTATTATGGCGTCATTAGACACACTTACCCAGTTGCCGAACCGCCGCAACATGAACGAACATCTTCAGACACTTGTTTACGACTTCAACCACAGTGGTAAACCTTTCTGTATTGCAATTGCAGACGTTGACTTTTTCAAACATATCAATGATAATTACGGCCATGATGCCGGCGACTACATTCTCACGTCTCTTGCTGATATGTTCAAAGCAACCATGCGCGGACGCGGATGCGCTGCACGCTGGGGCGGTGAAGAATTCCTTTTTACTTTCGAAGGAATGAGCGGAAAGCAGGCATATATCATTTTAGAATCCCTGCGTATGCAGATAGAAAAAAAGAAATTCCTCTTTAAAGATCACAGTATTCAAATCACCATGACCTTTGGTTTAGAGGAATATTCTCAGATTATCGGTGCGGAAGCAACCATCGCCAAAGCGGATACAAAGCTCTATCAAGGTAAAAGCTCCGGTCGTAATCAGGTGGTCTTTTAGTTCTGCACTCTTTCATATGTTAAAAAATGATAGGTTGTATCAAAATAGATTTGTTCTTCACTGGATTCCGCCAGTTCCCATTCCGGATCTGCGTCCAGATTCGGGAAACAAACATCCGCATCATATTTGCGGTCAATCTTCGTTACGTATGCCGTTTTGCAATATGGCAAAAGCTGCTTATAAATACTGCCTCCACCGGCCACGTATATTTCTTTATCCGTATATTTTTTTACTTCTTCCAGCAATTCTTCTATGCCGTTCACAATGACTTCTCCGTTTTTACTTTCCCTTTCCGACTTAGTAAGTACAATATTTACGCGATCCTTAAGCGGCGCACCATTCGGAAAAGACTCCAGGGTTTTCCTTCCTATTACAATTACATTTCCCGTTGTCATCTGTCGAAACATCTTCTGGTCTGCCGGAATACGGATTAACAGATCATTGTTTTTTCCAATTCCCCAGTTCTCATCTACTGCAACTAAAATTTTCATGTTGTTCTCCTATCTTTATTCATTTATGTATTATAACCAAACTGACAAAATCCTTAACACAATCAGCGGCACAAGACCTCTAATAATTTTGAATAACGTTTGGTCCGGTTGACAATATCCGTCTCTGTAACACCATAAAAAGTATGGAGTTCTTTATTGATACGATCAAATCCTTTTATATCCTTCTTTTCACCTGCATAAGAAACAGAAAAAAAATCCCACCTGAAATCCGCCACAATATCACACGCCGCATCATTATTTCGTATTTCATAAATATGAAAATCCATCTGAAATGTTTCTTCCGGAATTTGTTTTACATAATTGCGCACTGCTTCCGTCTGATTCACAAATTCCCTGACCGCTTCTTCACTAAATGTCGCAGGCACACTGACATTAGGACAATCACAAAGAAGCTCCGGCGCGTGAGTACGAATCATCCATTCTTTGGCACTGAGGAAATTTTCCTGATATTTATCAGAATCCTGCTCTGTTTCCATCGCCGCATATTTTGCCTTTGCATAAGCAATCACTTCTTCTAACGTATGCGGGTTAACTGTTATGGAACTGCTGATTCTTTTACGCTTCTTATTAAAAAAATAATCATTGATTTTTTTCCGAAACGTCTTTTTTCTGTTTTTTTCTCTGACAAAAACACTTGTCGGTCCGTCAGCACCGCCAATAATGGTGGCATTTTCCATTTCCATCCCCCTTTATATTTTATGTAAACTAAATTGCAATCGGAATATTCGTAATCTGCGGTCCGGTAATATAGTTCTCTACTTTCACATCATCTCTCGTAAACTGATAAAAGTCTTTGATTTCCGGATTCAGCCAAAACTTCGGTGCATCATAGACAGGTCGTTCAATTAACTCTTTAATAATAGGCACATGCCTGTCATAAATATGCGCATCCGCAATTACATGAACCAGTTCCCCGACATTCATATCGCATACCTGCGCAAGCATATGAACAAGCACGGAATACTGCACAACATTCCAATTATTTGCTGCAAGTACATCCTGAGAACGTTGATTAAGAATTGCATTTAATGTCAAACGTTTCTCTCCCGGCTTCTGTGTCACATTAAAAGTCATGCTGTACGCACAAGGATACAGATTCATCTCACTCAAATCCTGATGAACATAAATATTCGTCATAATACGTCTGCTGAACGGATTATTCTTCAAATCATAAATAACCCTGTCAACCTGATCCATCATACCTTCTTTATATTTATGCTTTACACTCATCTGGTAGCCGTATGCCTTACCGATGGAACCGTTTTCATCTGCCCATTCGTCCCAAATATGGCTGTGCAAATCATTGATGTTGTTGGACTTTTGCTGCCATATCCAAAGCATCTCATCGGTTGCGGACTTCAACGCAGTCTTTCTAAGGGTAATAAGCGGAAATTCTTTGGATAAATCGTAGCGGTTTACCACGCCGAATTTCTTAATGGTATAAGCACTTGTCCCGTCTTCCCACTTCGGTCTTACTTTCTCTCCTTCCGTACTCGTACCGTTCTCCAAAATATCCCTACACATATTAATAAATATCTGATCTGCGTAACTCATTGTGTATTTCCTCCCATATCCAAGTAACCTTTATTCCTTCTGCAAATAGAAACACTCTGCTCTGTCACATATTTCTATTTTACCGCTGGTTACATTAATCAGCTCTTTTTCAATCGCATCTAATAATTCACTGCGAAATCTAATAGTTAACATAACATCGCTTTCATATATAGTGTCCATAATTTCAACGCCTTTTTGCGCCAATGTATATTGTATCTTTCCAAGCAATGTATACTCCGCCTTGATGGTTAACATAATTCCTTTTACTTCTTCGCCGATTTCGCTATTTGCAAGCGCTTCCTTCACAGTCTGTCCATATGCACGAATCAAACCGCCTGTCCCAAGAAGCGTTCCGCCAAAATATCTTGTCACCACCACAACAACATTTCGAACCTCCGAATGTAACAACACTTCCAGCATCGGAAGCCCCGCCGTCTGAGCCGGTTCTCCGTCATCATTGCAACGTGTATATTCTCCGTCTCTTCCTATTATATATGCGCTGCAATTATGCTTTGCATCCCAGTATTTCTTTTTCACTGATTCAATAAAAGCGGTTGCTTCTTCCGGTGTTTCCACACTGGCCATGGAAGCAATAAAGCGGGATTTTTTTTCTACCACTTCCGCCGTTCCCGGTTTCATTAATACTTTCATATACCGTCTCCTTTATACGCTCATTATTGTATCACAGATTATGCCAAATGTGTGAATAATCTTGTATAAAATACGTTAAAAGTGTGAACACTAAAGAAAAACCTTTATTTACCATTTCATTTTTGGTATAATGTTGTTGTTCGTGAGGAGGATTGAAAATGAACTATGGAATTAAAGGTGTCAAACGGAAACAGGCGGCACTCAATTCAAAAAACAAAAAAATAAAGAAAATGGGCGGTGTATTCTTTCTGAAAGCACTCTTTTTCTCCGCAATTGCAGGTTGTATCCTTTTATGTTGCGTAGGACTCGGAATGTTCAAGGGAATTTTAAGTTCTGCACCCGATATTTCAACGCTCGATGTTGTTCCTGTCGGATATGCAACCGTGGTTTATGACTGTGAAGGTCATGAAATGACGAAACTGGTCGCTCAGAACTCAAACCGAAGCTACGTTTCCATGGATAAAATTCCGCAGGATCTTGCAGATGCTTTTGTCGCTCTTGAAGATGAACGTTTCTACAAACACAACGGAATTGATATAAAAGGTATTATCCGTGCCGGTTTCGAAGGTATCAAAAACGGATTTCATTTTTCCCAAGGTGGTAGTACCATCACACAGCAGCTGTTAAAAAACAACGTTTTTGAAGGCTGGGTTACGGAAGAAGATGATATGGAAAAAGTAAAGCGTAAGCTTCAGGAACAATACCTTGCCATTGAGATTGAAAAGCAGCTTACCAAAGAAGAAATTCTTGAATTATACATGAACTCCATTAACTTAGGCCAAAACACACTTGGTGTACAGGCCGCATCCATGCGCTATTTCGGCAAACCTGTTTATCAGTTAACACTTTCCGAATGTGCAGTTTTAGCAGGTATTACACAGAATCCTTCCAAATTCAACCCGATTTCTCATCCCGAAAAGAATGCTGAGCGTCGGGAAAAAACATTAAACAACATGAAGGACCAAGGCTATATTACGCAGGCCGAATATGATACAGCCATTGCAGATGATGTATATTCCCGTATTCAGCTTGTTAATCAGGAAACTGATATCAGTTCCGTAAATACTTATTTTGTGGATGAGCTTACCGAGCAGGTTATTGAAGATTTACAAACCATCTGCGGCTATGATTCCCAGACTGCTTATCGTCTTCTCTATTCGGGCGGTTTAAGTATTTTTACAACACAGGATCCTCAGATTCAGGGAATCTGTAATGAAGTCTTTTCCAATGAAGAGAACTATCCTGAGAATGCCGAATGGCTTTTAAGCTATGCGCTTACCATTGAGAAGGCAAACGGCGACCTTGAAAATCACAGTACTGAAATGTATCAGTCTTATTACAAACAGGTTAATCCGTCGTTTAATCTCCTCTATAAATCACAGGAAGATGCTTATGCTGCTGTAGAAGCTTACAAAGAAGCTCATATGGATGAAGGCGACGATATCCGTGCCGAGAACCTGGTTCTCACCGTACAACCTCAGGTTTCACTTACTGTACAGGATCAGAATACAGGATATATTGTGGCTATGATTGGTGGTCGCGGACCGAAAATTGCAAGCAGAACCTTGAATCGTGCTACGAATACCAAACGTCAGCCCGGTTCTACGTTTAAGGTTATTTCAACATTTGCCCCTGCATTGGATGCTGCCGGCATGACACTTGCTGATATTCAGGTTGACGGTCCTTTTAACTACTATAACGGCAGACCGGTGTCTAACTGGTACGGTTCCGGTTCCTACAAAGGAATCTGTAGCATGCGTTATGCGATTGAACAGTCATTAAATATTTGTACCGTTAAAACACTGACCGTCATTACCCCTCAGCTTGGTTTTGACTATTTAAAGAATTTCGGAATCACTACTTTGGTTGAACGCGAAGTACGTTCTGACGGAACAGTGCTTACCGATATCGGACAGTCACTTGGTCTTGGCGGTATCACCTACGGTGTAACCAATATGGAACTAAATGCAGCGTATGCATCCATAGCAAATAACGGCGTATATATTAAACCGACTTTATACACCAAGATTATTGATCACGAAGGAAATGTCCTGGTTGATAAAACCTCTCAGACAGGCAATCAGGTTATCAAAGATACCACTGCATTTCTATTAACTGATGCAATGGTTGATGTTGTTACAAGAGGTACCGGCGGTTCTGTTAACTTCAATTCCCAGATGGCAATTGCCGGTAAAACAGGAACCACATCCGATTATAATGATGTTTGGTTTGCAGGCTATACCCCTTACTATACCGCTACGGTATGGACCGGTTTTGACAATAATGAGAAATTATCTTCGTCTGCAGAGAAAAACCTTTCCAAAACACTTTGGCGTGCCGTAATGTCCCGCATTCATCAGGATTTACCGAATAAATCTTTCTCCATGCCAAACGGAATCGTTTCTGCAACAGTTTGCTCTCGTTCCGGTAAATTACCGATTCCCGGTTTGTGTGACAATACACTCACAACCGAATATTTTGCACAGGGAACGGTTCCTTCCGAAACCTGTAACGTTCATTATACCGGAATCATCTGTGAATACAGCGGTTTGGTTGCGTGCGAAAACTGTCCGTTCCAGGTACTCGGCAATGCTGAATTACCGGTTGTAGAACATCCTGCTTTACAATATAGTACTGCACAGGCTCCTACAACCAACATGTGCCCGCATAACATTGAGTTTTTCTTGCAACCGAATTATCAAGAGATTATCAATCAGCAAATGTGGGAACTCGAACAAAGAAGAGCTGCCGCTGCTGCTGCGGCACAAAATGGCGGTCAATAAAGAACTGCCGAAAACAATTCTGATTTGTATGAAATTTCTATATAACAAAGAACCGTCGAACACTCCATGTGATTCGACGGTTCTTTATTCATTTAAACTCTATAAAATATAATGCCCCATAACTTAATTTAGTAAAATAGTCTCATCAGTTCGGAACATCTACATATTTCCCATCCACATTCAAATACATTTCAACCAATTCAACGTATTCGGTAAATATATATGCTTCCTTTCCATCATAGATAATCTTTGTCCATTCGTCATTTGTCTGTTCCACGAACTCGAAATCATACCCACCATAGGCAGAGCCAAGTCTCTCATAATCCGTTCCGGGACCGCTTCTTACATTGATATTATCTTTCAATATACGGACTCTGGTATAAGTTTGTTGCTCTGTCGTCTCTTCTGATATTACTTCAGGAATACTTTCCGATTCGGAATAGTCCTCAACCACCGGCACCTCAGATGGTATCTCTTCGCTTTCCGGTCGAAGAATCAATTTAATTGATACAACTATTATCGCAAGCACTAAAACAATCATTACGCCTTGCATAATGGCATTTAATGTTTTCTTTTTCATCCGTTCTCCATTTCAATTTCATCATTTTCATAACTGTTTTTCTTCATTTATTTTATCATGAACCCCAATAACATATCAATAGATAGCTTTGATTTTTATATTGCCATTTTTTGTTCTATTTTTTTGAACAATTTGCATGTTTTAATTGACAAACCACTTTTCACTATGGTATTATAGCTTTCGGTGACATGCTTAAGCATGAAACTTGCTGCTGTGGCTCAGTCGGTAGAGCGTCGCATTGGTAGTGCGGAGGTCACGGGTCCGATTCCCGTCAGCAGCTTCCTGTTTTTAGATAGTTGACGGGAAACAGTTGATATTTTGCAATATATTTACAAGTAAAAAGAGCCGGGTGAGGGCTCTTTTTATATTGCAGAAATATCTGCCATTCTCTGATAATCATTTTGACGCTGCGTAGAATAATAATAATATTGTCTGGTTGTCCTGATATCAGTATGTCCCATCTGGTCCTGCACAAACCTCTCTGTCACATCAGAATCAAGAAGTTTACTCGCATAAGTTCTCCTGATATCATGCATGGAGAAAGCCGGGAGCTGCAATTTATCACAAATACGTCTAAGTCTCCGGTCAAATACATGTTTATGCTTATGAGATTCTCCATCCGGAAACAGGAACCCGGAACGACACAAAACAATCAGTTTATTCAAGACATCAACAGCTTTAGTTGAAAGAACAACTTCTCTGCTCTTATAACACTTGGGAGCTGCATCTTCATAAGTTCGATTCTCTCCGGTACCTGAAACAGTCTCCGCACGATTTACTGTTAGCACTTTACCGGGAATATCAATATCTTCTACCTTAAGCGCACATAATTCTCCAACACGTAAGCCGGTATAAAATGTCAGTTTAATACCGAGGTCAATTACATTATCTTCTGAAAGATAATTAAAAACCTTATCAAGATGATCATCATTAAATACCCGGTTCTGTTGTATCTTTCTTGGAGCAAAAGCGCGCTGTGGAAATTGCATGTTGTCAAATACAGAATTAATGTGTAAACATTCCACCTGTTCCTGCATCCTGGCATAAGAAAACACCATTCTAATAACCGTTTTAATATTAGATACATTCTTACTTGTAGGTTTATCCTTCATAATTTCATTAAAGAAACTGATAATATCCTTTTCTGTAATGCAGCGGATATCTTGATTAAAATACGGTGAATTATCAAAATATTTATAAAAATCACACTTATAGCGGTCAATAGATGAAGGCGCAAGATAATCATATTTCTTGTTAAAGATAAGAGCACGGTCAAAAACAGCCGGGAAGTGATATAATCCGGTAAAGTTTTTCATGTAAAAATTGACCAGTTTATCTTCTAATCCTTCTTTGGTTCTGCAGGTTAATTTATGTTTATTGTCAATGTAGGTTGAATAAAGCATCTTGTTAGAATCAAATGTTATGACACGTTCATGATTTTGTAATATCTGTTCTCTTAACATATCATAATCATAGGCAAGTCCAACTCCTACATTATCACTAAAGTCTCTGAAATGCAAATATGTATTATATGTTTCTTCCTGAATATGTTCTAAATTCATGCTACCACCTCAATATTTCCTGAATAAATTTTTCTTCATCTTCTTTAATAGTTCTAAATGTTTCGGGAGTATATCCAAGCGCATCCAATACAAGGCGCTGATAAGAGATATAGTCAGACATACCGCAATAAAATTTACAATAATTTTCTTCCTTATCTCTCCAATGATAAAAAATACCTGTTATTCTTCTTTTGAGCTGTTCAATTGTATCAATATCCTGATCAGTCGCATCAACCATCTTTTTATAGAGTCTCTCCGGCGGAAAGACTGAAGTGATATGTACTTCCGTCCAAAGGCCAACAACATTATGATACCTGGCATGAAATCTTGATGTATAACCCTGCAGCATCGTAAGAAGTGTTGCAAAAGGGATCTGACCTCGAAACTCATCCAAAAACAAAACACTCTCTCCTATATAATCATCAAGATAACCGGTTGTATAATTAGATACCAGATATAAATCATTTTTATACTGTTCACTTAACTCATGCAAAACATGCGTTTTGCCACATCCGGAAGGGCCAACATGCCAATACACGACAACATCTCTTTCAACAGGAGCATTTTCTTTCTTAATTCTGAAATAATGCTGTTTAATCATGGAATCATATTTCTCATATTTAAGTGATTTAAGCAAAATATCGTTTGGATGAATACCGTCATTTAACATCTGTTCCACCGTTTCAAGGTCAGAACGCTGTCCTTGTCTGCCTTTAATTTCTCCGTGATACTTGATACAAACAATCTGTTCACCTTTTTCACCCCATACACCAAGTTTATTAATATAATTTTCTGCTTCAGCTTTGGTGCCTCGTGTGGGTTCCAAATGTGCCCGGGGAAAGACAGCTTTTACTTTAGAGAATCTAACAGGAGCTGCTTCCTCAAGTACCATGTGAAGATGATGTAAACCTTTTGCACTGATACAATAAGAACAGGCACCGGTTCTGGTCTCGGAATCACCAACCCATAATTTCAGACAGGCATCACATATCTCTTCAGGAGTCTTTCCGGCTAAATCAGAAGGTATGGAAGATTCAATAATTCTATCGTTATTAGAATCTAACACATACTCTCCGGAGGAATCACGTTTATAAGTGATAATTTCCTCCGGATTATTGAATACAACAAACCAACTACGAGAAGGTTTATAATACTCTGCCATTAATATTTCCTCCTAAAAGAGTCTAAATATATTTTTAATGATTGAAAACAACGAAACCAAAATACGTAAAATCGTATGTATAAAATCAAACAATTTATCCATAATATCCACACTTTCCGGAAGTGTCGCGATTCGCGACACCCCTTATTTTATAAGCTTTTCAGGCTTTTTATATGCATTGATGCAATCCTGAATTTTTTTGTTTGTACAGGATAAAAAGAAAACTCTCAAAGCACAGACATCCCAATCTGAAAAATAATCATGCAATTCAATATATTCCAAAGGAGCATCATCATAATCTTTTCCGGATAAACCATAAACATTATCAATACTTCCATCCTTATTCAGAAAAAATAAAAAATTTAAACGGCTTGATTCATCAACCAAAAACAAATCAGCATCATCCAGAGAATATAAATGCTTAAATTTGCGCAGATTATCCGCAAGAGCCAAAAGAAACAACTCTTCCAACCAATTGTAAAATTCAAACATTATTCCTTCATTAAAATCTTTCTTCTTTAACGTGGCATGTTCAAAATCAGGATAATCCTTATAAGACACATCAAGTGAATCACCACAAACACAAACCTTATATTTATCCGAAAGTATAAAAGTCAAAGGAACATTATCAAACAAAGCAGCCGGAATATCAGAAAAATGATCTTCTATATATTCCCAGTCATCAATACACTCAGTCAAATAAATTGAAAGAGCCGTTCTGATAGACCATTTATCAATTTTTGTTAAAAACGGTGTGTCAGAAAATTCCAAAAATTCCGACTGATTACCGAGTGAATAAGTACCCAAATAAGCATACGATACATAATATTCATCACTGGAAATATAAAGAGCACTATATTTACGTTCAATATAGAAATTAATATCATCCACAACAAAATAAAGTTTTTCATCCTGAATATTATTCAGATAATCAATCATCTTGTTAATATTTCTGCCTACTTCCGAAAGTTCGGAGAGCTTCTTTGCAATAGCACGATAGAAATCAGACCAACGGCCCTGCATATTGAAAGTAGGAAGTTGTGTTTCTTCATCAATCTCCTCTTCTTCATCCTCTTCCAGTTCCTCTTCCGGTTCTTCCTCTTCCTGGTTCTTCAGTTCACGAATATCTGCAACAGACATATCTTCTGTAATTTCCTCTCTCTGTTCTGCAGAAAGAGGAAGCATCTCTATCAACTGTGATTTATTAAATGCAGCATATTTCTCATCCAGTTTATAAGAATATCCATTCTCGCTAAACTGTTCGTTTAACTGGATGGAACGGCATATAGTTGATTTAGAAAGACCAAACCGGTCCTGAAGAGCTGCATTATCAAATCCACGTTCTTTTAATATCCGGAGCATATATCCAAGCTGAATAAAAGACACCTTTACACCATTTAAACAATTTTCCACACGTTCACAAAGCTGTTCATCTGTATCTACATCACGAATAATTTCACTGATTGTTTTCATTTCTTTTCTCCTTTTCACAATCAATTTTTCGACACAAAGCTTCAGAAGTAAAACCTGCCAAATACCACACAAATGGACAAATAAAAAAAACAAAAGGCGGAAAACTAGGTTCTGTAAGCCACAATAAAAAATCACTAAATGACATTTAATCATTACCTCCACACAATACATTTTTTTCCATCAATATGGAATTTGCCATAGTTACCAAAATGAAAAGCTCCTGTGTTGTCATCTGCTCAATCAATACAATTAATTTATCTCTGTTTACAGTTTTATCATCCATCAAAACACACCTCCCATCTCTTTTAAACTTGCCAATACTTAAAAGCAGTCTGCTTTGCGTACATTTTAAACATCTGAATATCAGACATATCAATATGACCAAGCTGCCATTCGCACAGAATCCAATGCTCAACGATTTCTAAATGTTGCTGAAATTCAATGCAATTCAAGCCGGCTTCAAACTGGTTACCACAAATAACCTCAATTTCTTCTTTAAACTGTTCTTCTGTTTTGTAATTCATTTTCTTTCTCCTCTCTTTTTATGAATTATTCATATATCGTAAGTTTATTATAATGATTTATTCATATTTTGTCAATAATAAATCTTGATTTTTTATGAATAATTCATTATAATACTAAAAAAGGAGGTAATGAAATTGAAAGATAATTTAAAAATATTAAGAAAAGAACATTTAAAAATATCACAGCAAGAAATGGCAGAAAAGTTAAATATAACACAATCAGCTTATGCATATTGTGAAACAGGAAAAACAAAAATAACAGAAAGAATCATTGCTGATATCTGCCGTGAATTCAATGTCAGAAAAGAATGGTTAGAAACCGGGGAAGAGCCTATTTTTAAGGGATTGACCGAAGAAGAAGAACTGGAAATGCAACTAAAAAATGCCTTGAAAGGAAAGAGTGAATCACTCATTCAACAGCTCATGTGTATTGCTCAAATGAATGCTGCCGAACTTAAAATTTTATTAAATGCCGGGTTACAGATACACGAATTTTATAAAAATGAAGAGTTTAAAAAGAAAGTAAATGAGAAAATGTAACGAAGTAAAATGAAATGTAACAAAGTGCGTTACACACTTCAAACCCAGTAAATACAAGGGCTAGAAGGTAATTTGTAACGTGTAACGAAGTGGGGGGCAATGCTAACCCCCACTTCTCTTTTATATCATCAAAATATAAATTCCATCTCTTCTGTTATTTTTATACAACCTGGTACCGTACGCTATGCGGCATTGTGAGATAAAAAATAAAGAGTCACCTCTTTATTTTTTAGGCCGCATGGCTGTAAAAGATTCTATTTATTTTTAATTCAATTATCAAGGGGCATAATTTTTTTAAAGAAAAAAATTATGACTGAGACCCTTGACAATCTCACAAAAAATAAATAAAGGTAGAGAGAGCAGTTTCTGCTCTCTCATTATAAATAAAACGCAAAGCGTTTTATAAATTTGCTTTAGCAAAAGATCTAAAATAAAAAGAGAGGAGCTCGATTCCTCTCTTTTTATGCTGCTACGCAGCCTTTTTTGTTTTCTAAGATGCCTATATCTTTTTCTAGTACCGCCTAGTGTATTGCATCACATCAATACCCGGTAATCTACGTTGGCCTGTTGAATATCAGGTTATATATGCCCTGCGGGCATAGCTGCTCATTCCGCTGCGCTACAATCGACAGCTCATCGGAATTGACTCATATCTACTTTTACTTCCGGAGGACGTTCATTGAATCCAACATCTGCAAGACGATCAACCATTTCTTTTGTATCATAACTTTCACGCAGAACCGGCTTATGAGCAAAGAAATACATTCCCAGATATTTATATCCTCGAATAGTGCCATCTGATTCAACTATAGGAAATTTACGAATCACGAAAGTAAGGCAACCCATAAAGGTACGACAGCTCCGGACTTCTGTGGTCTGAGTTCTAATATCTTTAGCTATCATATAAAACTGTTGAGCCGTTCCACAAACTATCCGGGCATTTTTACGATTAGTAGTAATTGTAGTCAGCATTTCCGGCGGAAAATCCTTAGAATCTTTACTATTAAACCAGTTCTGAATCTCATCAATATCAACAATTACACCTTCCTCACCATTTTCATACTTCAGGAGCTGCCGCCAATGAGTAAGAGCTCCATCACGATATTCATAACTTATATTACAGAGACATTTAACATCCGGATACTGCAACTGCATAAGTCTGGTAAACTCCATCATAGAAATAGTCTTTCCATAACCTTGACGACCTTCAAAAATAATAACTCCTTGATAAGGAAAAGCGTCAGGATTCTTATTCAACATATCAAGAGCACATTGCTGCGGAAAATACCAAAACAAATCCTTTAATGGCTTTCTTTTATAATTATGTTTAGACTTTGCTTTTTTTGGACGTTTCTTTTTAACAACAATCTGGTAGAGCAAATGCAGGAACACAATCAAATAAAAGAATACAATAATAGCACATATTATATATAACGGCCATTTTAAAAGCATCCATATCATATTAAACAAAGTTTTTAACATATATATCTCTCTCCTCTCTTCCTGATATAGACCAGCTCCGGGGTATGCTGCAGCATACCGCCCGGAGCTTTGGATCTATACAATCGGAACAAGTTCCATAATAGTCTTTAAAATAGCTACAACTAAACGAACAATAAAAAAAACAGCAATAATCAAAAATATGGGTGCAATATAATTAACCGGAATAAAAAAGAATACAAATTCCATATATGGCTGAACAATAACCCTTAAGGAATCAATAACACTAATGGTATTAGATAAAATATCCGTAAGACTATGAAAAACATTCTCATCATAAAATCCAAATCCATGAAATAATGAATTAAGAAAACTAAATAAAAAATCAATAGCAGAATTCCAAATCATAATCAACCACCTCTCTTTTTATTAGCAAGATCTGAATTTTTATAAACACTTACACCGGAAACAAAAGGAGAACCAATACCACTAATTACAGAAGGTAATGAAGTAATCATACGATAAATAAACATTAAATATATAAACGCAGCAATAATTTTATCTGCAGTCGGTTTATAGTCCAAATACCAATCAAAAGACCAAACAACATCATCCTGAAGAACAAATGAACCATAAGAACCTGCAGGTATTATAATTTCCGGAGCAGTTGGATTATTAGCAGCATCTATAAAAATATCAATAATAGAATCAAAAATTGTATCTCCATATAAAACCCAAGAAAAATTCGAGTCCCAAAAGGTATTGAATTTTTCATTAAAATAATCATCATCAGGAAGAAAAACAACCTTAATCATTTTAATAACAGAAAATTCACCCGAAGCATCAAGACCATAAGAGTATAAAGCGTCAAATATAGAAGTAATTCCATGAAATAACTGTTCAATTTCAAAGAGAACATTATTAATAGTATCAATAATATCCTGAATAAAATTTTTAATATTATTAATTAAATTATTAAATAAATTCTTTAATTTACCAAATAACTGGCTAAAGAAAGACGCAATAGATTTTATTAGCGTTACAATAGAACTATCTGTATCTTCCGGAATATCAGGAATAACAATATCATCCTCAGAAGGCTCATCCGGTTCTACAGAAGTATTATCAAATAGATAATAGGTAGAATCCTGAAAAACAAAAGGTAATTCAGCACCACGCTGGCAAATAGGAAGTAATTGCGTAAACCAACCTTTATCTGCAGGTTGATATTCATGATTGGTACCCGACTCTGGATACCAACGCAAATAAGCAGATAAATAAGAAGAAGAATGAGCATTATGAGTAAAATTTACTTTTGAAGAAGAACTTCCGCAATACATTTGTATAAAACCAAACCTGAAATTGTCATTTCTACTAGAAATAACAGACGGGAAAAATATAAGCTGGTTATAAGAATCTAAAACATCAAATTCAATATTAGGAACAGCACTTTTATCCCAAAAAAGAAGTTGCAAATTATATTTATCCTTATAAAACAAAATATATTCAATATCACCAAAATCAAAAGTATAATTTTTTGAATTACCAAAGGAATTAATAGCAGCCACAATTAAAGATTCCGTATCAGAATAAAAATTATAGTGATACGGTGTATCAATGGAATTATACAAAGAGATATCCTCATTTAAAGGAAATCCCTCAACAAAAGGATTAAATTCACCTGAACCAGTTGCAGCATAAGAAATCGGAGAAAATGCAATTATAAAACATAAAAAAAATGATAAAAAAATATAAATTCTTTTCATAAAAAACCTCCTAAAAAGAAAAGCGGACGGTTAAGCCGTCCGCTATAAATCTTCCATTCATTAAGCAGAGTGAAGTGCACCTGTAAGGAATGAAAGGCCTTTACGAATACCAATAAACGTGATTGATACCGGAAGGACTACAGGCAATAATGCCAAGATTTCATTTAAAACACCCTGTAACATTTCAGCATTTACAATGCTTGCGATGGTGCTAGCTGTTGTTGCTCCGTCCATTCTCTTTACCTCCTATTTAAGATTTAAACAACGTGGCCATTATGTTGCTTATAAGTTTTATGAGAAGCAGCAAAACAATAATAATTAATAAACAATTAGTTATTTCTATTTGCTGCGTCATAACAGAAAAATCGACTGGCACTTCCGTAGATGATTCAGAAGAATCATCCACCAAAGAACCATCATAAAAAGGAAAAAGCGATTCTTCAGATGCTTCTTCAGATACATCGATATCTTCAGATGCTTCTTCAGATACATCGATATCTTCAGATAAATCTTCGGCTATATCTGAAGAAACATCAGAAGATTCTTCCGGAGCTTGTGCTCCGGATTCATCTTCCTCTACCTGGGGGAATTGATCAGGATTTATTTGCATACATCAAACCCTAAAAGATATGCTTTTTGTCCGCTGATGTCATATCTGGGAATGATAGTATCACCAATTTTAACAGCCGGCATCTGATTCTGTCTTAAGAAAAACTGCTCAGCTTTCTGTCCGGTAAAATTATCACGACCAACAACCTCTTCACTTACACAATGAAGAACAAAATACTTGTTATTATCTTTTTCAATTACATTGATACCTACTAACTTATATTTCATTTTTTTTCCTCCTTAAATCGATCAATGTTATCTACTTGTTACATAATGAATTATAAAATAAAAAAAGCCGCTATCGATTAAATTAGCGACTTTTATTTTAAAAAAGGACTTGCCTATATCCTCCTTTTTAAATTATTTTTATTTTTCCTCTTTATTTTAAAGCAATTAAGCAAAATCCGATTCCCGTCAGCAGCTTTTTTTTATGCCCAAAATCAGTGATTACACTTGATTTTGGCAGAACTGACTCATCTCAAGCTAATTCTCTATTCTTCAACCATCTCGTCAATCTTACGATAAATATGTGGATATTCTGCTTCAAATTTCTCTGGATAAGCGCAATAAAAGAAAAAGCTGTCTGCAAAAAATTCATCTACCAAAACAACAGAATAATGTCTGTAATCTCCATATATGAATTCATACGGGTCACCGACACACCCCTCTGAAAACCATTCATTTACTTCCTCTTCACTTAATCCGAAGTCTTCTCTCTTCCATACCAAATATTCACGTAACTCTTCATCATTGCGAATTTCGAAATCGTAATACCAATCAACATAATGCCCAAATTCGTGAATCATGGTTGCGCGGAACGAATAAGCTCTCTCATAGTACGATGTCATATCAATCTTCTGCTCTCCGTAGAATGTAATACCAGCACATGCCATATCATCCAAAAGAAGCTCACCGTCGCACAGATTAATGCACCATCCGTTCTCTATGTACGAATCAAGCAAGTAATCCGGAATATCATGTATACCTGCATACACTTCCATAAGAGGATAGCCGTACCATTCTTTCCCCTCTATACGAATATCAAGATTTTTGCGTACAGCGGTTTTATAGCCTTCAACCGCCTCTTCATACATTTCTTCCCAATGCCCTTCTTCGTAAGTTTCAAAATATTCCGTCCGAATCACTTCCATTTCTCCACATCTCACTCTTTGGAGTAAATCTTCATCTTCTGAATCCATGAAAAAACGAAACCATTCCGGTAAATCTTTATTATCATATACCCTAAAAGACAAATCATATTCGGCACTGTTTCCGTTTGCATCCGTAGCAAGAACCGGTACACTTAAAACTCCGCCTTTTACTTTCTCCGCCGTAACAACACGCTCCTGATTCGGATTCGAAAAAGAAACCGAAACCGGCAAAGAAACATCTTCGAAACACTGTTCTTCAATCCAGGCTAAATCAATCTTGTCCCCTTCAAAAAAAATAAAATCGCTTTCACAATACTGCGGTGCAGTGGTATCACGTACTTCTACTTCCTGTACCAACTCTTCATTGTTTATCATAAGCTTCGTCTGATAAACACCTATTTCCGGCATTATTTCATGTTTTCTCCAACTGCACTGCATCATCTCAAAAGGATGACCATCAAGCACCATGTCAATTTCCATACTTTCAGGCATCTTATCTGCTTCGAGTACCAAACAGTCCTTTCTTTGCAGCTCATTTATGCAGCCGGTCGCAGAACAAATAGTATCCTTCGCCCTTGTCTCGCTGTAGACTACTTTATTCTCCAGATATAGGAAACGATACAAACGGTTATTCACTAAATCATATTCCAGCTTCAAATAACCGGCATCCGTCTCACCTTCCACGGCCATAATCACCTGATAGCCTGCTTCTGTTTCCTCCTGAATAAAAAATCCTTCTTCCTTATACGGAAATTTGGGGTCCGCCTTCGCAATCCATGTACGTTTCCCCCTATTTCGTAAAAAAAACGTATCAGGATAAAAACAAGGAGCTGATTTCACAGCCATATGATAGGATTTAAATTCATCCACAAACAGAAGAACTTCTCCGTTTCTATGTGCCCTGCTTAAAACCTTATTCACTGAAGAAAAGGCAATTCTATCCTTTTTTCCAAAAAGATCCATCGTAACGATTAAATGATTCCCTCTGGTATTCATATCACGATATACAGCGTTTCCTACTTCAAGCTTCATTTTTTCCGGAAAAGAATATTTCTCAAGTACACTATAATCTTCCAGAAAAGAATGTGCCCTAATTACCTTTGTTTGTGAGGCATAATTCCAATCCTCTAAAATATCAATGAAAAAGAATTTCTGTGAAAAAAGATAAACAATCGTAAAAAGTACAAATCCCGTTACAAATGCCAAAAGGCACGTACAAAGCATACGTGCCAAAATTGTCAGTTTTCTCTTTTTTTTCCTCTTTTTATCTGTCATTACGGCTCCTTATAAAAGCTGTTTTCTCAGTTCTTCTCCGCTAAGAGTACTCAAGTAGGCAGGAGCAACATCAAATACTGTTTTACATCCTTTCATGCCTTCTTTACTCATACGAAAGGCTGCTCGCGCATATGCCACGATAACAGACGCGGTAAATTCAGGATTAGAATCCAATTTCAGGCTATATTCCACCACATGATTATGTTCTTCATTCCATCCTGTCTTTCCTGTTCTGATTACAAAACCGCCATGCGGAATTCCGCTATGGTCGCGATCCAGTTCTTCTTTGCTGATAAAATGAACTGTTGTGTCATAATCAGCAAAATAATTAGGCATATTCTTAATCTCAGCTTCGATGCGTGCAAGATCAGCACCTTCTTCTGCTACAACGAAACATTCTCGAATATGCTTTTCTCTGGTTGTAAGGTCAGGATTACTACAGCTTCTGACAGCCTCTAATGCAGCATCAACAGGAATCGTATACTGCTTTCCGTCCAAAACGCCTTCCACACGTCTGATTGCATCAGAATGACCCTGGCTGACTCCTTTTCCCCAGAATGTATAGTCTTTTCCCATCGGAAGAATGGCACCGCTGTATAAGCGATTCAAAGAAAACATACCCGGATCCCATCCGCAGGAAATAATAGCAACATTTCCTGCTGCTGCAGCCGCTTCATCTACATTTGCAAAATGTTCAGGAATCTTCGCATGTGTATCAAAACTATCCACAACATTAAAATATTTCGCATATTCCATGGTCTGCTTCGGTAAATCAGTTGCACTGCCTCCGCAAAGAATTAATACATCAATTTCATCTTTCAATTTTTGCACATCATCAACAGAATATACGCTAACACCTTCTGTCAGGATTTTTACCGTTTCCGGATTACGTCTGGTAAATACTGCTACCAGCTTCATATCCGCATTCTGCTTAATTGCACATTCAATTCCTCTGCCGAGATTTCCGTATCCCATAATTCCAATTCTAACCATTTTTTTCACTCCTTTTTTTAGATTAACAATCCATATATTTTTTCATTTTATTTTTAATCCTTTGTAATGCATTATCTACAGATTTGCTGTCTCTCCCGAGAATTCTCGAGATTTCATCATATCCCATTCCGGTCATTCTCAACTGAACAACCTGGCGTTCTAACAGGCTTAACTCTGTTTCCAAAGCCTGTTCAATCTGCTCAAGCCGTTCCTTGCTCAGCATGATATTTTCCGGATTATCATTCTGACTGCTTACGCTGTAATCCTTTTCCTCATCGGAATCCGCACCGTAAATTGACACATAATAATTCAGTGGTGCATGTTTTTTTCTTCCTGATTTTTGTACAGCAGTGAAAATATTACGGGATACACAAAGTTGCGCAAAGGTATAAAAGCAGGCATCTCTTCCCGGGTCATAATCCCGGACCGCCTTAAAAAGACCAATCATACCTTCCTGAATCAAATCCTGCGTATCACCGCCCAAAATGAACATGGAAGTTGCTTTGCTACGGACAAGATTCTTGTACTTTTCCATCAGATATTCCGCAACTTCTTCTTCCCCTTCGCGATAAAGACCGATTAATTCTTCATCCGTATAATCGTTGTATTTATCCATTCAACAATCCTTCTTCACTATTTCTTAGCACACATCCTCTGTCTTACAATCTCATAACCAAGTACCCCAGCCGCAACAGAAGCATTGAGAGAATCAATCTGTCCATGCATCGGAATAGATGCAACGAAATCGCATTTCTCCTTCACGAGACGTCCGACTCCTTCGCCTTCGCTTCCTATCACAAGACCAATAGGACCCGTCAGATTCAAGTCATACATAACGGTTCCGTCCATATCCGCGCATACAAACCAAAGACCATCTTTTTTGAGTTCTTCAATTGTTTTGACAAGATTAGTAACTTTCGCTACCGGCAAATAATTTAATGCCCCTGCTGAAGTTCTTGCAACCGTCGCCGTTAATCCAACTGCTCTGTTCTTTGGAATAATCACACCATGTGCTCCGGCCTGATGTGCGGTACGAATCATAGCACCAAGATTATGAGGATCCTCAATATTATCCAGAAGCCAGATAAAAGGTTCTTCTCCTCTTTCTTTCGCCAATGCCATAATATCTTCTACTTCTGCATATTCATAAGCCGCCGCATATGCAATCACACCTTGATGCTTTCCTGTTTCAGACAACTGGTCGAGTCGTTCCTTATCTACATAACGGATTAATGTGTCCTGTTTCTTCGCCTCTCTTTTGATGCTAAGCACCGGACCATCCTGACAACCGTCCAAAACGAATAATTTGTCTATACATTTCCCGGAACGAAATGCTTCCATAACAGCATTTCTTCCTTCAATGGTAAATTCACGATATCCCATAGTAACTCTCTTTCTTATTTCTGATAAAATGCAACTGCCAAGGAAACCAGTTCCAGCAATCGTTCTTCTTTGCCTTGTAAATACAGATATCCAAGCAAGGCTTCAAATCCTGTCGCTTTATGATAATCACTCATATCTGCATTCTTTGCCGAAGAAGCAGTCTTGGCATTTCTGCCGCGACGATAAATTTCTTTTTCATCATCATTAAGCAACTCCTGTAAAGCTTCCGCCATTTCTGCCTGTGCTTTTGCTTTTACAAGGTTACTTTTATCTTTATGTAAACCATTTACACCGCGATTTCCGTTTGCTACCAATATGCTTCTGATATAAAGATCAAAAACACAGTCTCCCATAAAAGCAAGGGTGAGCGGGGAATATGTTTTAATATCTGTTTCCCGCAAGTCAAACTTCTCGCGTATAGTATCTATCATGCTCTTTTCCATTTTACACCTTCGCGTGTATCCTCAAGGATAATTCCCATTTCAAGAAGCTGATTACGAATCTCATCCGCTTTCGCAAAATCTTTTGCTTTTCTTGCATCCTGACGAGCCTGAATCAAAGCTTCCACTTCTTCGTCAAGCACTTCTGCCTTTTTCTCAAGAATAATACCGAGAATATCTGCCATATTGGCAAACTCATCATAAATTTCTTTTACAAAAGCAGCGCTGCTGTTTGCATCCACAGAAGTATTGGCAAACTTAACCAATTCAAATAATGCTGAAATTGCATCCGCAGTATTAAAGTCATCCTCCATTGCTGCAGCATATTTATCCATATATGACTTAGCAACCGCAAGCTTCTCGGTTTCTTCACCACTCATTGCCTGTTCCTGTGCAGTCTTCACAAGGCCCTGCAAACGTTCTGCAGCAGTAAGTACACGCTCCAGAGAATTCTTGGCAGCTTCCATTAAATCCGCGCTAAAGTTAAGCTGGCTTCTGTAATGTGCTGAAAGCATGAAGAAACGAAGGACCTGTAAATCATATTTCGCAGCGATATCTCTGACTGTAAAGAAATTACCGAGTGACTTACTCATCTTCTTGTTATCAATGTTTAAGAATGCATTGTGCATCCAGTAGCGGGCAAAAATCTTACCGTTTGCAGCTTCACTCTGAGCAATCTCGTTCTCATGGTGAGGGAATACAAGATCTTCGCCACCTGCATGAATATCAATTTCTTCTCCCAGATATTTTTTACTCATAACGGAGCATTCGATATGCCAACCGGGACGACCTTCGCACCAGGGTGAGCACCATGCAGGCTCGCCTTCCTTCTTAGGTTTCCAAAGTACGAAATCAAGGGAATCTTCCTTCTGATCTTCACCGGATACAAGCAAGGATCTGTTTCCTCCCTGTAAGTCATCCAGATTCTTATGGGAAAGCTTACCGTATTCTTTAAAACTTCTTGTTCTGAAATATACCGTGCCGTCTGCTGCGACATAAGCATGGCCTTTCTGAATCAAAGTCTGAATCATATCAAGCATCCCCTGAATTTCTTCTGTTGCCTTCGGATGTGTGGTTGCTTCCTTTACATTCAATGCACGCATATCTTTCTTACATTCTTCAATGTAGCGTTCGGAAATCACACTTGCATCAACACCCTCTGCGATTGCCGCTTTAATGATTTTATCATCGACATCCGTAAAGTTTGATACATAATTCACTTCCATACCTTTGTATTCCATATATCTGCGGACAGTGTCGAATACAATCATCGGACGTGCATTACCGATATGAATCAGGTTATATACAGTAGGTCCGCATACATACATGCGTACTTTTCCTTCCTCAATCGGAATAAATTCTTCTTTCTGTTTGCTTAACGTATTATAAATCTTCATATGAACAATTTCCTTTCCTGTTTCATATATATTTTAAACAAATACATTTTCTCCGTTACTGTTTTTGCTCCAGAAGCTTCGCTTCCAGCTCACGCAAGCGTTTTTCAAGCGCTTCGTTTGCGCTTTGCAAACGGTTAATATCCTCTTTTACCGGGTCTGGCAAATGTACCTGATCCATCGATTCTCGCGGAAGTGCCACATTATCACGTTTCACAATACGCCCCGGAACACCTACAACGGTACAATTCGGAGGAACCTCTGCAAGAACAACACTTCCCGCTCCAATCTTAGAATTCTCTCCAACGGTAAAAGAACCGAGTACCTTCGCACCCGCACTAATCATCACATTATCTTTGATCGTCGGATGTCTTTTCCCATGTTCTTTACCGGTACCGCCTAATGTAACCCCTTGGTAAAGCGTTACATTATTGCCGATAATCGTTGTTTCACCGATGATTACACCTGTTCCGTGGTCGATAAAAAGCCCTTCGCCAATCACAGCACCAGGATGAATCTCAATTCCCGTACGCCGTACGGCACGCTGCGAGATATATCTTGCAAGAAAATACATCTTTCTTTCATATAGCTTATGCGCAAGACGATAGTGTAACATGACTTTAAAACTGGGATACAATAAAACTTCCCATGCGGAATGAATTGCCGGATCCCGCTCTCTTACTATTGCAATTTCATTTTTAATCAGCTTAAAAATACCCATATCAATTCCTTTTATTTCCAACTAAAACAGGCTTAAGATTTTATACAATCTCATTGATACAAACCCTGTCATATTTTATCAATGCATTCAGACGCGCATACAATTCTTCCGCTTTGGACTTTGCATAAACCTTAAAACAATCCTCTGCCTTCTTATATCCGAAGAAAAAAGCGGTTAAATTTTCGATAGTTACTTCACACTCCGCATGACAACATTCTCCATGCTCATTGGTACGGGCTGCATCAGCAATCTTAATTGGTGTAATATTACCACCAAGCGGACCACAATGCAACATATAAAGTCCATCGTTTGCAATTAATCTCTCATCAATAATTTTAAGCGCCAGCACAAATTCCTTCTCACTCTGTAATTTGGAAAGAATCTGTTTTACATCAATGATACGTGCCATAATCATAGGTTTCTTTTCGGTTTCACGAAGTAATTCCCATGCATCTAATTCTTTCTCAAACAACACTTCCTGTAAAGATACCTTCCCGGCCTCTTTTGCATAAGAAAGTAATCCAAGAATGATACCATCCTTCTCCACCATGAAAAGATTACCGTTCTGCGCTTTTAACTCCTGTTTCATGGTTTTATAATAGGCTTCACTACGCTGCATATAACAATCGTAATTCTTTGCAAGATACTCATTTGCGAAACGAGCCACGCGCGCGCAATCCTTATCTCGCACCGTGCGAACCGTAAGCATTCCCATATCAAGAACAAGCAGGGTAAACATCGCCTTGGCATCATCCGGTGCCTGGCTGGCTTCATCCAGAAGTTTCTCATTGATTCTCTTTGTATTTAATTCATAACAAGGCTTATCATAGATATAAGTAAAACCATACGGCTCATAGATATCTTTATTCGCAGGCATCAAAAAAGTAAAAGGTTCTCTTTCATCCTGCATACAGGCAAATGCCGACTTAAGCAACTCATCCATCAAACCCTTTCTGCGATAGGATTCCTTCGTTGCGACACCCACAATATAGCAAACTTCTTCTCCTTTACCGGTCGCATACGGAGTCAGATGAACCATGCTGATAACTTCACTTCCCTCCATCTGCGTAAAAGTTAAATTATTCATTGCTTTATATTTAAAATAATAATCGGTAAATTCCTTTGTATCTTCATTAAATACTTCTTCCCATAAGGGACGGGTTGCAAGAACTTCTCTTCCCGCCAAAAACTGCAATTCCATCTTTATAGTACCTTTTCCTTCTTATTACTGATTCTGTTTACATCCACCGCACTTTTCACAGTTTCCGAACGGAACACTTGTCATTTCCTGCGGTGTCGTCAGCAAACAGATTGCCTGTGAACTGATGCCTTCCTTTCTGCCTGTGAATCCCAATCCTTCTTCCGTCGTAGCCTTCACATTCACCTGAGATACATCAATATTTAAAACAGTTGCAATATTCTTTCGCATGGTATCAATATAAGGTCTCATTTTCGGCGCCTGCGCAATAATCGTAGCATCAATGTTTTCTATATAAAAGAAATTCTCTTCTAACAAGTCCTTCACATAGCCTAACAGCTTTAAACTTGAAATGCCTTTATATTTCTCATCTGTATCGGGAAAATGCTTCCCGATATCACCAAGTGCTGCCGCACCAAGCAGTGCATCCATAATGGCATGTACGAGTACATCCGCATCCGAATGTCCGAGCAAACCGGTTTCATGCTCTATCTCCACGCCGCCCATAATCAATGGCCGTCCTTCCACCAGTCTGTGAACATCATATCCCATTCCGACTCTCATCGCCCGACTCTCCATTCTTTTCTATTAAAAGTTATCTGATTTTTACCAAATCTTTGATTACTTCGCCCGCAATAATAAGACCTGCAACAGATGGCACAAACGCCACCGAACCGGGCGTCGGTTTTTTTCGGACATTTTCCTGTCCTTCACACACATCCTCCAAAGAACCATCCGGTTTCAAAGCTTCTTCTCTCGAATAAACTACTTTTAACTTCTCAATGCCGCGATTCTTTAATTCCTTACGCATTACCTTCGCCAAGGGACAAACACTTGTCTGATAAATATCTGCCACCTCAAACCGCGTAGGATCTAACTTATTACCGGTTCCCATGCTGGAAATAATGGGAACCCCGGCATCTTTTGCTGCCATAACCAACGCAATTTTGGCCGTTACGGTATCAACAGCATCTACAATATAATCATATTCCGTGAAATCAAACGTATCCGCATTTTCCGGCAAAAAGAAACATCTCTTTTCAATCACTTTGGTTTCCGGCGAAATTGCATGCACACGCTCACGCATCACTTCTGTTTTATACTTTCCGATGGTTTCCGTTGTTGCAATAATCTGGCGGTTTATATTGCTCTCGGCTACTGTATCATGGTCAATAAGCGTCAGGGTTTGAATTCCGCTTCTGGCAAGAGCTTCTGTCACAAAGCCTCCGACACCACCGATTCCAAACACGGCAACATGTGCGTCAGAAAGTGCTCTCACATTTTCTTCTCCTAATAACATTGCCGTTCTTTTCAAAGATTCTTTTATTTTTGGTTTACATAATTCTTCCGCCACCGAGTACAACATCCTCTCTATAAAATACAACCGACTGACCACTCGTAATTCCACGCTGCGGCTCGTCAAAAACAACCTTCACCCGGTCTTTCTCTTCCGGAATCACCAACGCATCGGCTTCTTTTTGTTTATAACGTGCTTTTGCCATACAACGGATTCCTGCTTCCGGAATCTCGTCAAACGCAATCCAGTTCAAATCCGTCGCATACAGAGTATCAGAAAAAAGTTCCTCATTAGAACAAAGCACCACTTCATTTTTATCCATACGCTTTTCGCATACATACATTGGTGCCGGAAGCGCCAGTCCCAGTCCTTTACGCTGACCTATTGTATATCGGATAATGCCCTTATGTCTGCCTAACACTCGGCCATCCTTTGTCACAAAATCACCTTCCGGGAAAGTCATGTTCGTATAAGACTCAATAAACGCGGCATAATCACCATCCGGTACGAAACAGATGTCCTGACTGTCTTTCTTCTCTGCATTTGTCAGCCCAATCTTTGAGGCAATTTCGCGAATCTCTGTTTTCTCATATTCTCCCAAAGGAAATTTAGTCTTGGAAAGTTCTCTTTGCGTCATGCGGAACAAAACATAACTTTGGTCCTTCGAACTGTCTTTTCCTTTTTTCAGAAGATAACGTCCGCTCTCTTTGTCCTGCTCAATTCTTGCATAATGACCGGTTACAAGAACTTCGCATCCGTATTCTTCCGTCGCATCTATCAAATGTCCGAACTTCAAATGACGATTACACTCTATACACGGATTCGGCGTATCGCCCCTGCGATAAGTTTCTACAAAATGATCAATGACGAATTTCTTAAACTCATCGCAAAAGGAAAGAACCTTGAAGTCAATTCCAAACTGTGCCGCCACAGCTGCTGCATCTTTTGCCGCCTCTTCACTTCCGCAAAGCGAATCGTCTTCGTCAGCAGAACACACCTCTTTTGCATCATATAATCTCATTGTTGCACCTATACAATCATATCCTGCTTTCTGCATCAAATACAGTGCTACGCTTGAATCAACACCGCCACTCATGGCTATCAATGCCTTTTTTTTGTTTGCCATTGACTCTCCTCATTTCCTGCAATTCCGTATTAAAAAACAAAACACCATTGCATAGTATACCACAAATTAATTTATTTGAATATTAGAAAACAAAAAAAAATGCGACAACCTAAGCTAATTCTTAAGTCGTCACACCTTCTAAGTAGCGAGAGGGGGATTCGAACCCTCGACACCACGGGTATGAACCGTGTGCTCTAGCCAACTGAGCTATCTCGCCATATTGCAGTCGCGTTTTTAAAGTGGAACCTATAGGGCTCGAACCTATGACCCTCTGCTTGTAAGGCAGATGCTCTCCCAGCTGAGCTAAGATTCCATATTTTCGCGACTGCCTTATTAATATACAAAAAATATCATCTTATGTCAAGCATTTTTTGAATTATTTTTTTACATTCTTTCAGGTGCTGAAAAACCAAGCACATCCATACATGTTTCTGCAATTTCTTTCGTCAGGGAAAGAAGTGCAATCCAGCCGGATTTCTTTGCTTCATCTTCTTCGGAAAGAATTTTAGTTTCATGATAAAAGCTGTTAAACGCATTTGCAAGGTCATATAAATATGCGCACACACGATGCGGTGCAATTTCTTCATATGCCCCTTCCATCATACTGTTAAACAATGTAATCTGCATCATCAGATTTTTTTCGGAAGCATTCTGATATGTTGCGCAGGCAAGAGAAGACAGATTGCCGCCTTCCTGTGCGAAACGGTTCAGAATAGATTTAATACGTACTACCGTGTAAAGCAAATACGGACCTGTATCTCCTTCAAAAGAAGTAAAGCGGTCAATATCAAAAATATAATCTTTACTTGCCTGATTGGATAAATCACCATACTTTAACGCAGAAAGTGCAACGACTTTAGAAGTATTGGCAGCTTCCTCTTCGCTCATTTCACGACCGCTCAAAATCTTTTTCATCATTTCTTCGTTAATGTCCGCAATCAGATTAGACAAACGCATTACCCCGCCCTGACGCGTTTTAAACGGTTTGCCGTCTTTTCCGTTCATTGTACCGAACCCTAAAAACTTAAGCGATGTATTTTCATCTACAAGTTTGGTCTTTCTTGCGCAACGGAATACCTGTTCAAAATAAAGATCCTGTCTTTTATCCACTACGTAAATCATTTCATCCGGATGATATTCCTTCATACGCTCCATAATCGTTGCAAGGTCTGTTGTATTGTAAAGAGATGCACCATCTGACTTCAGAATCATGCAAGGCGGAATCTCTTTGGTATCCGTCGCTTCTTTTACATCAACAACCAACGCACCTTCGCTTTCATGCGCATAGCCGTTTTCTTTCATATAAGAAACCATACCCGGAATCACATCATGTACATCGGATTCACCTTTCCACAAATCAAATTCCACATTTAAGTTCTGATAATTCTTCTTTAAATCCGCAACTGAAATTGAAACAATATGTTTCCAAAGTGCACGATATCCAGGATCACCGTTCTGCATTTTGAAAGTGCAAGCCATCGCTTCTTCTTTAAAAGCAGGATCTTCTTTGGATTTTGCGCTTGCAGTCGGATAAATTTCTTCTAATTCAGAAAGTGTAAAAGGAGCTTCCTGCGGATATTCTCCGTTAAAAGTCTCATCAAAATATACCAAATCAGGCTGGCGAAGTTTCACTTCAGCAATAATCAATCCCATCTGAAGTCCCCAGTCACCAAGATGAATATCACCAATTACATTGTGTCCCATATAGCGTGCAATTCTTTTAACACTTTCGCCGATAACGGCTGAACGAAGATGACCAACATGAAGAGGCTTTGCTACGTTCGGTCCGCCGTAATCAATCATGATGGTACGTACCTTCTCGGGTGCAGGTACACCAAACTTCTCATCAGAAGCCATTTCATTCAGGTAATTTTTTAACAAATCTCCGCTTACATTTAAATTTAGAAATCCCGGGGCCACGAAATCAACTTTCTCGAAAACCTGACTTCCCTCCAATTCTTTTACCACATCCTGTGCAATCATCATGGGTGCTTTATGAAACTGTTTTGCTCCGGCCATTGCTCCGTTACACTGATATTCACACAAATCCGGTCTGTTCGAAATTGTAACTTTACCAAGCTCCTTTGCATAACCGGCGCGTTCAAAAGCCGCTCCCATTTCCTTTGATAACACATCTAAAAACTTGTCCATCTTTCTTCACTTCCTCCATTTATACGCATTCACGTTTCTTCTAAATCATTATCGGATATTTGCCTTTTATCACAATTCGTCTTCGGTCCGTTCTTTTCTTGCATTTCTTTCCGCTTTGGAAAATATGCATCCGCAATAATCCTGACGATATAAATCATATTGTGCAGATAATTCAATACTGTGCTTATATCCGTCTTTCTTTTTGAAATCCGAGATAAGATATTCTACCCCAAAGCACTCTCCCATTTCAAGTCCTATTTCATTTAAGAGCGCTGCATTCTTAAGCGGACTGACCGTGAGCGTTGTTGCAAAATAATCAAAATCGCCTTCTTTTGCAAGTCTTGCAGTTTCACGAAGACGCATTTCAAAGCAAAGTTTACAACGAGCGCCTCCTTCCGGAACATGTTCATAGCCTTTTACCGTTTCCAGAAAAAGTCCCGGCACGTATTCTCCATCCATATAGGAAATATCGGTACCTTCCATATCATGATTTAATGCCTCAATGAAACGGATCTGCTCACGGACTCTTTTCTCATATTCATCACGTTCCGTAATATTCGGATTATAATATAGAACCGTAATTGCAAAATATTCCTTCAACAACGTCAGAACGTGACTACTGCAGGGTGCACAACAACTGTGTAAAAGAAGCTTTTTCCCTTTGCCACGTTCTTTAAGAAGCGTCTTTTCGAGCTCCTGACGATAATTCATTTTTTATTCCTCATTTCTTAAATACTTCTCATAAAACTCTTCTATTGGCATAGGTCTGCCGTAAAAGTACCCTTGTACGAAATCACAACCGATATCTCGCAGAATATCAACCTGCTCCGCGGTTTCAACACCTTCGCAAACAACACTGATGCCCATCGCTCTTGCCATTTCAATGATTTTTTCAAGAATCAGGACACTGGTAAGGGACGTATTGGTTTCACTGAAAAATTCACGGTCAATCTTTAATACATCAAACGGAACGTCTTTCAAAATATTCAATGAAGAATAACCGGAGCCAAAATCATCCATTGCGAGATGTACGCCTACTTCCTTCAGACGATTGACAATTTCAATCACCTGCTCTTTTTCATCCAGGAATACTGTCTCGGTAATCTCGATTTCAATATTTTCTACAGGAACCTCATAACGCTGAATCATTTTTTCTATATTTTTGGCATAATCAGGATTCAGAATCAGAATTCTTGACTGATTAATAGAAACACGGATACTATTATATATGCCTTCACGCTCAAATTCCCGCATCTGCATGCAAAGCTTTTCAAACATATACATATCCAATTTTTCGATAAAACCGTTTTTCTCAAATACAGGAATGAATTCAGAAGGAAAGATCATCGAACCGTCTTTTCTCTTCCAACGTGCCAAAGCTTCGGCACCAATAATACGGTTTTCTGAAATACTCCACTTCGGTTGCAGATAAATAATGAATTCACCCTGCACAAGCGCCTGTTGCATAACAGATTCTATTTCATTAACCTTACGCATACCAAGAAGAATCTTATCCGAATACACTGCCTGAAGTTCCTTTTCTTCACCCGATAATGATTTGCGGGCCACATTGGCATGGTCAATCATAATATCGATATCTGTATCTTCTTTACGTAATTTGTATACACCGACTCTGAATCTGATAGGATATTTCACACCGAAATCTCTTGCCCTGCTGTCAACAGCTTTCAAATACTCATGATAGCGCATATCGACCGTATCATCATTGGAAACAAGCGCAAGAAACTGGTCCGAATGAATTCTGACACAAATTTCCTTCGCACCGTAAATCCGGTTAAATTCTTCAATGCAGGCCACCAAAACCCTATCTGCTTTAATATGACCGTAAGCCTCATTGATATATCTGAATTTTAAAATATCAAATCTGTAAATACAAAATCTGTGTTCCCTGCTCTCCGAAATAATCTCAGGCGCAACATCCTTAAAATAATTCAGATTCTTACCACCGGTCACATTATCTTCATAAGCAAGTTTTTCAACCAGGGAACTTATCTCGACATCCCTGCGCCACGTTCCGAAAAATACGAACACAATAACCGCAAACAGTATCATGCCTCCGAAAAAAGTTCTTATCATTACGGAATGTACCATACTGTCAAGTACTTCATCATCAAAGCAGGAAACAAGATACAAATCATCTGTTGCCCTGATTTGGCGATATGCTACAAAACAGTCACTGTCTCCCGAAAGTGATAAAACAAACGATTCTTCCTGTGCGGAAGCCAGAGATTTTCTCATTTCAGTCGTCTTTCTTTTCACCTCGTTTGAATAGTCAGCGTGCGCTTCAATCGCATCAAAGAACGAAGTGTAATCCCCGATATTTCGCACAAAGGCATCATCGCAAACTACAATATGTCCCTCTTTATCGATGATGCAGCAGGAAGCAATTTCAGTCATTTCATAGAATACTTCTTCTTCAAACACTTCCTGCATCGGGAAATCAACAAGCAGATACTCATTTGTTTTGTCTTCTTTCACATTCCTTCTGACACCAAGCATTCTCACTTCTGTCGAGTCAGTATATTCATGCACTCTGTAGGAACAAAAATACTCCGTAAAATAGCGATATCTATAGGACTCTTCCACCATCTGATACAAACCGGAATCAACCGTCGTAATTGTCGGTGTATAAATCGTGCCTTCATTATCCAGATAATAAAAATTATAGCCCGGATTATCTTTGGTTTCTTCCTCTAACACCATATTGATACTGACATTCGATTTCTTGTTCAATACCTTTTCATTACACTCTGCAGAAACTACCTTCATTCGCAACATATCTTTATTCAGCGTTGCCTCTGCAGAATTAAGGTGACGCTCAAGAGAACTTTTGGCATTTTCAAAAAAAATCGTGCGAACATCATACAAATGAAACAGCATAAAAATACAAAAAATGGTAAAAATGGCAAGAGACGCCTTCACAATTCTTGACATCAGACTTTTCCTTCCGGCAAATGTTCTCACAGCGTCCCTCCTTTTTGCATTTTCGTTTTCTGAATCTGCCCGAAAACCGGTTACGGATTCTTTGCATAATTATTAAAAATTATACCATACCAAAACTTTTATCTCAACTGTTTTATGGGCATTTCTACTTATATTATACTTACATTTACATTGCAACATAATGTATTTCATAGTATAATTTTATTGTTATTTATTTCATAAATTTCAAGTTAAAATTATTAAAAACGAGGTTATATCTATGTCAGAACAAATTTTGAAATTACAGCAGGGAATCAGACAGGCCATTCATGGGAAAAACGACGTAATTGACGATGTACTTTGTGCATTGCTTGCCCAAGGCCACATCCTGTTAGAGGACATCCCCGGTGTAGGCAAAACGACCCTTGTCACAGCTCTCGCCAAAGTGATGAACCTTTCTTACAAAAGAATCCAGTTCACACCGGACGTACTGCCGAGTGACTTAACCGGTTTTACCATGTTAAATAAAGAAACCGGCAAATTCACTTATCATAAAGGCGCCGTTCATACCAATTTGTTTCTTGCCGATGAAATCAACCGTACATCGCCCAAGACACAGTCTGCTTTGCTTGAAGTAATGGAAGAAGGCCACGTCACCGTAGATGGTGTCACTTACGATTTGCCCTCTCCCTTTCTTGTTATTGCAACCCAGAATCCGATTGGTACTTCAGGAACCCAAAAGCTTCCCGAATCACAGCTTGACCGTTTCATGGTCAGACTTTCCATGGGATATCCGAATCATAACAGCGCAATCGATATCTTAAAAGGGGATTCCCACAAAACCATCAAAAATCTCGAGCCGGTCGTTTCCTTAGATGATATTGTAAAAATGCAACAGGAATGCGAATTGGTCCATGTTTCCGATTCTCTGTATGAATATGCAGTTTCGTTAACGGAAGCCACAAGAGATTCCGAAACCTTTCTCCTTGGTCTGAGTCCGCGCGGCAGTATCGCACTGCTCAAAATGGCGAAAGCACACGCATATCTGCACGGCAACGATTTCGTTTCTCCTGAAGATTTCAGAGACACGTTTCTTCCGATTGCAAACCATCGTGTCATCCTCTCTACCAAAGCGAAAGCAAGCGGACTAACTGTCGAAGCAGCTCTTTCCAAAGCATTTCAGACTGTTTCCGTTCCTTAATGAAACTATTAGACCAAAGGACTACCTATTATGAAAATGAATCGTTTTCCCATCATAATATATGTTGTTTATCTGTTTCTCGCATTGTTCCTTTTCATCATTTTGGAACACCCTTTTTTGCTGCTTACACTTTTGCCGTTTGTTGCTGCCCCTTTTTTCTCAATTCTGATTTTCAGGCATGTTGTCAGCCAACTTCAGTTCCGGGCATATTGCAAAACAGCTTCTGTTGATATGAGGAACCCTGTATTATTTTCCGTAGAGGCCAAAAACCCATCTTTTTTTCCGCTTTTAAAATGTGAATTAACATTTCATACAGAGAATATATTCCGTCCGAATCCAATCAACCAGGTACTGAACATACCTCTAAACGCTCGAAAAAAAGGTGTTTTTGAAATACCGTTAGAAGCACAGCTTCCCGGAATGGTTACTTTTCACATTACTAAAATCAGCGTTTCCGACTATCTGAATTTTGTTACAATTACACTTCCGGAAACCTGCATGGCTCAAATCCCTGTTCTTCCCGCCCCAAAAGAGTTTCCTCCTCCCGAGAAAACGGTTTCTTCCGAAGGTGAAGACGAGGTAGAAGATAATTCAAACCATGGCATGCCCTCCAGCGACATCAAAGAGATTCGTGAATACCGCCCCGGCGATAAGCTGCAACGCATTCATTGGAAATTATCCGCCAAATTAGACGATTTGGTTGTGAAAGAACTCTCTAACACCTCTGTGTTATCCATAGTTCTTTTACCCGAGCTTTCCAGAAATAACATTACGGAAACAACCGAGACACTTCGTTCCTTAATGGAATACTTTATTGATAATGAGCAACGTTTTGAACTTTGTCTGTATCAACATGCAGACTGCTCTTTTGAGTACATCCTGGTTTCAAACCGCGATGAGTTACTCGACTGTTTCATCAAGTTTTATTATCTGACATTATACGAGGAAGAAGATGCTGCATTAAATGCATTTTTTGCATCCGGCCAGCATGGTTCTTCCATCATTCAGATTAAAGGAACCGAATTCATTCATATGGATTCGTCCCGGACCGTTTTTTAACTATTCACGCAAAGAGGTACACCTATGCCCTACTGGTTAGAACAAATATTTCGCAAAAAAGAATTAGCGCAAAGCAGTGTATATGTCGGCGACATTACAAGCAACGACCATCAGCCCCGCATACTGATTTGTCTTTTTAGGGGTTTATTGGTTTTCATGGCATCCTATGCCACTATCATCGGTGTATTGGACTGTTTTGAATTACCCTTTAACCGACCGATTGTGATTGGATTTTTATTTATCATTTCCATGGTTGTCGCGCTTTTATATCTTCATAAGCTGTTATTTTATACCGGTTATTTCCTTATACTGGGCATTTTTACAAGGCAGCTCATCTATTACTATTTATATGCAAACAGCGGTTTCCAGGCGATTACAAACGTTATTTTCGAAGAATACTCTGATTTCTTCAAAATGGATTTTTTGCGGGAAGCCCAAGAAATATATACAAACCGTTACGAAACCATAACGATTGCCGTTTTTTTCATCGGGACATTCCTCTCTCTCCTTTTGAATGTCACCATATCCGGCTACATGAACACAATAGAAACCATCCTGATAACGTTTCCGTTTCTTGAAATCGGTTTCTATATCTTCAAAAAGCCACCTTTACACTGTGTTCTTTTATTGCTCAGTGTTTATCTTACCGTTGCAATCCTGCAATACTCCAAAAATTTTAAAATGCAGGTCAAAAGCAAACGAACGAAAGAGTTTATTAGACTTAAATTCAAAAAAACGCATTTCTTTTACTATCAAACAAATTTAAAAGGCCAGATTCGTACGCTTCTTCTTTCAGCCGTAATTGTATTTGGATTAGGAATTATAGCTTCACCGCTTTATAATGTTCCGCCTGCAACCTATCGGCCGAATGCATTGCGAACGGAAGCCGATAATCTGATAAAAATATATCTGCAAAACGGAATAGGCGGTTTATTTGACCGATACAATGCCAAGGGAGGCGTCAGTTCAAACGGCAGACTCGGCGGTATCAGCAGTGTCCGTCCTGACTTTCAGACCGACTTGATTGTTACATTTGCACCTTATTCATACGAAACCATTTATTTGAAGGGTTTTACCGGAAGCCAGTATTATCAAAGTCAATGGCTGCCGCATACTTATAAAGAGCTTTCTGTTGCCGACACGGAAATTTACATGACGGAAAACAACATCAAAGCGTATGACAACCTCTTCCTTCCCAAAGGTGACAAACAGGCCAAAATGCAAATTAAGAACGTTGATGCCTACGAGAACGAAGTTCTTCTGCCTTACTATGCCGAGAGCGAAGAAACAGGTTTTCCTGTTGGTGAAACAATGACTATCGGCTTTTATCCGTATATGACATATGATTATGAAGGCAAAGACCTTTCCATCCCTGCAGATTATGATGAATATATTCATAACTATTGTCTTCAGGTACCGGAAGAATTAAAGTGGGAACTCTTATCTTATTGTCACAAAAATGAAATTGGTCAAAATTATGATCCTTACCAGGAAATTCCGCAGAATATTCCTGCTGAAGATCGGAATGACTATATTAACGAGCAACGTCGTCTTTTGGCTTATGAAGTATACTCGCATTTCATCAAAAATTTTGATTATACTATGGCGCCCGGTTCCACTCCGGTATATTACGATTTCGTTGACTATTTTCTTAATTATCAACAAAGAGGATACTGTGTTCACTTTGCCTCTTCTGCAGTACTTCTCCTTCGAAGCATGGGAGTGCCTTGCAGATACGTAGAAGGCTATTGTATTCCTGCAACTTTGGTTGCCGAAGGACAACTGCTTCCCGAAGAGAACGTAGCCGATTGGTACAAAGGAGCTCATTCTTTAGAAGAACAAGGTGTTGTTGAAGTAGAAGTCAGTGATGCGTATGCACATGCATGGATTGAAATTTACATGGAAGGATATGGCTTTATCCCGTTTGAAATCACCCCTGCTGATATGAACAGCGATATGGGAATTCCGAATTTAGCAGGTATGTTTGCAGGATTATTTGATATTGATTTCACCATGGCTGACGCACCGGAGGATACAATGAATGACGTTGTCAGAAACCCGGAAGATGCCTTGAAAAGATTTCTTCCTACTCTTTCTGCAACAAGAATCCTCATACCGCTTCTTCTCTTTATAAGCGGTATACTACTGGTAGTATTTATTCTACAGGGAAATCAAGAGCTTAAAAAAGTATCACGCCGAAAAGAATGGTTACGCAAGAAGAAATATGACTTATTAATCCATGAGAATTATCTGCAATTCTCCAAGGTATTTTATAAAAAGCTCACTACTGCTTCTTCTTGTAAAAACACGCTGTATCCATCTTGCAGCAACTTATTGCCGGATGAATTATGTAAACTTGTATCGAAGTGTCTTACTATTGTATCCGAGAAAAAACAAAAACTTTCCCTTACAGAAAAAGATCTCGATTTCTATCGGATACACGTCACAAAGGGAATGTATTCACTTTCCGGTATTACAATAAATGAGTATAATGAATTATTAAGAATCGAAAAAGAATTGTATAAGTTATGTAAACTCCTTAAATAATTCTTGTTATGTCAAATACACGAAAACCCCAATGTCATTTTCCATTGACATTGGGGTTTATTAATTTGGCTTATTTATTCAACGAATTATTTAAAATACTTCACACCGGATTCAAAGATCTTAAGATCCTGTTCTCCGTAAATGTTAATTGCAACACCGTCACCGCGACGTTCTGCGTGTGCCATCTTACCAAAGCATCTTCCGTCAGGAGATGTAATACCTTCGATTGATGCATAAGAACCATTAATGTTATATTCTTCATCCATGCTGACATTTCCGTCCGGATCTGCATACTGAGTTGCAATCTGACCATTTGCAGCAAGTTTATCAATCCACTCTTTCGGTGCTACGAAACGTCCTTCACCGTGAGACGCAGGGCTTGTATAGGTCTTACCTACTTCTGCCAGCTGTAACCAGGGAGATTTGTTAGAAACAACCTTGGTATACGCCATCTTGGAGATATGACGGTTAATGGTATTAAAGGTTAATGTGGGTGAATCTGCTGTCTGTCCCACAATCTCACCGAACGGTACAAGACCTAACTTAATCAATGCCTGGAAACCGTTACAGATACCAAGCGCAAGACCATCTCTCTCATTTAAGAGCTTCATGACTGCTTCCTTCAACGCTTCATTCTGGAAAGCAGTTGCAAAGAACTTCGCACTTCCGTCCGGTTCATCACCTGCGGAGAAACCACCGGGGAACATGATAATCTGAGCTTTCGCAATCTCTTTCACGTACTGTTCAACAGATTCGCGAATTGCGCTTGCGGACATGTTTCTGAATACACATGTTGTTGCTGTTGCGCCTGCACGCTCAAAAGCTGCTGCACTGTCGTACTCACAGTTGGTTCCCGGGAATACCGGAATAAATACGTGCGGTTTCGCTACTTTATTCTTGCAGATATAAATTTCTTTCGCATCATAATTCTTTGAAGGAACTTCTGTATTATCGTATGTTACACGGCTGGGGAATACCTTCTCAAGTTTAGCCTTGAAGGATTTCAATACATCAGCGTGTGTAATCACTACATCACCGTATACGAAATCAGATTCCGTTACGGTACCGATTACCGTATAATCACAATTGATTTCGGCAAGTGCATCCGCAGAAACTTCTGCAATGATATTGCCCATTTCATTTGCAAATAACGCTTCCTTGGCAACAGATGCATCAATTGCCACACCAAGACCGTTACCGAATGCCATCTTACTGATTGCAGGCACAATACCGTGTGCATCAGCAACATATGCGGAAACAATCACTTTCTTCTGTGTTAATGCATGAATTGCATCGTACAATGCCATAACCTTCTCATAATCAGGAATATCATAGGAATCCTTGGGAAGTGTAAACTTCACAAGCTTGTTTCCTGCTTTCTTTAATTCCGGTGTTACCACATCACTGCCCTTAGCAACATCTACTGCGAAAGATACAAGTGTGGGCGGTACATCGATATCCTGGAAAGTTCCTGACATACTGTCTTTACCACCGATGGAAGGAAGTCCGAATCCAAGCTGTGCATCAAATGCACCAAGCAATGCTGCGAACGGCTGGCTCCATCTGGAAGGGTCTTCTGTCATACGACGGAAGTATTCCTGGAAGGTAAATCTTACTTTCTTGTAATCACCGCCTGCTGCAACAATCTTGGAAAGAGATTCCGTTACTGCATATACGGCACCGTGATACGGGCTCCATGAAGAAAGATAAGGATCAAATCCGTAGCTCATCATGGTAACAGCATCTGACTTACCGCCAAGAACAGGCACTTTCGCAACCATGGTCTGGATTTCAGTCAACTGATGCTTTCCACCATACGGCATCAGGACGGTTCCTGCACCGATGGAGGAGTCAAACATTTCAACAAGTCCCTTCTGGGAACAGGTATTCAAATCATTCACAGAAGCAATCCAAGCTTTCTTCACATCATTTGCAGAAAGAGCTGCTTCTACTTCTTTATTTGCTACAACATTTAAGTAATTTGCCTTTTCATCCGGCATATCTACAGCAACCTTTGTTGCCTGATGCGCACCGTTTGTATCAAGGAAGGAACGTTTAATGTTAACGATTTCTTTGCCTCTCCATATTAACACAAGACGCTTCTCTTCTGTTACGGTTGCAACACAAACTGCCTCTAAGTTCTCTTCTTCGGAATACTTTAAGAACGCATCTACGTCCTTCGCGTCAACAACAACTGCCATTCTCTCCTGAGATTCGGAAATGGAAAGTTCTGTTCCGTCAAGACCCTCATACTTCTTAGGTACTTTATCCAAATCCACGCGGAGTCCGTCTGCCAATTCACCGATTGCAACAGATACACCACCAGCACCAAAATCATTACATTTCTTGATTAAGCTGCTGACTTCAGGCCTTCTGAACAATCTCTGAATCTTACGCTCTGTCGGCGGGTTACCTTTCTGTACTTCCGCACCGCAGGTTTCGATGGAAGATATGGTATGTACCTTAGAAGAACCTGTTGCACCACCACAGCCGTCACGGCCTGTTCTTCCGCCTAAAAGAATAATGATATCTCCGGGGTCGGAGTTCTCACGAATAACGTTCTTGCGGGGAGCAGCACCCATAACCGCTCCGATTTCCATACGCTTCGCAACGTAATTGGGATGATAAATTTCTTTCACAAGACCTGTTGCAAGACCAATCTGGTTACCGTATGAGGAATAACCGCTTGCAGCACCTTTCACCAGTTTCTTCTGGGAAAGCTTGCCCTGCATGGTATCTGCAATGGGAACGGTCGGGTCTGCCGCGCCGGTCACACGCATTGCCTGATATACATAGGAACGACCTGAAAGGGGATCACGGATTGCACCACCAAGACAGGTAGCTGCACCACCAAACGGTTCAATCTCTGTCGGATGGTTGTGTGTTTCGTTCTTGAAGCTGATTAACCACTCTTCTGTAATCACACCCTTGCCGTCGTTATAATCTACTTCCAAAGGAACTACGATGGAGCAGGCATTGATTTCATCTGACTTCTCCATGTCTTCCAATTTGCCGTCTTTCTTTAACTTACGCATTGCCATCAACGCAAGGTCCATAAGGCAAACAAACTTATCCTTACGTCCGCCGAAGATTTCTTCTCTGGTTGCAAGATAATCCTGATAGGACTTCTCAATCATCGGCTTATAGAAACCGTCTGCGAATGTCACATCTTCCAACTCGGTAGAGAAAGTGGTATGACGACAGTGGTCTGACCAGTATGTATCAAGAACTTTAATCTCCGTAAAAGAAGGATTACGCTTCTCATCAGCGGAAAAATGCTCTCTAATGAAACAGAAATCCTTGTAAGTCATAGCAAGTCCAAGACTGTCATAAAGTGCCTTGAAATCTGCCTCCGGCATTGTAATAAAGCCTTCCATTACGGCAACATCCGCCGGAACATCAAATTCAGTAATCAATGTTTCAGGCTTCACCATTCCTGTTTCTCTGGAATCCACAGGATTGATGCAGTATGCCTTAATCTTTGCGAAATCTTCTTCGCTTACATTACCGCAAATTAAATAAGTTACAGCTGTCTTAATCACAGGTTCCTCATCTTCTTTCAGGAACTGAATACACTGTACTGCGGAGTCTGCTCTCTGATCATACTGTCCGGGTAAAAATTCCACGGAAAAAACATGACCGTTTGCAGGAATGTCTATTTTTTCCAGATACAGATCATCAACAGGAGGCTCTGAGAAAACAGTCTTGCATGCTCTCTCAAAAATCTCATCTGATAAATTCTCGACATCATAACGAATGAAAACTCTGACTGCTTCCACTCCCTTGATTCCGAGATAACTTAAAATGTCTTCCTTCAATTCTGTGGCTTTCACCGCAAAATCTGCTTTTTTCTCAACATAAATACGTCTTACGTTTCCCATATCCGGTTATCCTTTCTTGTAATACGATTGGCCTTTGACCATCTTTTTTATTATAACTTTTTTTCTTTGGCTTTTCAATGTAAATATGATGCAAAAAAACTCTTTTACACAACTTTTTCTTTGTGATATATTGATAGTGAACGCACGTCACTGACGAAACGTTCCATTATCATAAACAGAAAGGACATTATTGTGGACGAGAAAAAATTTGCACTTCTGATTGATTCAGATAACGTTTCTTCCAAATACATTAAGATTATTCTGGCTGAACTTGCCAAGTACGGCAATGTGACCTATAAGCGTCTTTACGGTGACTTAACCAAACCAACAAATAAAAGCTGGAAAGATGCACTTCTTTCACATTCCATCATTCCGATTCAACAATATAACTATACAACAGGTAAAAATTCAACCGATTCTGCCATGATCATTGATGCCATGGACATTCTCTATTCCGGGCATGTAGACGGGTTCTGTCTTGCCACGAGCGACAGTGATTTCACACGCCTTGCCATGCGTCTTCGTGAATCCGGCATGACGGTTATCGGTATGGGTGAACAGAAGACTCCCGAAGCATTCCGCGAATCCTGTGAACGATTCTTCTATCTTGATCTTCTTGCTGATGCGTCTTCCGAGGAACACGCTGAAGAAAAAGTACAGATCGAGGAAGAACCGATTACTCCGTTGCCTGCGATTGAAGCCATCATCCGTAAAATTATTATCGAAAACGGAACTGACGGTACTTCCATGGACCTTGGCGAATTAGGTAGCCGCATTACCAAAACATATTCTTCTTTCGACATTCGAAATTACGGCTATAATAAGTTTTCCAAATTTTTGGAGCAATTTCACTCCATACGCTTAGAAAGTACATCCGCAGGTGTTACCGCCCATTTACAGGAAGTTGAAATTCCGCTTGAATTGATTGAGCATGAAATCATCCGCATTCTGAAAGAAGAGCCGAAGAACACCATTAACCTCGGCAAGCTGAATCAGATGCTTACCAAAACATATCCTGATTTCAACATTCATAATTATGGTTATTCCAGATTCAGTAAGCTGCTCTCCGAATTCACTGCCGTGAAAGTAGGTGCGCTTGCTCGTTCCGTGACGCTGGATTTGAAAGCCCTTCCGCCCGAACCCGCGAAACCGGTCAAAGCACCGAAAACAACACGTGCCAAAAGACCTTCTTCCGGCAAACGGCCGCAACGAAAAAAGACATCCGAATAGCTATTACATTATGTAAACCACTATTCTGCCACAATGCGACTTAAAAGATAAATGATTTCTTTATCAAATTCCTTGGAAGAAAGTCGTGCCGTCTGCGCCATGATTTTCATTCCTTCAAGCGCATACATCATGCTGTGCGCTTCCAAATTTGGATACGCACAGCGAAATTCTCCGGTTTTTATTCCCATTTCTATTAATCTCTGCAATACCAAAACACCGCTTTCAAAACGGTCGCGAATCAGATTGTCACCCTTTCCGCTTTTTACTGCATAGTACTCATACATGGCCATACCCAAACAGGCTTGTTTCCCTACAGCTTCTGCCTTCTGTGCCTTGAAAAAGACCATCATAATATCCGTTGGTGTTGCTTCTCCGGCAAGTTCTTTTTCTAAGTTTCGGTCGCTGCGTTCTGTTTCGGCACGCAGTACATCCAAAAAAATTTCTTCCGTACTTTTATAATATAGATATAAACCGCCGCGGCTTATTTCACAGGCTTCCACGATATCCTTCATGGACACGCTTTTATAGCCTTTTTCTTTAAAAACTTCACAAGCTTTCTCAAGGATGTATTTCTTCTTGATTTCTGATTTATTGCTCATTCTTACTCCTCCAAATCACGGTAGGGAATGTCCCAAAATTCTATCACTTCTTTCATTCTTGATAAAAGACAGTAAAAAACACCGTTTTCGACGCCTTCATTCCATACTCTGCCGCGGGTTCTTCCACGAATAATATACTTCGATAAAATCGCGCCAAAAATCTCCATTTCACGGATTGTAGCACGCTCAATCAGGCGCAATTCATCTGCCGGGGTCCGCATCGCATATTTACGGTAAATATAATCATAATTTCTGTTTATCAACTTCGTTTTCTCAGCCTCTTTTACAAAAGAAAGAAGGGTAGAATCGTAAATCGGTATACGCATCGCATTTTCCGTCGCCTGTTCTGCCACATAATATGACATCACCGTTTCACCACTCTTTTTTTCGAAATAAGGTAAAAATCTGGCCAGTGTCATTACTGTATCCTTATATTCCGCAACCAGATTCCCGGTTGTTTGTTTTTCATTCTCAAACATTATTGTTTACTCCCTTCATTCATCACGAGACGTACCTGTTCTTCTGCCATCTCATACTCAAATTTCCGAATCGATTCCTTTGCATTCTCAAGCATAAGACGGATATCCGGTTTTAATTCAAAGGACAAAATCTCATTGACTTTCTTTTCCGCCTCTTGTTGCTCAAGCATCTCAAGACTCTCTAACAAAGCTTTCAACCGTTTGGTGAAATCATCCTGATCCGGTATCGCTCCCTTGGAAACAGTTTTGGAATCTTCCAACGGAATGTTGTTTTCCTGAAATACATATTTAATGTTGGCAAGAAGCAGCTCGTATTCTGCAAACAGTACACTGGCGCCTTCCTCTATCACATAATAGTTTCCGTCCCTCGAAGCCATCTCCTGTTCCATCGCAAGCTCGGAAAGTTTCATCGCGCCAATTCCGCGGGCAAGTCCTTTGAGTGCATGTGCATCAAACGTATAAGCCTCATAATTTTTCAGCTCAACATTGGAACGCATTCTTTCAATCTGTTCCGCACCGTCATCATAGATATATCGAAGAATCTGGAAATAGCGGCTTCTGCTGTTGCCGTAATGCTCAATTCCTCTCTCCACGTCAACATTCGGAATTACAATTTCCTTTCCCAGACGGATTTTGGAATCTTCTTTATCAATATAATAGATAAAATCCTTCGGCAGATATTTCTTTAGCACTTTCTCAAGAAGACTGATGTCTAAAGGCTTAGATATATAGTCCTGGAACCCGTTCTCGAGAAACATTTCGCGCGACCCGCGAATTGCATTGGCAGTAAGTGCAACCACCGGAATATTTCGCAAGTAGCGGTCATCAAACATTCTGATTCTTTTGGTGGTTTCAATTCCGTCCATCACCGGCATCATCTGATCCATCAGAACAAGATGGTAATGATTCTTCTGAATTTTATCAAGGCATTCCTCCCCGCTCATCGCAATATCCACGCGAATCTGATACATGGTAAGAAGTCCCTGAATTACTTTCAGGTTTGTAATATTATCATCCACGGCAAGGATTTTGGCCATCGGTGCAATAAAACTGTCTGCACTGTGCTTCAATTCTTTGGCCTCTGCCTGTGTTAAGACGTTATATTCACCGGTCGGCGTATAATCAACGACACTCTGATATATATGAAAATTGAAAATACTTCCTTTGCCGTAAATACTTTTGACACCAATGGATCCGCCCATGCTTTCTACCAGCCTTTTACAGATGGCAAGTCCTAAACCGGTACCTTCAATGGTCCTGTTTTTAATCATATCGGCTCGTTCGAAGCTGTTAAAAAGAGTGGCTATGTTATCTTCAGGAATACCGCAACCGCTGTCCTCTACGGAAACGCGGATAAGCGCCATACCGTTGCGTTGTTCCCAGTCCACGTTTAACTCAACGAAGCCGGTCTTTGTATATTTCACCGCATTATTCAGAATATTGGTAAAAATCTGTCGCACATGCGTCTCATCACCATGTAATACTTTGGGGATTGTAGGTTTCACATAAACACGGAATTCAATATTCTTTTCTTCCAGCCTTGCGCCTATGGAATCCGTTATATCTTTTAACAGAAGACCGATTTTGTAATTTGTTTCGTTTACACTCATTTTACCGGATTCGATTTTGGAGAAATCAAGGATATCATTGATAATCGAAATCAGAATATTTCCGGCATTCTGAATGCTGTGCACCTTATCCTTAACGGATTCATTCACATTCTCTCGCAGAATCATTTCTGTCGTTCCCATAATGGCATTCATCGGTGTACGGATTTCATGGGACATATTGGCAAGGAACATGGTTTTGGCCTTGTTGGCTTCCTCCGCCTGCTCCTTTACTTCAATCAGACGTTTCGTCACTTCCTCTTCTTCTGTTTTATCAAAAAGCCACAAATTATACCCTTTGAGAATTCTCCTGTCATAAAAAGGAGCAACCGAAACCACGTATTTTCTTCCGTTGTAGGTGAGTGTTTTTTTATTGCTGCGATAGATATGGTTAATAATGCGCTTCTGTTCCTGTTCAACCGTAAGTTCCGGTAAAATAGACAGCGCTACTTCATTTGCATAAAGAAGCTTTTTACTAACATCGATGATAAAAAGGCCTTCACTTACCGTCTGAACAATATAATCCTTCGCGCTCTGCATGGAGTCAAAAATACGGAATCGTATTACGATAATCGTCTGAATCAGGAACGCAATCAGACAGCACATCTGAATCAGGTTATTGTGAAAACCAAAAACGAAAAAGTCAATGCCGATAGCCACAAGCGGTAATAGAGAGCATGCAGACATTAACATAATCAACAAATTCAGCTTCGTTTGATTTCTGACATAATTTCGAACGGCATAAAATATGATTGTAGCAAGCAATAAAATATGCCAGATTCCAAACACAAGCATGAAAATACCGGGCTTAAATTCCAAAAAGTTCCCTTGCGACGTGGAAACCATCTCATAAGAACGAAATGTCAAAGTATGATACTCAAGTGTCATTGCTCCGATAGCAAACACTGTATCAATCACTGAAATAACTGCACTAAAAAGGGTTTTAACCTCGACATTACAACAACGCATAATGAGGAACAGCAAAAACGTTGCTGCATAAGACATGACAAAATACTGAATCTTCGTTGCAATCAGCATTCCTTCTAAAGATGTGGCGGTGATTTCAAACAAATATCCCAACATCTGAAATAAGATTGCCATCGAAAGCAGTCCAAGATATTTCTGACTCTCAGACTCTTTTTCATGGTAAATATATACTGTAACAAAAACAGAAATAAGCACTGCAAAAATCTGAATCCAAAGCAATGTCTGCATTGTATCACCCCCGTAATAAAATTATTATACGAAAAAGCCGGGCTCATGTCAAAAATTGTTTCATTTTTATTTATTTTGTCAAATTTTTTGTACTTTTGTGATTCCTTGCTAAATTTTGAGCAATATATTGTTATTTTTACGCAAAATAGTTATAGATTTTTTTTGCAAAAGGTAATATACTTTCAATAGAGTTAAACGGAACCAACCACTCCGTTTAACAATTCCGAAAGAATTCCCCTTTTACACAAACGAGAAGCCCGGAGACGAAAGTCTTCGGGCTTCTTGTTCTATTTCAGACCTCTTTTGCATATTCTTTTTACAAAACATCCTAAGAAGGCATTATCCATGGATCAAAACATTCCCGAAAACGTCCGCTCCGCAAGTGGCAGGATTATTTTCTTTCTAACCAAAATCTCAACCACCATACCAATTCCGAATGCTGAAATATATATCACAAGTAAAGAAGCACCGAGTCGTCCTCTTTATGCTCTGACGACAGATGCTTCCGGGCAGACAGAGACTGTTGAGTTACCTGCTCCGCCGCTTGTCTACTCTCAGTCCGAAGACCAGCCCAGACCATATGCACTCTATACATTCACGATTTATGCGGAAGGATATGAACCGCTTATAATCGAAGACGGGGAAATTTTACCCGATGTACTTTCCATCCAGCCGGTTTCACTGACTCCGTTGCGTTTCGGACGCGGTGCGGAAACCATCTCAATCCCGCCGCATACCCTCTACGGCAATTATCCGGCTAAAATCCCCGAAGCAGAGGTGAAACCGATTGCCGAAAGCGGAGAGATTGTCCTTTCGAGAGTCGTAATTCCGGAATTCATTATCGTACATGACGGCGCGCCAAACGACCGCACGGCGCCTGATTACTATGTTCCGTATAAAGACTATATTAAAAACGTTGTTTCCAGCGAGATTTATGCAACCTGGCCGGAAAGCGCCATCTATGCCAATACCTTTGCCATTATGAGCTTCACCTTAAATCGTGTGTATACGGAATGGTACAGAAATCGCGGATATTCTTTCACGATTACCTCTTCTACCGCCTATGACCAGAAATTTATCTACGGCAGAACCATCTATGCAAACATTGATCGGATTGTGGACTCTGTTTTTGTCAATTATGTTTCCAGACCCGGCATCAAACAACCACTTTTCACCTCTTATTGTAACGGTACGACAGCGACTTGTCGCGGTTTAAGCCAGTGGGGTTCGAAATACCTTGCCGACGAAGGATATTCTGCCATCGAAATCCTGCGTAATTATTACGGTAACGATGTGTTCATAAATACCGCATCCGAAATTGACGGGGTTCCAAGCTCATGGCCGGGCAGATCACTGACGGTCGGTGACCGCGGCAATAAGGTACTGCAGCTCCAACAGCAATTAAACCGCATCGGACGGAATTATCCGGCGCTTCCTTACATTAATCCGGACGGCGTTTACGGCACACAGACCGCCAATGCAGTCGAAGTATTTCAGCGCATTTTTAACCTGCCCGCAAACGGCATTACGGATTTCGCAACCTGGTATGAAGTCTCGGATATCTATGTCGGTGTGAGCCGGATTGCAGAACCATAAAAAAAGCTCCCTGTCGGCGTGAGTATCTTATATGCGCAAGCAAATAGGATATTCGCTCCGGCAAGGAGGTTTACATAATTCTTATTCCATTCGACGATACTGCTCCTTAATCCACAAACAGGAGGAATCAATGGATGCCGCATCGGCAAATCCCGTAGATGCCATGCAGAAAATAAGCTCGTCATTCAAACGCCTGATTAATGCTTTCACACCTTCCACGCCTTCTTCTTCCAAAGGTTTCATCATCACACGGCCGATGGCTACACCATCTGCACCAAGTGCAAGTGCTTTGTAGATATCAGCACCGCTTGCGATGCAACAGTCCAGGAAAATGTGGATTCTTGTATCTTTCAATGCTTTTTTGATCTCAGGCAGAATCAGCATGGGCGGAATTGCATAGGGAAGTCTTCCGTGATGGTGACTTACGATGATTGCGTCTGCGCCGGCTTCTGCAGCTTTCAGGGCATCTTCTACACTGAGCACGCCTTTGACCACAAAAGGAAGGTCACTTAATGCTTTCAGTTCCTTCAGCTGTTCCACGGTGTAAGTGGTCATCTCCTCTCCCATGCAGATGTCGTGACCGCCGTTTCCAAACATATGGTCAATATCCATACCGACTGCTACGGCTCCGTGTGACGCTGCATAGCGAAGCTGGTCTTTACTCTTCTCACGGTCTGCGTAGGGTTTCACGATACGCACCGTATCCGCACCGGTTGACATAATACTATCAAACTGCTCGTTTTCCATCATGCCGCAGAAGTTCAACATGTTGCATTCTTTGGCTGCGACGGAATACTCTTCCAATCCTGTTAATTCACGGCCTTTTAAATTCTTGATATGCGAAAAAGCCGGCATCAGAATCGGGGTGGTGTACTTCCTGCCGAAGAATTCCGTCTCTGTCACAGGTACTACCGAGTCAATCAGTCGTTGCTGAATCAGGATGGAATCCATGTACTGCTCCGTATAATAATTCGCATCAGATATTCGGTTCATATTAGTCAGTCTCCTTCATTGCGTAAAATAACGACGCGGTTGTAGTTTACATAACTCTCCAACCTTATTTATGAATCAATTGCTGCAAATAGGCAAAGCCTTCCCGGTACTCTTCGTCGGAATGCAAATGCTCCAGGATGACAGGCATATCCGGGTCCAGGGCCTTAATGCGTGCCAGATAATGTTCTGCCGGCAACTCGCCTTTGCCAAGCATGCACTCCTGAAGCTGGAAGGTGTATTCGGGACGAAGGTGAATGTCCTTGATATGACAGCTTCTAATGTATTCGCCAAGCTTATCAAAACACTCATCGATAAACTCATCCATGAAAAAATACCTGCGCGGCGAAGTCGTCATGTTCACAAGGTCCATGTGAACAGCGAAGCGGTCTCTTTGCACCGCCTCTAACAGCTTCAGATACTCATCCGGTCCGGTCGGGAACATCCACGGCATCGGCTCAATGGTAAAATATGTATGCTGCGGTTTCACCTCGTCTATGATCTCCTGAATCATGCGGACGGTTGCATCCCATGCCTTCTGCGAGAAGTTCTCTCTGTATCCGGCTTCCCAGACAGGACCGAACGCACCGGCCACGTTCACGCAACACCTTGCTTTCAGACGATCCGCAAGTTTTAACTGATTGATGCTGTATTCCATGTTCGCCTTACGCTCCGTCTCATCCTGCGCCAACGCATTGCGCCAGATTCCGACTTCGGCAATCAAAAGGTCATTCTCGTGTGCGTATTTCTCATATTCTGCAATCAAAGCTTGTGGCGCATCGGAATTCACCGGAAACACAATGCTCCGACATCCGAGCGCGGTCTGCTTCGCAGCCCATTCTGCCGGATTCGAATGTGTTAATGACGAAGAAATCCCTAGTCTCATGTCATTACCTCCGTTTCAAACTTATACTACTTCAAAGTGTAACGTCAATTCCGTCCTGTGGAAAGTCAATTTTTGCGATAGTTTGCCTATATTTTGCCTTCTTCACGTAAAAATCGCAGAAAGCCCTCACACCCCTCCACAACATCACGGTAGGTCTCTTCAAAATTGCCCGTATACCACGGATCCGCCACCTCACCCGGCCTGTCCGTAAAAGATAACAGCATGAACAATTTCCCGTCCGGATCCCCATCCGCGAAACGGTTCATGTTACGCATATTCCAGTGGTCCATTCCGATTAAGTAATCATATTCCTGATAGTCTTTTCTGTTCATCTGACGGGCACGCTTGCGCGAATAATCGATGCCCAGACGGTCGAGAATGCGGGCGGTACCGTAATGCACGGGATTACCGAGTTCTTCCGTGCTGGTTGCTGCGGATTCCACGTGGAAGTAGTCCGCGAGATTTTCTTTTTCTAACATGTCTTTGAATACGAATTCTGCCATGGGGGAACGGCAGATGTTGCCGTGGCAGATGAATAATATTTTAATCATAATTTCAAATTTCCTTTCGTTTCTTGGCATATCTTAGCATATCTTGGCATATCGTGGCAAGAGCCCGAAAATACGGGCTTTTTTCAAGATGTTAGTCTACCCGGACGGCAGACACCAAATAGGGGTAAAATGGCATATCTTGGCATATGCTGGCATATCGTGGCATATTATCCCCTGCAAAAGTGGTAAAAAAAGTGGTAAAGTTGAGAGGCGTACCACTGGGGAATTTTCTCTTAAATTCCTCTACTTTGTGAAAATATTATTAACTAGCTTTTTCCATGAACATTAAAAATATATTTTTCAAACAATAAGAAATATACTTTTTTAGAATATTATTTATTACTAATTTCGTTTTGAATATTAGCTTTCGCAATAAATATATACTCATTTATGTTATTTTCTTTCTCCATCTTGCCCCTACACGCTTTCATATATTTCAATTCAAACCAGTCAGGAACAAAAAAGCTTATATATGGAAACTCAGCTCTATACCATTCGATTTGCTTCATTGCAAATTTCAAAAAACCGGTATCCTTATGTAGTCTTTGAAGTTCCTTAGCCGTAAGTTTTCCCAACATTTTTTCTCTTTCATTTCCCGCTGGATATATTTCGCCTGTCCATGCATTCAATCTATATCCTACTTCTTGTGCATGTGCATGTGGTATAGCAGGATGGTCATCTGCATCTCCTAATTTGAATATCCAAATACAATTTTGCAATTTTTCACGCGGTGAGTATAACTGTGGGCTAAACTCACTTAACTTTCTACTCTTCTTTTTCAAAGAAATCTTATGAAATCGTTTACCTCTAAAAATCATATTACTTAGTACTATACTCCTCCTACTAAATTAGCCTATTCCCAGTCCAGCCTAATCAATTTACGCAACTCGTTAAAACTAACTATTGGAAATCGAATCTTCTTATATCTGGAAACAAGCACTTTATTCATACACATATACGGTATAACTTCATATTCTTCCGTATCTGTGATTTCAAAATCTAACAAAATGGAGTGTACATTCTGATTTACAAAATCAATTCTCCTCTGAAACTTTTCATCCTCTTTATGTTCATTAAAAAATCTGTTTTGTTGACGATACATTTCATAAAACGAGGATACCTTCTCTAAAAATTTGCATTCAATGAGCCATATTTTCTTATGCACACAATCCACTGCAAAAACATCATAGTCTCCAAGCCCTATAGGATACTTTAGCTTATTAAGTTTACTTATTTCAAAATTTTTCCTCACTACGGCATACTCATGTTGGTTAAATACTTTTTCAATATCTTCAACTATCTTTTTCTCGTAACACGCCTTCCAATCAACTATTACATTCTTTAATTCTTCAAGTTCAACCTCATACGGCAACATAAAATCAAACAATCCATGAAACCATCTGTCGTGAATATCTCTTATCGTAATCGGCGAAAAAATAACCCATTCATCAATTTCAACAATTGGCATGACTTCGAACTTAACTTTTCTATTCTTCACCTCTCCTATAGGCAAGTAGAAATCTGTTTTTCCTCTACAAGTCTTTAATTGTTCTGGTATCATTACTAAACACCTCAACAATTTTCCAACTTCCATAATTGTAATCTCATCTCTTCGTTCTTTTACATATGCCTCAAGCAATTCTTTCTTTAATATCTTATAAACATTCGCACCCTTTTTCTCTGCATTCTCTTCATTAAAACTTATTTGTAAATATGTCATAAAATCATACAGGTCCAATAAATCAATCCCCATATCCTTCTTAAATGCAGTTTTTGCCCTGTCTATGAATTCAAGGTCAATTTTCTCATCTCGCACATTGTAACCAGGATCATTATAAACTCTCTTTTCAATTCCAGAGAAATCATCTGCTCTCCCTTCATTTTCCACAACATCTACCACATATTCGAATGATACTTCAATATGAGACTCCTCCTCAGTAAAATGGCACATATCAGCATTATCACTCAAAACCACCAACCAATTTGCATAAGCAAGTAAATATTGCAATTGTTCACTACTTATTTTCTTACCCGCACTCCTATTCAAAAATTGATTTGTCTCCAACAAGTAGCGCAAAGAACGCGAGTGATGCTTTGCTTCCTCACGTAATTTAATAATTCTCTGTTGAACTTCTAATTGTGTTGATTCACTCACATTTGTAAAAGCACTATATCGCTGACGGTGTACTAAAATCTCATGAATTGTAGTCGAATATATATCTAAAACTCTACAATGCAAATCTTTCCAATCATATTCTAACACTTGTTTTTCAAAGTCTTCGATTAAAGCTCTCTGAATGTTTCGAATTACCCTATTTGCTTCCGTTCCAAAATACTCGCCCGGTTCAATTCCTGCTTCATAACAAATACAAGCAATGTTTTTTCTAACATCCAGATACGCTTTCTCCTCGACATTATACGTAGGATACTTTTCATTATCCCACTTATAGTCTATTTCAATGGCTACTGCATCAACCTCTTTAAGATTTTCCTTCACCGCTCTCAACTTATCTACGATTTGAGAATATGTTTTTTCAAATCGTAGTTTTAATGCACTTAACAATTCCTCCATGTATCTAACTTCAACGCTTCTATCAGCAGCATTTTCAATATCTTTATACAACCTTTCTGCATCAACTGCATACCTAATACATATTTTTTTGTTTATATAGTTCATATCACTATAAACATACATCCTGCTGTCATCATTTATGTCCAATCCAACAGTTTCTGCATATTCCTGTGGCATGAACATAATTTGTATTCCAACATTTTCGAGCTCTTTAGCGTTCTCAAATACACTTTCGCACACAAGAATAATTCGTTCATTTAACTCATCCACAAAATGAATAATATCTTTATATTTATTTATAGTACTTGTCTTAATAAAAAACTCAAGGTTATGTGCAAAGAATAAGTAACAACCATTATTATACCGTTTGTAATTTCCTCCAAATCCAGCTCCCCCCTTATAAACATATTCATAAAATCCATTATTTGCTTCTTTTATATTCCAAGAAAATGGATTGTCGAAAATGTAATCTCGTAAATCAAACGGGAACATTGTAAGTTTTTCTCGATAATAGTCAACAACATACTGATTTTCTGTATCATATCCCACATCAATCATACCGAACTTTATTGCTCCTTTTGCAAACATATGCTGCTGCATTTTCCATGATAAAAATCTTGTCGCATCTCCTCCAAAACCAAACAATTGTTCATATTCATTGTCATTTTCATATGCTAAATAATCATACAGTTCCTCAATATTTTCCGTAAAACACAAATAGTAAATCATATCCAATGCACTACAGCGAAATAATTTATCCTCTGCTGTGCCAAATACTACATGATGCTCCCGAATATTAACGAAGCTATTATAAATAATGTATTTTATTGGGCATTCTTTTAAAATTGTAATTCCGCGTAAATTTCTATCATTATTTCTACTTACTACTTCTGCAATTTCTAATCGATTTTCACTATGTAAAAGTTCAATTTGTTCAATATAATCCTGGACGTTTTTATAACTATCCTCATTTATTGCAATAATCGCACCTTTTTTACACGTTGCCATAAATACTAACGTTTGGCTATTCTCTATAGGCCTCCGATTCTCAAAAATCTGTACTGGACACAAAATAGAAGTCCTCTCACCCTGTTCAAGTTTATAGATATCCCATACCAGTTTTATAATTCCATTATCTGCAAGCTCACTCCTTTCCTGCTCATTCAACTTTCCATACCATATACCAAATAAATCAACAAGCATTGACGTATTCATAAGCGGATATATATTGTCTTCATATTCAACAAAATGTTTCCTTTCTATTATGTCAACATCCTCTTCATAAATATTTAGTAATCCGAAAATATCATATTTTCGATAATCTGTTTCGAAAAACTTTCTTGTACATTCAAATAATTCCTTTGAAGGAACAACAAATCTTACTTCACCACCGTTATCATTTAAATTACTCTTTTTAAAATAATTGATTATTCCCGAGTGATATTCTAATACGCTTTTTAATTCTGACTCTTTTCCGAGCATTTGTGCTAAGACTTGCAAAAAATGCACACAAGCAAACACTTGATTATAACCATTTCCAATAATTATGTCATATGGTTTCCCATCAACTACTAATTTAGCATCTCCGAAATCTTCCACAACATAATCATCCATGTTGGTTGCTTGTAAAATCACTTCAATTTCTTTGAAAAAATCACAAAATTCTTCATAAGAGCGAATGCCTTTATTATCTCTCTCAACATATTCAAACAAAGTAGCATTCAAAGCCAAACTTGACTCCAACACAGCTCTATTATTTACACATATATTAATACAGAATATAGCCCTCACCAAATCTTCAAATCTATAATTATTGGTAATTGCGCACAATTTTTCTACTCTATTACTAATATTAGGAAAATCGTTTGTATTTATCATATTTGCCCTCTTTCATATATACCATAAGTATAAGTCTACTTACGCCCGTCACATTAGTTAATTTTACAACAAATTACTCTTTTTTAAATTATACACCTATATCATAACATTCTCCAACAATAAAAATGGCATCCCAACAGTAATATTTGTCGGAACGCCATCTATGAGTTTGAGCTCTATTTAATTTTTTCTTCCTGCAAAAGTGGTAAACCAGTGGTAAACTTCACCTCCTTTGCACCGGAAACGCCCATTTTACAGGCTTTTTTCAATTCTGGAAAATACTGCCGTGACAGATGAATAGTACTTTTATCATAGTAATTGTTTGCTCCTTTTTGCCCGGAAATGCCCTGTTTTGCGGGTATTTTCGGGGTTATGGTTAAATTGTTGGTAAACGTCAAACCATTCGCCTACTGTTAAAATAAACGCCGCTGTTTTTATGAGCGGCGTGGTTTCCTGCATTCTTCCGGAAGACTTTCTGACCAGGGCATCAGGTAGTCCAGGACTGCAGGATCTA
>SVFH01000040.1 GCA_015056945.1 Lachnospiraceae bacterium | reverse complement strand
ATTAGACACCTTCCCACCAACTACTTCAGATATATTGACCACATCCCAATCCAAGGGATTAATTTGAGGGTCACCAAAGAGCTCGACAAATCGGGCTTTAATAAGGTCGTCTAACAAAGTCAGTTCCTTCTGTCTTTGCTCCTTTATCTTAACAATTCGATTCAACTCATCAACAATATGTACTTGCTCTTTCATACTTCTTAACGGAATCTGCATCTTTCTCATTGCAGCTTGAGTAAGTTTCTGTCTAGTAGCACCATTTACCATTCCATCAACCTTATAGAACATAAGTGAATAACACAAATAATCCACATCAATCCCTGCTTTAGGCTTAAGAACATGTGCATGATTATTAACCCAACATTTACCCGAAACTCTATACGCAATAGGTCTATCCTTTGATCCAAAATTACCACCATCTTCTGCTAATAAAACAAGTTCATCATCAAAAATATAATCCGCAACATAATCTTGAATACCATTAGCACCATAATATGGATAATCACCATCTTCTCTATCAGATGCTGTAATAGGAACTCGCATAGAATCTAGTATTTCACAACAATCTTCTATATACACCTTATCCATCTCATCATCCCTACAAATCCGAATTTAACTACGTATTTGTATTCCTTTCCCTGCTATTGAAGCAGTTTTTCCAATTCATCCATTTCTCTAGCCACTTCTTTTTCTAGACTTCTTAACTCAGCAAGAATTTCTTGAGTAGATGGATACTTCACAGCTACATATTCAACTTTTTTGTACTTGTTGATTGATAAGTCATAGTCGTTATCAACAATTTCCTGCTTTGGAACGAAAAAGCTCTGCTCTGTTCTCTCTCGATCAGCTTCATTCTCTAAATCATGAAATCTTTTAATAATATCCGGAATATCATTCTCCTGAACTTCACTTCTCTTATCATCAAGACTATATCCATCAGCTTTCATATCATAGAACCATACATTATCAGTTCCACCGTCTCCGGTTTTCGTGAATACAAGCACTGCTGTAGAGACTCCAGCATAAGGCTTAAATACACCGGAAGGCATAGAGATAACAGCTTTTAATTGGTGTTTCTCTATAATCTCTTTTCTAATGGACTTATGTGCATTACTACTTCCAAACAAGACTCCGTCCGGAACGATACACGCACACCTTCCACCTTTCTCTAATAAACGCAAGAATAACGCTAAAAACAAAAGCTCCGTTTTCTTTGTATTAGTAATCGCCTTTAAATTATCATTAATACTTTCTGCATCTACAGTTCCCTTAAATGGCGGATTAGCCAGACATACTGTGTACTTTGAACTAATCTCATTCTGCTTTGACACACTATCCTTATAATCAACATCAGGATTGCTGATAGAATGCAACATCAAATTCATTGCTGAAATTCTCAACATTGTTCTGTCTGTGTCAAAACCTGAAAACATCTTTGTTGCATAGGAATCCCACTGTTCATTTGTCATTGTACTTTCATAATTCTTTCTAATATACTCAGCCGCTGACACTAAAAATCCTGCCGTTCCACAAGCCGGGTCACATATTTTGTCATCAGGAGTAGGTGCAATCAGTTCTACCATCATTTCTCGAATATGCTTAGGTGTTCTAAACTGTCCATTACGACCAGCTGTAGCTAATTTACCTAACATGTATTCATAAAGATCTCCCTGCATATCTCTGTCAGCTATATCATGGGTATATAAATCCTCTAATCCTGTAACAATCTTCTGCAATACCTGCGGAGTAGGGATAAGAAACATAGCATCTTCCATATATCTTGAAAATGCTGTATCCGTTGCATTACTCTCGCTAATTGCATCCTTATTCTCCACTAATTCACCGGACTCATTAAAATCAGGCAACTTACCATTTCTAATTTTCTTTACTGCTGGGAAAACACGCTGAGATATAATATCAAAAATATCTCTAGGGTCTTTATCTTTGAATTTACTCCAACGCATAGATTGACCAATCTCTGATAACGGGAAAATATTATCCACCTTTTCTCCCATCATGTTAGCAAATTCCTCGTTCTCCAATTCTTTTTCATCCAGGGATCTTATAAACATCAAATATGTAAGCTGCTCAATAACAGTTATTGGATTAGTAATTCCGCCTGCTGCTATATCATCCCAGATTTTATCTACCTTGTTTTTAATTGCTCCTGTTACCATGTCATTCTCCTTCTGTATATTTTGTTGTATTGTTTATTGTCTCTTTATATAAGAAATCTCAATATCATATCCCAGTGCTTCCAACATCTGCACAAAGGTCTTGTTGACAATTCCATCTTGTTTTTTGATGATACGATTAACATACGGACTACTAGTGCCTATCTTCTCAGCCACTTGTGCTTGTGTTAATCCTGCTTCAATACATTTAACTTTTACATCTACTTCAACATTATTTCTTACCATAACTCACCTCTCTAATTCGCTACAAAAAATTGCACAAAACAGATAATTTATTATAACACAAAACATGTGTTATTTCACTAAAAATTTACATATTATGAAACGAAAAAATGTTGTCTATTAATTCTGTTTTCAAAACAAGCATTTCAAGGCCGCAATCTAAATTGCGACCTTATCCATACACACAATATTCTAATCAAAATCATAATCATCAGGCTCTAACCCTGCATCCTCAAGAGCCTCCCGCCTTTCATCTTCATCCATCATGGAAAGCTCATCATAATCAAGTCCTGCCTCTTCTAATTCAGACACAAGTTCATCATCTTCGTCATCTTCCTCATCAAAGTCATCCTCGTCTTCTTCAAGAGTCTCCAATGCAACAAATTTTTCAAAATCATCAACTTCACCATCACCGTTTAAATCTGCCCATCTGCCATAAAAATCTCCCATAATTAATTCCTCCAATCTTCATTCTATGAAAAGACCCAACCTGCAAAAATAATAAACAAAAACAGGATACCCCCATAAAGTGTTTTTACCAGTCTTCATCACAATCATCCATTGCATCATCTACACCAGTTGCATAATCATCATCTTCATAGTATCTGTCCCAATCATAATCACCATCTTCATATACATCATCGTAACCATCATCATAGGAACTATATGTACTGTATTTGTTCGATGATGATGTACTTCCACCACTGGAAAAATAACTATTGCTTGAACCAGAGCTTGAATAACTACCGCTTGAGCTACTACTACTCGAAGAACTATTTTGCCTGTTATTCTGACTATTTTCGTAAACTCTGTTGTAATCTGGATCTCCATAAGAACGATAACTCATATCATGTAAATAACAATAACTGCTACCATCTTTGGCATCCTTATCACATCCACTCATACTACACTCAGGGTCCCCGGTTCCAATCAATCCAAGAACAAATAGAAATCCTACAAAAAATATCAATCCAGCCACTACGCCTTTTGCATTATCATCCATATCACAGTCCTCCTTCAACTTAACATCGGTTATCTTAGTACCTAACATAATTATTTCCTTTTCAACTTTCCAAAAATTAGAAGAAAACAGGTTCAAAAAGGTATGTCTTTGTACGTTACAACCCGTTGAATGAAGAACTAAATGTTCACTCATTCATACCCTTATTACATAAAACTGATTTTTACCCCCTTTTTCGTTGTTTTAGGGGGTATATCATTTTCGAAAACTATGCTATAATCAAGTCATTCCAGATATTTGCATATATATTTCGGCAAAGCAAACAGACGACTTGCTATAGCTTATGCAAAAGTAAATGCAACCCGTCTTTTTAATACCTATTGACAAGTCGAATACTATCTGCATCTAAAAATGTTATCTTGTTACTTTTAATAAATCTGGTGTCAAATGCACTTCATCTGCCGGGATGAGGTGCATTTTTAATAAATCCATAAGCGCCCTCATATCTTCGTCATCTTCCTCAATCAACTCATACGGTGCTTTTCCTTTTAAGCTGAATCTTTTTGTACTATTGATATGATTCATTAATAAAGTGATATCTTCCTGCTGATAAGGCGTAAAACTCTTTCCTTTCGGAACCACATATCTTATATACTCGTGATTCTTTTCGACATGTGGCTTCTGCCAGGATGCCATCGGATCGCAGTAAAACAAACTTGTTCTGTACAACAGATCCTCGTTAAGCTCCAAATCATCCACTCTCTTAAACTCACTCCCATTATCCGTTAAGATTACCGGAAAGAGTCTCTGAAAACGTTCCAAGCCAAGACCAAGTTCAAGGAAATCAAACACCATCTTCACAGAATCAGCGGTGCCATCCGGCATCAGGAAAAGCAGCATCACACTGTTCTTACGCAAAATCATTGTTAATAAACGCTTCCCCTTTTCACGAATACCTTTTACAGTGTCCATTTCCACAACTTCATGCTCACTGAATCTGATATTCAAGGCCTTACAATAATCCTCGTAGCTTCTACACTGACGGTACTCCTGATTTTGAAATACCAGTGATGACGCCACTTCTTTTTTTCTTGGCTTATATCCAGTTTTCCGCCGTAAATCAATGTTACGGACACTTAATCTGCCTGCATCGATGTAGCTGTACAATGTTCTTAAGCTGACAGGAAATTCTTTCTCATGTTCAGCATAGATGTGTGTTAATGGCTGTCCCTTGTTAACCAGAGGCTTTAAAATCTGATTAATAAGCTCCATATCCTCTTCACTTGCCTGTGGACCACTTCTGCTGTCTGAACGGCGTCTTTTTACCGCTGCGTCTGCATACTTGGCATTGTAATAGTACCTCGTCTTTTTACAAAGCTTCCTATCCGGGCATGTATTACAGACATAAGGCGGTTTCTCAAGTTTCTTACATTCAGCAGATTCATACATCTCACAATGTTCCCTGCAATTAAAACCCTTACACCTTTTACAATCCATGTTGCATGCATCTTCATCGGCTCCACACATCTGCCTCTTGTGGCAATTTCTAAAGAACTTACAGTCATTTCCTAACGGAAAGCCACCTTGTAGCTTTGTACGATTCTCCTTGATTTCCCTTGCAACAGTTACCGGATGTCTTCCGATTATTTTTCCAATCTTCTTGAAAGAATCATTCTTGGCAATGCCAACTTCTATACCAACTCTATCCGTCAAATCCATTTGACCAAACTGAATTGGATTATTTATATTACCCATATATCTGCTCCTCTGGCAGATAGTATTCGACTCCTTCAATATAGCACAGAATTTACATCCTCTGTTGCAATAGTAAATGTTCACTTTTTTATGGTTTTTTTTGCTTCGATTGCACATTTACTTTTGCAATCTACGTAACTTTCTTTTTTAATTTTATATTATCGGCAGTCCATTATTTGGTACGTGCAAAGGAAAAAATCAACCAAAAGTGGGCAGGGTTGGACTCGAACCAACGTTGTTTCTTTGTGACGGTTTTACGGACCGCTGCCCTCGCCGCTAGGCATACCTACCCATAAATGACTCCAATGGGATTCGAACCCAGTGTTCCCGCCGTGAAAGGGCGGTGTCCTTGTCCTCTAGACGATGGAGCCTTATCAATTAAAAATACCGCTTATCTGTGCATTCATACAAAGACAAGCGGTACTTAAACAATTTCAAAATACTGACAGTTACTGACCAATATCCATTACAGCATTTCTAACCTTCCTCTTCTTATATGAGCGCACAATTCTAAAACTCTGCTCGTTCTCGTTGAGCACAGATTCATATCGTCCACAATAATATTCGTTAATTAAAAATACTGTTGTCATAATTGTTTCCTTTCCGGATATTTCTTTGCATATCCATTTCTTAATCTGGTATCATCATAAAACAAAAAGTTGGTGGTGTCATTAAACCGGTGGTATAATATATTTACTGTTTCAAAATACCCTTACTTGCATAGTACCAGGTTGTCCTATATGCCACACCCAATCTTCACTTTTCATGCTTATCTCAAATCTGATTCTTCATAAAATCCTTGGTTAAAAGCTGCATTAATTTCCGCAATTTCTCTTTTCCCATCAATATAATCACGATACATTTCCCACAAATCAATGTCGCAACCGTCCATAACCTCATCCTCAGGCACCCAACTACGAATCAGTTCGATGCGTTCCTGCTTTGTCGTATCTTTAATCAAATAACTCATCTTTTCACTCCCTTGTTTTCAGAACTTATGCTTGCCATGATATACCTAGGTGCTACATTCTTCGGTCTTGGCTATTCGCTTGGGCGCAATGACAAGACACAAAATAACTGTCCTGTTATAACCACAAAAACTTTTGCCATACGTTTCCGTACAGCAAAAGTTTTCTCTTACTTCATCAACTCTTTTAATCTCAATGCTTTCCCAAGGTCACCTTCCACTTTAAGCTTCTGCATGGTAAACGCCATTACCGGATCCATTTTACCATCCATAATCTTAAAAAGTGTATCCGCCTTACAGATAAAAATCGCATCTCTGTCATAATATTCATAGGGTTCAATGGAAAGCTTACCGTCTTTTACTTCCGCATAAAAGATTCCTTCGCCTTCACCCGTAATATTGAATTGGAACGCCAGCTTTTCATTGATGTGGCTGACATCCGCATCCTTAAATTTCTCTTTTACGGTTTCAAACACTTCCTGATAAGTCATACAATTGTTCTCCTTCTCCATATTTACTCTTTATTTTAAAAGATTTGAACAATTATATCAATGACTTTTCGAGACAATGTGATAAAACATTTTCCTACACTTATTTATCCGGCTTACAATATTATTATCGGCACTTTCCTGAGACTGAACAACCAGGTAAAAGGGAGTACAAAAATCAAGCTGTCGCATCGGTCCAAAACACCTCCGTGTCCCGGCAATAGATTACTGTAATCTTTTACTCCAACAGTTCTTTTTACAACAGAAAAAGCCAAATCGCCGAATTGCCCCACAACAGAAGCAAGCGTCAGATAACAGAACAACACACCATAATGCACTTCTATCAAACCGTTTCTTTGCAATATGTATGCAATTACCATGCAAACGGCTACTGCAAGCAGAGTGCCGCCCACACTGCCCTCTATGGTTTTCTTTGGACTGATATGAGGCGAAAGTTTATGCTTCCCGATGCATTTTCCCACGCAAAAAGCCATCACATCCGTAATCAGGCTAATAGCAATTGCAAATAATAAATAGTACAAACCACCATCTGTATTTCTGATATAATGCATCATTTTATAAAAGCTCACAATGGATATCCCAATCAATATTGTCATCCATGGCTTTAAGACCACTTTTTCTTTTATCTTCTTCATTAAAACCACAAACAACACGCTCACACCGGCAAATAGTGCAACCGTAAAATATTCATACCCCGGAATGGTAATATAAGAAGACAATACTGCAAAAATGCAGGTTATTATGTATGCCGTTTTTTTGCCCTTCACCATCATTCCGGTTGCCTTATACAATTCCGTTATGGACATTACACTCAATATAGCTATAACACTGCATAAAAACCATTCCACATGTGAAAACCGTAAAACACCTATGATTATCAGTAAAATCAGAAATCCGGTCGTAATTCTTTGCTTTAGCATATCTTTTCACTCCCTTCTTTTATCATCCAAACTATTCCATACTTCATTTTGGAATTAAATTTTCAAATCTTTTTGACGAAAGAGTGAAAAAAATATGTTTTTTATCATTTCATTACAAACCGGCACGTTCTCACAGGATGCGACACTATGCCACCTGCACTTCTTCTCTTGCCTTCCCCTCTTTTTCCTTCTTTTCAAGCACAAGAAGCCATATAAAAGCAATCACGCCGAACACCAGCGCCGGTACAAACATAACAACAAACTGTACCGTACTTTCCGCCCAGAAACCGGTTAAACGCTCACCGTTCATAAACATGGCAGAAATCGCTAATGCACCGTTATTCACCGCATGCATAAAAGCAGCCGACCACACGGAATTTGTCTTTTTTACCGCCAGAGTAAGCAGGGCATTCATCGCAATTGTGAATATGGTAAAAATAAGAAATCCAAGCCAGGGTTCTCCCCAATATCCGGTACCGAAATTATGTCCGTAATAATTAACGGGATAATGCCATACACCCCAAATGATACCGCCTACAAGAATAGCAGGACCGATTCCCATCTTCTTCTCAAGTCTTGGCATCATAAAACCGCGCCAGCCGATTTCTTCTCCAAGACCGCCAATGGAAAATACCACTGCGTTCACAACGGAATACAAGGGCATTACTGCAATCAGGGACGCATCTATCCCCTGCTCTTGCGCAAAGATAGTCGCATCAAAACACTCCGGATTGAATGCCAAAAATAACCATCCGCCAAGCTCTCTGTAAATCCAAGGCAAAAAAATTGCCACCAACATCCAAATCCACTTTTTATCTTTGAAATAGATACCCAATTTCAGTGAATTCTCTCCGGTAAAATCAATCTTTTCTTTACAAATGGCACCGGTAATAAACACAGAAACTGTAGGACAAAGCATAGCCGCAGCACAAAGCAGCTGCGTACCCGCATCCCCATATTCATGACCACTGCCGAAATAAGCAAAGGCCGCAATCCAAAGGGGCGCAAATGCAAAGAATAAAAACACAAGCATTACCGACAAATCTTTCTTTTTATTCATCGATATCACGCTCCTTTCTTACAAAAATGCCCGCAGTGATTCTGTATGACAGATAATAAATAACACCTGTCACAATAGGAAATACCGTCGTCAAAATCACTATCAGACCGGTATGTTCTTCCACCCATTTCATATTTGTTTCAAAATCCATATTCACAAGACCGGAAATATCACCAAATAAAAACCAGACAAAAACCAGAATTGCAATCGAAACGGAAAATGCACTAAAAATCATATCTCCCTTTTTCTTGCCATACAATATGTACAAGGGAAATGTAACCGCAGCCATAATCAACATAACCGGAATCACAATGGGTCCCATTAACTGAATGGTAGATACCATCATCATCATACCTTCTGTTTTTATCGCCGTTGCCGCAATCATACTTAAGAAAATGCCCCAGGATAAAACCAAATAATTTGCCACCAGATAATAGATATATTTTGACAGCAGGTATTCTTTTTTATCCACAGGCATGGAAAGCAGATAGTCATGGCAGTTTTTACCGGAATCAACCTGAAACAACTGGGACATTAACATCAGTAAATATAAACATCCGCCAAAAAACACCATCGGCGTAAACAACCCCAGTATCACTTCCATATCACTGTTTGCGGTACACCAAACCGTAAACACACAGATAAATAAAGTAAGAAATCCAAATCCGCCTATCATCGCAGGGCCGTTTGTTGCCACATAATCTTTATATAATAACGATCTCATCGCACACCTCGCCCCTTTCTTTTTATAATCCATACCGACACAAAGTAACATACCGCAACCATAAGTATTGCCACCGGAAGCAGCCAAAGCAGGCAACTCTCATAAAGTATTTTTCCTTTATCCATTAACACTCCCATAATGGCATCCAGTCGATTTTCATAATAAGTGTCTGATACAATAAGTGCAATTGCAAATAACGCATACGCCCCTACAAAAGCACCGACGAAAATCCTGTCAAAGGTCTTTTTATTCCACAGAAAAAGAGCACAAATCGACACTCCCAGACCTATTGCCAAAGCGCAGGCAAGTACGGTTCCTGCATAAATCATTTCACCCAACGAAAACATCTTAACCACCGGTGAAATCATCAAAGCAACCAGGACAGAGGACACATAACTTAACAAAAGAAAACCGTAAGTTGTGATAAACCGCGCCAGTACAATTTCTTCGGGTTTTACCGGCATGGAACGCAATACATCATTGAAATTTGCCTTTTCGTCCATATGAAAAGTCATAATACCGTCAAATCCAACTCCCAGAGAAATTAAAACAGCTAAAAATGTACCACCTCCGAGAATTATTTTATAGGATGCCATATCGTCTTCTGTTATCGAAGCATCACCCGCCATAAATACATCGAACCTTAAATTTCCGTATTCACTGCTGAGTGAAATCAGAATCCCCAACACCAACGCGGCAACCATGGTCATAATATAAGCCATCATGCGCGTACGCAGGCAGTAGATATCTTTTAAAATCAATCCTTTCATAAGATACCTCCTTCTACGCTTCTTTGCTTTCGTTGTTTGCGCGGTTTACATAATGTATCATAATTTCTTCCAAAGTACACTGCTCCATGGTAAGTTTGTCGTATTTTCTTGCGCAAGCCTTTTTATCATGTACCAAAACATCCACACCGAAAGCAGACTGTCTTACGGATACAATGTCTTCCTTCGCAATTGTATCTGCATCTTTTTTACTACATTTCATCATTGCATGATTTTCAAGAATTACATCCTTTTCACCGCTTAATACGATACGGCCTTTGTCAATAAATACAACCATATCCGCGATACGCTCAATATCCCCTGTAATATGAGAAGATAAAAGAATCGTATGATCCTCTTCCATAACAAACTCCTGGAAAATTTCCAGAATTTCATTACGGACAATGGGGTCCAAACCGCTGGTAGGCTCATCCATAATCAGTAACTTCGCTCCGTGGGACATTGCCACGGCAATCTGCAACTTCATACGCATACCCCGGGAAAACTTACCGCACTTTTTCTTCATGGGTAAACCGAATTTCTTCATGTATCCCGTAAAAACTTCCTCACTCCAGTTGGTGTACATTTTGCTCATGATTTTATTAATCTGTACGCCGGTTAAGAAGTCGTGGAAGCCCATTTCATCAAACACTACACCGATGTCATCTTTTAAAAGCTTGCCTTCCTTACGCATATCCTTACCAAAGACCTTAATTTCCCCTTCCGTAAGGGCGATAATATCCAGAATCAGACGGATTGTGGTAGTTTTACCTGCGCCATTCTGACCCACGAAACCACAAATACATCCCTGGGGGATATTGAAATTTACATGGTCCAGCACAAAGTCACCGTAATTCTTGGTAACATCTTTTAATTCCAAAACGTTATTCATTGTCCTGCTTCTCCTTTTCTTCGTATAAAATACGGAAACGTTCTAAAAGCTCCTCATACGACACCCGTGCCTGACCGGCTTTATCCAGAATCTGCTCCATTAAATCTTCAATCTCGAACATGGCATTTTCTTTTACCATTTCGTGATTGACGCCTTTCACAAAGCTGCCTTTACCGGTGTAAGACTCAATATATCCGTCACGCTCTAAGTCTTCGTATGCCCGCTTTGTGGTTATAATGCTGATTCTTAATTCCTTCGCCAAAAGGCGCATGGAAGGAAGTGCCGTCCCCTCCGTAAGTTCACCGCTCATAATGAGTGCCTTGATTTGGTCTTCAATTTGCTCGTAAATCGGCTTTCCTGAAGAATTTGTAATAATAATGTCCATTTGATACCTCGCGAAATATTGTATATATACACATATACACAATATGCACTTTTATGTCAATATATTTTTTTAACATTTTTTGCAAGTTTTCTTGCAGTTTCTTATTGCAACAACAAATGTACGATGCGCATTCAATCCGCCCAAGCCGGTGATGGGGCGCATGAGGTCCGGGGGACCTCAGTTTTGCGCCGACCGGAGCGGAGCGGAGACCGGACCCTGGGGACGGGGGACGCATCCGCTCTTTCTAATCAAAGAATACGCTATGCATACTTGAATTACATAAGCGGGTGATGGGGCGCATGAGGTCCGGGGGACCTCAGTTTTGCGCCGACCGGAGCGGAGCGGAGACCGGACCCTGGGGACGGGGGACGCATCCGCTCTTTCATGCAAAAAAACCTCAAGCATTAAGCTTGAGGTTTTTTGCATGAAAAAAGCGGGTGATGGGAATCGAACCCACGTATTCAGCTTGGAAGGCTGATGTTCTACCATTGAACTACACCCGCATGATATATTAAGTTTGCATCGGGGTGACAGGATTCGAACCTGCGACCCCCTGGTCCCAAACCAGGTGCTCTACCAAGCTGAGCCACACCCCGTTTGTATTGTTCAAAACCTGCACACTTTCGTGACACAAGACATATTATATCTATCCCTATATGTTTTGTCAACACTTTTTTAAAAAAATTTTACTTCCGTTTTTAGAGGTGTATTTTCCTCTGCGTAAATCAATCCATACGAAGGTCTTCTGTCATGCTGCCGGGGATAAGTTAAGCTTCCGGGATTCATGACACGAGTGTCTTGTATTGTTTCCTGATAAGGAACATGGGTATGACCGCATAAAACCATCTCACAACCCCTGGACTCTGCCTCATCCGCAAGTCTTTCGTAGCCTACAGATACATTATACGCGTGTCCATGGGTCACAAACACCTTGTGACCACACAAGTCAACTTCGATTTCCCTAGGTAAAACCGAAAAAAAATCGCAGTTTCCGCATACAATCTCAAATGGCACATCCAAATTTGCCGAAAGAGCATATTCCGTACCTTCAGCATCGCCGCAATGGATAACCATATCAAAGGGTTTCTCATTTTCTACTGCTTTATAGAAGTTATCATTAAACCGATGGGTATCACTGACTACAAGTACTTTCATTACGTTATCCTTCCAATACTCTCTTCATTTCGCGGAACGCTTTGCCTCTGTGGCTGATTTTATTCTTTTCTTCCATAGACAATTCCGCGCTTGTACATCCGTATTCTTCCAAAAAGAAAATAGGATCATATCCAAAACCGTTTTCGCCCTTGGATTCATATCCGATAAAACCTTCCATGGTTTCTCGAACCACATATTCTTTGCCCTCAGGACTTACCGCCGCAACCGCGCAAACAAAACGTGCGGTGCGCTTCTCAAAAGGTACGCCTTCCAACTTCTGAATCAAAGCTGCATTTTTAATGTCATAGGAAGTATCTTCTCCCATAAAACGAGCAGACAAAACTCCGGGTTCCTTATTCAAATAATCAATCTCCAATCCGGAATCATCTGCAAATACCATGCATCCGCAAACTTCAGCAATCGCTCTTGCCTTAATCAGTGCATTCTCTTCGAAAGTAGTTCCGTTTTCTTCAACATCCACAGAAATTCCTGCTTCTTTCATGGAAACCACGTCATATTCAGAATTGTTAAATATAGATTTAATTTCTCTCATTTTCCCGGCATTTCCGGTCGCAACAACAATTTTCATTTTATTTTCCTTTTCTCATACAGATATTTTATACAGAACCGTTTTCCCTATTCTTTTTAGGAGGCTTGGGTCCCATATACTGTAAAAAGTAGGTCTTCATCATACCATTATAAATTTTACGGTTTTTATCTGCTTTCCGTCCGATATCATTTTCCGCCTGTTCATAGGAAGTAATCAGATACATAGACCAGGCATCCAGATTCCGATAACGCTCTCCAATGGTGCCGTACAATGCAGGTAATGCTGTTTTTTCCTCCAAACGCTCACCGTAGGGCGGATTTGTAATGATAAAACCGTACTTTTTAGGATGGCTGAGAGCATTGACCGGTCTGGTCTGAAAGTGAATCAGATGCTCCACACCTGCAAGTTTCGCATTTTCTCTTGCAATACGAACCATACTCTCATCAATATCATACCCCTGAATATCTGTTTCCACCTTCAGGTTCATTTGTTCTCTGGCTTCGTCCACACAATCATACCAATGTTTCTTTGGAACAAAGTGATCCCACTGTTCCGCAAGGAAGGAACGGTTCATTCCCGGTGCCACGTTCGCCGCCATCAATGCCGCTTCAATGGGAATGGTACCGCTACCGCAAAAAGGGTCTACAAGAATGCGGTCCTGTCTCCAGGGCGTCAGCATAATAAGGGCAGCTGCAAGATTTTCTGCAATCGGAGCCTTAGCAGTAAGCTTACGGTAACCTCTTTTATGCAAGGATTCACCGGTTGTATCAAGACCTACGGTTACTTCATCGTTTTTAATAAATACCCTTACCGGAAAAGAAGCGCCATCTTCCGGAAACCATTCCAGATGATAAATCTTTTTCAGGCGCTCTACCATAGCTTTCTTCATAATGGACTGAATATCGGAAGGACTAAACAGCTTACTCTTTATACTGGCAGCTTTTACAACGCCGAATTTGCCGTTTTTAGGCACATAATCCTCCCAGGGCAATA
>SVFH01000015.1 GCA_015056945.1 Lachnospiraceae bacterium | reverse complement strand
TTTAGAAACAAGAAAAAGCAATATGGCATTGGATAAACTGTTCTCATGGATAGAAGAAATATGATTACGAAAAGATTTAATAAAACTAAGATGTAAACTTTCAGACTTAAGTTGAGTCTGAAAGCACACAAGAATTTCAGTTTTACGGAGAGATTGAAAGCATACGAAGATTAGATTTGTGCGTCCGGGCAAGTAGGGGTGCAAAGCGATTGAGCCTCGAAAGGTTTGTGTTTCAGAGGGCTGACATTGTGGTTAATTAGTCAACTGGGGAGAGTCTATCGCTTCTTGAAAACGAGTACGTCACACCAACTAGAAGATGGAGATGGACGGAGGGAATAATGGGAACGACAAGGTACACATAATGAATTGGTAAAAGACCATGAAACTAATTGAAAATTAAGCGTATATATGCTATAATCGGATGGACTTTATCAGGGACGATTTGTGAATCGTTTCGGCAAGACGCAGACCATATACGCAAGCAATCTGAATGAGCTTCGTAAAAGGATGCGGGAGGAACAGTACGAGGATGAGAAGTAGAAATGCAAGCATTTCACGGGTTTGTCAATTTCGAAATGGCACGACTTGCAGCTTAATGAAAATACAGGAGGTTTTAATAAAATGGAACAGTACAAACAGGAATTTATTGAATTTATGGTAGACTGTAAGGTCTTGAAATTTGGTGATTTTACATTGAAGAGCGGGCGTAAGTCTCCTTTTTTCATGAATGCGGGCGGATACGTAACAGGCAGTCAGTTGATGGGCCTTGGTGAGTACTATGCCAAAGCAATCCATGATACTTACGGTGATGATTTTGACGTGCTGTTCGGACCTGCATATAAAGGGATTCCCATCAGTGTTGTAACCGCAATTGCTTACAGCAAGCTTTACGGTAAAGAAGTAAGATACTGCTCTGACCGCAAGGAAGAGAAGGATCACGGTGCGGACAAGGGAAGTTTCCTCGGCAGTAAGCTGCAGGATGGCGACAGAGTCATCATGATTGAGGATGTTACTACTTCAGGCAAGTCCATGGAAGAAACCGTTCCGAAGGTAAAAGGGGCTGCAAACGTAGAGATTGTTGGTCTGGTGGTATCTTTAAACCGTATGGAAAAAGGTTTAAATTCCGATAAGTGTGCATTGGATGAAGTTAAGGAAACCTACGGTTTCCCGACAGCTGCCATCGTAGATATGGGAGAAGTTGTTGAACACTTGTATAACAAGCCTTATAAGGGAGAAATCCATATTGATGATACGTTAAAAGCAGCAATTGATGCATATTATGAGCAGTATGGTGCAAAATAAGTAAAATGGCAAAAAGAAGAAATTATAAATTTACCAATCGCAATTTTTCGCTGATCAGCATCATGTCGGCAATTTGGGGAATGATTTCGTTACTGGCTCTGATTATGACGGTTGTCATGTCTTTTTTACAGGGAGGCACGGCAAACTTACGTTACGGACTGACATGTATTCTGGCGCTCTTGTTCTCGGGAGCAGGACTGTGGCTTGGAATCAAAGCGAGGCGGGAACCTGAGAAGTTTTATCTCTATGCCGACATGGGAATTGTGTTAAATGCAATATGTCTGTTGTTTCTTGTTGCGATTGTCGTTTTGGGAATTGTATTTCCGCGGTAATATCAGAGAATAGGGAGAGCGTCGTCTTGGAAGAACGTTTGAGTTTGGCGAGAGCCAGAATTGAAGAGATTATGAATGAAAAAGAAGGTTTGAGGGAGTATCAGGCCTTTTTTTCTTACGTTGCAAAGTTTTTATCGGAATGTATGGCCGTTTATGACAGAGTGTGTCTCGGGCAAAAAACGGAGGGTAATTATCTTAGGCAGGAGAATGAGAAACTTTACGCAGATGTTCTAAAAGAGAATTACGAAAAAAGCTTTGCAAATTATTCTTTCAGCGTATCCGTATTCGGGTTGGAAATGGGACAATTGCTTTGCGTTTTTTATTCGGAATTAAGAAGCATTATTCCGATGATTTATGAACAGGATTTGGAACGTTTACTGATTCGTCTGGAACTGTTTTTGGAGATGTATCAATACTTTGTCTGTAGGATTTGTGAGGATGAGGGAGAACCTTCGTCAGCTGAGGTGAAAGAGATTTTATACTGGTACATCAGTGATTATTCTGATGCGGAAACAGAAAAAAGAATTGCCGCACAGGTACTTCCGCTTAAGAACCTTGCATATCGGATTGTGACAGAAGAGGATTTGTCGGATACGGATTATTTATACCGTTATGGCGAGTATATTACGCAGAACGAAGTGGATACGGCAGTGTATCTGAATTCGTTGCCCGAAGAGACTATTCTTAAAATGGCTTCTGCATTTACGGAAGGCTTCAGACGCGGATTTGAGGTGGCGGGTAAGAACCTGTCTGCCAAAAAGACTGTGAATATCCGATACAGTCTCGGTTTTGAGAGAGTGGTAAGAGTTGCAATTGCGAAATTTGCGGAGATGGGACTTGAACCGGTATTATATCGTGCCGCAACGGATGTGTTTGCCAGAAGAGGGATGCGGATTGGCTATTACGGCGCCATCGAGAATCCTCAGTATGATTATGATCATAAAGATGACATGGCTTTGTTTCTGGACGGACATCTTGTTACAAGAAGACTTGAATGTTTAAGTGCCGCATATGAGATGTATAAAACAGAAGCGGCAACGTTTGCCGGACCGGCCTGTATGGAAGTGTTTGGTGAAGATATTTATCAACCGGTTTCAAAAACGGAAAATCCTTTTTATGATGAGAACGGACGAGAATTATTCCTTGAATATACGGCACAAAGCGGTGTGATTACCAATACGTATATTAAGAGGGAAGAAAGAAGTTTTACCATTATTGCATTTCCGACACCTGCAATCGGTGAGCGGTTTGCAGAGATTTTTGACGAAATTATTCGGGTGAATACGTTGGATGCCAAGCTTTATCAACAAATACAGCAGACGTTAATTGATACACTTGACCGGGCAGAATATTGTCATATTTGCGGGAAAGGTGCAAACAGAACAAATTTAAAAGTTATGTTAACTAAACTGTCGAATCCGCAAAAAGAAACCAAGTTCGAAAACTGTGTTGCGGACGTAAACATTCCGGTCGGAGAAGTATTCACCTCGCCTGTTTTGGAAGGTACAAGCGGTACATTACATGTGACAAGGGTATTCTTAAATGAGTATGAATATAAAGATTTGGAATTAACGATTAAAGATGGTGTGATTACGGATTATGCTTGTGCGAATTTCGATGCGCCGGAGGAAAACAGGAAATTTATAGAAGATAATCTTCTGTTTCATCATAAGACGTTGCCGATTGGAGAGTTTGCAATCGGAACGAATACAACGGCTTATGTTGCGGCAGAGAAATTTGGGATTGCAGATAAACTTCCGATTCTGATTGCAGAAAAACAGGGACCGCATTTTGCATTTGGGGATACCTGCTATTCTCACGAGGAAGATGTAAGAGTTTATAATCCTGACGGAAAAGAAATTGTGGCGAAGGAAAATTCTTTTTCTGCTTTAAGGAAAGAGAATCCGAAAAAGGCGTATTTTAATTGTCATACGGATATCACCATTCCCTATAATGAAATCGCATCCGTAAAAGCGGTTTTGGCGGACGGGACGGAAATTGAGCTGATTAAAAATGCAAGATTTGTTTTAGAAGGTTGTGAGGCATTGAATGAGCCTTTTGATAAAGTGTAAAGGGGGAATTGAAATGAAAAAGAACGGAATTGTTAAGATGTTGGGAACGGTAACGATGCTTACACTTCTTACGGTAACTGCATTTACTGCCTGTAAGCCGGATTTTCCGATAGATTTGCCAAATTCTGAAGCATCCGAACAGGAGTATGAAGAGGTGCAATCGGAGTCGGTACCCGAAGAAAGTGAAACAGTTGTTGAAGCGGAAATCTTAGTGCCGAAGATGAGCCTTAAAAACGTCAGCCTTTTTGATTATGAAGGAATGATGTATGCAAGGGGAAATTATGGTCTGTTTGTTACGGATGAACTGATGCAGGGGCCGTTAAAAGATAGTCTGGAAAGCTGGAACAAGACGCAGACAGAAAGCATGGAAGCAGAATTTGAAAGTGTTAAGTCCTGTGCACGTGCTGATTATGCGGATAATCCGGAATATTTCTTCGGTGCATATGAAATTTCTTCTGATTTGTATTTGAAACGAGTAGACAGTAAGGTCCTTTCTGTTGAAGAGGATTACTATTTTTTCAGCGGCGGAATACACGGAAGCAGTACATACGGTGGTTATACATGGGATGTGAAGACAGGAAAGCGTCTTGCGTTAGAAGATGTTATTACGGATGTTTCACGTATACCGGCATTACTGGCAGAGAAACTTTCATATAAGTATCAGGATATTACCATTTTTGCTGACAGTCCGCAGCAGGTGTTTGAAGAATATTTGAATCCGGAAAGTATGCTTGAATTCACATGGACACTGGAACATGACGGAATTGTTTTTTATTTCGGACATTATGAAATCGGAAGTTATGCAGATGGTTTACAACAGTTGAAAATTCTTTATGCTGAAGCGCCGGAACTCTTTCAGGAGAGATACCTTCCCGAGGATACTTCGAACTATGTTACGCATTTTAATCCTTCAGATGGTGTTGACTTAGATGTAGATGGAGACAATATTACAGAAAACGCATGCGTAATCTGTTACGGAACCGCTGAAGGAGATGCCTGCGATTACTATTCGGTTATGTTTGAAGGTAATATGTTAGATTATGAATCCTATTTTTACAGTGCAGATACCTATCTTGTAAAGAGAAACGGTGCATATTATATTTATGTTGAAACGCATCATGACAATGACCACAGGAATTTCACTGTATACAGTCTGAACGCAGGAACCGTGGAACAGGTGACGTCATGGGAAGGTCATTTACATGATTTTACAAATACGGAAGAATTTGCAATTAGGACAGTAGCGGACGTGCTCGGAACACATACAATTGAAAGCATCTGCACAATCGGAGAGGACGGTTGTCCTATATATCTGGAAGAAGATTATAAAGTGGGCGGCGGAAGTGTTATTACCAAAAAAGAACTTGATGTAACACTGATTGATGAAGAAGGGAATGCTGTCGGAACGACGACTTGTCCTGTCGGAACGGAACTCTTCTTTGACAGAACAGACTGTGCAACTTACATGATTTTTAGAATGGAAGACGAACGCCGTTGTATCTTATCCGTTACACCCGGATGGCCTCCGACTGTAAATGGTTTTCCGGCAGAAGAATGTTTTGAAGAACTTTTATACGCAGGCTAAAATGATTATTTTGGATAGAGTGTAGGAAAAATCCTACATTCTGTCCATTTTTTTTACACATTTAAAGTCTTAAAATGCTTGCATGTACAGAATCTTTTTAGTAGAATAAATGTGTATGCGTATGTACAAGACGTAATATGTATACAGGAGAATATGAAATAAACGGAGGATTGTGAAGTGGCACAGGTTGGTATTGTAATGGGCAGCGATTCAGATATGCCCGTAATGGCGAAAGCCGCAGAGATGTTAGAGGAGTTTGGAATTTCATATGAAATGACCATTATTTCCGCACACAGAGAACCCGATGTGTTTTTTGAATATGCGAAAACAGCAGAAGAAAAGGGTTTTAAAGTGATTATCGCAGGTGCCGGCATGGCTGCACACCTTCCGGGAATGTGCGCGGCAATTTTTCCGATGCCTGTAATCGGTATTCCGATGCATACATCATCCCTTGGAGGAAGAGATTCTCTTTACTCTATCGTACAGATGCCTTCCGGAATTCCGGTGGCGACTGTGGCAATTAACGGTGGTGCGAATGCAGGTATTCTTGCTGCAAAGATACTTGCTACTTCCGATCCGGAGTTGTTAAATAAGGTTAAGAACTATGCAACTACTTTGAAAGAAGCCGTGCAGAAGAAAGATGCCAGATTACAGGAAGTAGGATACAAAAATTACAATAAATAAAAGTGATTATCTATAAGATAAACGGAGGAAGAAAAAATGGATTACAAGACAGCCGGAGTTGATATTGAGGCAGGTTACAAATCAGTTGAATTGATGAAGAAACACGTGAAAGAAACGATGAGACCGGAAGTATTAGGCGGTCTTGGCGGTTTTTCCGGAGCTTTTTCCATGTCGACCATTAAGGATATGGAGGAGCCGGTTCTTTTATCCGGTACGGACGGATGCGGAACCAAGGTGAAACTGGCTATTATTATGGATAAGCATGATACAATCGGTATTGATGCTGTTGCAATGTGCGTAAATGATGTGGCATGTGCGGGTGGCGAACCGTTATTCTTCTTGGACTATATTGCATGCGGCAAAAATATTCCAGAAAAGATTGCGACAATCGTAAGTGGTGTTGCAGAAGGCTGCAAGCAGTCAGGATGTGCATTGATCGGTGGAGAAACAGCAGAACATCCGGGAATGATGCCGGAAGAAGATTATGATCTTGCCGGTTTTGCAGTAGGTGTTGCAGATAAAAAAGAAATTATTACCGGAGCTGAAATCAAAGCAGGAGATGTTTTAATCGGTATTGCATCTACGGGTGTACACAGTAACGGATTTTCTTTGGTTAGAAAGATTTTTGAAAAGGAGTTAACCAAAGAAGGATTGAATACATATTATGATGAACTCGGAACCACTTTGGGCGAGGCACTTCTTGCACCGACCAGAATTTATGTGAAAGCATTAAAGGCTGTAAAAGATGCAGGTGTAAGAATTCATGGATGCAGTCATATTACAGGTGGCGGATTCCAGGAAAATATCCCCAGAATGCTTCCTGAAGGAATTCGTGCAGTTGTCCGTAAAGACAGTTATGAAGTACCTGCTATTTTCAAATTAATGCAGAAAAAGGGCAATGTCGCAGATGATATGATGTATAACACATATAACATGGGACTTGGAATGGTTGTAGCAGTTGACCCTGCAGATGTTGACAAGGCAATGGCAGCAATTGCATCAGCCGGTGATAAGGCATATGTTGTTGGTCAGGCCGAAACAGGTGAAAAGGGAGTAACGTTATGTTAAAAATTCTGGTATGTGTATCCGGTGGAGGAACGAATCTGCAGGCGATTATTGAAAAGCAGGCAGCAGGTGAACTGGGGGACACTAAGATTGTGCGTGTCATCAGTAATAATGCTAATGCATATGCATTGGAAAGGGCGCGTAATGCCGGAATAGAAGGCGTTTGTGTTTCGCCGAAGGCGTATGAGAGCAGAGAGGATTTTCATAAGGCATTCCTTTCGGCAATTGATGAAGCAGCACCTGATTTGATTGTACTCGCGGGATTTCTGGTTGTAATTCCTAAGGAAGTTATTCAGAAATACCGTAACAGGATTATTAATATTCATCCATCCCTGATTCCTGCTTTTTGCGGAACGGGATACTACGGATTAAAAGTGCACGAAGCAGCATTGGAGCGTGGTGTGAAAGTGACCGGTGCTACGGTTCATTTTGTGGATGAAGGAACGGATACGGGACCGATAATTTTACAGAAGGCTGTTTACGTATGCGAAGGCGATACTCCGCAGGAGTTACAGCTTAGAGTTATGCAGGAAGCGGAATGGGAGATTTTGCCAGGGGCAATCCGTTTGATTGCAGAGGGTAAGGTTCAGTTAGGATAAGAGGAGTCAACTTTTCTTTTGCAGATGATAGTTTGCTTATCTGCATATGATAAATGGAGGAAATGAAATGAAAGTTTTGATTATTGGCGGCGGCGGCAGAGAGCATGCGATTGCGCAAAGTGTTGCAAAGAGCCCGAAAGTAGATAAAATTTATTGCGCACCGGGAAATGCAGGAATTGCAGAAATTGCAGAATGTGCACCGATTGGCGTGATGGAATTTGATAAATTGAAAGAATATGCGATTGAAAAGGCAGTGGATTTTGTCATTGTTGCGCCGGATGATCCTTTGGTAGCCGGACTTGCTGATGTAATGACGGAAGCCGGATTCAAAACTTTCGGTCCGAGCAAAGCAGCTGCAATTCTGGAGGGAAGCAAAGCCTTTTCCAAGGATTTGATGAAAAAATATAATATTCCGACAGCTGCATATGATACTTTTGATGATGCAGACGCAGCAATTGACTATCTGAAGAATTCCAAGTTTCCTGTCGTATTAAAGGCAGACGGACTTGCGCTCGGTAAAGGTGTATTGATTTGCAATACCTATGAGGAAGCGGTCGCCGGCGTAAAAGAGATTATGCTGGATAAGAAGTTTGGTACAGCCGGAAATCGTATGGTAATTGAAGAATTTATGACAGGACGCGAGGTTTCCGTATTAACATTTGTAGACGGAAAGAATATTCAGGTAATGACTTCAGCACAGGACCATAAGCGTGCAAAAGACGGAGATGAGGGACTCAATACCGGCGGTATGGGAACGTTTTCACCGAGTCCGTTCTATACAGATGAAGTGGACGCATTTTGCCGTAAATATATTTATCAGGCTACTGTTGATGCCATGCGTGCGGAAGGCCGTGAATTTAAAGGAGTTATTTTCTTTGGTCTTATGCTTACACCGGATGGACCGAGAGTACTTGAATACAATGCCAGATTCGGAGATCCGGAAACACAGGTTGTATTACCTCGTATGAAGAACGATATTATCGAAGTAATGGAAGCTTGTGTAGATGGTACACTTGATCAGGTGACACTTGAGTTTGAAGATAATGCTGCTGTTTGTGTAGTACTTGCTTCAGACGGATATCCGCTTGCATACGAGAAAGGATTTGAAATCAAAGGTCTCGATGCTTTTGCGGGTAAAGATGATTATTTCTGCTTCCATGCAGGAAGTAAGTTTGCAGAAGAAAAAGTTGTAACGGCAGGCGGAAGGGTGCTTGGTATTACAGCCAAAGGAGATACTTTGAAAGAAGCTCGCACAAAAGCATATGCTGCAACCGAATGGGTTTCTTTTGATAATAAGTATATGCGTCATGATATCGGTAAAGCTATTGATGAGGCATAAATTTACAGAAACAATGCAGTAGTTGCTTGATGGAGGATGAAATGAAGATACTGAACAATTTGCAGAACAAAAGACAACATTTATTGCAGGGTGCACTTGTTATGCTCGCGCTTTGCGGTTTTCTGTTTTTCTTTGCATTGAAGGCATTCGCAGCACCCGGTGTGGTAAAAACGAGCAATGTTAATGTGCGTGCGTCGGCAGATGCAACCAGTGAAGCTGTCGGAGCAGTAAATGAGGACGATAAGGTAGATATTTTAGGTGAAGAGACCGGAGCTGATGGTAAGATATGGTATAAGGTTAAGCTCACAAACGGTGTGGTAGGATATATTCGTTCGGATTTCGTATCCAAGCAGGAAGAAGGCGCACAGGCACCGGATGATGAAGACGAAGAACAGACACAGCCTACGACTGTAACACCTGTTACAGAAAAGAAAGCATATGTAAAAGGAAGAACACCGGTTAATATCCGTAAAGAAGCATCTACTACCAGTGCGAAAGTGGCTACGGCAGAAGGCGGAAGTGAACTTACGATTACGGGTGAAGCAACCGGAACAGATGGAAAGAAATGGTATCAGGTTACCTTCAAAGGAAACGGCACAACCATGAAAGGTTTTGTTCGTTCGGATTTGCTTGATTTTGAAGCACCGGAGCAGGAACCGGAAGAAACGGAAATTGAAGGAGAACTTGATGATTCTGAGACAACCGAGGAGACAACAGAACCGGTTTCAGAGGAAACACCCAGTGTTCCTGTGACGGAAGAACCTGTAAAAGAGGCAGGTGCAAGTGTTGCAGATTTGACACTTTTAGAGCCTGTGTCTACATTGGAAAACATTCCTGTTGGTTTTGAGCAGACGGAAATTGATGATTATACTGCGTGGACAAAGGATAATTATTTCATTATCTATGCGGCAAGAGGCAATGAAGAACCGCAATGGTATCTGTTCGACAGTGTTATCAAAGGATATGTTAGATATGGCACCGTTTTTTCAAATCAGACTGTAACTGTTGTGAAAGAAACACCATTATTTAACTGGCTTTCATTTGTTCTCATCGGTGTAATTGCTGTATTGGCAGGTGTGGTTATCTTCTTGATTTTCAAACTTTCCCAGAATAAGGGTGGTTATGATGATTACGAAGAGTATGACGATGACGACGATGACGACGATGGCGATGATGAATCTGATTTTGAAATGGAATTGGATGACGAAGAAGAGGCGGCACCGGTTCAGAGGGAAATGAATTACATCAATCAAAGACCTCTTGAAAATAAAACAATTGAACCGAAAACATTGATTATGCCGGCTCCTGAACTTCCGGAAACATTTGAAACAGAGGAAAGTGAAGTATTCGCACAGGAAGAGGAAATCGAAGAAGAGGAACAAGAGGAAGAAGTTGTTCCTGTCACACGTGAAAAGAAAGGGTTCGGAAAGAAATTACTTGATTATTTCACGACAGAAGTAGATGACGATGATGATGACGAAGACGATGATGATGATGAAATCGAAGAGGACGAAATCTTGACTTCTGATGACGATGATGATGATTTGAATTTTATTGATATTTAAGAGTATACTATAAGAGAAAAACAAACGCATCTGCCTTTTGAAGGAGCAGATGCGTGTTTTTACCTCGGCAAAGAAAATAAAAGGAGAATATGCCGGGGTGTATAATGAGATTTAAAGAACAAAAAGGAGGCCGGATATGCAGGAAAAGTTTACGGATAAGGCCGAAAATGTCTTGCGTTACGCAAAAGAAATAGCCAGAAAACAGTTTCAAAGTTATATCGGATGCGAGCATCTTCTATTTGGATTATTTAAGGAAAAGAATTCTGTTGCACGCGCTGCATTAGAGGCAAATGGTGTAACAGAGGTACAGATTAAAGAATTGCTTTCTTCCTACGCAGTTCCCGCGGAAACGAAACCGACGGCTTCTGCTTTGCAATATACACCGAAAGCATTGGCTGTTTTGGATGACAGTCATAGACAGGCAGAGATGTTTCAAGCTGCAGAAACAGGAACGGAACATATATTGATTGCCATCATTCAGGATGGGAATAACATGGCGGTGAAGTTTCTTGGATTTATGAAAGTTGATTTCAAGAAACTCTATCTGGATCTTATCATGGCGATGGGAGAGGATGTTGAGAAATTAAAAGAAACCCTCATCAAAAAAAGAGAGTCCGGTTCAAAGAACGGAAAACAATCCATGCTGGAAAAATACAGCAGAGATTTAACAAAACTTGCCAAAGACGGGAAGCTGGATTGTGTAATCGGCCGTGAAGATGAAATGAAGCGTGTACTCCGTACTCTTTCACGCAGAACAAAGAATAATCCTTGTCTGATCGGAGAACCCGGTGTTGGTAAAACCGCAATTGTGGAAGGACTGGCACAGAAAATTGTTGCGGGTGACGTTCCGGAAGGGATGCGTTCAAAAAGAATTCTTACGCTTGATTTATCTGCAATGATTGCGGGAAGTAAATATCGCGGAGAGTTTGAGGAGCGAATGAAAGAAGTAATTCGTGAGGTGACAACGCAGGGAAATGTTATTCTTTTTATGGATGAGATTCATACGATGATTGGAGCAGGCGGTTCTGAAGGCTCTATTGATGCGGCAAGCATCTTAAAACCTTCATTGTCCAGAGGCGAGATTCAGTTAATTGGTGCGACTACCATTGCGGAATATCGCAAATATATTGAGAAAGATGCTGCTTTAGAACGCAGATTTCAGCCTGTTATGGTAGAAGAGCCGAATGCGGAAGAGGCGATACGCATTTTGCAGGGAATTATTCCTCGTTATGAGGCATATCATCATGTTACTGTTACGGAGGAAGCAATTGAAGCAGCGGTCAAATTATCTGAACGCTACATTAATGACCGAAATCTTCCGGATAAGGCAATTGACTTGATTGATGAAGCATCTGCAAATGTTCATTTCAAAAAAGAAAAAGAAAACAAGTCCTGCAGACGTCTCGAAGAAGAAATTGCAGAATGTGACCGATTAATAGGTCAAGCGATTTTGGAGAAAAATTTCACTGAGGCAGGTAGTGTCAAAGAACGACAGGATGAGCTGTTTGTGAAATTAAGAAAGGCACAGAATCAAGCTGAAAAGAAGAGTGCAATTTCTGCTTATTCCGTGGAGGAAGAGGATATTGCGGCAATTGTCGCAGCGTGGACCAAAATTCCCGTTACAAGATTGGAAGAAAAAGAATCAGAGCGTTTGATGAAGCTCGAAACGATTTTACACAAACGAGTTATAGGACAGACAGAAGCAGTTGGCGCGGTTTCACGTGCAATTCGAAGAGGACGTGTCGGGTTACAGGATCCGAACCGCCCGATGGGAAGTTTTCTGTTTTTAGGACCGACGGGTGTTGGTAAAACAGAACTTAGTAAAGCTTTGGCAGAAGCTGTATTCGGCTCAGAGGATTCCCTGATTCGTGTTGATATGTCTGAATATATGGAACAGCATTCTGTTTCCAAAATGATCGGTTCACCTCCCGGGTATGTCGGGTTTGAAGACGGCGGACAATTGAGTGAAAAAGTACGTCGGAATCCATATTCGGTTGTGTTGTTTGATGAAATTGAGAAAGCACATCCGGATGTATTTAATATTTTGTTGCAGGTGTTGGATGATGGTCATATTACAGATGCCAAAGGTCGTAAAGTAAGCTTTAAGAATACGATTCTTATTATGACTTCAAATGCAGGTGCACAAAAAATCGTTGAACCTAAGAATCTTGGATTCTCGGCAAAACAATCCAAAGAGCATCATTATGAAAAAATGAAATCCGGTGTAATGGAAGAAGTAAAGCGTATTTTTAAACCGGAATTTATTAACCGAATTGATGATATTATTGTTTTTCATCAGTTAGGAAAGGAAGAAATGAAAGAGATTATTAAACTTCTTTCTTCCAATTTGGTGAAGCGTTGCATGCGTCAGATGGAAATAGAATTAAGCTTTACAAATGCCTTAAAAGATCATATTGTAGAGAAATACAGTGATGAAAAAATGGGTGCAAGACCTTTGAAGAGAGCATTGCAGACCGTAGTGGAAGATCCTCTTGCGCAGGAGATTCTTGCAGGTACGATTAAGCGTGGAGACAAAGTATGTGCCGGTGTGAAAAACGGCAAAGTCCTTTTTCATAATAAAACCTCAGACGGTAAAAAACAAAGATAACTTCCTAAAAAAATGTCGTAAAACAGTAGAAATGAAATGAAAAATAAGTTATACTGTAAGTAGGATATTTTATCCAGGACAAATTAGGAGGAGAAACGCGATGGCGGTAGTAGCAGAGTTACTTCGTGAAGAAGCAGACAAGACATTAAGCTTTGGGGATTATACTTTAGAGGATAAGAAAAAGGTTGAAGATTTCAAACATGCCGGAGACCTTTACAAGGTAAAAACATATAAAACAATGACCAAGTTTGAAAAGAACGGAATGTTGTTATATGAGTCTCTTCCCGGAACGAGTGTAGTGAACTTTGATGAGAATGAGGAAGGTGTTTCCTTTAAAGTAGAAGGCTATACGGATACGCAGATTACCATTGGTATGGCTGAGAACACAGAATATGATGTTTGTATCAAAGGTGAAGCGATCGGTACCTTGAAGAGTAATGTAAGCGGAAAGCTTACATTGAGCGTGGATCTTACGGATGGTGCGGAAACAGAGATTAAAGTAATGAATAAATAAGAAAGACCAAAGGCAGCATGCGATTTCGCATGTTGCTTTTTTGGACAAAAGGGGGATGGTGTATGGCCAAAGAAAAAAGTGTGTTTTATTGTACGGAGTGCGGATTTGAAACAGCCAAGTGGATGGGGCAATGTCCGTCGTGCCGAGCGTGGAATACAATTTCCGAAGAAAGGGTGACAGTGTTTGCTAAAACCGGAAAACGTTCTTCAAAAGAAGAAGTTGTATTAAAAACCATAGCAGATATCTCGCTTACCAAAGAAGAAAAATGTTCGACCTCACTTGCGGAGCTTGACCGTGTATTAGGCGGAGGAATTGTACCCGGTTCTCTTGTTTTGGTAGGAGGAGATCCGGGAATCGGTAAATCAACAATTCTGTTACAGACCTGCCGCAATTTAGGGGAAGCAGGAAAACAGGTACTTTATATTTCCGGTGAGGAATCCTTGAAACAAATTAAACTGAGAGCAGATCGAATCGGTTCTTTTAGAGATTGCGTCAAATTACTTTGCGAAACAAATTTAGCCATAATCGAAGAAGTGATTCGCAAAGAAAAGCCGCAGGTGGTTGTAATCGATTCGATCCAGACCATGTTTTCAGAGGAAATTTCGTCTGCGCCCGGAAGTGTTTCACAGGTTCGTGAAGCGACTGCAGTATTATTACAACTTGCTAAGGGGCTGGAAATATCTATTTTTATTGTCGGACATGTGACAAAGGAAGGAACGGTGGCAGGACCACGTGTGTTAGAACACATGGTGGATACCGTCTTGTACTTTGAAGGAGACAGACATGCGACATATCGCGTGTTAAGAGGCGTAAAGAACAGATTCGGTTCCACAAACGAAATCGGTGTTTTTGAAATGAGAGAATGCGGGCTGGTAGAAGTCAGTAATCCGTCGGAATATATGTTAAACGGAAGACCGGTTGGTGAGAACGGATGTATTGTAACCTGTTCCATGGAAGGTACCAGACCGATTCTTGTAGAGATTCAGGCGCTTGTTTGTAAGACGAATTTCGGATTCCCGAGACGCCAGGCAAACGGAATGGATTTGAATCGTTTGAATCTTTTGATGGCTGTACTTGAGAAACGTCTCGGAATGTCTTTGGGAGATTGTGACGCGTATGTAAATATTGCCGGAGGAATGCGCATTAATGAGCCGGCAATTGACTTGGGGATTGTCTTAGCGATTGTTTCCAGTTTTCGCAATCGCCCTATTTCAGAATATGTGCTTGCGTTCGGAGAGGTTGGTTTATCCGGTGAAGTCAGGGCCGTGGGGCAGATGGCAAGCAGAGTCGCAGAGGCACGGAAATTAGGATTCCGTGTATGTGTTGTTCCGGCAAGCTGTAAGGGAACACTTACAGAACAGGAAAATCTACGTATTATTTATGTGGCAAATGTTGCAGAAGCAATTGAGGCTTTGTTGTAATAAAAAACATTTTAAAATAATACTTGCCTTTTATATAAAGAGTGTGCTATAATAACCCTCGGTGATAAAAACCGAGGAATTTAGGGGAATCATACAATGGCAGTATGACGGTCTCCAAAACCGTTCATGGGGGTTCGAATCCCTCTTCCCCTGCTGAGAATGTGCAATGCACATTCTTTTTTTTATTGCATGGGAAATTCCTATGCAATAAAAAGCTCCGCTAAGGGTGTGCAGTTCGCGGCAAGGAATGTTGTTGCGTTTCCCCCTTAAATAATGCTATAATAAACATGTATTGGCAGGCAGCCGAAATACACGTTTAGAAAAAAGAAATCCCTGTTTTTGTCAGGGATGGCTGGGGGTTAATGTGAAACAAAATGTTCTGCATATTCTAGATGAAAATTATGACTTTTCAAATAATCTGGGACATTTATCGTTCTCCACGGATTTTGTTGAGATGGCGTTTGATATCGATGAGATTCGTGAGGGTTCTTTTCGTATTGTAAATTCTTCTAAAACGGCAATGAAAGGCTATGTACTTTCCAATCATGCACGCATGAAGTGTTCTGCAGAGGCATTTGAAGGAGATGAAGCGGAAATCTTTTATGAATTTGACAGCACCGGTATGGAGCCGGGGGATGTTGTGAAAGGTGATTTCCAGATAATTTCCAATAAGGGTGAGTACAGATTGGCTTTTGAAGCCAGCATGCAGCCGGGATATCTATACAGTTCACTCGGACATATCAAGAATCTTTTCCATTTCGCAAATCTGGCCAAGACAAATTGGGCAGAAGCTGTTTCCTTATATTATTCGGATCGTTTTATTGAGTTGCTCACAGGAAGTGACTCTTCTTATCGTACGCTTTACAGAGGGTTGAGTGCCCAGCAGGGAAACGAGCAGTGTCTGGATGAGTTTTTGGTTGCGGTAAAAAAGAAAGAGCGAATTTTTTATCAGGTGAAGCAACAGACTTTCCGTTTGGGAGAGGTAAGAGAAGAAGTTTATAAAGAGATTGAACTGGAAAAGAACAGTTGGGGGTATGTGGCAGGAACTGTTTCCACGGAGGCTCCTTTTATTCGTTTGGAGAAAACCTCTTTTAAAGATGATGATTTTATTGGTGCTGTTTGCAAGATTCCGTTTTATATCGATGTGGAAGAATTGCATTCGGGAAGAAATTACGGAACAATTTCTATTGAAACTTCAAATACAAAGATTGATGTTGCGGTAGAAGCAGATTATACATATCTTCCGGTACAAAAGAACGAAAATTATTTCTGGAAAGAGAAACTGGCGGCATTGTTTCGTATGTATCTTTCTTTCCGTATGGGCAAGAAGACCAAAGAAGAATGGATTCAGGAATCGGAAGCAATTGCTTCTCAGGTTCGATTTAATCAGGATGCAATAACATTTGCGAAACTGTACCGGGTGCAGCTTCTTCTTGCGGCAGAAAAGACGCAGGATGCGGCGTGGTTGCTTGACCAGATTGAAGAAGAAATGCTTCAGGAGAAACAGTATCCGGAAGTATACGGTTATTTCCTGTATCTGACAACGCATTTGAACAAGGAAGAGGATTATATCAATAAAGTTACCCAGAAGGTAAAGAAGCTATACAACAAAGAAAAAGATAATGCTGGTCTTTCCTGGCTTATGCTGTACTTGAGAGAGGATTTGTTCTACCATCCCGAAAAGAAGTGGGATTTTCTGGAAGAATGTTTTCATCACGGTAATTACAGTCCGTTATTGCATGTGGAGGCATTGCAGTTGTTGAAGGAAATGCCGGTGTTGCTTTCCAAGTTGGATGAGTATGAGTATCATTTATTACGTTTTGCTAAGAAATATGATGCATTAACACCTGAGATTGCAGACCGTCTGCAGTTTTTGGGTGAAAGAAAAAAGAATTATGAAAAGCGTTGGTTTGAAATTTTTACTGCCTGCTATGAGATTGCACCAAGTAAAGAACTCCTTCAGACCATTTGCTCTTATTTGATGAAATCAGCCTGTGTCGGACCGGAGTATTTTCCATGGTATGAAAAAGCCGTTCTTGCGGAACTGAAACTGACACGATTATATGAATATTTTGTACAATCAGTAGCGTTAGAAGACATGCGTGAATTGCCTCTTTTGATTATGATGTATTTTTCATATCAGAATAATCTGGATTATGAGAGGATGGCTTATCTGCATGTGAATGTATTGAAACACAAATCCAAGTTTCCGGAGATTGCGGCTTCTTATGCAGAAAGACTTCCGGAGTTTGTGGATGCGCAGATTACACAGGGCAGAATCAGCGAACATCTTGCGATTTTATACCGTGAAGTTATGCAGGAGCGGGAACTTGATGTGAAGCTTGCGAATGATTATGCCAAAATGCTTTTTATGCATGAAGTACATGTAGGAGAGGAATATGCCTCTGTTGTAATTGTGAATGAGAACTTCCTTGGGGAAAAGGAAGCGCTTGTGTGTAACGGCAAAGCATATCTTCCTATTTACGGAAAGAAATATCATCTTTTCGGTCTGGATAAAAAGAGAAACAGAACGATTCTGGAAGGAGTCAGAACGAGAGCGCTTCTGTTTGAACAAAAGCTTTATGATAAGATGTTGCCCATGGTGCATGAGGATGATTGCTTCCTGTTGCATCATTGTGAAGCAGATAAAATGTATGTAAGCATTTCTGCGGATAATGAAGTGACGTATGCGCGTCTTCTTCGTTCAAAGGAAACAACGTTTTCTTATAAAAAAGAAATTCTTGTTTCACTTGTGAAGTTTTATTTTGACAATGATTACATCAGAGAATTGGATGAATTGTTGCTTGAGGTGAAACCGGAGATTCTGGGAAGCATTGAGCGTGGAGAACTGATTCATATTCTGGTGGCGCGCGGTATGTATGCGATGGCCTTTGAATGGCTTTGTGTATACGGATTAGAACATGTAGAGAAAAAGGATGTGCTCAGACTGTGCAGCAGAATTCTGGAACGTGATGAATGTACGTCGTCAGAGGATATGCTTCGAATGTGTTCGTATCTTTACCGTGTGAACAGATATGACCCGAATATTTTAAATTATCTTGTTGCGCATTTTAACGGAAATATCCGCGAAACGAGGGTCTTACTGAAAGATTGTGATTCCTTTGGAATTGATACATATATTCTTTTGGAGCGTCTCTTGATACAGACCTTGTTTACAGGCGTGTATCTGAACGAAAAGTATCACTTGTATGAAACATATATGAAATCCGGCGGAAACAGCGATATTGAGAAGGCTTTTCTTGCAAGATGTGCTTATGATTATTTTGTGACGGAATCTATTGTTGATGATATGGTGTTAAAGCGTATCGGAGCTCTTTTGGAAGAAAAAGAGGAGCTGAACCGCGTAAGCAGATTGGCTTACCTGAAAGCAGAATCCCTGAAGGAGAAATCGCAATGGAATTTAGGCTTGATAGAGGAAATTATTAAAAGAGAGCTGGAACGTGATGCCGAATTTCCTTTTTTCAGGGTCTTTGCAAGTGATATTCCCGGTCTCATACCTTTTACTGACCGTGTATATGTGGAGTATCGCGGAGAAACAGAAAGCAGAGTGATTATGCACTATGCCATCGAACACGAGAACGGAATTGATACGGAATATCGTAAAGAAGAGCTGCAGAATATGTTTGCAGGCATTTTTGTGAAAAGTTTTCTTTTGTTTTACGGAGAAAGTATTCAGTACTATATCACGGAAGAAAACGGTAATCGTGAACAGTTGACGCAAAGCAGCGTGGTTGAGAAGACAGAAGATGAATTCTGTGAGCGCAGTTGGAAATACACGATGATTAACGAGGCGGCAATCGCCAAAGAAATGAATGATTATAAGAGCTGTGAAGAGAATTTATACGAATGCATGAAAAAGGAATATGTACTTCGCAAAATTTTTAAGCTTTAAGAAGGATAGGAACCGGTAGGAGGAATTATGCTGGCGGAACTCAAAGATGTGTTTGACAAAATGAATAGGGACCGATATGCAATCGGCTATGACTTAAACCGGGAATACGCGCAAATTTCCTACTGTAAGATTGACAGTGATTCCCCGGAAACCTTAAGTACGGTAGAAGGGGAAGATACTTACAATATTCCGCTGGTACTTAGTAAACGTCGCAGCGACGGACAATGGTGTATCGGAGCTGACGCAATGGCAGCAGTTGAAGAGGGAGATGGGGAGCTTGTGACAAATCTTCTTTCTCTTGCGCTGGACAAAGAGCTTGTGACCGTACAACGTGCGCAGTATCAGGCGACGGATTTGCTGGCATTATTTATTAAAAGAAGTCTGGCGCTTTTACCTATGATGGGTACGCCGGAAAAGATTGCAGATATCGTAATTGCAGTCAGAAATGCGGATGAACATATCATTCCCGTTCTACAGGAAACGGTAGGTGTGTTGAAGCATAACAGCGATAAAATTTCTTTTATCAGCTATGAGGAGAGTGTTTTTTTCTATATGCTTTATCAGCCCGGAGAATTGCAGAATCATCAGATTCTCGTTTGTGATGCTTCAGAAGAGTATTTGTGGAGTTACCGCATGGAGAGAAATCTCTTCGTAAATCCGGCACTTGCTACGGTGGAAGCGATTGAGTATAAGAATTTTCCGGTGAAAGATTCCTATACTCCGGATGCGAAACGTGATGAACGCTTTTTGCAGATTGTGCAAGAATTATGTGATAACCGGGTGTATTCCGGTATTTTCCTGATCGGGGAAGGGTTCTATGAAGAGTGGAGCAAAGAATCGCTTCGTTTCCTTTGTAAAAACCGACGTGTGTTCAAAGGGAATAATCTTTTTAGCAAAGGAGCGGCACTTGCAGCAAGAGAGAAGGCAAATCCGTCCGGATTTGAAAAAAACATTGTATTTTTAGGAACGGATAAGCTCAAAGCCAATATCGGTATAAGAATTTTTAAAGACGGACATGAAACGGTATTGCCGCTTATGGAGGCTGGTGTTCACTGGTATGAAGCAAAGGGATGCATAGAAGTGATATTGAGTGAAAGCAATGTGCTTCCGATTTCTGTAGAATATGTAACCAAGAACGGCACGGCTGTTGCGGATTTCCCGCTTGTGGGCATGCCTTGCGAGCCGGGAAGGATTACCCGCGTCAGAATTCAGGCGCATATGCAGTCGGAGGATGTGATTGCATTTAAGGTTACAGATTTGGGATTCGGTGAGATTTATCCTTCTTCCGGTTTTGAATGGGAAGAAACTATGAATATACAGGGGTGAGTTGAGTGGGACGAGTATTTGAATGTATAGGACAAAAAGCGAATAAACCCTTTTATCTGGATAAAATACGTTGCAATATTTTTTCTGCGGAAGAACTGATTTACTGTGTGTATCAACATGCGGAGCTGATTGAAAAGGAAATGTTTACGGATGAACTGGTTCTTTGGTTAGAGCAGGAATGCGGTGCGAAAGCACTTGCCGAACAGCTTTTGCAGTTGAATCAGAAAAGGGCTTCCGTGGCAGTGTATGCAGAGAAGCTGCTTTTACAGATGGACCTGATTGAACCCGGTAAAAGAAAAGAATTTCTTGAATTGTTTCCGACGAATGAATCACCGGATACTTTTCATAGAAAAAAGCAGCGTGCAGATTATTTCCTGAAAAAGGAGAGATATTTTTATGCAATAAAAGAGTATACGGCGCTTATGGCAGAGGCGGATGCTTCAGAGATTTTTCTTAGGGCGGAGCTTTTACATAACAGAGGAATTGCTAAGGCAAATCTTTTTCTGTTGGAAGAAGCCGAGAAGGATTTCTATGAAGCTTATCGTCTGGATGGAAAAGAAAAGCATTTCTTTCTTTATGCGGCAGCAATGCGTATGCGCCTGACTCCGGCTGAGTATTTGAAGGAAATCAGCGAAATTGCGCATATGAAAGAAGTGACACTGGAGCTTGAAGAGGAAGTGAAGGCTGCAGAAGATGAGTGGGCCAAAGGAGAAGGCGCTGTCTTTGTACAAAAGAAAGCAGAAAAACAGCTTGAGAGCAATGCACAGTATGAAAGCTGGCTACAGGAACTGCTTTCTTTAAAGAAGGATGCTTATAAGAAGAGCGCGCGTTAATTTGGATGACGGAGTGAAAGTATGGCTTTTTGGGATGGATTATTAGGGAAGAAGAAACAATCTTCTCTTACGACAATAGAATATGAACCAATCGATGCCGAGAATGAAGCTGAAGAGAATGCGTTTCTAAAGCAGCACCAGCTCGCCGAACCCTCGTTACGTGAAAAATTCATCGGACGGATGTTAGAGCAAATGAAAGAGGCAGCAGATGAAATGGATTCTCTGCATCGGGAATATGATACCATTACGTCGCATCTGACAGACATGGAAGAAGTGGAACGATTGCCGGAGCATTTGATTACACCGATTAAAGACTGTGCAACAAAGATTATCCGTTTAGAGGCAGAGCATAAAAGTTATCGGGCCAAGGAATCCCATATGAGTGAGACGGAATATTCCTGGGGGGAACGGCTGAATCCCATGATGCCCGAGGCATATGATAAATTATGTCAGGCAGAAGAGTATCAGAAAGCAATCCGAAGTGATTTGGGACGTATGGAAGGGGAAAAGCAGGCATATTATTACAGGCGGAATGAACTTGCAAGCATGCAGGCAAACCTGAAAGGGATTGTTTTAATTACGTTGATTGCTGTTCTTGTTTGTGTGGTAGTTCTTTTGATTATGCAGTTTGGATTTGAGATGGATGCGTATTTGGGTTATATTTTAACCTTTTTAGGGGCGGCTGTTGCATTTACCTTTTTATTTGTGAAAAATATGGATTTGCGGAAGGAAGCCCGTGTGGTAGAGAAAACCATCTGCAAATTAATCCAGATGCATAATACGATTAAAATACGCTATGTAAATAATACGAATTTGTTGGATTATTTGTATTTGAAATATGAAGTAAGCAGTGCAAAGGAGATGAATCAGCGTTTTGATGCTTTTTGCAAGGAAAAGGCGGAACGCGAAAAGTTTGAAAAAGCAAAATCTGATATTGCAATGTATCGTAAGGAGCTGGTTGCGTTATTACGTCCGTTGCCGATTGTCACTCCGAATTTGTGGATTTATCAGGTAGAAGCACTTGTGAATCATAATGAAATGGTTGAAATCAGACATGGTCTCATAACACAGCGCCAGAATTTACGGAAGCAGATTGAGTATAACAGGGATGTTGCAATACTTGCAAAGAAAGAACTGGAAGTTCTTATAAAAGAGTATCCGCAGTACTCGACAGAGGTACTGCGCCGAATGGAAGAATTTGAAAAGAGAACTTAAAAAATGAGGACAATAGCCGGGAATGCCGGTTGTTGTCCTCATTTTATGATAAAATGACACTTGGTTTAATCATGGTCATTTTGCATGTTTCTGATTTGTTCAGCCTGTTTCATGGTTTCTTCCATCTCTTCACTGCGGAAGGATGCAATATTTTTTTTCTTTGTTAAGAGGCCAATCATCCAAAGGGCGAGCCAGCCCATAATCGGTAAAAAAACCATTCCGGCTGCGAGCCCTGTAAAAACTACCATTTTATTCGGAAAATCCAAAAGTGCAACAACAAAAGTAGCAATAATGAAAAGTACAATCAGGATTACAGTTGCGAGAGCAAAGATTCTTTTTAATTTCTGAGGCATGAAATACATTCCTTTCTATATGTTTGTCGTTTCTTACGACAGTATATCACAGAAAAAAAACGCGGGCAATGCAAATTAACTCTTTTCATATTGAAAAAAATGTTATATACTAAAGAAAGTTATGGGATGTCCATAAATAATCATACAATAAAGGATGGTAAGAAAATGTTATTATTGGAATTGTGGAAAGCACAAGCGTATAATCAGAATGTTAACAAGAATGCTTTGCAGAATCTGTGGAATACTTATTTTATGAAAGAAAAGGAAGTATACAAGCAGTTGCTTGCTAATCCTGACGAAGAAGTAAGAGGTACAGTGAAAGACCTTGCTGATAAGTATAAATTGGACTTGATGTTCATGACAGGATTTCTTGATGGTATCAATGACAGCTTGAAAGAGCCCAACCCCATTGAAACCATGGAAGAGGATACAGAAGTTAATCTTGTATTTGATAAAGAACTTTTATACAAGAACATGGTTGCAGCAGAAGCAGAGTGGCTTTATGGTTTGCCTGAATGGGAGGCAATCTTCGATGAGGAAACAAGAAAGAGACTCTACAAAGAACAGAAGAGCTCAACCACAATCGTGAAGGAAGAGCGTGTATATCCTAACGATCCCTGTCCTTGCGGAAGTGGTAAGAAGTATAAGAAGTGCTGTGGAAAATAAGTGAATGGTAAAAAGCACACTGGTGTATGCCGGTGTGTTTTTTGCATAGGAAATTCCTATGCAATAAAAAAATCGCTCCGCTAAGGATGCGCAGTTCGCGGCAAGGAATTTTGTTGCCAAGCAACACCGCTCACGCGCGGAGAATGTGCTATACACATTCTTTATTTTGAAGTAATCGAAAGTGATAAACATGAAAAAACTGCAATGTAATTCAAGACGCGGCTTGAATGTTACAATGCAGTTTTTCTTCATTTTTTTTACTATTTGCTGGAAGCATCTTTAATATAGTAAAATAACCTCGATAAAAAGACGGAATTGGTCGGCACGCTCTTGTCGGGGCGGACACAATTTTTGAAAATATAATTAATCAAATTAATATTACCGTGTAACCATGCAACGTTGATTGCGTGACGGATGGCACGCTCAACTCTTGAGGGTGTTGTGTTGAATTTGGTTGCAATATCTACATACAGACCTTTGGTAATATAGTGCTGATATTCTTCGTCCATCAGTAATAATTCGATCGCATAAGCAGTGTAGGCGTAGCCGTAAATGTTAGGCGGGATTCCGATAGATAAAAGTAATTCATGGATGGGATTTGTCTGGAATCTGTGTTCTGTTGCCTGCATCGGTTCGTAAGGTTGATAAGCTAATTTTAATGCTGTCATTTGGAAAAACCTCCTACAATTGTTTTGTTTTGTTTTTTTCAACGAAAATAACTTTATTAGAAATGTTGACAAAAAGAAATATCTAATTTAACATAAAAAAAGTCGAAAAAAGGAAGAGGAGTGTCAAAATTGACATAAAGGTGATTTATGCCGGGTAAAGTTTTGAGTGACAGATTAAAAGATGTAATGAATCAACTGGGCTGGACGAAAGAAAAGCTCGCAGAAGAAAGTGGTTTGCCTTTGGAAACCATACGTAATATTTATTATGGGAAAACAGCCGATCCGAAGATTTCTACGGTTATGGCAATTGCGGATGCAACAGGACACAGTATTAATTGTCTGATGGGAAAGTGTCCGCATTCTGTTGAGGAGAAAACAATATTAAGAAACTATCGTGTTTGTGGCAGGCATGGTAAGAGTCTGATTGAACTTGTTGCCAAATATGAAGCCGGAGCAGTGATGGCAGAGCGTGAAGCAATGGATCGTCATATGATTCCCTGTTTGTTGCCTCATGGGGATATTCACAAGGGTATTGTTTACGATACATGTGAAACGATTGAAATGGAAACATCTTATGCAGATGCTTATATTGCAATTCAGATGACAAGTAATGCTCTTGCGCCTAAGTTTTGTAAAGATGACATTATCCTGATTGAAAACAGATTCCCGAATAACGGAGAATGCGGTGCTTTTTTTAGAGGTGACCGTGTCTATATCCGTAAATTCATAGAGGAAGGAAAGAATTATCGTCTGAAATGCCTTCACAATATGGACGGAGATATTATTTTACAGAGAATGGATGAGGTGCAATATATCGGAACCTGTTGCAGTGTTGTCCGTGCATGATTTGACTTTATGGACAGCAAAGTTGTATTAGATTATTTAGAAAATTTTAATAATTTATAGAAAAAGATAATTTGCAATTACATTTGTCTACTTTGTATCATATAAATGTATTACATAAATATGTACAGGAGTATTGGACGAATGGCAAATTATGAGATCTTTACGGATTCTTCCTGCGACCTTCCTGCAGAGATTATTGCAAAGTATGATTTGAAGGTTATGCAGTTGGAAGTCATTATTAATGAAGAACCTCCGGTTTTGAATTGTGAAATTGAAAGTAAAGCTTTTTATGATCGTTTAAGAGCAGGGGCTAATGCAAAGACTTCTGCAGTGACACCGGGCTTTTTTGAAGAACATATGAGAAAAACACTTGAAGAAGGAAAGGATATTCTATATCTGGGGTTTACTTCAGGTCTTTCGGTAACCTATTCAAACGGAGCCATGGTATGCGAAATGCTGCGTAGTGAATATCCCGACAGAAAGATTCTCTACACGGATACATTGTGTGCATCAGTTGGACAGGGACTTTTGGTTTATCATGCAGCAAACTTGCGTGAACAAGGCAAGAGTATGGAAGAAATATTGGAAGAAATAGAGCGTGTGAAACAGTTCATTCATCACCAGGTTACGGTGGATGATTTATTCTTCCTGAAACGTGGCGGAAGAATCAGTGCTGCGACAGCCGTTGCAGGTACGGTTTTGAAATTTAAACCGATTATTATTGTGGATGAGGCAGGAAAGCTTTCTAATATCGGGAAGGTACGCGGACGTAAGAGTTCTTTGAATGAACTTTATGATCGTATGCAAAAGACACAGCGTCTTGAAGTGTTGCCTTATGTTTTCATTTCACACAGTGACTGTTTGGAAGATGCGCAGTACCTTGCAGATTTGACAAAGAAAGATTATCCGGGAACGGAAGTGATTATAAGCGATATCGGTCCCGTAATCGGAGCGCACACCGGTCCGGGGGCAATTGCGTTTTGTCACATGGGTAAAACAGTGAAAGGTTGTCTGGAATAATAATGAGGCAGAGATTGTGATTTCTCTGCCTCAGTTTTATTTTTCTGCATCTGCTTTTTTCTTTTTGAAGGAAGCACGAAGACCGAGCTCTTCCTTCTTCAGAATGCGTTTGATATTTTCGAAATGTTTTACAATGATGATGACGGATGCAAGGGTGGGAATTAAGAAGGCCCACGGAACGTCTGACATAAAGTATAACCAAAGAGGGAAGGTTACCATTGTTGTGAAAGTTCCTAATGCAATGTAGTCAGTAATCAGTGTAATCAGAATGATGCTGACACCGATGATGAGAAAGAAACGCCAGTCGAGGCCTAAAATAATGCCGACATAAGTGGCAAAACCTTTGCCGCCTTTGAATTTAAGGTAGCAGGGATAAATGTGACCTAAAACGGCAGCGGTGCCGACTGCGTAGGGAAGATATGCGTAATCCGGAAAAATCAACCTGGCAAGAACCACTACCAGTGTTCCTTTCAGGATGTCACAGACACCTACGATAACGCCGTATTTCCAACCCATCAGAAGTGTGGTGTTGGAGGCACCGAGATTTTTGGAGCCGCCTGCACGTAAATCTTTCTTTTTGAGTTTGGAAATGATAAGCGAAGTGCTGATACTTCCCACGAAATATGCGATGAGGGAAGCAAGTATGTAAATAAGATAAAGTTTCATACATCCTCCATATGCGATTGTCTTTGTGTGTAAGATAAAACAGGTTTTCATTTGTTTTATTTTATGGTACTATTTTTTTAAGTAAAAGGCAAATCTTTTCTATAAAAAAATGAAATAAAATGTAAAAAGAGAGGGAATGCGGAATGAAGTTGAATTATCGCAGAACTATATTGGCAGGATTGGCTTTTATGGCTATCTTTTCGTTTTGGCAGACTTACGATAATATAGTTCCATTGATTTTGAAGAACAGTTTTCAGATGAATGAGGTTATGACAGGAGTCGTGATGGCGGCAGATAATGTGTTGGCATTGTTTCTGCTTCCGTTGTTTGGTACTTTATCGGATAAAACAAATACCAAATGGGGCAAAAGAAAGCCTTATATTGTAATAGGAAGTCTTCTGACGGTTGTTGCAATTGCTTTCATGCCTATCGGAGACAATGCAAGAAGTTTGCCGATGTTTCTGATTTCCACCGGGCTGGTGCTTTTGTTTATGGCTTTTTTTCGTTCGCCAACAGTTGCGCTGATGCCGGATGTGACACCGCGACCTTTGCGAAGTAAGGGGAATGCCATTATTAACCTAATGGGAACGGTTGGTGCGATTTATGCCTTAATCATGACAAGAGTTCTGGTAGGAGACGGTTTGACACCGGATTATACATTGTTATTCTGGTCGGTTATTATTTTTATACTGGTAAGCATTGCGGTTCTGACTTTGACGGTAAATGAAAATAAATGGGCACAAGAAGCAAGAAAACAGGAAACGAAGGAACCGGAGGGAGAAGCAGAACCGGAAAAGAGCGGTTCCAAGGGTAAGCTTTCCCGCCCAAAAAAGGTCAGTCTGATATTCCTGTTGTTGTCAGTGGCTTTCTGGTATATGGCGTATAATGCCGTGACCAGTGCATTTTCCCGTTATGCGACTGAAGTCTGGAAACTTGAAAGCGGCGGTTACGCGGATTGTCTGATGGTTGCAACCGTAGCAGCGGTAATCAGCTATGTTCCGTTAGGTTTTCTTGCAAGTGCAATCGGACGTAAAAAGAGTATTCTGCTGGGTGTAGTCGGATTGTTTGCGGGATTTGCTTATGTGGGATTTTTCGGTACATATCATTTTATGATTAATGCCGGATTTGTTCTTGTGGGTGTTTCATGGGCCGCAATTAACGTCAATTCATTCCCGATGGTTGTTGAAATTGCAAATGACGGCGATGTTGGCAAATATACAGGGTATTATTATGTCTTTTCCATGGCGGCGCAGATTCTGACACCGATTCTCTCGGGTGTGTTGTTGCAGAATGTTAGCTATGTAACCTTGTTCCCGTACTCTTGTATTTTCTCAGCGCTTGCATTTTTCACCATGCTTCGTGTCAAACACGGAGATTCCAAGCCGATAGCGAAGAAATCCATGCTGGAAAACTTTGATGTGGATGATTAATTTTTGCTGTATCCAAACTTGACGAATGCTGTGAAAAGGGCTAAAATGATGCTTGTGTTTGAAGGAGGCATTTTGCCGGAAAGCACGCAATGTAAGAAAAGAAACGTGGTGATTGGATGGAGAGCAGAGTAGAGTCGGCTGTCCACAGATTTGAAACAGGATATAATTGTGCGCAAGCAGTATTTGCCACTTATGCGGATTTGTTCGGAATGTCCGAAGAAGATGCATTGAAGCTGGCGAGCCCTATGGGCGCAGGTGTCGGAAGAATGCGTGAAATGTGCGGGGCAGTCAGTGCGATGGCACTTTTGGAAGGCTTGAAAGAGGGCAATACGGATCCTGTTGATAAACAGGCGCAGGGACGAACTTATGAGACGGTCCGCACTATGTGTGATGCCTTTGCAGAACGAAACGGTAGTATGATTTGCCGCGAGTTGCTGGGGATTGCCGCACGTGAGAAGAGTGCCGTACCGTCGGAGCGTACTACACAATATTATGGTTCAAGACCGTGTGCAAAATATGTAAGATGTGCAGCTGAATTGGTAGAGCAGTATCTTATAGACGCATAGGGACGTTTGGGAATCGGGAAAGACCGTAAGATTAACAGAAGTCTTTTGGATTAACAGAGGAAATATAAGTTAGAAATGAGAGGATAGATATTATGATTATTACATTGAAAGACGGAAGTTCCAAAGAATATGCGGGACAAATGGCGATTATTGATATCGCCAAAGATATCAGTGAAGGACTCGCACGTGTTGCCTGTGCCGCTGAAGTAAACGGCGAAGTGAAGGATTTAAGAACCGTGATTGATGCGGATTGTGAACTTAATATTTTAACTGCTGCAGACCCGAAAGGTCTTGCTGTGTATCGCCATACGGCTGCACATGTTATGGCAGAAGCAGTTAAAAGATTGTTCCCGGAAGCAAAGCTTACCATCGGACCTTCCATTGATAATGGTTTTTATTATGATTTTGACCACGCTGCTTTTTCCAGAGATGACTTGGATAAAATCGAAGCAGAAATGAAGAAGATTATTAAAGAAGGCAAGGCACTTGAGCGTTTTACTTTGGGCCGCGATGAGGCAATTAAGTTCATGGAAGAAAGAAATGAGCCTTACAAAGTGGAATTAATCAGAGATTTACCCGAAGATGCAGAGATTTCTTTCTACAGCCAGGGTGAGTTTGTTGATTTATGTGCAGGCCCTCATCTTATGAGCACAAAGAATATCAAGGCATATAAGCTGATTTCATCCTCCGGTGCTTACTGGAGAGGTAAATCCGACAATGCGATGTTGCAGAGAATTTATGCAACTGCTTTTGCAAAGAAGGAAGAATTAGAAGAGTACCTTGCATATTTGGAAGATATTAAGAACAGAGACCATAATAAAATAGGTCGTGAGATGGAACTTTTCACAACGGTTGATGTTATCGGTCAGGGACTTCCTCTTCTGATGCCAAAGGGCGCGAAGATGATCCAGACCATGCAGCGTTGGATTGAAGATTTGGAGGATAATGAGTGGGGTTATGTACGTACCAAAACTCCGCTTATGGCAAAGAGTGATTTGTATAAGATTTCAGGACACTGGGATCATTACAAAGAAGGTATGTTTGTAATGGGAGATGAGGAGAAGGATAAAGAAGTATTCGCACTTCGTCCCATGACCTGCCCGTTCCAGTATTTTGTTTACAAAGCAAGCCAGAAATCCTATCGTGATCTGCCGATTCGTTATGGTGAGACGTCTACACTGTTCAGAAACGAAGATTCCGGTGAAATGCACGGTCTTACCCGTGTGCGTCAGTTTACCATTTCAGAAGGTCACCTGATTGTAAGACCGGACCAGATGGTAGAAGAGTTTAAGAACTGCCTTGCGCTTGCAAAGCACTGCCTTACAACTCTTGGTGTAGAAGAGGATGTTACCTATCACCTTTCCAAATGGGATCCTGATAACAGCGAGAAATATATCGGCGCACCGGAGGTTTGGGAAGAAACAGAGCAGCATATCCGTGATATTTTAAATGAGTTAGAGATTCCCTTTACCGAAGATGTCGGCGAAGCTGCATTCTACGGACCGAAGGTTGATATTAACACTAAGAACGTATACGGTAAGGAAGATACCATGATTACCGTACAGTGGGATGCACTTCTTTCCGAGCAGTTCGATATGTATTATATTGATCAGAACGGAGATAAGATTCGTCCTTATATCATTCACAGAACATCTATGGGATGTTATGAAAGAACACTTGCATGGTTAACAGAGAAGTATGCAGGTAAGTTCCCGACATGGTTGTGTCCTGAGCAGGTACGTGTCCTCCCGATTTCTGAGAAATATGCTGATTATGCAAATGATGTTTTGAAAGAATTGAAGAAGAACGGAATTCTTGCAACAATGGATAACCGCTCCGAGAAGATTGGTTACAAGATTCGTGAGACCAGACTTGCCAAAGTTCCTTATATGCTTGTAGTAGGACAGAATGAACAGGAAGAAGGCAAGGTATCCGTACGCAGCCGTTATGCAGGTGATGAAGGACAGAAGGAGCTTCAGGTATTCATTGATGAAATCACCAAAGAAATCCGCACCAAAGAAATTCGTCAAATTGAAGTAGAAGAACAGAAATAATTTCATTCATTATAATTCTGTGGGTATAAAATCTGCCATAGTCGGAAATACTTCCAAGTGTAATAAACATTTAGGAGGTTTTTGACTATGGCAGAGTTATGTTGTAAAGTAACCAATTGTGTCTACAATAAGGATAAATGCTGTTGTAAAGGCGATATTCTTGTAGGCGGCACCAATGCTTGCGAAAGCGGTGCAACCTGCTGCGCAAGCTTTTCACAGAAGAAGAACGATAATTGCACAAGTGCAACAAATCATCCAAGCAACGTAATCAGCATTGACTGTGAAGCAATTAATTGTGAATACAATTCAGATTACAAGTGCAAGGCTAAGAAGGTTGATATTCTCGGTAATGGTGCATTAAACAGTGCCGGAACATCTTGCGGAACTTTCAAAGAGGCTAAATAATGCTTTGGCTTAAGGTGTAAGGTTCCGTAACGGAATACTTCATATTCCCGCATGAAAAATGTGGGAATATACATAAAAAAGTAGTTGACAACATTATTTTGATGTGGTAATCTAATTAAGGTTTTAATCTTAAAAGCAAGCAGAGTTTCACTCTCACCCTGCGGTAATGAGGCTGGCAGGTGTTCATACGGATAGCACGGAAAGGTTCTTTTTGTGTGTTCTTTGTGAGTGAATGGCTTGTGCATTCACTTTTTTTTGTATTTTTTGCATGGAGGTGCACGAACATTAGCGATTATTTTATTAACGAACAAATCAGAGACAAAGAAGTACGTGTAATTGGTGAAGACGGCGAACAGCTTGGTATTATGTCCGCCAAAGAAGCACAGAAGTTGGCAGAGGATGCGGGACTTGATTTAATTAAGATTGCTCCGACGGCAAAGCCTCCTGTGTGCAAGATTGCAGATTACGGTAAGTTCCGTTATGAACAGACCCGTAGAGACAAAGAAGCAAAGAAAAAGCAGAAAACAACGGAAGTGAAAGAAATTCGTCTTTCTCCCAATATCGATACCAACGATTTGAATACAAAGATGAATTCAGCCCGCAAATTCCTTTCTAAAGGAGATAAGGTTAAAGTAACGTTACGTTTCCGTGGCCGTGAGATGGCTCATATGGCAAACAGTAAGCATATCCTTGATGATTTCGCAACAGGACTTGCTGATGTGGCTGTAATTGAGAAGGAACCGAAAGTGGAAGGTAAGAGTATGACAATGTTTTTAACTGAGAAACGCTAGGATGCACAGTTAAAATAGAATCAATGATCAGGAGGAAATTTACAATGCCTAAAATGAAGACAAGTAAGTCTGCTGCAAAGCGCTTTAAAGTAACAGGAACTGGTAAATTAAAAAGAAGCAAAGCTTATAAGAGCCATATCTTAACAAAGAAGTCTACAAAGAGAAAACGTAATCTTCGTCAGTCAGCTATTACAGATGCTACAAACGTTAAGAATATGAAGAAGATTTTACCGTATATTTAAGAAGCAGAGAGGAAGGATAGAACATGGCAAGAATTAAAGGCGGCTTAAACGCTAAGAAAAAACATAACAGAGTATTGAAACTTGCAAAAGGTTACAGAGGAGCAAGATCCAAACAGTACCGTATTGCGAAGCAGTCCGTAATGAGAGCTTTGACCTCTGCTTATGCAGGCAGAAAGCAGAATAAGCGTCAGTTCAGACGTCTCTGGATTGCTCGTATCAATGCTGCATGCAGAATGAACGGTTTATCTTACAGTAAGTTCATGTATGGATTAAAGCTTGCAGAAATCGATATCAACAGAAAGATGCTTGCTGAAATGGCAATTAACGATGCTGCTGGTTTCACAGCACTTGCAGAAATTGCAAAGAGCAAAATTGCTTAATTTTAAGAAGTTTTTAAGAAACACGTAAGACAAATGTTTTACGTGTTTTTTCTTTTCTTTTTTATAAAAAAATGTTATGCTGTTAATAACTGCGAAAATCAAAAGAAGGAAAGGATATTCTTATGAATCCGGAGAAAGAAAAATTTAGATTTTGGTTCAAAATATTAGTGACAGTCGCAATATTAAGCTTATGTGTCATTCGTTTTAACTGGATATGTATTGCGGTGAAAGAACTGTACCAAATTGTCCAGCCGTTTTTAATCGGCGGATTAATTGCTTTTGTGTTAAATATCCCAATGCGTAAAATTGAAAATACGCTTTTTGCAAAAGCAAAAGGAAAATTTGCAGGAAAGGTAAAACGTCCTGTCAGTATAATTCTGACTCTGATTATGCTGGTATTGGTCCTTTCGGTATTGTTTTTGATTGTAGTGCCGCAGATTGTTGAAACGGCAGCGAGCCTGCCGGAGCAGATTAAGGATTTCTATTACTCATCCCTTGCATGGATTCTTGCAATGATGCAGAAATATCCGGATATAACAGAAACTTTAACCCTTGAAATTCAGAAAATAATGGAGATGGAAATTGACTGGCAAAAAGTTGTTTCGTCAGTTACGGATTTCTTTTTTAACGGAATCGGAGGCTCTTTTATCAAGAATACGTTCAGTGTTGCAGGTAAAATCGGCGGCGGTGTGGTAAATGGTGTGATTTCCATTATTTTCTCTATCTATCTCCTGACACAGAAAGAAAAGCTTGCAAACCAGGGAAAGAGAATTTTGAGTGCATTTTTAAGTGAGAAAACATATGGATATGCGATGCGAGTTATTTCTCTTCTTGCAACGAATTTCAGTAATTTCATTGCAGGACAATGTATCGAAGCCGTTATTTTAGGTCTTATGATTATGATTCCGATGTTAATCCTCGGTTTTGACTATGCACTTTTAGTTGGAGTTCTGGTCGGATTTACATCTTTGATTCCTGTCGTGGGAGCATTTATCGGATGCGGTGTCGGAGCATTTCTCTTTTTGTTACAGGATCCCATTACTGCACTCTGGTTTATTCTTTTGTTCCTGATTGTGCAGCAGATTGAAGGAAATCTGATTTATCCTTATGTTGTAGGTAACTCGGTGGGACTTCCTTCTCTGTGGATTTTAGCTGCTATTACAATCGGCGGCAGTCTGATGGGGGTTGCCGGAATGCTTTTCTTCATTCCGTTGTTCTCGACCGGTTACATTCTTTTACGTGACAGCGTGAATGAGCGCAATGCGCTGAAAGCATGGGCAAGGAATGCATGGAAAACCAATTATCTTCCGAAATCCGTTCAGGAAATGGAGGAAAAAAAGGCAAAGCAGGGACCTTTTGCCGCATTAGCCAAAAATAAAAAAAGCACTGTTCGTGTAAATAATGCGGAGCGTGTGGCGGAAGAACCCGTACAAAAGGTTCAGCCTGAAGAAAAAAAGACGACAACGGCAACGGTGCAGACAAATACAAAGCGTCATTCGGGCTCTAAAAAGAGAAAAAGAAGTTAAACAGTATGATTCCAATAAAACTGTTTAAAATATATGTATGAAATAATGCAAGCATAAGAGAAAGGATTTATTTATGAAGAAAGAGTTAACGGTTACATCCATTGTCATGGGTATTATCATGGCTGTTTTGTTCGGTGCGGCAAATGCGTATCTGGGACTCCGTGTGGGAATGACAGTTTCAGCATCCATTCCCGCAGCAGTTATTTCTATGGGCGTATTGAGAATGGTTCTCAGGAAAAATTCCATTTTGGAAAATAATATGGTGCAGACAATCGGATCTGCGGGAGAATCTTTGGCAGCGGGGGCTATTTTTACCATGCCTGTATTATTTATGTGGGCGCTGGAAGGTAAGGCTTCCATGCCGAGTATTGTTGAGCTTGCCTGCATAGCATTGTTCGGTGGTATTCTTGGCGTATTGTTTATGATTCCTTTGCGTAAGACACTTATTGTACAGGAACATGGCAAATTGATTTATCCGGAAGGTACCGCTTGTGCACAGGTGTTAAAAGCCGGTGAAAAAGGTGGAAGTCAGGCAGGAATGGTATTTGCAGGGCTTGGTATTGCTTCTGTATATAAATTTATTGCTGACGGTTTGAAAATTTTTCCGTCCGAGGTTGATTTTTCTATCAAAAAGTATAAAGGGGCCGGAATTGGTATTGATGTTCTTCCGGCATTGTTAGGTGTAGGATATATTTGCAATATCAAAACAAGTGCTTTGATGATGGCAGGCGGTATTATGTCATGGCTTGTTTTGATGCCGTTGATTTCATTCTTTGGCGGAAGTAATGTATTCTATCCCGGAACCCAGGCTATTACGGATATGGGAACATGGGATCTTTGGGGAAGTTATATCCGATATATCGGTGCTGGTGCAGTTGCTGCAGCCGGTATCATTAGTTTGATAAAGACCTTCCCGCTTATGGTGAAAACTTTTACGCAGGCAATGAAAGGATTCCGTAAGGACAGTGAAGACCTTCCGATTTGGGTTGTTCTTGTGGGTATTCTCGTAATAGCGGTATTAATGTGGTTATTACCGTTTATTCCGGTTAATTTATTTGGTGCTTTGATTATTGTTGTGTTTGGATTTTTCTTCGCGACGGTATCTTCAAGAATGGTAGGTGCTGTCGGTAGTAGTAACAATCCGATTTCAGGTATGACAATTGCAACATTGATTGCAGTATGTGTACTTTTCAAACTGACCGGAAATGACAGCATGGAATCTATGATTGCAGCTATTGTAATCGGTTCCGTAATCTGTATTGTTGCGGCAATGGCCGGCGATACATCCCAGGATTTAAAGACGGGATTTTTGGTTGGAGCAACTCCTAAGAAACAGCAGATTGGTGAAGTCATTGGTGCAATTGTATCCGCCCTTGCAATAGGAGCAATTTTATTCCTTTTAAGCAAATCATGGGGATATGGTTCAGAAGAGCTTCCGGCAGTACAGGCTTCCCTGATGAAGATGGTTGTAGAAGGTGTTATGGGCGAAAATCTTCCCTGGAACCTGATTTTAATCGGAGCTATGATAGCAGTTGTGGGTGAATTTATGAGAATTCCGGTTCTTTCTTTTGCAGTCGGAATGTATTTGCCGATTCACTTAAGCGTTGCAATCTTCTGCGGCGGACTTCTTCGTTTTATTACTGAGAAATCCAAGAAAAATAAAGAAGAGGCAGAAGCAGCAGTTGAAAAGGGTATTCTTTATTCTTCAGGAATGATTGCGGGAGAAGGTTTGATTGGTATTCTGTTGGCAGGACTTGCAGTTATCAATGTTGGAGATACGAATGTTGCAAGTATTATAAAGCTTTCTTCTGTGATTAATTTAGGCAATTTTGGTGCTTTGGCTGCATTTGCAATCTTTATTGCGATTATGTGTTATTTTATTTTTTCCAAAAAGAAAGACGAAATAACGGAAAATATGCAGGCTGAGGCAATAGTTGAGACAGAAACGGAGAAGACAGAGTAAAAATGGACTGGATGCAGGATTTAGAGCCGAAGGCGGTTTTTGGTCATTTTGCTAAATTATGTGAAATTCCGCACGGAAGCTATAACATTGATGAGATAAGCGATTATTTGTATTCGTTTGCCAAAGAATTAAAACTCTGGTGTAAGCAGGACGAATATAAAAATGTTTTAATTCGTAAGCCTGCGACCAAAGGCTATGAAAATGTTCCGGCAATTTTGTTGCAGGGACATATGGATATGGTTGCGGTGAAAGAAGAAGACTGTACACTGGATTTGGCAAAAGACGGATTAGAGCTTGATTTTAAGGATGGGTACCTTTTGGCAAAAGGTACCAGCCTTGGCGGGGATGACGGGATTGCGCTTGCGTATGCAATGGCGATTCTGGAAGCGGATGATATTGCACATCCGGCAATCGAAGTTCTTTTCACTGTTAATGAAGAAGTCGGTATGGATGGAGCAATCGGTGTTGATTTGTCTGAGTTTACCGCAGGTCGTCTTTTGAATATTGATTCTGAAGAGGAAGGAATTCTTTTAGCAGGGTGTGCCGGTGGTACCCGTGTGGCAGCTGCCTTTATGGAAGAACGTACGGAAGTACAGGGGGATGTATGGAATATATCCTTGAAAGGATTTCAGGGTGGACATTCAGGAGCGGATATTCATAAATGGCGTGGAAATGCAATTTGTCTGTTAGGTCGATGTCTTGATTTACTGCAGGATAAGGTTTCCATGCGACTTATTTCCATAAATGGCGGTGAGAAGGATAATGCAATTCCCAGATTTGCGCAGGCGTTGGTTTGTGTTCCGGAAGATGCAGAAGAAACTCTGAGAGCTTCTTTTGCGGAAATAGAGGAATCTCTCAGAGGTGAGTTTATTGACCGGGAAGCATCGATGAAACTTTCTTTAGAGAAAAGAAATTGCGACGAAAGAATGCTTGCTTTTTCTAAAGAAACAACGGCGTGTGTATCTGCCATGTTAGCAAGTGTGTTTGACGGAGTCATCACAATGAGTGCAGAGTTGGAAGGGATTGTTGAAACTTCTTTGAATTTGGGCGTTGTTAGCACGGATGGAAATACGATAAATGCAGTGTTTGCACTTCGAAGCAGCAAAAAGTCAGCCAAGGATTATCTGGCCAGACGTTTGACGCATTTGATCAAAGCATTCGGCGGTAAAGTGTCCCGCTCGGGAGATTATCCTGCATGGGAGTATCGTGCTGATTCGCCGCTTCGTGATAAGATGGTAAGAATTTTTAAGGAGCAATATGACCGTGAGCCTGTGGTAACCGTGATTCATGCAGGGTTGGAATGCGGAATTCTTCTTGAAAAGAAACCGGAATTGGATGCGATTTCTTTCGGGCCGGATATTCTTGATATTCATACAACAAGAGAACGTCTGGATGTTAAGTCTGTTGAGAGAACATGGAAATATATTCTGGCTGTTTTAGCGGATAAAGAATAGTGAAACAGAGATGTTTTCTATTATATAGGGGAGTTGCTTCCCCGGTTACATATTAATTGAGGTACGTAGGGTATAAAGGAGGTTACAATGAAGACAAAGAAGAGAGGGATCACAGGGTTGATTCTTTGTGCAATGCTTTGTGTTTTAGGGGTAGGCATGTTTGCGCTTTCGGTTAAAGCACAGGAGACGGAAACGGTTGCGGAAATGACAGCGGAAATGACAATGGAGGAGGCGTTGGATTATGTAGATAATTATGATTCAAACCTCATGGAAGATGCTGAGAATTTCAGCAGTTCTTTAGAAACGGCAATTCAGACGATTCGTAATGATGTGACGATATATGGTACATTTCTTGCGTTAATCCCGCCTATCATAGCAATTGTGCTGGCATTGATTACAAAGGAAGTATATCTTTCTTTGTTTGTAGGTATTTTATCGGGTTCTTTGTTATATACAATGTTCCATCCGATTGAAACAGTTACCAAAACCTTTGATACCATTATTGCAAAGCTAGCAGACGGTTGGAATGTAGGTATCATCATTTTCCTTGTTATGCTTGGTATTATGGTAAGTATGATGAATAAAGCCGGCGGTTCTGCAGCATATGGAGAATGGGCATCAAAGCGAATCAAAAGCAGAAAAGGAGCAATGTTGTCAACGTTCGTGCTTGGTGCACTGATTTTTGTAGATGACTATTTTAACTGTCTGACAGTAGGAAGTGTTATGCGTCCTGTGACAGATAAGAATAAGGTTTCAAGAGCGAAGCTTGCATATCTGATTGATGCAACGGCGGCACCCATTTGTATCATTGCACCTATTTCATCCTGGGCGGCAGCGGTTACAAGTGTTGCGCCTGAAGGAGAAGGTCTTTCGTTATTTTTGAAATCAATTCCTTTTAACTTTTATGCACTGTTAAGTATTATAATGATTATTGCAATTTCGTTTATGAAATTTGACTTTGGTCCAATGAAGACACATGAGTACAATGCACTCAGGGGAGATTTGTTTACTTCCGGGAAACGGTCTGATATGCCAGAAAATACAGAGAAGAATGAAGCAAAAGGACGCGTGATTGACCTTGTGCTTCCGGTTGTGATTCTGATTGTGTCCTGTGTGATTGGAATGGTTTACACCGGCGGATTTTTTGACGGTGTTGATTTCGTCACTGCTTTTTCGGAGTGCGATGCATCTGTTGGTTTGGTGCTTGGTTCCTTTATTGCAGTTGCATTTACCTTTTTCTTCTATTTGCTTAGAAAGAAATTGACATTTAAAGAGTTGACGGATACTTTTACGGAAGGTTTTAAAGCTATGGTGCCGGCAATTTTAATTCTGACATTTGCTTGGACTCTTGGCGGTATCACTATGGATTTAGGAGCAAAAGTATTTGTTGCTGAGTTCGTCAGAGGAAATGCGGCAGGATTAAGCTGGATGCTTCCGGCTATCGTATTCCTGATTGCGACAGGTCTTGCTTTTGCAACGGGCACTTCATGGGGAACATTTGGTATTCTTCTTCCGATTGTTTGTGCGGTATTCCCGAGTGGAGATGTTATGATGGTTCTTTCTATTTCTGCATGTCTTGCAGGTGCAGTATGCGGCGACCATTGTTCACCGATTTCCGATACAACAATTATGGCTTCTGCAGGTGCCCAGTGTGATCACATTAACCATGTTTCCACGCAGTTACCGTATGCATTGACGGTAGCAGCTGTTTCATTTGTATCATTCCTCATAGCAGGGCTTACGAAGAACTGGTTCGTTGCTTTCCCTGTAGCAGTTGTTTTATTGATAGGGACTCTTTTTGTAATCAAGACAATTACCGATAAAAAAGATAACAAAAAAGAGGTTTCATAAGTAAAGTATTATTGGTTCGTCCGCAGAAAAACTTTTTCTGCGGGCGAATAAAAATATTGGAGGCTTTTTATGAAAAGACAAAGTTGGAAACCCGGAAATATGTTGTATCCTTTACCTGCAGTCATGGTAAGCTGCCAACGTGAAGGTGAGAAACCCAATATTATTACGCTTGCGTGGGTTGGTACGGTTTGCAGTGATCCTGCAATGGTATCCATATCTGTACGTCCGGAGCGTTATTCCTATGATATTATTCGTGAAACAGGCGAATTTGTCATTAATCTGACCACGGAAGAGTTGTTGTATGCAACTGATTATTGCGGCGTGAAATCAGGTCGCGATATTGATAAATACAAAGAGATGAATTTAACACTACTTAATTCAGAGAAGATATCTGCGCCCGGGATTGCCGAGAGCCCTGTCTGCATTGAGTGTAAGGTGCAAAATGAGTTGGCATTAGGTTCCCATACGATGTTTGTGGCAGAGGTTGTAAATATCACTGTTGACGAGGCATATTTGAAAGAAAACGGACGTTTTGCATTGAATGAAAGCGGTTTGGTTGCATATTCCCATGGCACATATTTTTCTCTTGGAAAGCCGTTAGGGACATTTGGATATTCTGTCAAAAAAGCAAAAATAAGGAAAAAGAAAACACCTCGAAAAGATTGACTTTTATTGTAGTTTCGTTATAATAATAGTAAGAGGAGCTTATGATATCTTGATAGCGTGTTGGATGACTTGAAGGAGGTGTTCACTATGGCCAGTCAATATTATATTGCACATAACACCAGAACAGATGAATATTTGGCAGAGAAGATGTTTCGCGGCTTTTATCTGACCGTAGATGTAACAGATGCGGTGAAATGTAAGAGTGAACTTGAGCTACAAAAGAAAATTGAGAAAGCAAACATTGATTACAAATCACAATTGGTAATTGAAACAATTACAGTATATTAAGAAGAAACGTCAATGACGTTTCTTTTTTTGTGCGGATGATTTCATTGAAAAAGCATAGAAAGATGTTGACGCGAGTTATTATTGGTAGTATAATAACTCGCGAACACATATACCATACGAGTAGAAGGAGGAAAAGCAATGAAAAGACGATTGCTGAGTGCATTTTTAGTAGTACTAATGTTACTCACAATGCTTCCGACAAGTACGATTGAAGTATTTGCGGCAGGCATTACAACAATCAGAACCGAAGTCGGGGAAGAAAAAAGTATTGAAACTCCGACAGAGGATGTAGCTGAAGAGGTTTCCGAGGAGGAAACAACAGAAACAGAAGGGGAAACTGAAGAAAGTGTGTCGTGTGATGAAGAAGCGACGGAAGAGGATTCCGAATCTTCGACGGAAGAAACGACACAGGAAGCTTCTGTAGAAGAATCTGCTACGGAAATTCGTGAAGAAGAAAGTACTTCTGGCGGAGATGTCTATTTGGCAGAAACCTATGGGGATTATTCTTACACCGTATCAGGAAATGATGCTTGCATTACCGGATATAGCGGTTCGGATACTGTATTAAAGGTACCGGCAAAGATAAATGGATATACGGTAAAGAGTATTGGGGAAAAAGCATTTGGTAATAATACAAATCTTAAACAGGTTGTGTTACCGGATGATATTACATTGATTGATGATAAGGCATTTATTAATTGCTATAATATGATATCAATTCAATTGCCGGCAAACTTAAATACAATTGGGTGGAATTCATTTGATGGCTGTTCTTCATTGACCGGAATCAAAATTCCGAAAACTTTGAAAGATGCGGGTGTCGGAAATATATATTCACCTTTCACAAATTGTACTGCATTGAGAACAATTGAATTTGAAGAAGGCTTGACGAGCATTCCGACGGGCTTGTTTTATGGATGTAGCGCAATCGAAGAAATTACGATTCCTAAGTCTGTGGTTTCTATTGGTGAACAGGCTTTTTATAATTGTACAAATTTAAAGAAAGTTACGTTTTCCCCGTATATTACATATATCGGAAAAGAAGCGTTTGCATACAATTATAGCCTTCAGTCCGTGGAACTCCCGGCTGCTTTGGTTGAATTATCCGGAAAGTCATTTGCTGCCTGCACAAGCTTGACAGAAATTGTTATTCCGAAGAATGTTTCCAGGGGGCCGTATGGATACGGGGCACCTTTTCGGGATTGTACAAATTTGAAGAAGGTCACCTTTGAACAAGGGATGAAAGTAATTCCTTCGTTTATTTTAAGTGAATGTTATGTAGAAGAGGTTGTTATTCCGGATTCTGTGACTAACATCGATAATGCTGCCTTCTGGAAAGCCGGATATTTGAAGAAGGTTGTTATGCCGGATAGTGTAAACCGTATCGGTACGGAAGCCTTTCTTGAATGTGTCAATCTTCAAACAATTCACTTACCGAAGTCATTAAGCAGGCTTGAGATGGATGCGTTTAAGAATTGTACGTCTTTAAATAATATTACAATACCAAAGTCATTATCATACGCCTTAGGACCTTTTGATAATTGCAGCGGCTTAAAAAATGTAACGTTTGAAGAAGGAATTAATACAATTATTCCCAGTCTTTTCAATAACTGTACGGGGTTAGAAAGCATTACTTTACCTGAGGATATCGTTGGGATTGATGCTTATGCATTTGATGGTTGTACATCTTTGCAGAAGGTTAATATGTCAGATAAAGTTCAGTGGATTAGTGACAGAGCTTTTTATAATTGTGTCAATTTGAAAGATGCAGATTTACCGTTAAGTCTGCAGTCACTTGGTGCTGAAACATATGGTAATTGTTATTCACTGACAAGTATATATATTCCGAAATCGCTTACATCAGTGAAAACAGGAATCAGTCATCCTTTTAGGGGATGTTCTTCCTTAAAAACTGCAACGTTTGAGGAAGGGACCAAGGTTGTTATCAAGAATTTGTTTGAAAATTGCGGTTCATTGGAAACAGTAATTTTACCGGAAACCATAACGGAAATTCACGAGAGTGCATTCTCAGGCTGCAGTTCTTTAAAGAATATTGAATTACCGTCTCAAATGACATATATTGCGCAGAAAGCATTCTACTGCTGTACTGCTTTAGAGAAGATTGAATTGCCATCAACATTGGCATATGTTTTCCCTGACTGTTTCTACGGATGTTCTGCATTGAAAGAAATTACAATTCCTGCAGGCATTACGGGAATTGGAGCCAGAGCTTTTCACAAATGTACAGCACTTGAGAAAGTTACATTTGAAAAGAACGGAGTGATTTCCGCAATTGAAGATTATGCTTTTGCGGATTGTAGCGCATTGAAGAGCTTTACTCTTCCGAATACGGTAGAAAAACTTGGAATGGGTGCGCTTGCGACATGTGCATCTCTTACGGAAGTGAATTTGGGAACAGGACTTAAAGCAATACCGAGTTATTTTCTGGACAATTCTGCTGCACTGGAAGAAGTGTCAATTCCTTATCAGGTAACTGCAATTGCGAGCAGTGCATTTGCCCGTTCGCCCAAGCTTAAGAAGGTAACAATCCCGGCAAACGTAACATCAATTGCATCAGATATATTCAGTTATCCCGGGGAAGTAACCATTTATGGTGTAGAAGGCTCCTATGCACAAACCTATGCAAACGAGAACGGAATTTCTTTCGTTGCACAGACAGTGCCTGCAACAGATATTTCTATTGAAACAGAGCAGATGGAATTAAATATCGGAGCAACAAAAGTGATTACACATAATGTTCTTCCGGTGGATTTTACGGATACATTAATCTGGAGTTCTTCTGATGAGAAAGTAGCGACAGTAGAAGCCGGTAAAGTAACAGGTGTGAAATCCGGTACCGTAACCATTACGGTTAAAAGTAAAGAGAATTCCAATCTGAAAGCAACCTGTAAAGTTAAGGTTGTTCAGCCGGTAACAAAAATAGAATTAAGTGCAACAAATAAAACGTTAAATGCAGCTGATACTTTTGATTTGAATCCGAAAGTGTCACCGGATAATGCGTATAATAAGAAGTTACATTTTTATTCTGAAAATGAAAGTATTGCAACTGTTTCAGAAGACGGAGTGGTAACCGCCCGTTTACAGGGAACGACCAAAATCTATGCATCGTCAACTGACGGAAGTGATGTCAAAACATACTGTCGAGTGGAGGTAAAAGGTTGGGCATATTGGATTGAAAATCCGGAAAATCTGGAGAGTGCCCACCCGTATTACAACGGACAAAATGATTTATTTATCTATGAAGATCCTAAGGCAGAAAAATTACGTCTTACGTTCAGTAAAGATACTTTTGTGGAAGACAGAAAAGATACTATTAGTGTATTGAATGGAAACAATAAGGTAATCGGTACTTATACAGGCAGCGAACTTGCGGGTAAAGTTGTAGAGGTGCCGGGTAGTGCCGTAAGAATCAAACTTGTTACAGACAGTGAGAATGTGTTTTACGGATTTAAGGTTGATAAGCTTGAAGTTGTTGAAAAAACAGTGCAGCTTAAGAGCATTTCCTTGAATGAAAGCAATCTCAGCCTGAAGAAAGGTTCACAGGCAAAGCTTGAGGTGAATTATAATACTGATGATACGAATGTGGATAAAACAGTTTCATGGAGCAGCGATAATGAAGCTGTGGCAACCGTGAAAGAAGACGGTACTGTTGTAGCAGTTGCTTCTGGTATTGCAACGATTACCGCTAAGGTAAAAGATAAAAAGGCAACATGTAAGGTATATGTTTGGGAAGGTGTAACAAAGGTTACATTGAAGGCAAATAAGAATGTTTTATTTGTCGGAGAACAGGGAATTATCGAATATTCCTTAGCACCGCTTCATGCCAGAACGAAGGAAATCAAGATATCCAGCAGCAATAAAGCTGTTGCCAGTGTAAATCTTCTCGAAGCATTAAATAAAGTGGAAATTATTCCTTTGAAGGAAGGCAAAACAACCATTACGGTTAATATTGACGGTGTGAAAGCAACATGCAATATTACGGTAAGCAATACGCTTTCTCTGGATTATCAGGACGGAAGCGGCAAGGTAGAGAAGGTAAGTGTTACATATAATCAGCCACTTTCTGTTTTGGAAACCAAAACACCTGCGAGAAAAGGATACTATTTTATTGGCTGGTATACACAAAAGGCAGGAGAAGGCGAAGCGGTAAACGCAGAAACAATTCTTACCCACCAGCGTACTTTGTATGCACACTGGCAAAAAATCAGTGATGAGTTTTTTGTAACACCTGTCGGTGATCAGATGTATACCGGTAAGGCACATAAACCAGCTATTCAGGTGTATGATGGTGCGGTGTTGCTGGAAGAAAACGTGGATTATAAGGTATCTTATAAGAACAATGTGAAAGCAAGTGATGCGTCCGCTCCCAAGAACGCTCCGTCAGTTATTGTAAAAGGTATCAACAATTATAAAGGTACTGTTACGGTAACTTTTAAGATTTTACCGCAGAATATTTCAGGTCAGGAGTTTAGCGCAGACAATCTTGCTGTAGTTTATAAGGCAAAGAAAGTACAGAAACCGACACCTGTTTTATCATGGAATGGTAAAAAATTAAAAGCAAAGACAGATTTCACGGTAAGTTATCCTGATACACAGGAGGGTGCATATAAAAATCCGGGTGTATACAATGTGATTATTTCGGGAAAAGGTAATTTTACCGGAGAGAAAAAGGTAACATTAAATATTACACAGGCAACCCTGATGAGCAAGGTGAAAGTATCAAAGATTGCAAATCAGGAATATCAAAACGGTGCGCCTGTTATGCCTGAATTAGTAGTAAAATACGGAAAAGAAACTCTTGTAAAAGGTGTTCATTATGAAGTAACTTTCGAAAATAACCGTCAGATCGGAACTGCTACTGCAGTGCTTGTCGGTAAAGACGCATATAGCGGTGTAAAGAGGGTTACCTTCAAGATTACCGGTCCTTCCATTGCGAAAGCAAAGGTAAGCGGTATTGGAGCGAAAACATATGACGGAACACCCCAAATGCTTGATCTTGCAATGGATTATAACGGTACAGCGCTCGTGAAAGGGAAAGATTATGAAGTGTCATATCAGAAAAATGTGAATGTCGGAACGGCAACCATTCTGATTAAGGGTATCAATTCTTATAGCGGTACACTGAAAAAAACCTTTAAGATTTTACCTTGCGATATGGGAACAGCTGCAGATCAGTTTAAGTACAGAGTAAACGGTAAAGTTTATACTGCGTCTGCGTTTGCATCTCTTGATATGTCATGTGCATATGAAAAAGGCGGAAGTAAACCTTACATTGAAGTGTATTCCGTTAAAGCTGCGAAGTGGTTAAAGGAAGGAAAGGATTATTCCTTAACCTATACGGCAAATACGGCAATTACAACAGAGTCGACAAAGAAAACACCGGTTGTTTCCGTTGTCGGAAAAGGAAATTATAAAGGAAAAGTAAATAAAACCTTTAAAATTGTTGCGGGAAATATTGCATCCGTACATGCAATTGCTGCAGACAAGCCTGCTTCTGCAAAAGCCGGAGCATATTTGTCAAAACCTGTTTTCACAGATGGAAACGGCAAGGTCTTAAAAGAAGGTACTGATTATACGATTGCCGGATATACTGCAGTTTATCCGGATAAGACCAGCGAAGAACTTACAAAGAAGAGTGCGGTTTCCGTAGTGGGAACAAAGATTGTCGTTGCTGTAAACGGCAAAGGAACCTATACGGGAGAAACCAAAGTAACATATCTGATTACCGAAAAATCATTTAAGGGTGTTAAAATTGCAAAAATCAGCAGGAATTACACCGGCAAAGAGATTCTTTTATCTGCAAATGATTTCGTAAATGCGGACGGCAGCAGTAAAGTTACGATTAAGGACGGAAAGGTAAAGAAAGAACTTGTCTACGGCAAGGACTTTGTAATTGTGGAAGGAACATACAGAAACAATATCAAAAAGGGAACTGCTACGGTTATGATTAAGGGCTGTGGCGAATATGGCGGCACAATGCAGCTTAAATTCACAATTTCCCAAAAACCTTTTTTCCTGAAATAGAGAACGATTGTTTATGAGACTGATTCTTCGGTATTGAGAAATCAAATGAGCGCCGGTGTCCGCGGTTGGATGCCGGCGCTTTATGTAATTTGACGTTTTAATAAGCTATATTTTATACGAATCGCATATTTACTTTTTCACTTTAAAGTGGCATAATTATATTCGGGCGTTTTTTGCCCGTGTAAGGAGGAAATGAGAAATGCCGATTACGGAGATTTTAGAGCGCAATTGTAAATTATATGGAGAAGATATTTGTCTTGTGGAAATTAATCCCGAGATTAAGGAAACAAAAAGGGTTACGTGGAAGGAATATGAGTTGATTCAACCTAATCCCACAACCCATTATCGCAGAGAGATTACATGGAATGTGTTTGAAGAAAAAGCAAACCGTTTTGCTAATATGCTTCTTTCCCGTGGTGTAAAAAAAGGCGATAAGGTAGCAATTCTTTTGATGAACTGCCTGGAATGGCTTCCGATTTATTTTGGTATTTTAAAGACCGGAGCTTTGGCAGTACCTTTGAACTTCCGATATGCACCGGATGAGATTAAGTATTGTCTTGAGCTTGCAGAAGTAGACATTCTTGTGTTCGGACCGGAATTTATCGGACGTGTGGAAGAGATTGCAGATGATATCAGCAAAAACAGACTCCTCTTTTATGTGGGTGAAAGCTGTCCTTCCTTTGCAGAAGATTATGCATCTCTGACAGCTGACTGTTCCAGCCAGACGCCGATGATTAAACTGACGGATGATGATGATGCGGCAATTTATTTTTCTTCAGGAACAACAGGTTTCCCGAAGGCAATTTTACATAAGCACAGAAGTTTGATGCATTCCTGTAAAGTAGAGCAGAATCATCACGGACAGACCAAGGATGATGTCTTTCTTTGTATTCCGCCTTTGTATCACACAGGTGCAAAGATGCACTGGTTCGGTTCTTTCTTGGAGGGTGCGAAAGCCGTTCTGTTAAAAGGAACAAAGCCGTCACTGATTCTGGATGCCGTATCCAAAGAAAAGTGCAGTATTGTGTGGCTTCTTGTTCCTTGGGCGCAGGATATTCTGGATGCAATTGACAGAGGCGATATTAAATTGGAAGATTACGATTTGTCACAGTGGAGACTGATGCATATCGGTGCGCAGCCCGTTCCGCCCAGCTTGATTGCCCGCTGGAAGAAGATATTCCCGAATCACTTATATGATACAAATTATGGTTTAAGTGAATCCATCGGACCGGGATGTGTACATCTTGGTGTTGAAAATATCCATAAGGTTGGTGCAATCGGTAAAGCAGGCTATGGTTGGGAAGTAAGAATTGTGGATGAGAACAGACAGACCGTTGAAAAAGGTCAGGTGGGTGAGCTCGCAGTCAAAGGTCCCGGCGTCATGACATGCTATTATAGGGATGAGAAGGCAACAGCAGAAGTCCTTGCAGACGGCTGGTTATTTACCGGTGATATGGCACAGGAAGATGAAGACGGATTTATTTTCCTTGTTGACCGTAAGAAAGATGTTGTTATCAGCGGTGGCGAGAATATTTATCCCGTTCAGATTGAAGATTTTATCCGCAGCAATATTGCGGTAAAAGATGTTGCGGTAATTGGTATTCCCGATAAACGTCTCGGCGAGGTTTGTGCGGCAATCGTGGAAGTCAAAGAAGGCTACACGTTAACAGAGGAAGAACTGAATGAATTCTGCCATAAACTTCCCCGTTATAAACGTCCGCATACCATTATTTTTGCGGATATCCCAAGAAATCCGACAGGAAAGATTGAGAAGCCTAAGCTTCGCGAACGTTACTGCGGTGAAAGCCTTGTTGCGGCGCAGAATAAGGGGTAAGATATCACTTGACAGAGAGCATCGGAAAGGATAAAATAAACAAATGGAAAATTAAAAAGACTTTGAGTCCTTACGGTGAAACAATAGAACTAGAGTGGTACCACGGTAAACAAGCTCTTTCGTTTCTGTAACGAAGGGGCTTTTATTGTACGAGGAAAGAGGTTTTAAAATGGAAAGAGTTTATAATCCGAAAGAAATTGAAAAAAAATGGCAAAATTACTGGGCGGAAAAAGAAACTTTTAAGACAGATGTATGGGATTTTAGCAAGCCGAAGTTTTATGCGCTTGATATGTTTCCGTATCCCTCAGGTGTTGGGTTGCATGCGGGACATCCGGAAGGATATACTGCGACTGACATTGTGTCCAGAATGAAGCGTATGCAGGGCTATAACGTTTTGCATCCGATGGGGTATGATTCCTTTGGATTGCCGGCAGAACAGTATGCGGTAAGTACCGGTAACCATCCAAACGGATTTACGCAGAAGAATATTGAAACTTTTTCAGGTCAGTTAAAGGAACTTGGATTTGACTATGACTGGAGCAAGGTAATTGCAACCAGTGATCCTGAATTTTATAAATGGACCCAGTGGATTTTTAAACAGCTTTATTTAGACGGATATGCTAAATATGTTGATATGCCTGTAAACTGGTGTGAGGAGCTCGGAACCGTTCTCTCCAACGATGAAGTTATTGACGGAAAGTCAGAGCGCGGAGGATATCCGGTTATCCGTAAGAATATGAAGCAGTGGGTAATCAATCAGCCTGCGTTTGCGGAGAAATTGCTTGAAGGTCTTGAAGAGATTGACTGGCCGGAATCAACCAAAGATATCCAGAGACACTGGATTGGCAAATCCGAAGGTGTTGAGGTTGATTTTGAAATTGTAGGAGGCGGTAAATTCTCTATTTATACAACCTGTATTGAGACGATTTACGGTATTACTTTCATGGTACTTGCACCGGACGGTCAGATTGTGAAGGATTTGATGCCGCGTGTAAAGAATCAGGAGCAGGTACAGGCTTATATTGATGAAACTTTAAAGAAGAATGATATGGACCGTACGGAATTGAATAAAACCAAGTCCGGCTGTCCGTTAGAGGGACTTTATGCAATCAATCCGGTAAACGGAAAGGAAGTTCCTTTATATATCGGTGATTTCGTTCTTGCAAGCTATGGAACAGGTGCGGTTATGGCGGTTCCTTCTCATGACCAGCGAGACTTTGAATATGCCATTGCACACAATATTCCCATGATTCAGGTAATTGATGGTGCAGATGTAAGCGAGAAAGCATTTGAAAAGGGAGAATATCTTGGTAAAGGCTGTAAATTAGTTAATTCAGAAGAATTTACAGGTCTGACTGTTGAAGAAGCCAAAGAAGCAATTACGGCTAAGTTAGAGAAGCAGGGTGTTGCACGCAGAACGGTAAATTATCATTTCCGTGAGTGGATTTTTGCCCGTCAGCGTTACTGGGGAGAACCCGTTCCCGTTGTTCATGGCGAGGATGGACAGATTCATGTACTTGATGATGCTGAATTACCTTTGGTACTTCCTGAACTTGAGGATTACAAGGGTAAGAACGGGAAAGCACCTTTGGAGAATGCAACAGAGTGGAAGCAGTATGACAATAATGGCGTAAAGGGTATCCGTGAGACTTCTACCATGCCCGGAAGTGCCGGATCAAGCTGGTATTATATGCGATATATTGATCCGCATAATGACAAAGAGTTTGCAAATCAGGAGCTCTTAAAGCATTGGTTACCGGTAGACCTTTATATCGGTGGACCCGAGCATGCGGTAGGTCACTTAATGTATGCAAGAATTTGGAACCGTTTCCTTTATGACAAAGGCTTGTCACCTGTCAAAGAGCCGTTTCAGAAGTTAGTTCACCAGGGTATGATTCTTGGTGAAAACGGTATTAAGATGGGTAAACGTTTCCCTGAGTTTGTGGTAAATCCGAGTGATGTTATTAATGATTTTGGTGCAGATACACTGAGATTATATGAAATGTTTATGGGGCCTTTGGAAGTTTCAAAGCCTTGGAATCCTCAGGGTGTTGAAGGTGCCAGAAGATTTATCAATCGTGTATGGACATATTTTACCAATGAAGACAAACTTACAACCGAGCAGGATGATACATTAACAAAGATTTATCATCAGACGGTGAAAAAAGTAACTTCTGACTTTGAACAGCTTGGTTTCAATACTGCAATCAGCCAGATGATGATTTTTATAAATGCGGCATATAAGGCAGAGAAGTGTCCGAAGGAATACGCAGAGGGCTTTGTAAAGATGTTCTCTTGTATTTGCCCGCATGTCGGTGAAGAACTGTGGCAGATTTTGGGACATGATGATACGATTGCATATGAGCAGTGGCCTGTATTTGATGAAGCATTACTGAAAGAGGATACAATTGTAATCGGAGTTCAGATTAACGGTAAGGTAAAAGGAACCGTTGAGATTGGTGTGGATGAAGAAAGCGATTCCGCAATTGCAAAAGCAAAAGAGATTGCTTCCGTACAGTCTGCGATTGCGGGAAAAACCGTTGTCAAAGAGATTTACGTAAAAGGAAAGATTATTAATATTGTGGTGAAATAAGAATCAGAATTCTTCGCTTGCAATATAGCGGAGCACGAAACGCCGGCTGCAAATTTCAAATGATTGCAGCCGGCGTATTTTGTTAGGATTGTATGAATTTGAATTACATTACATTCTCTTAGTGGAACAAATATTTATCTTTCAAATCATCGTTGCATTTCTCTTCACAGTATTTGCAGCGGTAAACAGCTTTTTTCTCATCTGCAAGACAGAAGATGTGAGGAAGTTCCTGCTCGATAGAAGTAATACAGCGGGGATTTTTGCATTTGTAGATATTCTTTACTTCTTTGGGAAGGGAAAGTTCCTGCTTCTCAACGATTTCTCCGCCTTTGATTACATTTACAGTGATGTCATGGTCGATTACAGCAAGCACATCCATATCCATCTCTTTGATATCGCATTCAACTTTCAGAATATCTTTTTTGCCCATTTGTTTGCTCTTGGCATTTTTGATAATAGCTACAGTACAGTCTTTCTTGTCTAACTGAAGATGATGGTAGATGGAAAGACTTTTGCCTGCTTTGATGTGGTCTAATACAAAACCTTCTTCGATTTTTCCTATATTAAGCATTGTGTTCTACCTCCTAAACTTCAATTTCAAGTAACGTAAGTATCAATGCCATACGGGCATAAACACCGTATTGTACCTGTCTGAAATATGCTGCACGCGGGTCATCATCAACCTCTACGGAAATTTCATTTACACGGGGCAGCGGGTGAAGCACGAGCATGTCATCTTTGGCAAGGGACATTTTGGCTTTGTCTAAGATATAGAAGTCTTTCAAACGGATATAGTCTTCTTCGTTGAAGAAACGTTCCTGTTGAACTCGTGTCATGTAAAGTAAATCAAGCTTTGGCATAACTTCTTCCAAACGAATTACTTCTTCATAAGGAATATTCAGTTCTTTTAATTGTTCGGTGATATATTCGGGGATGCGCAATTCTTCAGGAGAGATAAAAACAAAGGAAATGTTCTCATAACGAATCAGTGCGCTGATTAAAGAATGAACGGTACGACCAAACTTGAGATCGCCGCAGAGACCAATTGTGAAATTGTTTAAACGTCCTTTTAAAGAACGGATTGTAAGTAAATCTGTAAGAGTCTGGGTAGGATGCTGATGTCCGCCGTCGCCTGCATTGACAACAGGGATGCTTGATTTGGTAGCTGCTACCATGGGAGCACCTTCTTTGGGATGGCGCATAGCACAAATATCAGCATAACAGGAAATCATACGGATTGTATCGGAAACACTTTCTCCTTTGGATGCAGAAGAAGATGCCGCGCTTGAAAATCCGATAACACTACCTCCAAGGTTAATCATAGCTGCTTCAAAACTAAGTCGGGTTCTTGTGCTGGGCTCATAGAAACACGTTGCGAGCTTCTTGCCGTCGCAGCAATGCGCATATTTCTTTGGATTATTCTCGATATCATTTGCAAGCTGAAACAACTTGTCCAGTTCTTCCGTTGTGAAATCGAGAGGACTCATTAAATGTCTCATAGCGGACTCCTTTCGTATTCATTTTAAACTTGAATAATAATACCATAGCGACGTTTGACAAGCAAGGGAAAATGATAAATATTTTGTCCTGTTTTTGCAAAAAAAAGGAAAAGAAATAATAAGAACAAAAAAAGTAAAAAACATGAAAATATACTGTCGCTTTTACTGGAAATAAAGCAAACTTTATAGTATAATAAAAGTCTATCGCGAAGGGAGGTTCTGCAATGCAGTTAATCGAAAAGAAACGTTGGATTTTATTCGGATTGCCGTTTTCTTTTACGAAATACATCATTAAAGAGGATGTATTGACTATTGACAGCGGATTGTTTAAGAAGGTCGAGAATGACTGTTATATGTACAAAATCCAGGATGTTAAGCTTGAACGCGGTTTCTTTCAACGATTGTTCGGATTGGGTGATGTGGTTTGCTATACGGGTGATACGACGCATCAGCAGCTTATCATTAAGAACGTAAAGCATTCCCAGGAAGTCAAGGATTTTATTCTTGATAAGTCTGAGGAAGCGCGTATGAGAAGAAGAACCATCCATTCTTTAAATATCGGAGCAGGCGGCGAGGATATTGAACTTTCCGAGGAATAAACGATAGAAAGCAAGAGGGTTTGGTTTGCATGAAATATGAAGCGGTGATGGACTATCTGGAAGAGAAGGTGAATATTCTTGGGAGTGTCATGGGACTTGAGACATTACGGGAATTGCTCAGACGGATGGGAAATCCACAGAAGGAACTTAAGATTATTCATGTGGCAGGAACGAACGGCAAAGGTTCCGTTTGCACGTTTTTGAACGATGCTTTGATAGAGAACGGATATCGTGTAGGCAGATATTTATCTCCTGTATTATTCGATTACAGGGAAAAGATTCAGGTGAATCGTCAATATATCACCAAAACTTTTATCGGCAATGAAATGGAAAAGTTATTTGCTCTTGCGCAAGATATGGTGCATGATGGTTTTTCGCATCCGACGACGTTTGAACTCGAGACCGCATTGGCATTTGCGTATTTTAAAGAGAAGAAGTGCGACTTTGTGATTCTTGAATGCGGAATGGGAGGGGCAGAGGATGCGACAAACGTAATTGATGCACCGTTTATGACGGTGTTTGCTTCTATCAGCATGGACCATATGGCAATGCTGGGGAATACATTGGAAGAGATTGCAAGTGTCAAAGCAGGAATTTTGAAAGAGGGGTCTTTGGCAGTCAGCGCACCGCAGACAGATTCGGTAGAGGCAATTATTGCAAAACGTTGTGAGTTGCTTAAGGTGCCGGTACGTTTTGTGAATAAGGAAGAAATAAAGAATAAGAAAGCGACCTTAAACGGACAGCGTTTTTCTTATCGGAATAATAAAGATATTAAAATTTCCATGCTTGGTGTTTTTCAGGTTGAGAATGCGGCGGTTGCCCTTTTGGCACTGGAGGCGATGAAAGAGCTTGGGATAAAGTTATCAGAAGAAAAAATACGTATTGCTTTCGAACGGGCAGCCTGGAGCGGAAGATTTGAAGTGTTGGGCAGGAAGCCGTATGTGGTAATGGATGGCGCACACAATGAGGATGCTGTTCGGAGATTGACGGAAACAATTACATTTTATTTTACAAATAAGCGGATTGTCTATATAATGGGGGTACTGAAAGATAAAGATTATACAAAAATGATTCAGGATTCCTGTGGTTTGGCTGAGTATATTGTGACAGTCACTCCACCAATCAGAGAACGGGCTTTGCCGGCTATCTCGCTGGCAGAAGAAATACGACCGTTTCATGAGCGGGTGACCGCGGCTGACTCCGTAGAGGAAGCGTTAGAGATGGCAACGTTACTGGCAGGTGAAGATGGTGTGGTAATTGCATTTGGTTCGTTGTCCTATCTTGGTTCATTGAAAGCGGCTTACATGAAACAATATGTTAAGTCCGGGAGGTAACAACAAAAAATGGTTGATGAAAGTAAAATACGACAGGCAATAGAACTGCTTTTAGACGGTATGGGAGAGGATGTAACCAGAGAAGGTCTTGTGGATACGCCGGAAAGAATTGCGCGAATGTATACACAGATTTTATCCGGTAAAGATGAGGATGCAGGTGAGATTCTTTCCAAACGTTTTAAAGTAGACAATAGCGAGTGTGTTTTGGTAAAAGATATTGTCTTTTATTCGATGTGCGAGCATCATTTGATGCCTTTTTACGGAAAAGCACATATTGCATATATTCCGGATGGAGAGGTTGTTGGCTTAAGCAAGATTGCCAGAACGGTGGAATGCTTTGCCAAGCGACTCCAGTTACAGGAACAGTTATCTGCGCAGGTGGCAGATGCAATTATGGAGTATTTAATGCCGAAAGGTGTTATGGTTGTAATGGAAGCAGAGCATATGTGTATGACAATGCGTGGGGTGAAAAAGCCCGGAAGTAAAACTGTGACAGTTGCGACAAGAGGCATTTTTGAAACTGATTCCAATGCAAGAGATTTGTTTTTCCGTATGTTGAATGCACAATAAAAAAGGGACGCAACGATATGGAACGAGTAAACCGAATTCTTTCAAACGCATTGTATCAGGAATATCAGAAAGAAATTGATGATAGGGAAAAAGACCGTATTTATTGCCGGCACAATATTGCCCATTTGATGGATGTGGCAAGAATTGCCGAGATTCTGAATTGTGAAAACGGTTCTTTGGTTTCCAAAGAGTTGATTTATGCCACCGCATTGTTACATGATTGCGGAAGACATATTCAGTATGATAAGAATGTTCCGCATGAAATTGTCGGTGCAGAACTTGCAGAACCGATTTTACGAGATTGCGGATTTGAAGAAGAAGAAATTTTACATATTTTACAAGCAATACGATTACACAGAACTGAACAGGAAGCATTGAAATATCCTCTTGCAGGATTGATTTACAGGGCGGACAAGAAGAGCCGGCTGTGTATGTGCTGTAATGCATCCGATACTTGCCACAAGAAAGAAGAAGGCAGGAACTTATTTTTGACCTATTAAAGGAGAGGTGCCGCGAATGCAGTTTGGCAATCATAGTTATGATCTTGAAAAAGAAACGCGTATTTGCGGAATTCTGAACGTTACACCGGATTCTTTTTCTGACGGCGGGAAATATACGACGATGGAGGCTGCGCTGAAAAAGGCAGAGGAGATGGTTCGCGACGGGGCATCGCTAATTGATATAGGCGGTGAATCCACAAGACCGGGGTTTGTTCCGGTTTCAGCGGAGGAAGAATGTGAGCGGGTCATTCCGGTTTTGAAGAGGATTAAGGAAGAGCTGGATATACCGATATCCGTAGACACCAGTAAGGTTATGGTTGCCAAAGAAGCATTGCTTGCAGGCGCAGATGTTATTAATGATATCTGGGGCCTTGCAGGGAATGAAGAAATGGGTAAACTGATTGCAAAGAAGCAGGCTTGCTGTATTTTGATGCATAACAGAACCAATACGGAATATCGGGAATTTTTGCCGGAAGTATTGACAGACTTGCAGGACAGTATCAAAATGGCTGTAAATTGCGGTATTTCCGAAGATAAGATTATGATTGATCCGGGAATCGGATTCGCCAAAAGTTATGAACAGAATTTGACGGTTCTTAAACATCTGGAGATGTTTCGGACTTTGAAATATCCGGTGTTTATAGGAGCTTCAAATAAGTCAGTAATCGGAATGACATTGGACTTACCGGTGGAGGAACGATTAGAAGGCACTTTGGCAACAACGGCTCTGGCTGTTGTCAAAGGATGTGCATTCGTCAGAGTGCATGATGTCAGGGCAAACTTACGCGTGATAAAGATGTTACAAACAATAATTGATAAGGGATAGGGCTGCGAAATGGATAAAATCATTATCAAAGGACTGGAAGTCTATGCATGGCATGGCGTATATGTCGAAGAGCAGGAAAAGGGACAGAAATTTATTGTAAATGCGACGTTATATACGGATACAACAAGGGCAAGCAGAACGGATGAATTGGAAGATTCGATTGATTACGGAAGTGTTTGCATGATGATTAATGATTTTATGACAAAGAACCGCATGAATTTATTGGAAGCGGTTACGAATTGTCTTGCGCGCAAACTTCTCATGAGTTATCCGACGTTAGAAGCTGTTACATTAGAGATTGAGAAACCGCAGGCACCGATTCCGCTGCCATTCCAATCTGTATCGGTGAAAGTACACAGAAGCTGGCATACGGCTTATATTGCTTTTGGATCTAATATGGGAGACAGACTTGCGTACATTAACGGTGCAATAGACAGTCTTTCTTCAGACCGTTGTTGTGAAGTGAAGAAGGTTTCTAAAGTAGTAGAAAGTAAACCTTACGGTGGCATAGAACAGGAAAATTTTTATAATGGTGCATTAGAATTAAGAACGCTTTATGATCCCAAGGAATTGCTTGAGTTATTGCAAGGAGAAGAGAGACATGCCGGCAGGGTGAAAACAGAACACTGGGGGCCCAGAACGCTGGATTTGGATATTTTATATTATGATGATGAGGTTGTTCAGACAGATACTCTCTCCATTCCGCATGTGGATTTACAGAATCGTGATTTTGTTTTGATTCCGCTGAATGAGATTGCTCCGTATAAGAGACATCCGTTGATTGGTATGACAACCAAAGAGATGTTAAAGAAATTGAAAGACAGTTATGTTTCGAGACAGTAAATAAAGACATATTCCTCTATTTGAGACACATTAATACATAAACAAAGGATGCCTGAGATTTAGGCATCCTTTTGTTTTAGTTTGTCACAGCTTCTTTGGCGAAACTGAATTCTGAAACGGAAACAGGACCGTTGATGGGTGTGTGATATATTGTATAATCATCGTTGAATTCCCGGAAATAAAGATATTGGGAGGTTGCATTGAGGTCTCGGTAGGTACCTTCTGTAATGATTGTTTCTTCGCTGCCATCCGGACGTACTCTTTTCAATGCAGGAGAAGTTTTGGATGATTTCTGATAATAAATATAGTTAGGAGTAACATTGTAGAAATCAACCCGATCGTCTGTAATAACACGTACTTCTCCGTCAGAAAGGGAAAGTGCACATAATCTGTAATTGTTTTCGATATCCATAAAAAATACGGAACCATCCGCATAGACCGGAGCCCACACATTATATCGGAGCAACTGTTGTTTGACACCGGTATTGGTATCGTAAGAACAAAGGAAATGGTTTTCCTTTTCGTCGGCAAAATAGATTATACCATTGTGACAGGATGCCGGATTGATACTATAGGGAAGATGCACTTCTTTGTTTTTTCCGGCCAAATCAATGGAGGAAAATTTCCATGTTTTTTTGTCTGAGGCATCTCTGTAATACAGCCTGCTTCCGGATAAAAGAAGCGTTTCCGCCGGTTCTCTGCTTAACGTTGTAATCTGTGTGGAGTTTTTGGTGGAACGATAAATTCCGACAACTCTGCGAACGAAACCAAGGCCGGTAGAAGCAGTTGAATCAGGCATATAGTAATATAAATATTTGCCGCCTGTATTCAGGTATGTTACCTTGGTGTCAGAAAGCTTTCTGATATTTGTTTCATCTGCGTTCATGGAGTATAAAAAACCGTGGTCGTAGAAATTTGCAAAAAAAACGGTTCCGTCTTCGTCTTCACAGAAATATCCTCCGTTATTCAAATTTCCGGCAGAATTTCCAATTGTGTCAGACGGATGAGAGGGGGGGCGTTTGGATAAAAAACCGAATAGTAATATTACACCGGCAAAAAGACAAACTGCCAGTATAATAAGAATTATCTTTACAGTATTCTTCATTCTTTTCGTTACTCCGTTTGTTAAGTTTTTTCTTTTTTTAGTATAAAACATTTGAAAAAAAATAACAATCTTAACAGAAGAATTATACTTTTTTATTGAAAGATATGCTAAAATAATAAATAGAAATAAAAGGAAAAGGGGTTGCACAATGAAACGAAAAACATTTGCTGCCATCGATTTGGGGTCCTATGAACTGGCAATGAAAATTTATGAAATTTCGATACAAAAAGGGATGTGCGAGATTGACCATATACGACACAGACTTGATTTGGGAACAGAATCTTATCGGAGCGGAAAACTTACATATGAGCATATGGAAGAATTATGCCGTGTCCTGAAAGATTATCGTAGAATTATGGATTCCTATAAGGTAGACGATTATTGTGCATACGGAACGAGCGCAATCCGTGAACTTGACAATACGATGATTGTGCTTGACCGTATTGAGCAAAGGACAGGAATCAGGATTAACGTCCTTAGTAATTCGGAACAGCGTTTTCTTGACTATAAGTCAATAGCGGCCAAAGGAGATGTTTTTGAAACGGTTATTTCCAAGGGAACGGCTATTCTTGATATCGGTGGCGGAAGTATTCAGATTTCTCTTTTTGAAAAAGGGTCACTTACGGCCACACAGAATTTGCGCCTTGGTGTTTTACGACTTCGCGACAGAATGAACCAGATTGCGTCCGGACCGGGCAGGATGAATCAGATTTTAGAGGAATTGATAGAAGGGGAGTTGTCGGTTTTTCATAAATTGTATCTGAAGGATATTGAAATTGATAATCTGATTCTGGTGGATGACTATGTTTCTCCTGTATTATCTGCATTGAAAAAGAACGACCGAAAAAAGGGTTTTATGACTGCAGAAGCTATAAAAAATAAGCTGGCGGATTTGAGGATGAAGAGTATGGCGGAGATTGGGCGAGAACTGATGCTTAGCGATGAAAATGTGCCGCTGTTCTTAATTAGTGCTTTTTTAATAAAAGGAGTGTTAGATCATACAGGTGCAAAAGATATTTGGGCTCCGGGCGTTACATTGTGTGACGGTATTGCATATGATTATGCACAGGAGAACCGTATTCTGAAGCAGTTTCATGATTTTGAGTCAGATATTGTTTCCTGCGCTAAATATACCAGTAAACGTTATCTGGGAAGCAGAAGACGCAGTGAGGCAGTAGAAGCGATTGCACTGACGGTTTTTGATAGTACTAAGAAGATACACGGCATGGGGAAACGTGAGCGGTTATTGCTTCGGATTTCAGCACTTTTATATGATTGCGGTAAATTTATGAGCCTTTCTTCCTTAGGGGAATGTTCTTATCAGATTATCATGTCTACGGAAATGATTGGTTTGTCACATGCAGAGCGCGAAATTGTGGCAAATGTTGTTAAATTCAATCATACGGAATTTATCTATTATGACGAAATTGTAAAAGGACGCGGAATGTCGAGGGATGCCTATCTTGTAATTGCAAAGCTTACTGCCATGTTAAGGCTTTCCGGTGCTTTGGATGCGAAGCGGAATTTAAAAGGTGTAACGGTTAAGGCAGTGCTTCATGAAGAAGAATTGTGGTTGCAGGTAGAAACATCTGAAAGTCTTGAATTTGAACGTGCTTTGTTTGCGGAAAAAGGCGAATTTTTCGAGGAGGTTTTCAATCTACGTCCCGTTTTGAAACAAAAAAGAAGCATATAAAAAAGGTTTGTGTGTAATAGAATAGGAGCATTAGAATGCAAAAAAAGAAAAGTGAAAAAGCAGAAAATTATTTTTCAAACAGAGAATTGTCATGGGTTGCTTTTAATGAGCGTATTTTAGGAGAGGCAAGGGATAAAACGCTTCCTCTTTTTGAAAGGCTTAAATTTCTGAGTATTACGGCTTCCAATCTGGACGAGTTCTATATGGTTCGCGTGGCTTCTTTAAAAGATATGGTTGCAGCCGGTTATGCAAAGCCTGATATTGCAGGAATGACACCGACGGAACAGTTGAAAAAGCTTACAAAAGCTACACATGAATTGGTAGAGAGACAGTATTCTACCTATAACCGTTCTTTGTTGCCGCTTCTTAAAAATCACGGCTTGTTTGTAGTAGAAACGCATGAAAAACTTACCCAAGAGCAGGCAGCATTTGCGGATCGTTACTTTGAAGAGAATGTCTATCCGGTATTAACACCGATGGCAGTAGATTCTTCAAGACCTTTTCCTCTGATAAGAAATAAGTCGTTAAATATCGGCGCACTTTTAAAGAAAAAGGGAAAAGATGAAACGGTTGAGTTCGCAACCGTACAGGTGCCGAGTGTGTTGAATCGTATTGTTGAGTTGCCGGCAGATGAGGATGGTCGATATATTATTTTTCTGGAAGAAATCATAGAGCGGAATATCAGGAAACTGTTTTTGAATTATGATGTGATTTGTGCACATCCGTTCCGTATTATGAGAAATGCCGATCTTTCTATTGATGAGGATGAAGCGGAAGATTTGCTTAAAGAGATTGAAAAACAGGTGAAAAGACGTCAATGGGGAGAGGCAATCCGACTGGAAATCGAAGATGGTGTAGAACCGGAATTGTTAGAAATCCTGATTCGGGAGCTTACGTTGGAAGAAGAGGATATTTTTGAAATTAAAGGGCCTCTTGATTTGACTGTTTTAATGAAAGTATACGGACTGGACGGTTTTGAAGCACATAAATTAAAGAAATATGTTCCCGTTATGCCGGAAGAATTTGAGGAGGCAGACGATGTTTTTGAAGCAATTCGCGCAGGTGATATTTTATTACACCATCCGTATCAGAGCTTTGAACCGGTAGTTGATTTCATCAGACAGGCAGCAAGGGATCCGGAAGTTTTGGCGATTAAACAGACGTTGTATCGTGTAAGTGGTAATTCGCCCATTATTGCAGCATTGGCACAGGCAGCAGAGAATGGAAAACAGGTTTCTGTTCTTGTAGAATTGAAAGCCCGGTTTGACGAGGAAAATAATATTGTCTGGGCGAAGAAATTGGAAAAAGCAGGGTGTCACGTTATTTATGGACTGGTAGGATTAAAAACGCACAGTAAGATTACTTTGGTTGTCCGTCGTGAAGAGGATGGTATCAGACGTTATGTTCATCTGGGAACCGGTAACTATAATGATGCAACCGCTAAATTATATACGGATTTAGGGCTTTTGACCTGTAACGAGCGCATTGGGGAAGATGCAACTGCCGTATTCAATATGTTGTCCGGTTATTCAGAGCCTTTGAACTGGAACAGCTTATCTATTGCACCGTTGTGGATGAAGGACCGCTTTCTGTATTTGATTGAAAGAGAGAGAAAGCATGCGAAAGCGGGAGAACCTGCAAGAATTATTGCTAAAATGAACTCACTATGTGATAAAGATGTGATTGAGGCATTGTACCAGGCAAGTGCGGCAGGTGTGCAGATAGATTTGATTGTACGAGGCATCTGCTGTCTGAAGGTTGGTATCCCGGGGGTCAGCGAAACGATATCAGTACGTTCTATCGTAGGTAACTTTTTGGAACACAGCCGTATTTATTATTTTGAAAATGGTGGAGAGGCTGAATATTATTTGAGCAGTGCCGACTGGATGCCCAGAAATCTTGAGCGTCGTGTAGAAATTCTGTTTCCGGTTTTGGATGAGAAATTACAGGCGAAAGTATACCATATTTTAGATTGCCAGTTGCGGGATACCTTAAAAGCACAGCTGTTACAACCGGACGGTACTTATGAAAAAATAGATAAAAGAGGAAAAGTTGTATTTCATTCACAGGAATATTTCTGTGAGGAAGCAGGACTACAGGAAAAGAAGAAAATGCAGATGAAGGACAAGCGTGTGTTCATTCCGGAAATGAAGCCTGTGTCTGCGAAGGAGGATTAAATGAGATTTATTTTAGCTTCTGCATCTCCGAGAAGAAAAGAATTGCTTGAACAAATCGGAATGAAGTTTCAGATTACGGTAAGTGAGGTGGAAGAAAAAACTACGGAAACAGCGCCTGACCGTTATGTAATGGAACTTTCTGCATTGAAAGCAGAAGATGTGGCAGGGAAAATTCCGGTAATGTATGATGCAAGAGGGATTGATCAGGACTTTGTTGTGATTGGTTCTGATACTGTTGTTGCTATCGGAAATGATATACTTGGAAAACCCGTAGATGAGCAAGATGCAATCAGGATGTTGCGAATGCTTTCCGGCACAACACATCAGGTGTATACGGGGGTAACTTTAATTGTATTCCGAAATGAAAGAATAGAAAAGAAAACGTTCTATGAAAAGACAGATGTTACTTTTTATGATATGACAGAGGAAGAAATTGAAGCATACGTTTCTACTTCTGAACCTATGGATAAAGCCGGCTCGTATGCAGTCCAGGGGCTTTGCGGAGCATATGTAAAAGAAATACATGGAGAATATGCTTCTGTAGTAGGACTCCCGATTGCAAGAATTTGTCACGAATTAAAAGAGCTTGGAATCCATTGGCGTAATTTGTAAAGAACTTGTAAAAATGTCAGTAATATGATAATATTTAAAAAAAGTGAGATAGGAGATCAGGGTATGGCATTCGATCAAAAAGTGGTAAAAGTTTTTTTGGAAAAACAGTTACAGTTGTTTCCCGAAAAGGTTGCCGAAACAGAAGAAGAAGCAATAGAATTTTTAGAAGATTGTATGGCAGTTGTTGTGAAATCAAAGAAAGAAGTAGAAGAGTATTTTGAAGAAGAAGGATTGGAAGACCCTGAATCAGACAGTATTCTGGATGCAGCTGAGGTGTTTGCAATCGGTGACGGAAGATACCTGATTGTAGAAGCATAATGAAGAGGAAAATGGATGGAGATTAAGGAACTTTCTACACAATATAAGATGAGTATTACAATCTCAAACGGTCAGTCCCAAATGACTTTGCCGTCTGTTATTTGCATGGTGTCCGGTAATAAGCTTTACGTAGAGCCGTTTATGCATAATGATGTAATCTTGAGCTTTAATTCCCCGAATATTTCCTTGTCCATGATTGCGTATGAAGATGAAAAAGCACCATATATATGGAAATCAATTACCATTGAAAAAGAAGTGATTGAAAATAAAATATATCATGTGATTACCAGCGGATTAAGCGGAGTCAGAATTAATCGTCGTGAAAATTTCCGTGTGTATGTTGGGTTAGATGCCAAGGCAACCATTAACGGCGGAAAAGAAAAAATTGACGTCATTATCAAAGATATCAGTGAGACAGGATTTGCTGTGCTTGTTGATTCTGCTATCCAGGCCAAAATCAATACAAATGATGCATTACTGGTAGAATTTTTTGATCCTGCCCAGGAACAGTTTATGTCTTTGCTGGGACGTATTGTCAGAGGGGCTGTTTTAGAAAAGTATTATTTGTTTGGTTGCCGTACCTTGAAAGATGGCGGAATGTCGCGTAAATATATTGCGAACAAACAATTAGAAAAGCGCATTAACAGTATGAGAAAAGGTTAATGAGTAGTTATTGAGTAATAAGAAACCTCCTGCCGAAGCAGGAGGTTTTGCTATTGTCTAAGATATTGAGTAGATTATTTCTATCTGTTAAGGATTAATTTCGTTAATTCAACAGGGTCAACAATCTTTCCGTCTTTGTAAACACGCATGTTACCGGAAGCGATTTCATCAATTAAAATTACTTCATTGTTGTTATATCCAAATTCGAATTTGATATCCCAAAGGTCAAGTCCGATTGATTTCAAATCGTCAGCAACAATCTTAGTAATTTTTAATGTCTGTTCCTTCATGCTTTCAAACATTGCAGGAGTCATAATACCAAGAGCTGCAAGACCTTCGCCTGTTACAAGGGGATCGCCTAAAGCGTCATTTTTGAAGGTACATTCAACATAACCACCTTCTAATACAGTTCCGTCAGCAATATATTCGCCGTATCTGCGGATAAAGCTTCCTGTAGCAACAAGACGGCAGATTACTTCAAGTCCATGTCCGAATACGGTGGCAGGAAGAACTTCCATGGTTGCCTCGTCTACGTTTGCACCAACATAATGAGTCTTGATGCCGGCATCTTTGAGCAACTCAAAATAGTGAATAGAAGTCTGTAAGTTTGCCTTACCAATACCTTCAATGGTTAACCCTACAGAGTTTTCGCCCGGATCGAAAACACCATCTTTACCGGTACAGTCATCCTTGAATTTCAATAATACATTTCCGTTGTCAAGTTTGTAGACATCTTTGGTTTTACCTTCATAAATCTTATTCATCTTAATCCTTGTCCCTTCGCATTTTTTCTATGGGCAAACTGTATGCCCAAAAATAATTTAGCATATAACGATTAAACTTACAATTTTTTTTTTGCATAAAATACATTTTTTTTGAGAAAAGAATATAGAAAAAATAAACAAAAGCGAACAGCAAGGTTGACAAGCTTACTGAAAGATGGTATTTTTATATAAGAGTTAGTTATGACTAACTATATAAAGTAACTCTCCTTGCGTGGGAGGTTTTTTTAGATACATTGGTTAGTTGAGACTAACTTGTACAAACAGAAAGAAAGGATAGCGATATGAGTGTTGTGATTATTGGCGGAAATGATTGTATGGTTCGAAAATATATTGACCTTTGTGAAAGGTATCAGTGTAGTGCGAAAGTGTTTACACAAATGAAGGGGAATCTGCGGGAGCAAATAGGCAAACCTGATTTGCTTGTTCTTTTTACCGGTACTATGTGCCATAAGATGGTTCGCACGGCTTTGCGTGAAACAAAAGGAAAAGATACGATTGTTGCGCGTTCTCATTCGAGTTCACTTTCAGCGCTAAAAAATATTCTGGAAGTACATATATCGGGATAAAACGGAAGAAAATAAGGATAGTTAAATTGATGGAAGAGAGAGGATTGTATGTCAGAAGAATTGGTAATCAAACAGTGCGCGCCGACTTTGGCGGGGTTAAAAACCGGTAGCTTATTTACCTGTGAAGCAGACTCCTTTGAAGAATTAATTAAAAATGTAAGAATGTGGAATCGTATATTGGGCGAGAAGGGGATACGTGTTCTTGTTTTCAGATACGGAAAGGGAAGGGGGCTGATTTATTTATACAGACCCAACCGTCTGCGGACTGATTTTGAAAATGAACAGTCTAAAGCACTTTTAAAAGAATTCGGATATACAATTTACGATGCTGATCGTTGTGTTGCCGAATTGTCGAGACGTTTGAAATCCTATCAGGAATTTCCGCATGAAATTGGCCTGTTTTTAGGATATCCGCCTGAAGATGTAGCAGGTTTTATTAAGAACCGCGCCGGAGGAAGTCAGTTTACAGGGTATTGGAAGGTATACGGTAATTTGGAGCAGGCTAAAAAAACGTTTGCAAAATATGAAAAATGCACAGAAGTGTATCAGAAACAATTATTGAAAGGGACTTGTATCAAAAAACTTGCCGTGGCTGTTTAGCCTTCGGCAAGTTTTTTTAAGAAGACGGCAAGACCGTCGTGGTTATTGTCTGTAAAAGTGATAAAATCAGCAACTTCTTTTGCGGCAGGAGAGGCATTGAGTAATGCGACACCGTGACCGGCAGCCTGCAGCATGGAAATATCATTTTCGGCATCTGCAAAGGCATACGAGTTTGAAATGGAAATGCCGGTGTGCTCGCAAAGGATTTGCAGTGCGTATCCTTTTGAGATTCCTTTCGGGAGTATTTCAAGAAAATAATCATTGGAAAATACACAGTCCACTTTATCGCCGAATTCCATTTCGATTTTTTCCTTGAAAGAAACCAGGCGTTCATGGTCTGTTAGGTGAATGACCAAGAGTTTGTAAGGCTGAAAGTCATTCTCTATAAGTCCGGGGACAATTCTGTGTGTAGTGCCTGTCCATTTTCTGTAAAAAGCAAGTTCTTCCGTTTCTGCATCCGTAAGTATTTCAGTATCTGAATAGGATTGGATGTGGAGTTTTGCTTCTACGGCAAGATTACGGATTTCTTTTACCAGTTCTATATCCAGACCGGAAGTTTTCAGTACTCGTCCGGATTTGTATTCGCTGATGTGGCTACCGTTAAAAGCACTGATGAGTGGATTGAACTCGCCAAGCGAAAGTCTTTCAATTAGTTTATGAATACTTGTGTGAGATCGGCCCGAAGAAATGGCGAACCGATGTCCGTTGACCACACACTCACGTAATGCACACATGGTTTCTTCTGAGATATCTTTGGTATCATTTAGTAAGGTGCCGTCAAGATCGAAAAAGAGAATGGCTTTTTCGTTTGCAGCAGGAACAAATTTACGCAAGTAAGATTTTTTCAACGCTTCAAGATAATCATCCGGGACAAAAAGATGTCCTCGTCCGGTTCCGAGTGAAATATCGGGCTTGTTTTGACCGTGATAATCAGAACCACCGGTAACCAACAAATCATATTTTGCAGCCAGACGTCTGATATATCGTTCTTCGCTTGGCGTATATGTGCTGTAAACAGTTTCAATTCCGATAAGACCGGATTCTTTTAACGATGCAACAAGTGTTTCCAAAACGCGGTCCGAAAAACGGTACAGAATCGGGTGAGCCAGAACCGGAAGACCGCCGGCCTCTAAAATTAAAGAAACGGCTTGATTCGGTGTGATTTTTTCCCGGGGAACAAAAGCGGGGCAGTGGTCTCCGACATAACGCTCAAATGCTTCGCGAAGACTTTTCACATAACCATGTTCCAAAAGATAGCGGGCATAATGTGCTCTTGTGAGAATGGAACCCTCAAATGAGGACGAAAGCGCTTCATAAGTGATGTCAATTCCCATTTCGGCAAGCCGTTCGCACATTTTTCTGTTTCTACGATCCCTGTTTTCCTGGAAGGTCTGAATGTGTTTCACAAACGCAGGATGGTAAGGGTTCACATAGAGACCGAGAATATGAATGTCACGTCCGAGATATTCGGTTGAAAACTCAATGCCGGGCACAATTTCTAAGGGTTGGTCTTTGGCATAAGTAAGTATTTCTTCAATTCCTTCTGTTGTATCATGGTCAGTAAGTGCAATTGCAGCAAGTCCTTTTTGGCAGGCAAGAGACACCAACTCCAGTGGGGTATTGGTTCCGTCTGAATAATTGGAATGTACATGCAAATCGATTGCTTTCATAACAGGATTCTCCTCAATCATCATAAAGTTTCATGACAGAAATTGCAGCAACCTTTAAGGCTGCTGCAATTAGAAATTCATTTATTCGTTGTCTTCGTTTTTATTTACGGAATAAATAGTACGTTTTCTTGCCATTTCATCGCTTTCAAGATACTCATCATAAGTTGTGATTTTGTCAATCATGGTTCCGTTAGGAAGAATCTCCATGATTCGGTTTGCTGTAGTCTGAACAAACTGATGGTCATGACAGGAGAAGAGTGCAACACCGCTAAACTTAATCAAGCCGTTATTCAAAGCTGTAATGGACTCCATGTCAAGGTGATTGGTAGGCTCGTCAAGAATCAGGCAGTTTGCAGCGCTGATCATCATTTTACTTAAAAGACAACGAACCTTCTCACCACCGGAAAGAACGCGGACCTTTTTTACACCGTCTTCACCGGCAAAAAGCATTCTGCCCAAGAAACCGCGTACATATGTGATGTCTTTCACGGGAGAGTAGCCCATTAACCAATCTGCAATGGTTAAGTCATTGTCAAATTCTTTGGTATTATCTTTCGGAAAATATGCCTGGGATGTAGTTACACCCCATTTGTAAGTTCCTTCATCGGGTTCCATTTCTCCTGTGAGAATTTTAAATAATGTTGTTTTAGCAATTTCGTTTCCGCCGACAAAAGCAACTTTATCGTCGTGACCGAGAATGAAACTAATGTTATCAAGTATTTTCTCACCGTTAATCGTTTTGGAAATTCCTTCTACGCTAAGTACTTCATTTCCGATTTCACGCTCGGGACGGAAATCGATATAAGGATACTTTCTGCTGGAAGGCTTGATGGTATCAAGCTCGATTTTTTCCAAAGCTTTCTTTCTGGAAGTTGCCTGTTTGGATTTGGAAGCATTTGCTGAGAATCTGGAAATGAATTCCTGCAACTCTTTGATTTTTTCTTCCTTTTTCTTATTGGCTTCTTTCATCTGTTTAATAAGAAGCTGGCTGGATTCGTACCAGAAATCATAATTACCGGCATAGAGCTGAATTTTGCCGTAGTCAATATCAGCAGTGTGAGTACATACTTTATTTAAGAAGTAACGGTCGTGGGAAACCACGATTACAGTATTATCGAAATTAATCAAAAACTCTTCCAACCATGCAATTGCATCTAAATCAAGATGGTTGGTAGGCTCGTCGAGTAATAAAATATCAGGATTACCAAAAAGTGCTTTGGCAAGAAGGATTTTCACCTTTTCATTACCCGTTAAGTCACTCATCAATGAATAGTGGATTGCTGTTTCGATGCCGAGACCGTTTAAAAGGTTTGCAGCATTGGATTCTGCTTCCCAACCATCCATTTCGGCAAATTCGGCTTCTAATTCACTGGCACGGATTCCGTCTTCATCAGTAAAGTCTTCTTTGGCATAGATGGCATCCTTTTCTTTCATTACTTCATAGAGACGGGGATTTCCCATAATTACGGTGTCCATAACCGTATAAGCATCATATTTGAAGTGGTCCTGCTCTAAAACGGAGAGACGCTGTCCCGGTGTGATGGTCACATCGCCTGTGGTGGTTTCGAGTTCACCGGATAAAAGTTTTAAGAATGTGGATTTGCCGGCACCGTTTGCTCCAATCAGACCGTAGCAGTTCCCTTCTGTAAATTTAATATTAACCTCTTCAAAAAGCGCCTTTTTTCCAAATCGTAAAGACACATTATTTGCACTAATCATTTGAAAACCTCCTTAAATTTCTACGCATACCAAAATTCATTTTACATAAAATAGGAAAAAAAGCAAGAAAAAACAGGCAACAAATGTTACCTGTTAATAAAAACAATATGAAAATCAATGATTTTGTGAGACAACCTGATTTTTACCGTGTTGTTTTCCGTAATACATACGGTTATCCGCACTTTGAATAATCTGTTCGATTCTGTAGCCGATTTCTGCCTGTGTTACACCGAAAGTCATTGAAACACGGACTGCATTGTTATTATGTACAACTTCAGTCGTGGCGATGTTTAAACGGATACGTTCGGCAATTGCAGTTGCTGATTCGGCATTACCGCGAATCAGAATCAGGATTTCTTCACCGCCCCAGCGACAAACCGCATCACATTCACGAAGCTGTGATGAGATTGTATGAGCCACGGTTAAAAGAACTTTGTCACCCATGTCATGTCCGTAGTTGTCGTTTATCTTTTTGAAATTATCAATATCTCCAAGGATAATGCTGAAGACGGAAGTTCCTCGACTTAATTCATGCATGGCAAGATTTAATGTCTGCATCATACAGCGTCTGTTCGGTAACTTGGTGAGCGGGTCGACATTGGCAAACTGCAGAAGCTGCTGGTTACGCTTTTCGAGTGTTGCGGTATTGTTTTTCATTTCCCATGTAAAGAGGAATAAAAAGATGGTAATCATTCCTACTATAATAATGCTGTTTGCAATTTCAATGATGGATATAAGTAAAATGTTATCATAAGGAAAGTTTGTAATCGGAGCATTTTTTGTTCTGATTACAATCGTTGCAGCGTAAGTAGCAAGGGAAAGGAGTGAAAAAAGCAAAGAAAAATAGGAATGCTTTTTGAAATCCTTGATAGTTGATGATACATAAAATACCATCGGAATAATACTGAAACAGAAAAGATTAAAATTCATGGAGTTTCCGAGCGCAAGTGTAGAAACAACGGAAAAGGCAAGAATTTCAACTGCAGAAAGTGTGGCTGCAGTAAAGAGATGTTTATTGGCAGCAACACGAATCAGAATCTGAACAATCAAAAAAGCGAGAAGATTGTAAAGTGCCAAAAATGCAGATTCACAGAACATAAAAAGCAATGCATAAGAAATATGCATGAAAGACATAAAATATAAGGAATATGTAATCTTAGAACGGTCAGAGATGTATTCATCACCGTTGATAAGATTGCGTATCATTGAAATTAAATTTTTAAATATAGTCAGCATAACCCAAAACCCCAAATAAATAATAAACTAATTATACAATAACACTAGTTTTTTTAAAAGGGAAGTAAAAATAAAAAATAGACTTGAAAATATTGAAATTATACAGTATAATTGTCATGGTTAGCACTCAACAATAAAGAGTGCTAACAAAATTGGTACAAATGATTTAACAAAAACAGTAATATAAAGGAGGATATAAAACATGAAGTTAGTACCTTTAGGAGACAGAGTTGTATTAAAGCAGCTTGTTGCAGAAGAAACAACCAAATCCGGTATTGTTTTACCCGGACAGAGCAAAGAGAAGCCTCAGCAGGCTGAGGTCATTGCGGTAGGACCGGGGATTCTGGCAGACGGAAAAGAGGTTAAAATGGAAGTGAAGGTCGGCGATCAGGTTATTTATTCCAAATATGCCGGAACCGATGTAAAGATGAATGATGAAGAATACATTATTGTGAAGCAGTCTGATATTCTTGCAGTTGTAGAATAGGATTGGGTTTAGATTTTATAAAGCAGAACAGTAAAGTTTTATTAGTAAGAATAAACAAGATGGAGGTGTCATAAGACATGGCAAAAGAAATTAAATATGGTGCAGAAGCACGTACTGCTTTGGAAGCAGGTGTTAATAAACTTGCAGATACTGTAAGAGTAACATTGGGACCGAAAGGAAGAAACGTTGTTTTGGATAAATCATTCGGTGCGCCGTTGATTACAAACGATGGTGTAACAATTGCAAAAGAAATTGAATTGGAAGATTCTTTTGAAAATATGGGTGCACAGCTTGTGAAAGAAGTTGCGACCAAAACAAACGATGTTGCCGGTGACGGTACTACTACGGCGACCGTTCTTGCACAGGCAATGGTGAATGCAGGAATGAAGAACCTTGCTGCGGGTGCAAATCCGATTATTCTTCGCAAGGGTATGAAGAAAGCGACAGATTGTGCAGTGGAAGCAATTGCACAGATGAGTTCCAAAGTAAACGGAAAAGAACATATTGCGCGTGTTGCAGCGATTTCAGCAGGAGATGATTCTGTCGGAAACATGGTTGCTGACGCAATGGAAAAGGTTTCCGGAGACGGTGTAATCACAATCGAGGAAAGTAAGACAATGCAGACAGAACTTGACCTTGTGGAAGGTATGCAGTTTGACAGAGGATATCTTTCCGCATATATGGCAACAGATATGGAAAAGATGGAAGCAGTTCTTGAGAATCCCTACATTCTCATTACAGACAAAAAGATTTCCAATATTCAGGAGATTCTTCCCGTGCTTGAGCAGGTTGTTCAGTCCGCGGCTAAACTTCTTATTATTGCCGAAGATATTGAGGGCGAGGCACTTACTACATTGATTGTAAACAAGTTAAGAGGTACCTTTAATGTTGTTGCAGTAAAAGCTCCCGGATACGGAGACAGAAGAAAAGCAATGCTTGAAGATATTGCAATTCTGACAGGCGGTAAAGTAATCAGTGAAGAACTCGGATATGACTTAAAAGAAGTAACACTTGCAGATATGGGTCGTGCAAAATCCGTTAAGGTTCAGAAGGAAAATACCATCATTGTAGACGGTGCCGGTGCTGCAGAAGCGATTTCTGCCCGCGTTGCACAGATTAAGAAGATGATTGAAGAGACAACTTCTGAATTTGATAAAGAGAAATTACAGGAAAGACTTGCGAAGTTGGCAGGCGGTGTTGCAGTAATCCGTGTCGGTGCGGCAACAGAAACCGAAATGAAAGAAGCGAAACTTCGTATGGAAGATGCACTTGCAGCAACAAGAGCAGCAGTAGAAGAAGGTATTATTGCAGGCGGCGGTTCTGCATATATCCATGCATCTAAGAAGGTTGCAGAACTTGCAGACACCCTTGAAGGCGACGAAAAGACAGGCGCAAGAATCGTATTAAAAGCATTGGAAGCACCGCTTTATCATATTGCCGGAAATGCAGGACTTGACGGAAGTGTTATTATTAATAAAGTGTTTGAGTCTGAAGTGGGAATCGGATTTGATGCATTGAAAGAAGAATATGTTAATATGGTAGAAGCAGGAATTCTTGACCCTGCAAAGGTAACCAGATCTGCATTGCAGAATGCTACCAGTGTTGCATCTACTTTGCTTACAACAGAATCAGTTGTTGCAAGCATTAAAGAAGATGTACCGGCTATGCCTGCAGGCGGCGGAATGGGAATGATGTAATTCGTTGACGAAAATATGAAAAGGTGGTATGCTTAAAGAACTTGCGTATCACCTTTTTTTACGTTTCGAGGAACCCCAAAAAACGTTTGAAAATGTGATGAAATTCGGCTCTTGACAGGGATTGTCCGTGGAGACGTGCAGGAGAAACTTATATTATTCAGAATAGGAGATTTATGAGATGAAAAGAATTGTGGCTTTATTATGTGCAGCAATGATGGCAATCACACTTTGTGCTTGTTCGGGATCAGACAAAGAGCTGGTTATGGCAACCAATGCAGAGTTCCCGCCTTACGAGTATCATGAAGGGGATGCAATCGTTGGTATTGATGTTGAGATTGCGCAGGCAATTGCAAATAAGCTCGGAAGAGAACTTGTGATTGAAGATATGGCATTTGATTCCATTATTATGGCTGTTCAGTCAGGCAAAGCGGATATTGGTGTGGCCGGACTTACAGTAAGACCTGACAGACTTGAATCTGTTAACTTTTCTACACCGTATACTACGGCAGCACAGGTAATCATTGTTAAAGAAGGCAGTGATATCACAACACCTGATGATCTTGTGGGAAAAAGAGTAGGTGTTCAGCTTGGTACAACAGGTGACATGTATGTCGGTGATATTGAAGGCGTAGTTGTAGAACGTTATAGCAAAGGACACGAAGCTGTGCAGGCACTTATTCAGAATAAAGTTGATGCAGTTATGATTGATTCAGAGCCTGCGAAAGTATTTGTTTCCCAGAATGAAGGAATTGTAACCGTGGACGAAGCTTTTACTTATGAAGAATATGCAATCGCAATTGCAAAGGATAATACGGAACTTTTAGAAGAAATCAATGCTGCCATTGCAGAACTTGAGGCATCCGGTGAACTTAAAGCAATTATTGATAAGTATATTACAGCAGAATAATTTTTTGAAGAGTTATTGAGGTGGTTATGAATTTTATAACAGATGTCTGTGGCGAAATAATGATGTTTTTCCAGAACATCGGACAAGAATTTTATTTGAATTTCATAAAAGACAACAGATGGGAGTATATTGCCAAAGGTTTGGGAGTGACCTTGGAAGTAACCTTTTTTGCGGTTCTTGTAGGTGTTTTTCTCGGATTTATTGTGGCAATTATACGCTCTACATATGATAAGACCGGACAACTTAAGGGATTGAATTTTCTGTGCAATGTGTATCTTACGGTTATTCGAGGAACGCCTGTCGTTGTGCAGCTTCTGATTATTTATTTCGTTATTTTCGGAAGTGTTCGTATAGATAAGGTTGTTGTTGCGGTGATTGCATTTGGTATCAATTCCGGTGCGTATGTTGCAGAAATTGTTCGTGGCGGTATTATGTCTATTGATCAGGGGCAGTTTGAAGCAGGAAGAAGTCTTGGTTTTGACTATATACAAACCATGATATATATTATTTTGCCCCAGGCATTGAAAAATGTCCTTCCGGCATTAGGGAATGAGTTTATCGTGTTGTTAAAGGAAACCTCCGTGGCAGGCTATATTGCCTTGCAGGATTTGACAAAAGCAGGTGATATTATCAGAAGTGAAACATATTCACCGATGATGCCTTTGCTTGCGGTTGCGGTAATCTATCTTACTTTTGTTATGATGTTATCCTTCCTGATTAAGCAGTTAGAGAGGAGGTTACGTAACAGTGAACGTTGATGAAAAAGTTATTCTGACAGAAGAGAATATTGTTAAAACTGAAAAAGAAACCCAAAGTGATGCGCAACCGTTAATCAGTGTCCGGGGATTAAAGAAATCATTTGATAATATTGATGTTTTAAAAGGCATTGATATTGATATCCATCAGGGCGAAGTGGTTTTTGTTGTCGGACCGTCCGGTTCGGGTAAAAGTACCTTCTTGCGTTGCCTGAACCGTTTGGAAGAGCCGACTGGCGGTGTGATTCTTTTTGAAGGAGAGGATATCACGGATAAGCGGACAAATATTAATTTGCATCGTCAGAAGATGGGAATGGTTTTTCAGCAGTTTAACTTATTTCCTCATATGACTATTTTAAAGAATCTTACCATTGGTTCGATGAAATTGCAGGGGAAATCTTTCGAAGAAGCTAAGTCGGAAGCGATGCGTCTTCTGGAAAGAGTCGGGCTTGCGGACAGGGCGAATGCATATCCGAATCAGTTGTCGGGCGGACAGAAACAGCGTATTGCGATTGTGCGTGCGCTTTGCATGAAGCCGGATGTTATGCTTTTTGATGAGCCGACTTCCGCGCTTGACCCTGAGATGGTAGGTGAAGTTCTTTCTGTTATGCGTGAATTGGCGGAGGAGAAAATGACCATGGTGGTTGTTACGCATGAGATGGCCTTTGCCAAAGAAGTCGCAAGCAGGGTTCTCTTTATCGATGAAGGGAAGATTCTGGAAGAAGCGGAGCCGGTTACATTTTTTGAAAATCCGAAATCAGAGAGGTTAAAGAGCTTTTTAGCAAAAGTTCTTTAAGCTGTATGTTTAATCTTGATAGTTCAAAAATTTTATGTTATAATTCGCCGGTTAAAATTTTGACATTTGTGCGAAAGGAGAAGTTATGAAAAGGAAAAACAAACTTTTGTTGGTTTTGTTTGTGTTTCTTTTAACTCTTGGACAGGCTTTTGTTGCATTGGCAGCAGGAAATATTGTTCAGAAGGTTAACAAGATTAATTTTGCAAACGAAACAACAGGAAAGAAGGTTTCATCGGCAGTTCTTTATACGAATGATGCTGCAGGTGAAATGAATGTAGCCTTGAAATGGCAGTGGACTAAAACTGCTGAAGAACAGAAATCTGCGGGAGTTATTGTATCTACAACAAACAGAAATGTAGTTGTTGTTCCGGCAGACATTGAGAAAAAAGCAATTCAGGGTGAAGATAAGGTTGTTAAGGCCGGTAAAAAATCTACCGTAATGGAAAGCACATATGTGCTTAAACTGAAAGCTGTTAACAATGGTAAGGCAAATATTGTTGTTAAGAGTACAGATGGTAAGAAAAAAGCCATTCTTAAAGTTACTGTTAAGACCTATGCAGAAGGCATTGAGGTTGGAAACGCAGTTGCTGATCAAGAAGGTAAATTAGTGATTGATGTTGCAGCGGGTGGTTCTCGTAAACTCGAGGCAGTTGTGGCAAACGATGATGCTTCAAACAAAAAGTTAAAGTTTAAAGTGACCACCAAAGATGCGAAAAAAGCGGTTGCTGTAGACGGCAAGGGCGTAATTAAAGTAAGTAAGAAATATTCGACCGGTACAGCAGTTGTTACTGTTACAAGCGCAGATGGCAAAGCAAGTAAGGACGTATATGTTAATGTTATTCCTGCCGCATCATCATTTAAGATTGTAAAGGACAATAAATCATCAAAAGGTGTTCTTGGTCAGGTTAATAAGAAAAATCTTCTTTTGATGAAAACAAATAAATCCAGCTTTGCAAATACATATGAAATTAAGTTGGATGGAATCCGCAATGATGAGGTGTCTTATTCCGTGAATAAGTCTGCGGTATGTTCCGTAAGCGATAACGGTGTTATCAAAGCAAAGGGAAACGGTACAGCAGTTATTACAATTGCAAACAAAAAAGATGCGAATAAAAAGGCTAAATTGACTGTTAAGGTTACAACTGATGTTGACAGCATGATGGTTGGAGCGCAGAGCTTTAATCTTGTTGATGATAACAAGAGCTCTGTAAATATTCAGGCAAAAGTGAATAAACTTGCTTCAAACAAAAAAATCAAATATGTGATTGAACGTCTTACAATTGGTGAAACGACTTATACAGATGCAAAAACAATTAAGAAATATGCCAGTGTTTCTTCAAAGGGTAGTGTAAAGGCAAAAACAAGCTGTACAATGACTGTTTCAGCAACTTCTGTTGCCAATCCCCAGGTGAAGCAGGCTGTGACAATTAATGTATTTCCGGCTATCAAGAAAGTTCAGTTGGTAGAAGTAAGCAATTCTCAGGAAAAAGCAGTAAGCAATAAATTAACAATCTGGTCCTACTGGGATGAGGAAATGTTCGCTTACAAAGCAGAGAATAAATATATTATTAAAGCATTTGATAAAAAGAACAACATTGTTGATTGTGATTCTTATATTTCTGTTGATGGCTTAGAACAGTATGAGGATGGAAACCTTTGGTTTTGGAATATCGGAAATAAGAAGAACATGGTAGTATGTGTAATGGATGCCATGGGCAAAACCAAAAGTGTTAAACTGAAAGTTGATGTAAAGCAAGATCTTGCTTCTTTAATGCTCTCTGATTTAGAGGGAAATCTGTATACAGAGATGGATGTACCTGTTTTATGTGATAAGAAGATGTCTGTTGATCTCGCAAAGACTTTTGCCGGCAGAATTTGGACTGATACGACTGCTGATTTATCAATGGTGAAGTATTATGATAAATTTACTGTGAATGAGGAAACCGGTGCACTTGAAACTTCAGCAAAAGCTGTTAAGAAAGTCACCTTAAAACCCGGTGAGAACAAAGCCGTTGCAGTGACATTGAAAAATAGAGCAGATGAGTATGTTTACGCTGTTGCAACACTTGTTCCGACTACAAAAGATGGATTCTCTAAAGACATTGAAATGGATTTAGAAGATGTATGGAATTCAAAAATTGAGTTAGCTAAAGGAACAAGTACAAATATTGAAAAGGCTTTCAAATTTAGTGCAAAGGATGATCTTCCTATTAATAAGAGTGCTATTAAGTATAGTATTGTAGATTCTTCCATTGCTACAATCGATGCTAAACTTAATGTGAAAGCAAAGAAGACAGGATATACAGAACTGGTAGTCACATATACGGTTGACGGTACTGCAATTGAAATTGGAAAGGTTCCTGTTATTGTTAAATCATCCAGAACTGAGGTAAATAAGAATTTCACCCAAATTGTTAAGGAAGGTTTGAAAACAGAAGATTGGGCATATACAGGTGTTAAACCTTCATTATCAGTTGAAAAAGAACATTCGTATGTATCTTTTGAAATTACAGATCCGTTTGTTTCTGTAGCAGAAACAACAAAGCGCGGTTTGGCATTGCTGATGAAAGACATTGCAATGAATTACGATATAGATTATGTTTCATTATATGTTGAAGAATCGTATGGTGCAGAGTCTGATGTGTTTGAAGTTTTGGTAAATGATGATGTATATACCGTTATACTTAATGAAACAATTATCGGAGATGGTTTAACAGCAAGAGAAGCAGCTGATTTGATTTATCAGTATTATCTTGATGAAAACCTGACAACATTCGATTTGTTTGGAAGTTATATGTATGTATTCTTTGACTATAAAGAAAAGATTGCTGTTGTTAATGATGCGGAAGTGACTGCAAGCCAGTACGTTACCTGTTCATTGGGCGCATATATGAGTGAGGAAACTTTCCTTGCCGGACAGGATAAGTTGATGCTTGAAGCTGCAAATCAGCTTTCTGATGGTCTTTCAGGTGTAGAAAGTGTTACTTATGAAGATAATTACTTTACAATTACAATGGATGATCCTGATGTAAAGATTGCAGATGTCAAAGAAATGGATATGCAGAAATATATCGATGCTTTACAAGAAGCGTTGAAGTATTCTAATAGTGCGGTTATTTCTGTTGATAGTCCTGTTGGAAATAAAGTTCATACAACATACAGAACAGACTATAATACTACGGATGAATACATTGCAGGTGTTGTAGATTCATATTTCGGAAGACTTATGAACAGAGCAGAGTCCTATAAGGATTTGGATGGTACAATCGTATCAATGAATCTCTTATTTGACAGTGGCGTACAGAGTATATATGAAATTGCATTTACTCTTTCTAATGCATGCTATGATATGATTGCAGATGATAAGATTGCCGAAATCGTAGGAGATGGTGCATTTACATTCGGTACTGTGGAATATGATGCAGATGCCAATATGTTTAATGTGGAATTTAAGAAGGATTATGCAAATAAGACATATTGGGCGCTTGTATATGACAAGACAACAGAAATTGTTAAGCAGTTTATTGTTGATAGCTCTGTTAAGCAGATTACTGTAGACGGTGTATTGATTAAAGAAGGAGATCTTTGCAAGGGTGCTATCTGGAGAGCATTACCGTTAGTTAAGAATGCTGAGTTGGGAGACTTAGACGGCAAGACTACTGTAGTTGATGTCGTTTATGCGAATGCTTCTGATACGGTAACTAATAAGATTTCTTATACGATTACATATGCTGTAGAAGAGTCTGCAGAAGAAGCAACTGAAGAGAATTCAGAGGAATCAACTGAAGAGTCCACAGAAGAAGCAACTGAAGGTGCTACAGAAGAAGCAACTGAAGGTGCTACAGAAGAAGCAACTGAAGGTGCTACAGAAGAAGCAACTGAAGGTACTACAGAAGAAGCAACTGAAGAGTCTACAGAAGAAACAACCGAAAATGTGACAGAAGAAGTGACAACAGAATAATTGTTTTGTTAGCTTTATTTATCATCGAAAAAAGGAATGTTACATCCTTTCGGAATTTGAATTAATATTAATGGCTCGGTTGCAGCTATTGTAACCGAGCCTTTTATATTTATAAAATAGTTTGGAGAAATATATGAAACAGTGGTGTTTTTTGTTTTTTTGTATATTTTTTTGTGTTGTTCCGGGAATGACTGTGTATGCCGGTGAGGTTAGCAGTGTGGAAAGCGCACTTGTGGAAATCGGCGAAGGAAAATATGAATATGAGGGTTCATATTATGTATTTGTTGAAGAATATAAAGTGAAACTCGTAAACTACTTATCAAGAGATGATATTGACTTAAAAAAATGGGAAGTCGACGGATATATTGCTGTTTTTTACGGAAGTTTAGGAGAGTTGGTTAATTCTAAGTATATGTGCAAAGTAGAAGAGGAGAAAAAGGAAGACACAAACGTGCCTCCACCGGATACCGGTCAGCCGGAGGTTCCTCAGCCGGACAGTGAACAGCCTCCGTCTACTGAGTCGAGCGGAAAAACGAGCGGAAAATCAAGCGAAAAATCAAGCGAAAAAAGCAGTGAGAATTCAGAAGAATTATCTGAAGAAATTTCCGCGGAAACAGAAAAGAATAGTAATGAGAATAACGATATTGATACGAGTGTAGAAGAAAAGAAAGCAGAGAATCAGCAGCAAGAGGAAAGTGAATTGCTTGATAATGAATCGCTAACTGAGAATGTTATTGCGAAAGATGAACAAACAGAAAAGCAATTCAGAATAGAATGGATCATTCTTTTCATACTTGGAATTGTTGCCGTTGTTGTGATTCCGTTTGGTTATATATTGAAGAAGAAAAAAAGAAAATAAGCTTATTTTAGATAAGAAAGTTTTTATTTTGTAAACTATTACTGGAAAAGTTTATCAAGTTGAGTTAGAATGATATATATGAATTACAGGAGAACACCGAAGTGCATTTTGGTGTTTTTCTGTTATTGTATAGAGGAGGATTTTTTTATGGGTTTAAATTTTAGAAAAAGTATTTCTTTGGGGAAACTTGCAAAACTTAATTTGAGCAAAAGCGGAGTCGGATTGAGCTTTGGCGTAAAAGGTGCAAGATATTCTGTGAATACAAATGGTTCAAGAAGAGCGACATTTGGTATTCCGGGGACGGGTATTTCTTATACAAAAACGTTTGGCGGAAAGAAAAAGAAATCTACAAGAGAAAAGAAAAAGGAAGTTGAAAAAAATGAGAATCTTGTAGAAGAATTTAATCAGGACATTGAAGAAGTAACGAAAATCCATGCAGTAGGAATGGATAAGATTGACTGGAAACGTACGGAAACCGTTCCACGTAAACTTTCTTCATTACAGGAGAAAGTTGTTTCGGGGGATATAGATGCTTATTATGAAGTGGTTGAGACATTAGAGCCGTTTGATGATTTGCTTGCATTTGGCAGCGAGTTTGAAATAGGAACCGATAATCCGGCGTATATTGTTGCGGAATTCAATGTAAAGCAGGAAGATGTTATTCCTGAAACGGAAATTTCTCTTACGGCATCAGGTAAAGTATCTGAAAAAGCAATGTCTAAAACAATGTATAATGAACTTCTTCAGGATTATGTCTGCAGTGTGACATTGCGCCTTGCAAGAGATTTGTTTGCTATTCTTCCGGTGGATAAAGTGGTTGTTCATGTGGTTGATGATATGATTAATACGGCTACGGGACATAAAGATGAGTATACCCTTCTTTCGGTTGTGTTTGACAGGGATACATTTGAGGGGCTTAACTTAGAAGCTGTGGATCCTTCGGAGTGCTTTATTAATTTTGAGCATAATATGAAGTTTTCCAAAACAAAAGGCTTTTCCACCGTGCTAAAGCTGACGGATTTTTAAATAATAATTTTTATAATAAAATCAGCTTTTGGTGTTGTATTTCAATGAAAAAAGGTAGATAATAATGAAATATTAATCATTGGGACGGAATGTGATATGGATAAGATTTCAGAGCAACAAAGTTTAATTAAACACGAGTTTGTCATTGATGACGGTCGTATTGAAAGCTTAAAGGAGTTTTTACCACCGGAACAGCTTTATGACGATCTTATTTTGCGTGTGAAAAAATATCACCCTTCTGATGATATTTCCCTGATTGAAAAGGCCTATCAGATAGCAAAAGATGCACATAAGGAACAGGTGCGTAAATCAGGGGAGCCCTACATTATTCATCCGTTGTATGTGGCGATTATTTTAGCTGATTTGGAGATGGATAAAGAAACCATTGCAGCGGGAATCTTGCATGATGTTGTGGAAGACACGATTATGACAAGACAGGAAATCGAAAATGAATTCGGTGCGGATGTTGCAAATTTGGTTGATGGTGTTACAAAGCTTGGCAAGCTTGAGTATGCCGGCGGAGATAAGTTAGAAGAACAGGCGGAAAACCTTCGAAAGATGTTTCTTGCCATGGCAAAGGATATTCGGGTTATTATGATTAAGCTTGCCGACCGTCTTCATAATATGCGTACTCTTAAACATATGCCGTTAAATAAACAGCAGGAAAAAGCACGAGAAACACTTGATATTTATGCTCCGATTGCGCAACGTCTCGGTATTTCCAAAATCAAAGTGGAATTGGATGATTTGTCTTTGAAGTATTTGGAACCGGATGCTTATTATGATCTTGTGGATAAAATTGCAAGCAAAAAGGCCGCACGCGAAAAATATGTGGAAAGTATTGTTAATGAAGTAAGCGTTCATATTAAGAAAGCAGGTATCGAAGCTGTAATTGACGGACGTGTAAAGCATTTTTTCAGTATTTACAAAAAAATGCGTAACCAGAATAAGTCGATAGACCAGATTTATGATTTGTTCGCAGTCCGTATTATTGTGGACTCTGTAAAAGACTGTTATGCATGCCTTGGTGTTATTCATGAAATTTACACACCGATTCCGGGGCGTTTCAAAGACTATATTGCTATGCCGAAAGATAACATGTATCAGTCGCTTCACACTACTTTGATTGGTTCTGCTGGTCAGCCTTTTGAAATTCAGATTCGTACCTACGAAATGCATAGAACTGCAGAGTACGGTATTGCCGCACATTGGAAATATAAAGAAATGGCAGACGGGAAGAAATCAACCGGCGGTGAAGAAGAAAAGCTTACCTGGCTTCGTCAGATTCTTGAATGGCAGAAAGAGTCTGATAATAAAGAGTTTATGAACCTTTTAAAGAGTGATCTGGATTTGTTTAGTGATAGTGTCTATTGCTTTACTCCTACCGGAGAGGTGAAACATTTGCCGGCAGGCTCCACACCGATTGATTTTGCCTACCATATTCATAGTGCGGTGGGAAACCGTATGGTTGGTGCCAAGGTAAATAATAAACTTGTCAGCCTTGATTATGTGATTGGGAACGGTGATGTGATTCAGATTATCACCTCGAATAATTCCAATGGTCCGAGCCGTGACTGGCTGAATGTGGCAAAGAGTACACTGGCTAAAAATAAAATTAACCAGTGGTTTAAGAACGAGTATAAAGAAGAAAACATAGAAAAAGGAAAGGAAATGTTACATGCTTTTTGCAAGTCAAAAGGGGTAACGCTTCCTGAACTGATGAAGCCGGCTTATATGGATTTTGTAATGCGTAAGTATGGTTTCAAAGATTGGGAATCCGTATTGGCAGCGATTGGACATGGCGGATTAAAAGAAGGTCAGATTATCAATAAGATTCTGGAACTGGCTGAACAGGATAATAAGAAAGTTATTACGGATGAGCAGGTTCTTGAAGCCGTTGCGGAAGCAGGCGAAAAGAAAATGACCAGACGAAGCCGCGGCGGAATTATCGTAGAAGGTGTTGATGATGTTGCAGTCCGATTCGGAAAGTGTTGCAGTCCGATTCCGGGGGATGATATCATTGGATTTGTTACAAGAGGGCGTGGTGTTTCCATTCATCGTGTAGACTGTATCAATATGATAAATCTTCCGGAAGAAGAACGTGAGAGGGTTATCGGGGCGCAGTGGCAACAGTCAATACAGGAAAAAGGAAAAGCGGCAAAGTATCTGGCGGATGTCGTAATTTATGCCCATAACCGCAATGCCCTGCTTGCTGATGTAGCGCATGCACTGACAGAAAAGGACATTGAGATTTTGAGCATGAATTCAAGAATCAGCCGTAAGGGAATTGCAACAATGCAGACTTCTTTTGAAATCGCAAATCAGGAAGAGTTAAGTCGCATTATTTCGAAACTTATGACAATTGACGGCGTAATTGATGTAACCAGAAATACAAATTAGAATGAAAGAGGAAACGAAACATGAGTAAGTTAACAGTAGGCTGTATTGTACTTGGAAGATTAGAGACAAACTGCTACTTTTTACACAGAGAAGGTGAATATGAAGCAATTGTGGTTGACCCGGCACAAAACGGTGATAAAGTGTTTTTGAAATTGCGTGAAAAAGGACTTAGTGTGAAGGCTGTTTTATTGACACATGGGCATTTTGACCATCTTCTTGGTGTGAATGAAATGAAAGAATTAAGTACCGTGGAATTTGGTGGACTGACTGTTTATGCAGGAGCAGCAGAAGAAGCATTGCTTTCTGATCCTGAATTAAATCATTCTGCAAGAATAGGGAAATCATATACGGTGAAGCCTGATGTTTTGGTGAAGGACGGGGATGTGATTGAAGTCGGCTCCATGAAGTGTAAAGTGATTGCCACTCCCGGACACTCTGTAGGAAGCGTTTGCTATTATTTTGAAGAGGATGATGTATTAATCAGCGGTGATACGCTTTTCTTTGAATCTGTCGGCAGAACGGATTTTCCGACCGGAGATGCCGGTGCGTTGAGAGTGTCTGTTGAGGAGAAACTTTTTGCTTTGAAGGATGAGATAAAAGTATACCCCGGTCATGGGGATTTCACTACCATCGGACATGAGAAGCAGTATAATCCGTTTTTTTCTTCCGTGAAAGCATAAGTTTGTCAATTGATGGAAAGGATGGGGGCTTCTTTTGTAAGCCCTCTTTTTTAGTGATATGATAGAGATTATATGTAACAGAGCAGATTATGAATATGATATACATTCCTTGGTGAAAGCCTTTTTTCCGGAAGAAGAAATCTCCTTCGGTAAAACAGAAGGGGCAGCGTGCAGGATGGAAATAACGTGTGAAGAAACAGGCGCTGCCTTATTAATAATAAAAAACGGAAAGCCAAAAGAAGGAAAAATTTCTTATCAGGATGATTCGCTTACTCCGAAAAATGCGTTTAAAAAGTTTTTTTATCAGGAACTGAGTGAATTTACAGGTAAAATTCTTCCGTGGGGAAATCTGACAGGAATCAGACCGACTAAAATAGCAATGGGACTTTTGGAAGAAGGAAAAAGAGCAATTGAAATCTCAAAATTTTTGCAGGAGAAACATTGCGTCAGTGTAGAAAAGGCGGCTCTTTCCATTGCAATTGCCACGAGGGAAAAAGCTCTTATGGACAAACTGGATTTGGTAAACGGATACAGTCTGTATGTAGGAATCCCTTTTTGTCCGACTACTTGTCTGTATTGTTCTTTTACTTCCAATCCGATTAGAAAATGGGAGAAAAGAATCGGAGAATATTTAGATTGCTTGAAAAAAGAGCTGGCATTCTGGAGTGAAGCATATAAAGAGAAACCGTTGAATACGATTTATATCGGTGGAGGAACGCCGTCATCTCTTTCGCCGGAGCTATTAGATGAGTTATTGACGGCAATTCGCGATTTGTTTTCTTTTGAACATTTGATTGAGTATACCGTAGAGGCAGGGCGTCCTGACAGTATTACACCGGAAAAACTTGAAGTGTTGTTTCGGCATAATGTAACCAGAATTTCCGTAAATCCGCAGACCATGAATCAGGAGACCTTGCAGTGTATCGGAAGATGTCATACGGTGGAACAGACAATTGAGGCGTTTTATATGGCGCGGAAAGCCGGTTTTATCAATATAAATATGGATATGATTCTGGGACTTCCGGGAGAAGATACGGCAATGGTCAGAGAAACACTGCGGCAGTTGGCAGAGCTGGCGCCTGACAGTCTTACCGTACATTCTCTTGCAGTAAAACGTGCATCCAAATTAGGAGAGTGGATTGAAAAGAACGGAAGAAGCGCGTTGAATGATACAACGGAAATGATGGAAGCTTCCATGAAAACGGCACGTGAATTGGGAATGGAGCCGTATTATCTGTATCGTCAGAAGAATATGGCAGGAAATCTTGAAAATATTGGTTTTTCAATGCCGGGAAAAGAAGGAATATATAATATTCTGATTATGGAAGAGAAACAGACTATCGTGGCATTGGGAGCAGGTGCATCCACCAAAGCGGTATATCCGGACGGAAGGATTGAACGTTGCGAAAATGTCAAAGATGTCAATAATTA
>SVFH01000014.1 GCA_015056945.1 Lachnospiraceae bacterium | reverse complement strand
CTGAGAATTACGCAAAGGAAATGCTCAATTTATATGATGAAATGGCAAAACGAGAAACGGCTGAAGCGAAGGTGTATAAGGCTATTGATAGTCTGGAGGCATTAATTCAGCATAATATTTCTGATTTGTCTACATGGATTCCTAAGGAGTATGAGTTGAATAAAACTTATGCAGATGACAAGGTTGCTTTTTCAGAATATTTGAAAGAACTAAGAGAAGAAATCCGGAAGGATACATTGGAGAAACTTGGTGAGTGATGCAAATAGGGTGAGTACATAATCGTGTGTCTATTATAATTGTGCAACGGGCTGTTGCACAATTTGTACAAACGCTGAAAAGGAGATGCCAAATGAAACAGAACCGAATAACGAATGTATTTGACGGTTGGGAAGAAACACTCATATGGTCTTGTTTGCAAGGCATAATGGGAGAGGTATATACGAATGATGCAGAAGATGCTGCTGTGGCAATCATGGGTGATTTCGCTTTTTATGCGGGAACTCCAAGTGAAGAAGTAATCCGCTTTAAGCCACAGTGTATGCAGGATTTTATTATCATGGTTCCGCAGAATGAGGAGTGGGCAGAAATCATTGAAAAGAGCTATGGCAACAACGCAAAGAAAGTCACCAGATATGCGTTCAAAAAGGAGCCGGACATATTTGACACAGAGAGATTGAAACAAGTCGTTTCAAATATACCGGATGGCTATATACTAAAGATGATAGAAGAGTCGGAATATCAGATGTGCCGGAATAACGGCTGGTCAAGAGATCTGGTGTCTCAATACAAAGACTATGAGACTTACAAAGCATTGGGGCTGGGAGTGGCAGTTTTAAAAGACGAAGAGTTGGTTGCCGGAGCTTCTTCTTACGGTACATATGATAACGGCATTGAGATAGAAATTGATACCCGCGAAGACCACAGAAGAAAAGGATTGGCATACGCCTGTGGAGCGAAACTGATTCTGGAATGCTTGGAAAGAGGACTGTATCCCAGCTGGGATGCCCAGAATCTATGGTCGGTTGCGCTGGCAGAGAAGTTGGGATATCATTATAGTCATGAATATACAGCATATGAGGTTATGTTTTCATGGAAAGAATCACAGAATATCTGAAAATAAAAGGACTGAGAACTGCAAAGATACCGCTTCTGGATACCCCCGCCTATTATGGCGCTGCAGATGATTATGATATTGCTTTTCTGGTCAATCCTATGGGATTACCGGAGCTGACCATCAGTACGACGCAGGAGCAGAATGAAGCACAGAAAAGCTTGGAAGACTGCCTTTCTGCAATCGATTTAAAAGGAACGTACGGCATCATCGGTTATCATATCGATTCCTCCTGCATGCATTTCAGATTTTCTTCAGAGACGAAGAATAATGGGGAACTAGTTGCTTTTATGGAGTGGTTTTTATCGCTTCTGAAACAGTATCATGCCACTACGGCAAACAAATGCACGGAATGCGGACAGGAGATGAATGAGAAAAACAGTGACTGGTATAATTTCTCGGGAACGGGAATCTGCAGACATTTACACCATAAATGCAGGCACAGAATGGAACGGGAAGATCAGCAGGCACGGGCTTTGATTTTTAGAAAATATCCCACCTACAAACGCGGGATAATCGGTGCGTTGATAGGAGCCATTCCCGCCACGTTATTGTGTGCCGTTTCTTATCAGTTCGGTGACATTGCGGTAATAACCGGCATGGCGGTCGTACTTCTTTCCTGGTTGGGTTACATTATAAATTGCGGATTCCGGGGCAGATGCAAGCCTTTTCTTTTGTATGGCATTTCCCTGTGCGGGATGCTGCTTGGGTACTTTTTGCACCCCCTGTTCGGCATGCAACTTTCGGAAGCGGGGGGAACTGATCCTTTGGTCCTCCTTTTTGCCGGGCATCTTTTGGCGGTTTTTTTACTTATCTGCATTCGGATTGCAGAAGTTGCACTTTATGCAGATAACAGGAAAGCCGGACTGAAAGGTGTCATTAAAGTCAGAGAAAACAAAGCGTTGACAAAGGAATAGCCGGATGCTAGAATGAACGCATCTGAAAGAGAGAGGTGAAAAGATGTTTAGATAATCTGCTTTTGATTGCATGAATGTTTATGAAGTATGAATGATAGTGTTCATACTGTTTGTCATGTTGCCAAAAGTGGATTATGTTCTCATAACCTCTCTTTTTGTGTGCGCAAAAATGATTACAATGTTGGTTTATTCCCTTTTACGGGAACCATATGAGGTTATAGTATGTAATGGAACTGTTTGGCAACAAATGGTTCTTTTTTATTGCATAGGAAATTCCTATGCAATAAAAAAGAACCGCTAAGGATGCACACTCGCGCGTAAGGAAGATGTTGCTGTCGCAACCGCGCTCGGCGCGAGAGTCCGCGAGCGGACTCTTTGTTTTTTTTGAAACCGTGAAAGGAGATTTGGTATATGAAAAATATATTTGTAGAAGGGATACAGGGTTCGGGAAAAAGTACTCTGGTAAACAATATTTCTAAGTGGAATTCTAAGTTGCATGTATGCAGGGAAGGAGATTATTCCCCGGTAGATTTGGCGTGGTGCGCGCTGATGACGGAGGAGGAATACGAGGTCATTCTGGAAAAATACAATTCCATACAGGATGAGATTATGAAAAATACGATTAAGGAGCAGGAAAAATATATCGTTACATACACGAAAATTATTACGGATATCCCGGGATTTTATGAAGATTTGGAGCGTTATGAAGTCTATAACGGGAGAAAAACCTTGACGGAGCTTACGGAGATTATTCTAACCAGATTTCAAAACTTTACCGATACGGGATATTTGTTTGAATGTGCGCTCTTTCAAAATATAACAGAGGATTTGATTCTGTTTCACATGCTTGGTGATGAGGAGATTATGGCGTTCTACAGGCAACTGTTTCAGTACATTGATAGGAAGAATCTCCTTCTGTTCTACCTATACAGTGAGGCATTGGAAGAGAATATCAGAGTGATTCGGAAGGAACGTTGCGACGAAGACGGGAATGAAGTGTGGTATCAGATGATGCTGGAATATTTCGTGAACTCTCCCTATGGAAAGAAACACGGCTGCAGTGATTTGGACGATTTGGTCAGTTATTTTAAACACAGACAGGTATTGGAATTACGCATCGTAAAAGAAGTACTTGGGGAGCAGGCGGTGATTCTTATGTCGAAAGGATATGAGGAGGAACGAATCAGACAATTGGTTTTCGGGGGAAGCTACACGATAAGACAGATAAAGGATGATGAAAAAGCATTGCTGGATGATTTTCTTTACGAGGCAATTTTTATTCCGGAGGGTGTAGAAGCATCGGCAAGAGAAATCATCAATGCGCAGGAATTACAGGTTTATGTGAAAGATTTCGGTAAGATGGAAGGCGATATCTGTTTCGTTGCCGAAACAGAAGAAAAGATAATCGGAGCGGTCTGGGTTCGTATTATGGATGACTATGGGCATGTAGAAGATGGCGTCCCCTCTTTTGCAATTTCGTTATATAAAGAATATCGTGGCCGGGGAATCGGAACAGAGATGATGAAAACGATGTTGACGGAATTAAAGATAAGAGGTTATCAGAAAACTTCTCTGGCTGTCCAGAAAGCTAACTATGCCGTGAAGATGTACAAGCACGTCGGATTTGAAATCGTTGATGAAAATGAAGAAGAGTATATTATGGTGTGTAGAACGGAGAAATCTGATGAATCCGAACAAGTTTTATAATGAGACGGAAAAATAAAACTTTGATTGAAGAATTGGAGGTCAAACTGTATAATATTAGTCAGGAGAAATTATTGGTTGCTGTCGAAAGCAAAGGAGAATGGCATGTCAGATGTATTAATGGATTATTTTTATAAAATTATTGATGCTTTTAGGCGTTTTAGTTTTAGGGAATGGATTTATACAGCGGATACCTTTTAACGTTATTGTGTGGAGTGTTTTTTTTAATTCATTCTTTCCAAATGCGAACGGAAAAAAAAGAATTCTTTGAACAGGCATTGCCTGTTACGGAGGTTAAAATTTACCACGATGCGGATGAATCTTTTGGATTGGGCGTTCTGTTTTCTGTTTGCGCTATTGGTATACCTCTGATTTTTCTGATATCACAAATACGTCGAAATATCTATTGAATAAAACATATGGAGACGATAAGGTTGCTTTTTCGGAATATTTGAAAGCGTTAAGGGAAGCGTTGGAAAAGATAAAAAAATAAGATGAAAGGAAGGCATCGTATATTATGGAGTATCATGTGGCGAAAACAGGAAATGATGGGGCATTGGGTACGAAGGAACAGCCGTTTTTGACGATTTCCCGTGCGGCACAGGTGGCTGTGGCAGGAGATGTTGTTATGGTACACGCAGGTGTGTACAGAGAGTGGGTTAGTCCTGCAAACGGCGGTACGGAGGATGCAAGAATTGTATATAGAAGTGCCGGTGACGGGGAAGTGGTGATTACCGGTGCAGAGGAAATAAAAGATTGGAAGAACGAGGGCGGTCAGGTATGGACTGCAGAAGTAGAGAACAGTATTTTTACGGAACGCAATCCTTTTAAAGAAGAACTGGCCGGAGACTGGGTTTTTCCGGGTAAATTTGTGCCTCATTTAGGGGATGTGTACTTAAACGATATGCCAATGTACGAAGCAGCATCAATAGAGCGGGTGAAAGAGCCGAAAGCTTGGCCGGATGCCAAGTTCGCAGAAGAGTCGAAGCTGGTATGGTATGCAGAAGTGGGAGAAGAGACGACTAAGTTCTGGGCGAATTTCGGCGATGCAAACCCCGAAACCGAGAAGATAGAAATTGTGGTACGACCGTTTTGTTTCTGGCCTGAGAAGACGGGCCGGAATTATATTACGGTAAAAGGTTTTACCATTTGTAAGGCGGCACCCAAGTGGGCACCTCCGACGACGTTGCAGGAGGGCATGGTCGGTCCTCATTGGAGTAAAGGCTGGATTATCGAAGAGAATGAGGTCTACGGTACGAAATGTGTAGGTATCAGTCTGGGCAAGGATCTGGACGAAGGACATGGCAGAGGGCCGAAAGGAAAAGGAAAAGGCGGTACCCAAAGAGAGCAGGAAGTGATTTTTCATGCACTTTTGGGAAATTGGAACAAGGAGAATATCGGTAGCCATATTGTGAGAAACAATATAATTCACGACTGCGAGCAGGCCGGTGTGGTAGGCCATTTAGGCGCAGCATTCAGCACCATTGAAGGCAATACCATTTACCGAATTCATCATAAAATGATAATCCACGGCGCAGAGGTGGCAGGCATTAAGCTGCACGCATCCCTGGATACGCAGATTAGAAATAACAAGATTTATGGTTGTTATCGAGCCGTTTGGCTGGATTGGCAGGCGCAGGGAACCAGAATCAGCAGGAATGTATTTTTTGATAATAAATCAGAGGATTTCTTCGTAGAGGTATGCCACGGACCGTACCTGGTGGATCACAATCTGTTCCTGTCTAAGATGAATTTCAGAAACCTGGCACAGGGTGGTGCCTTTGTGCATAATTTGTTTGCCGGAAGAATGGTGCTTCGTGAGGAATTGTCCAGATGGACACCTTATCATTTTGCACATGATACTGCAGTGGCAGGTTATAATAATTTCTCCGGCGGCGACGACCGTTTTGTGAATAATCTGTTCCTGTTTGACGGCGATGAAGATAGTACTGTGAAACCTATGACTTTCTTTGAACATTTACCGCTGCCGCCGCGTAAACCTAACAAAGAGAAGGGGCAGATTATGGATGGTGTGCCGGATGATTCCGTGTGCTATTTGTACCCTTCAGGACTTTCGGCTTATGATAAATATCCTGACGGTACCGAGAAGATGCCTTGGGAATTTACAGAGGAAGAACGCAAGGAAAGAAAGGAAAAGTACGGTGATCTTTACCCCTTGGGACGCTGGGCAATTCCGGTACAGATAAAAGGAAATGCTTACTTTGGCGGCGCAGTAGGTTCTTCTCATGAGCCTGACGCAAAGGTTTGTGACAAGGCAGGTATTACGGTCGAACTTTCCGAGAAGAAAGATAAGGTAACAATATGCATTGAAGATGCAGAACTTCTTGGAGGTGAAGGCTCAGAACTTCTGTCAGCCGATGCGTTAGGACAAACCTACCATGCGGAAATGGCCTACGAGAATCCGGACGGAAGTAACATTGTGTTTGATACGGATTTCTTCGGGAATAAGCGTCCGACAGGAAATGTAACCCCCGGACCTTTTGAAGTCATGGGTGTGGATGCGTTAATTCGTAAGTTTGAGCTATAGTATGGTAAAATAGTCAGAACGAAAAGACGCTTTGTTAGAACTCAAAAAGATAAGGGGGAAAAAGATGAAGAAAAAATCATTTACCTGGAATGAATTCGGATACAGAATATTTGCAATCTGTAATATTATCTTCATGATTTTTGTTTGTATCACTGTATTATATCCTGTATTGAATGCCATTGCGTTATCTTTCAATGATGGTAAGGATGCCGTTGAAGGTGGAGTGCATCTTTTTCCTCGTATTTTTACATTAGAAAATTATCGATATGTGTTGACGCGCCGGGGGATTATTGCGGCCATAATTGTAACGTTGGCAAGAACGATTATCGGAACAGGACTTTCGCTTTTGGCAAATGCATTACTGGCTTTCATTGTAAGCCGTAAAAAATTCTTTTTTAAATCGCAGTTGTCTTTGTTCTGGATTCTTACAATGTATGTAAGCGGCGGTATGGTTCCGACTTTGTTGTTATACAAGAACCTTGGCTTGACAGGTACCTTTGCGGTATATATCATTCCCGGTTTAATCGGTGCATTTAATATGTTGGTGATCCGCACTTTCATGCGGGGGATTCCGGATTCTCTTGAAGAATCTGCACAGCTTGACGGTGCGGGGTATTTTACGATTTTTTGCAGAATTATTTCTCCGTTGTGTACGCCGGTATATGCAGCAATTGCGTTGTTTGTCGGAGTGGGACATTGGTATTCGTGGTTTGATGCGATGCTTTACAATCGGAATTATCCGGAATATACTACTTTGCAGTACGAGGCTTCAAAATATTTGACAGTTGTGTTTGTTCAAGGAGCTAATGCGGCTAAGGATTGGCATGAACCTTTGGTGTTGCGTGCGGCTATAATGGTATTAACAATGTTTCCGGTTATCGTAATATATCCGTTGCTGCAAAGCTATTTTGTGACAGGCCTTACCATTGTAGGTGTCAAAGAATAAAATTGACTAAAAATGTTTATTTATGTTAAGATAAAAGAAAAAACAAGGGAGAAAAAGGGTATGAATTGTAAATATTGTGGGAATTCCATTGAAGAAAATGCGTCAACTTGTGCAGCCTGCGGAGCGGCAGTAGAAGAAGCGATACAGGAAGTACATGAAGAGCAGAATGTGACAGCAGAGCAGAATGTGACAGCAGAGCAGAATGTGACAGCAGAACAGGAAAAGGCAGAACAGCCGGAAATGAAAACAGCAGAAGAACCGGTGGTGCAACAGGAAACCGTTCAGCCTCAGCAGATTCCGCCTCAGGCTGCTCCTGTTAAAAGAGTACGCGAGAATGTATTTACCGGATTAATTGGAGCTCTGATTGGTGCGGCAATCGGCGCAGCAGTGATTATTTTATTAGGCCGTATCGGATTGGTTGCATCGATTTCCGGTTTCATTTTGGCGGTTTGTACTTTGAAGGGATACCAGCTTTTAGGAAGAAAGATCGGCATACCGGGCATTATAATCTGCCTTGCGCTTATTGCGATTACTCCTTACGTGGCAGACCGTATCGAGTGGGCGATGGTAATTAAGAAGACTTATGCGGACATGGGAGTTTCTTTGGTGGATGCATTCCGTGTGGTTCCTGACTTTATCAAAGAAGGCGCAATCGATAAAGTGTCTTACATTAAGAGCCTTGGATTGATTTATCTTTTTGCCGGTTTTGGTGCGTTTGGTACATTGCGCAGTCTTTTTACGGGCCGCTAAAAGGAGAGGTTGGCTATGAGTGAACAGGGATTAAACAATAATATGAATTGTGAAAAAATGCAGGGAGAGAAAGCAAATAATAAATTTACGACGGAGATGACTGTGTGGCTTGTGGCAGCAATCGCAAGTTTCGTATTGGCACTGCTTTGTCTTATCGGCGGTGTGATTGGAATCTTTGTAAGTTTAGGTTTGTTAATGCTTCCTATTGTAGGTATTTTTGGTGTTTTATTTACAATTTTATGCTTTGCAGGTGTTGTTCTTTTTCTGGTGATTGGAGTCGTGGCAATCATATTTTTCTTCCGTAGCAGAAATAAATCAAGAGATGCGGATAAGGTTGCAGAAACCGTAGAAAAAGATATGAATGTTGAGAATACAGAAGAAGTCGAAACGCAAGAACAGAAATAGTGAAGACCGGATGATGTTGCCCGCCAAATCCATATTGGAATTGGTGGGCTTTTTTGATATAATAATACTTGTCCGGGGGGAAAAATAAATCAAGTAAAATAATGTGAAATGAAACCGGAGGAACTTTTATGGCATGGTATGATGAGGCAGTTTTTTATCACATTTATCCGTTGGGAATGACGGGAGCACCGAAACAGAATTCTTATGAAGAGCCGGTGCACCGCTTGAATTCGTTACTTCCCTGGATTGAGCATATTGCAGCGATTGGCTGTAATGCAATTTATATAGGTCCGCTTTTTGAGTCCGTGGGGCATGGATATGAAACAACGGATTATATGAAATTGGATAGCAGACTCGGAACAAACGAGGATTTGACAAACTTTGTGAAAGAATGCCACAAGCAGGGAATCAGAGTGATTTTGGATGGTGTGTTTAACCATACCGGACGCGATTTCTTTGCCTTTCAGGATATCAGACAAAACAGAGAAAATTCACAGTATAAGGATTGGTACTGCAATGTGAATTTCTACGGAAATAATTCGTATAATGATGGTTTTTCCTATGAAAACTGGGGTGGCTATGATCTTCTGGCAAAGTTAAACCAGCATAATCCGGCAGTGAAGAATTACATTTGCGATGTAATCCGTTTCTGGGTAAAAGAATTTGATATTGACGGTATCCGTCTGGATGCTGCAGATGTTATGGATTTCGAATATATGAAGGCACTTCGCGGTGTGGCGAATGAGGTGAAGTCGGATTTTTGGCTGATGGGAGAAGTGATTCACGGCAACTATTCCCGTTGGGCGAATGAGGGAACGCTTCATTCCGTAACCAATTACATGCTTCACAAAGCATTGTATTCAGGACATAACGACCATAATTATTTCGAGGTGGCACATACCATCAAATATGTAAGCGATATGATTGGGAATAAGCTCAATCTCTACAGTTTTGTGGATAATCATGATGTGGAACGTATTTATACCAAGTTGAAAAACAAAGCGCATTTTGCACCGGTGCATATCATGCTTTATACGTTACCGGGTATCCCGTCCCTGTATTACGGCTCGGAATTCGGCATTGAAGGGCGCAAAGAGAAGTATTCCGATGATTCTTTAAGGCCGGCGCTTAATTACGCAGATTATCAGGATGCTATTGAAACAAATCCCTGTACTAAACTGATTGCGGCACTTGGTAAAATCCGTCAGAATATGCCGATTCTTTGCTATGGAGATTACAAAGAGCTGCTGCTTCAGAATACGAATTTCGCCTATGCAAGAATAATGGACGGCAAGTCAGTCATCACAACAGTAAATAATGCAGATCAGGATGCTGTTATGAATTTGGAGGCAGGTAATGCGACAGAATATACAGGCGCTTTGAGCGGTGAAAAAGTATCGGTTCAGGGCGGCCGTATTACGGTAAAAGTGCCTGCGAACTACGGAGAAATATGGATTCCCGCGGAACTGACGGATGCGGCGATGGCACCGATTGAGAAGGTGGAGATTGCGAAGGCTTTCGAAAATGTGGTAAAAACAGAAGAAGTAATAGAACCGGAAAATCCCGTGAAACAGGAAAAGACTGTGCAGGTGATGGAAGAACAGAACGTTTTGCAGGAGAATCAGGAAGAAGAAAAGAAGCAGGAAAACAAATCGGAACCGGTTGCCGTTGATTGGAACAAAGCATATGAAGATATGACGGTTGAAGAACTTCAGGAAGCAATTCTTGAAAAAATGAGAAAGAACGGACCGGTGACAGACTATATGCTTGGCACGGTACGTGATAACACGCACAAAGGCTCTTTAATTAACTGGGTTAAGAGTTTTGGATAAAAGATCAGAGACCTATTGTTTCGGCAGAAACATATGTGGATTGTTTGATGATAGAGAGGAAAAAAGAAGAGATGATTTATAAATGTCCGAATTGTGATGCGGCGCTTACTTATAATCCGAGCCTTCATATGATGGAGTGCGACAGTTGTGCGAGTTTCTATGAACCGGAACAGGTATCATACCGCGAGGAAGAAGTACGTGAAGAATATGAAATAAAAGAGGATGATGCCGAAGCATTTTTGCTGGAGAATGTTTATGCCGAAGACGAGGAATATATGCAGCTAAAAATTTATCGCTGCAGCGCATGCGGCGCCGAACTTGCGGTGAACGATACGGAAGTGTCTTCGTTCTGTGCGTTCTGCGGTCAGCCAACGGTTATTTACGACCGTGTTTCCAAACAGCGTAAACCAGCATATATTATTCCGTTTGAATATTCCAAAGAACAGGCAGTAACTATTGTCCGTAACCGGTTGAGAAGAACAGGCGGCTACGTACCCAAAGAGATACAGAATCTGGATGTGCTTGATAAGATACGCGGTATCTATGTGCCGTACTTCCTTTTTCATGCAGAATATTATGACATTCAGGAGATTCAGGGACAAAAAGACGGAGCCTCAGACTCCGCTACGTTTCAGTTAGAAGCAAAGTGTGAGTTTAGACAGCTCCCCTGTGATGCGTCGTCGAGAATTGATGATGAGATTTCACAGAGAATTGAGCCGTTTAACATGAATGGATTAAAACGCTTTGATCCGTCATATTTGTCAGGATTCTATGCGGATTCTTTCGATTTGACTGCGAAACAGTTGACAAACGTTGTGAAAAGAAGATGTGAAGAGTTGTTTGATGATCGTGCCAGACGCAGCATTCGAAAAGACGGCATGGTGGCGATTACCAAAAGTGACCCCAGATGTAAAATTCTGCATTCTGAATATGCCCTGCTCCCTGTTTGGTTTATGACGTTTCGCTATCAGGGAGAAGTATATACAATGTTGGTGAATGGACAGACCGGTAAAATTATAGGTGGTCTTCCGGTAGAGAAAACGGAAATACAAGTGAAGTTCCTGACCATTGCGGCACTGGGAGCAATACCGCTAATCAGCATCGGATTTATGCTGGAATCCCTGATTGGAGCCGGATTCGCTATTATGGCACCTTTACTTGTTGTGGGGATATTCTTTTGGGGGTTGGGAACTACTCCGATTCTAAAAAGCAGAGCATTTAGGAAAAGAACCAAAGCAAAAGAAACGATGCGATATGTAACAGAAAGACAGGAGGGCGATGAGGAATGATATATGTATTGATTATTATTTTGTCACTGTTTATTTCAACCGGACTGGCGTTTTGGATTGTGAACAGAACCCTTTACCAGACGAATCAGCTCGGCGAAGAGAAACCGAAGTTAGAGAGTTTTGGGACAAATAAGTTTGTAATGATGTATTTAGGAGAGAAATCAAAGCGCTTTTAGCCGGTTGTACCCGATAAAGGAGTATGTGAATAAAGGGAAAGTGATGATATGAATACAGATTTGAAGGCAATAATAGGTATAATAATCGGAATTGCGGTGTATTTGTTAGTGGCATATTTAATAAATCGGGTGATTCATTGGCTGATAAAAGTACCAAAAGCGCCGGAGCAATCGGAGGCGCCAAAGCAGGAAGAAGTCCTGATTGGCGTAAAAGATGCGCAGAATTGTCTTTTGCAACAGACCACGACTTATCAAAGGGACTGCCCGGTTCTTTTTGCAACAAATGCACAGAACGAATTATTTCTGGTCTATTTTTTCAGAAATACTTTTTATATCGTAAAAGCCGAATATAGGGAAGGTAAGTTATGCGTTGCGTACGATTACAGAAAGAAACATCCTTCCTTCAAGGGATTCGAATATCAGAGAACAGATAAGTGTGTGACCGCAGTGTTACGTCTTCATGGGGCAGCTGTAGAATTTACGTTGAAACCTTATTTGAATTATCACGGAATGGGCTGTCGGATATCGGCAAACCAGAGTGGTCCGTATACGGAATATATGGATCACATAGAAGTGTATTACAAGAATATAAATGAAACCGTTGAAATGTTGCAGCAGAGGCCGGATGACGAAGAATTGATGGAGAAGACGAAGCAAATCAGCCGTGAAGAGAAAAGGGAGATTTGGGAGCTGATTAACAAGGGGGACACCCTTACGGCAATCAAATTGATACGCGAAACAACGGGGCTTGGCTTGGCAGAATGTAAAAAGATTGCGGAGAATTGTAACAAATACTTTAAATAGCTATGTAATCAAAAAGATTCCATGTAGTAAGTATCGTTATTGACAATCCGAAAAGAAGTAAAAAAATGTATGCAAGGTTGCCTTTAACACGTTGATAGCAGTCAGCATAATTTGCAGGATTTACATATATCGTATAAGTGCCTGTTATATATACACTTTCTAAGTCTGAGGTAAACAGATGCGTGCAAAGTCGCATCTGTTTACCGTTAACGGTTGCTTCATATATGGGGCATATATAAGCGGTAGTGTAGGAACGACCGGAGGAATTACGACCTGCTCTTAACATATCAACACAAGTTACCTGTAAGGGCATTTTGCACCGTATTCTTTTGCCAATCAGAACATTATAGCTTATTGCAATACAGAGAGTGCCGATTGTAATAAACATGGAAATGAAACCCAAAAGTGCAAAGATGCCTGTATTATGCCCTCTACTGAAATTAGAAATACCGATGAAAAGCAAAATAATTCCTACAAACGGGAAATGAAGAAAAACAGGATTGAAAACGTGCTTTTTTATTCCGATTACGATTGCGGCAATGCCAAATGTCACAAAGCATTGCGCAAGAACAAGTATAGCGGGGCAGGTAAGTTTGCACATTGCCAAAAGAATCATAAACAACAAGGAAGCCAAAAACCAGCATAAAAGAATTACAGTCTGCCTTTTCTTGTATTGATTTATCATAAAGGTAACAACCTCCTCGTTATTTCACCAAATCAATGGTTTCTGTTTCTTTTAAGACAAGTCTGCCTTCCGGTGTGAAATTAACACTTTTATCTTCCCCCGGAGCATTGGACATATGAATGGGAATATTATGTGTTGCGCCGATGATATTGGCAAGTTCGGTTGCTTCAATAGCATCCATGTTGAACTGTCCGTCAATCGGATAGAGTGCATAATCGATTTCTTTGGAGGCCAATGCCTGTAATTCAGGTACGTTTGAAGAGTCGCCGGCATGGTATATACTGATGCCGTCTACCGTAACAATAAAGCCGGTGCCGTAACCAAGCGGATGGCCTTCGTTTCCGCCCATTGGAACTGCTTCAATTGTGATACCATCAAATTCGAACTTCTGATATGCACCGTCAATTAATGCTTCATTATAGGTGATTTTGGTGCCGTCTTCTTTTAATTTAATCTTATAATACGGCTTATGATCTTCGTGGCTGTGAGTTACCAGTACAAAATCAACAGCATCGGGATACTGATAGTTAGAAATGCTGGGATCGATTAAAATGGTACGGCCGTCGCTTGCGGTTAACTGGATTGCCGCATGTCCGATAAAGGTAAGCTTCGGTCCGGTTGTTTCTGTTGGCTCAGCCTCGGTTACGCTTTCGCTTTCCTTCGGTACTTCTTCGGATGCTACCGGTGTTGTTTCTGCACTGCTGCAGCCGGTAAGCAGGATTAACATGGTTGCGGTTAATAATGAAATTACTTTTTTCATTGAGCTTTTCCTTCCTTTCCTTCCTTTTTGACGAGTCCATTATAACTTATTTTAGGATAAATTGAAAGGAAGAAGATGGGTTAATAGCCGATTGCGTCGGAAATGGCTTTTACGGCATCTTTACCGGCCGATTCGGTATGACCGAAGAATACTGTATCATCCACACGTGTGATGTAGTAGTAGGCATCGCCGGAGCCGTAAGTATTAGTGGCATAGTTGATGGAGCTGACACGCGAGTTGGTGAACGTTCCCATGCCTTCTTCATCTTCTACGTAATCGACCAGATTGTTGAAAAGATTCTCTGCGGCTGTTGTATTTGACAAGTCATAGAATTCAACCTGATAAGTCATATCGGCATCGTGGTAAACCACATAGTCTTCAACATTAGACGGGAGAGGAACACCGTCGATTGATAATGATTGTAAGCCGGCATTTGTTGCCGCGCTTTCAAAGCTTGCAACATCGCTTTTGGTTTTGCTGAAAATTCCGCAACCGGTTAATGTTAATGTTGTTGCAACAGTTAAAGTAAGTAAAATAAGAGTTTTTTTCATTTGATTTTTTCCTTTCCTGGGGTGCGTATTTGAAGCACCGGTTATATTTGATGTTAATAATTTTATTAGTTACAAATATAAAAATAAAGGATCAGATTTGCGATTTAAACGTGGGTAATTTGCAGTTTGATTGTGATTGTAGTATTATTTTTTGTGTTAATATAAAGTATCTATTTGAAAAGCGACAGAAAGGAGCTTTGTTCATGAAAAAATTTGAAGGATTTCAACACGGGGTAAATTTGGGAGGCTGGATTTCACAGTTTGCGGAGTATGACACGAAGCATTTCGATACTTTTATTACGGAGACGGATATTGCGCGCATCCGCGATATGGGCTTTGACCATGTGCGTGTTCCGGTGGATTATAACGTATTGGAAGATGAAGAGGGGGTAATCATAGAGAGAGGTTTCACTTATCTTGAGAGCTGCAGAAAGTGGTGTGAAAAGTACGGCTTAAATATGGTGATAGATTTACATGAGTGTTTCGGCTATTCTTTTGATCCGCTAAAAAAAGATATGGACCGCAAGAAATTTTTTTATGATGATGCGCTTCAGAAACGTTTCTTAAAGCTTTGGAAAGAGATTGCCGTGCGTTTTGCGTCATATACAAAGCAGGTGGCGTTTGAGCCTTTGAATGAAGTGGTTCTTTATGAGGTTGCGGATGCTTGGAATCTTTTGCTTGGCAAATACATTGCCATGATTCGTGAGATTGCGCCGGATGCATATATTATTGTCGGCGGTGTGTGCTACAACAATGTACAGACTGTAGCACTCCTTGATATTCCGGTGGATGAGAAGGTTGTATATAATTTTCACTGCTATGAGCCGATGGTGTTTACACATCAGGGCGCATATTGGATTGAAAATATGCCGCTTGATTTCAGAATCGGATATCCGAAGCCGTTGGAAGAATATCGGGTAACCAGTGAATCGTTATCACAGGCTTTGGTTGGTGCAATCTATTCGGCAGGTGTTCGTGAACCGGGCCCCGGATTCTTTGAAGATTTGTTTAAACCAGCGATTGCGAAAGCGGAGGCAGACGGCGTTGCATTGTATTGCGGCGAATACGGCGTGATTGACCGTGCGAATAAGGAAGATAGAGATCGCTGGCTTGCCGATATTTCTGAAGTGTTTGAGAAGTACCGGATTGGTCGTGCGCAGTGGAATTATAAAGAGAAAGATTATGGTATTGTAGAGTTCGAATAAAGAGATATAATAATAAAACTCCGCGGAAGCGGAGTTTTGTTAATTAATAGCCGAGTTCATTTGAAATAGCGACAATCGGAGTCGAACCGTCTGTTTCGGTATAACCATAAAATACCGTGTCTTCGACGACAGTAACTAGATGATAACAATTTTTAATTGTATATTGCTTAGTGGTATAGTTCGTTCCGTTGATATTACTCGTTGTTGTGAAGTCACTATGTGATGCTTCGATTTCCTGTTTTATAGTGTTAAACAATGTTTGGGCATCCCCGCTGCTGCTCATATCGTAGAATTCAACCTGATAACTGTTATCTGCATTGGTTAAAGCAGATACATCATCGTAAGAGGGGAGTTGCGTTGTATCGACAGAGACTCTGCGCAAACCGGCACTTATTGAGATTGCTTCGAAGGTAGGAAGGTCGGCCCGTTCTTTTTTGACTAAATTACAAGCAGTCAATGTCGGAATGATGAGCATGATTGATAAAAAAATAAGAAAAGTTTTTTTCATTTTATATATATTCCTTTCTTTGAAATGATTGAAAATAAGGTAGAATAAAGAGCTCGAAAGAGGACTCGACGGAACGGTATAACACCATGCACTTCCGAAATCTTTGTGATATATTGTAGTATCTTTGATTTTAAAAGTAAAGGATTTTTATAGAAAATCGGAATACTTTGAGAAGGGAAACAAGGATGTAATGCTGATTGTGGAGCATGATGTAAGATTTTGCGAATAAATCGGCATAAAAACAGTTGCATTGAAGAAGTAAAGGGGAGTATAATTTTTGTCATATAGGTTTATACGAAATGAAGAGAGGGTAACCGAAGATGATTTTACAGTTTATTCCTGACAAATTCGTGTCAATAGGAGCCTTTGTGGGAATCCTGTTTGCTTTTTTGGCGACTGTGATTGCAACAGATAAGCTATGTAATTTTTTGCCGAAAGATGCGGGAAGAGATTTCGCTCACGATGGTAAAAAATCCGCCGGAAAACCGCGTGGAGCAGGTATTATTTTTGTACTTGCATTTGTGGCGGCAGCACTTTTATTTGTTCCTTTTACAGTGGAGAATTTAATATATCTTGTGCTGATTGTGATTTGTATGATGACGGGTTTTTTGGATGATGCTTCTAAGAGCCCGTGGGGAGAATATAAAAAAGGATTTCTTGATTTATGCGTGGCAGCGTTGGTTGCAGTGACGTTTCTGCATTTTAATTCCAATGTTGTAGAACTTGCGATGTTTGATGTGACATTCACGATCCATCCGGTTCTGTTTGCTGTGCTAACGGTGATTCTGGTTTGGACTTCAGTCAATGTTACCAACTGCACGGATGGTGTGGATGGTCTTTCCGGTACCCTTACCATTATTTCCATCATGACAATCTATTTGATTGATATGATGAAAAATGTTGCGGGCGAATTTTCTTTTATGATTCTTTTGTTTGCAGTGTGTATCCTCGGATATCTTTGGTACAACGCAACGCCGAGCCGACTGATGATGGGCGATGCGGGTTCGAGAGCAATGGGACTTTTTATCAGTATTGCGATTCTAAAGACGGGAAGTCCGTTCCTGTTTATTCCTGTTGCGTTGGTGATGATTCTGGACGGCGGCCTTGGTATTTTGAAGGTGTCACTGATACGTTTTCTTAAAATTCGCATTATGAAGAATGTCCGTACACCGTTACATGACCATGTCCGTAAGGTGTGGGATTGGTCCAATACGCAGACGGTATTCCGTTTCGCGATTATCCAGATTATTCTTGCGGTTGCAACATTGTATGCAATCCGTTAGCAGGGTTGAGGAGATATGAAGGTTAACAGAGTGATTAAGGTTTTGGCCATTTTGGCTGTAAGTGTATTTATTGTTTCGTTTGCGTGGAATATACTTATTAATAGAGCAAGGCTAATAGATAACTTCTATAAGGATTTGAAAGCTGTGACGATTCAGTGTCCGGGAGAAAACGGTGACTATAGGAACGTTACGATTACGGATAAAGAGACAGTGATGATGATTTACCGTGAGATTGAAGCTTCAATGGTCTGCAAAGTAACGGAGCTTGAAGACGACTCTCCTACCTATGGTGGGGATACCATGATATGGCTTTATTTTGAAGATTATGAATCCAGTAGTCCGGTTTATTATAATCAGTATTTTCAAACGGGAAGAACGGAGCTTATTTGGGCAAACTCGGAACTTACATCAAATTATGAATATGGTTGGGGCAAATATGATGATGACGGAAACTTGATTATTTTTACCAACCCAAAACTTTGTGAGATAGTTAATGAGGTTATTTCTGAATGAAAAAAATCGGTATTTTGGAAGATGATGAAGTACTCGGGAGAGAATTACATTATTTCTTGGAATCAAACGGATATGAGGCGCGACTGATTCAGCCGGAGGAATATGTGAACCGTACCATGCAGGAGTTACTTTCGCTGTTAATTGCAGAGAAGTTGCATCTTTTATTATTGGATATCGGTTTGCCGGGCGTAAACGGACTGCATCTTTGCAAGGAGTTCCGTGCCCGTTCGGAAGTGCCGGTAATAATGATTACCAGTAAAAATGATGAACTGACCGAACTCATGTCAATCAACAATGGTGCGGATGATTTCGTGGCGAAGCCGTTTAATCCGCAGATTCTGATTGCACATATGGAATCGGTATTAAGAAGGGCATACAAGACATCAGGAGTCGGTGAAGAAGTGCGTATTACGCAGGAGATTACGGATTCCAAGGGAGAAGTGAGACGTCGTGAGTTTGTTTTTGAACCATTGCGGGGACGCATTGTCAACGGGGAGAGTACGGTGGAATTATCTAAAAATGAGATTCAGATTTTGCAATTTTTGGTGAAACGGCAGGGTGAAATCGTTTCCCGCGATGAAATCATGAATGCGCTTTGGGATAATTGCATGTTTGTGGATGATAACACGTTGACGGTGAATATGACTCGTTTAAAAGGAAAACTTGAAGAAATAGGAATCTCCGGAGCTATTGTAACAAAGCGTGGGATGGGGTATCAGTTGTTATGAAATACGGACGGTATCTTTTAGAACATAAAATATGGATTGTTTTATTCGGCGGGCTTCTTGGCTCGCTGGAAATTTTTTTATTGACTTTTTCGGGCAGCGGGTGGCTGATGTTATATACGGCAGCAGCTGCCTTGTTTACATTTTTTCTGGGCACTTATTTCGAATATTACCGTTGGAAAAAATATTTCGAAAAATTGCAGGGCCTTATGGCAGGGCTTGATAAAAAGTATCTGCTTTGCGAACTTCTCGAAGCGGGCGAGACGCAGGAAGAGAAGCGTTTGCAGGAACTGTTTTACGAGATGGAAGTAAGCATGAATGAGAGGGTGGCCGGATACCGCAGAAACTCCCGTGAATATAAAGAATATGTGGAGACATGGGTGCATGAGATTAAGATTCCCATCGGGGCCATGAAAATGATTCTTGCCAATCATGCGCAGGAGGATTACGGACTGTCACAGGAAATCCGGCGTGTCGAAGGCTATGTGGAGCAGGCATTGTTTTATGCCAAAAGCAATGATGTGGAAAAGGATTATTTGATTAATCCGGTTTCCTTAGAGAAAGTTGCGCAAGGGGTCGTTCAGAAGAATCGCAGGGTTTTGCAGGAAATCAATGCCCATATAAATTTGCATGATCTGCAGCTATGCGTACAAAGTGACAGCAAGTGGCTTGAATTTATGGTCGGACAGGTTGTGGAAAACAGTATTAAATACAGGAAACAGGATGATTTTACTTTGGAAATCTACGCAGAAGAAACCGAGAACGCCATTTTGCTGCATATAAAAGATAACGGTTGCGGAATCAAAGAATCAGAACAAAAGAAGGTATTTGACAAAGGTTTCACCGGAGGGAACGGACGAATTGCTTCGAATGCCACCGGTATCGGCCTGTATCTTTGCAGGAAGCTTTGCAAACGTTTAGAACATGATATCCGCATTGTATCCAAAGAAGGCGCCGGAACTACGGTAACATTTGTTTTTCCAAATTCATCACTGACAGATATGAGATAACCTTACAGAATTGTAAGGTTATTGTAAGTTTAAACGATGGTTTATTACGAGAGAGCGGTGTAAGCTAAAGTCATGAAAACGAAAACAACTTCAGGAGGAAGAAATGAGTACGGTTTTACAGGTATCAAATGTTGAAAAATATTACGGAACAAAGGCAAGTCTTACGAAAGCACTTGATGATATCAGTCTGTCAGTGGACCGGGGAGAGTTTGTGGGAATCATGGGAGCCAGCGGCAGTGGGAAAACAACGCTGTTAAACTGCATCTCCACAATTGATAAGGTAACCGGAGGTAAAATTCTTGTGAATAATCAGGATGTGACTGCTTTGCGCGGCGGGGCGCTAAACCGCTTCCGCAGGGATGAGCTTGGTTTTATTTTTCAGGAATTCAATCTTTTGGATACCATGACGGCGTATGAGAATATAGCGCTTGCGTTGTCAATCCAGAAAGTACCGGTGGCAGAGATTGAAAAAAGAGTACAGGATGTTGCAAAAAAGCTTGGTGTTGCAGATGTGCTTTCCCATTATCCGTATCAGATGTCCGGCGGACAGAAACAGCGCGTGGCAGCTGCAAGGGCTGTGATAACAAACCCGAAACTGGTTCTGGCAGACGAGCCTACGGGGGCTTTGGATTCTAAGTCAGCAAGGATGCTTCTGGATAGTTTTATGACGATGAATAAGGAGCTTGGTGCAACCATTCTGATGGTAACCCACGATGCGTTTACGGCAAGCTATGCGTCCAGAATTATTTTTATTAAGGACGGTAAAGTCTTTACGGAACTGACGAAGGAAGAAACAGAGTCAAGAAAAGACTTCTTTGAAAAAATCATCCACGTCATGACTCTCCTGGGAGGTGAGATGAATGAACTGGTATAATCTGGCTTTTAAAAATATGAAAAAAAGTGTCCGCGATTATATGGTCTATTTCCTGACGCTGATTTTGGGTGTTGCGATTTTTTATGTGTTCAATTCGGTCGGAGACCAAAGCGTGGTAAAGACTCTTTCCGAAACAAGTTATGAATCAATTCAACTGTTGCTGGTTTTATTGGAAATGCTTTCCGTCGGCGTAGCATTTGTGCTGGGTTTCCTGATTGTATATGCCAATCAGTTTCTGATTTCCCGCCGTAAAAGGGAATTTGGAATTTATTTTTTGCTGGGGATGGACAAAAGAGACGTTTCCAAGGTTTTGTTCGCAGAGACCGCATTGGTTGGCCTGATTTCCCTGGTGACGGGAATTGTAATCGGTGTTTTTGCATCCCAGTTTATGTCCATTCTGGTGACGAAGTTTTTTGACGCGGATTTAAGTGCCTATGTGTTTACTGTTTCCATCGGAGCTGTCATCAAAACAATCATCAATTTTGCAATCATATATCTGGTGGTGCTTCTGCTTCATTCCATCAACATTTCCAGGGTGAAATTAATTGATCTTCTGCATGCGGAGAAAAAAGCAGAGAAGCAGATTGTTGAAAAACCGGCATTGTCAGTGATCGTTTTTCTTGTATCTGCTGTTGTACTTGGTTTTGCGTATTATTTTGTCGGATTCCGCAGTGACGAATTGACGAGAAAAGGACTGATTGCCTGCATTTTGACAGGGATTGTGACCAATCTTGTGATGTTTCGGTTTGCAGCGGGTTTCCTGCTTGGCATGCTGCAAAAGATGAAAGGCGTTTATTTCAGAGAATTAAACAGTTTTGTAATCAGACAGTTTTGCCGAAGCATCAATTCTTCTGCAATCTCCATGGGAATAATTTGTCTTATGATTTTTGCGATGATTTGTACTTTCTCCGGAGGCATTTCCGTAGCGTACCGGTTACAGCAAAATGTACGTGAAATGACACCGGTGGATTTCAGTATCATGTATACGGCAGATGAAACGGTAACGGAATGTTTTGAACGGGAAGGAATACCTGCGGAAACATGGACAAACGACTATATTGAGATTCCATTTTATAACTGCGAAAGTGTAACCTGGGCAACGGCGCTCGGAAGCGTGATTGATGCTGCGAAGGAACAGTTCCCTGCGGCAAGATGGAATACACCGGAAACGATTCTTAGCATATCGGATTATAATCGTCTTGCAACCATGTACGGAAAGGAAACATTCGAATTAAAAGAGGATGAATATCTGGTTGTCTGCAATTTTTTACTGTTACAGGAATTACGTGACAGAAACCTTGCACAAGGTGGAACCCAGCAGGTGGGGAATACTGTTTTGAAGCCTGCACTTCCTAAGTGTGAGGAGGGATATCTGATGATGTCAGGTACGAGCAGCAATGCGGGAATTCTCATTCTTCCGGATGCCGTGATTGAGAAAGAGCAGGGAGTTATTTACAGAGCCGGTTCCGTGATGAGCGGAAATTATTCGGTGAAAGGGCGGGAAGAAATCAAAGAAATAAATGACCGCCTGTGGGATGCGGTAAGTACGTATACGGCCTATAACTATATGAACGAGAATCCGATTCCTCCCATGTTTTTTGAGACGGGAATGGATATCAGGGAATCCAATAACGGCCTTACGATGATCGTGGCTTTTCTTGTAATCTATGTCGGTGTGGTATTTTTAATCGCCAGTGCGGCAATGCTTGCCTTAAAAGCACTTTCCGAGGCGATTGATTCCACAGGAAAATATGAGATTCTTAAAAAAATCGGTTGCGAAAACCACATGCTGAAAAGAGCCTTATTCGGTCAGGTCGGAGCATACTTCGGATTGCCGCTTTTGGGTGCTATGATTCACTCAGTTTTTGGTCTTCTCTATGTAAATAGAGTGATTAATTCTGTTACCAGACAGAACATCGGATGGGGAATTGCCGCTACCGTAATTGTGCTTGTGATATTGTATGGAGCATACTTTATCGCCACATACAGCACAAGCAAAAGAATAGTCGGATTAGAAAGAGAAATAAAATAAATGGAAAGAAAAGGGAAAACAGAAATGAAAAATAAATGGAAGAAAATAATTTGTCTCGGAGCAGCACTGATTATGGGCATGGGGATGCTTACCGGTTGTGGCGACAATGCTGTGAATGCACAGGAATTTGCTGCATACGCAAAGGGTGTGAATGAAATTACAATTCCGGAAGAAGCCGGTATTGTTGCGCTTGGAGAGGCGACACATGGGAATAAGGAATTTCAGGAATTGAAGCTGGATGTTTTTGCGCATTTGGTGGAAACCACGGATGTTCGCGCGCTTGCACTGGAAGGGGCTTTCGGCGGCTGTGCCGTGGCAAACCGCTATATTCTTTACAACGATGGAACCGCAGAGGAGGCTGTTGCGAAACTTGGGTTTCAAATCTATCGTACGGATCAGATGCTCGAGCTTGTGGAATGGATGCATGACTATAATATGAATGCAGAGGAAGGAGAACAGGTCAGACTATATGGTTTTGACATGCAGCGTGATTTCGAAAGTGCGTACCTTATATCAGATTTTTACAGTCTTACAGATGCAGAAAAGGCAATGGAATATAGTGCAAAATTTGACACACTGTTTGATGAGGCAAACCATGCGTATGAGCCGGATAAAATTTCGGAGGCAGAAGAAATTTTCAATCAAATTGTTGCAGATTTAGAGGAGAAGGGGGCAGAGTACGCCGGAATCAATGAAGAGGCATACGCATATGCGTTGCAGGGCGCAAAGTGTATGCTGCAGGATATTGAATTACAGACGGCGGGCAACTATTCTCAAATCAGGGATGAAAACATGGCAGAGAATGTGAAGTGGATATATGAACGTGAGCAGGAAGTATACGGTGCGAAGCTGATGATTGCCGGACATAACGGTCATGTGGCAAAAGCGGTAAGCAGTGCATATACTAATATGGGATTTTATCTGCATGAAGAACTGGGAGAAGAGTATTTTGTCATTGGAACAGACTTTTATAAGACTACCTGCAATCTGCCCACACAGGACGGTCGCGCTGATTATGACTTTTGTTCCGACGATCCCCTGGCAGCAGCAGTAGGAGGACTGGAAGGAAATGTATATTATCTTGATTTTGCCGAGGCTGCAACGTCTACGGACCTTGCCGGAGTTATTGAGAAAGCCATCCCTACGGGAAGCCTTGGAGAAAGTTATTCCCCGCTGATGGAAGTGATGAAAAACACATATCAGATTCGCATTGCACCGGGCGAACTGTATAACGGCATGATTTTTGTCTATGAGGCAACCCCCATTGCCGTGTGGGATTATCAACAACAGTAAGAGGTTTTGGTTGAAATTGAACGAAAAATAGGGTAGAATCACGGTAGTAAATAAAGGGAGGAATTGTTCATGGAAAACCAAACGATGAATTCGCAAGAGTTACAGGATTTAGCAGCTTTAAAACAGTTACACCAGGGAAAAGGAATTGCAGCAATTATTTGCGGTGTCATTTCGTTAATCGGATGCCTTGGACCTATTTCTTTTATCTGTGGTATTGTTGCGATTGTAGTAGGAGCGATTGCCCGTAAAAAGAGCCGCAAGACTACCGGTACGACAGGTATGGTAATGGGTATTATCGGTGTTGCGATATCAGTAATCTGTATATTGGGCATTGTAATTATGATGAGCGGCATTTTGGGAACCCAGGTGATGGATTATACACAGAAAGCCAAATCTTCTGAAGATTTGATGCTTTGTGATACAATCGGAGCAGCTATTGTGACAGTGATGATTGATCCTGCGATTGTAACGGATGAAGAATCAGCTGAATTTATGGAGGATTATTGCAACGGAGGCATTTTCGATGTAGAGATTATGTTTGAGGAAGAGAATGAATTCACAAAGTCCTTCCGGATGATAATGGGTGTGGATTCCTATGATGAGTTGCTTGATAAGGTAAATTCAAAGAATGCAGAATCCATAGAGTTTGAAGTGGATGACTATTCTGTATACGTAAGAATTCCCGGAACAGATATCGAAACACATCGATAAAAGAGAAAATAGCATTGACAAAGCAGATTGTTAATGCTATTATCCCTTTAACAACAGAAAATAAAGGTAGAGGTTGCGTTTTTCAACAGTAATTCTTTTGGATGTGACAGGCACAGATGAGGAAAGAAGGAAAGGGGAAGACGCCGAAAGAGGAGATGGCCTGAAAGTCGAGTCTTGGGCATACAGTGAAGAACTGTATGACTGTCATCTGGTTTTAGATGGGGCGCTATCATATATTATTCGGACGGAAAGTACGTACGGAATATAATATTGGCGCGCTATGCGTCTTTTTTTGATTCCAGTGTACCAAGCTCATAAACCACATGTGCTAGCACATAAGTGGTTTTATGAATTTGGTACACGCCACAACATGAGCATAAAAGCGGGGCGTAAGCTCCGCGATATGCGAATGTTGTGAAGGATTGCGAGAGTGCGACAGCGCGGAGCAATCCGTGGAATCAGACAACTTTGAAGTGAGAAGCCTCTTCAGAAATTAACTTTTATTGCCCGCGAAGGGCGGAATGGAGGATTATATGTCAATTTTTACAGGTTCAGGAACAGCAATTGTAACACCGATGAATGCGGACGGAAGCGTTAACTATGAAAGCTTCAGAAAGTTAATCGAATTCCAGATTGAGAATCAGACAGATGCGATTATCGTATGCGGTACAACAGGTGAAGCATCTACTTTAACTCACGAAGAGCATCTGGATGTAATCAAATACTGTGTGGATGTAGTAGCAAAGAGAATTCCCGTTATTGCAGGAACAGGTTCTAACTGTACGGAGACAGCGATTTATTTATCAACAGAAGCAGAGAAAGCAGGAGCGGACGGACTTTTACTGGTTTCTCCTTACTATAATAAAGCGACACAGAACGGTCTGTTTGCACATTTTAAGGCGGTTGCTGATGCGGTTAAAATCCCTATTATCCTTTACAATGTACAGAGCAGAACCGGTATGAATATTGCACCTGCAACTATCGTAAGATTATGTGAAGCATGTGAGAATATCGTAGCAGTAAAAGAAGCCAGCGGAAATATCAGCCAGGTAGCTAAAATTGCAGCTTTGGCAAAAGGAAAAATCGACATTTATTCAGGAAATGATGACCAGATTCTTCCTATTCTTTCTCTGGGAGGCAAGGGTGTTATTTCCGTTCTTTCCAACGTGGCGCCCCGCCAGACACATGAGTTGTGTGCGAAATTCTTTGCCGGAGATGTGGCAGGTTCCACACAGATGCAGTTAGATGCAATTGAATTGGTAGAAGCCCTTTTCTGCGAAGTGAACCCGATTCCGGTAAAGCAGGCATTGAATTTAATGGGAATGGAAGCAGGCGGATTACGTCTTCCTTTAACAGAGATGGAAGCAGATACAACCGCAAGATTGAAAGCAGCAATGGAAGCATACGGTATACTTTAATAAAGGAGTCTTTTACTTATGGAGAAAGTTTGCAATTTCTTGAAAGAAGCAGGAGTTTATTATCTGGCAACCGTAGAGGGAGATCAGCCGCGTGTCAGACCCTTTGGCACGGCGAACATTTTTGACGGAAATACGCAGGTATTGTATCTTGCAAACGCAACGGCAACATTTTCTTCATTCACAGCTGCTCCCGAAGTGATTAAATTTTAGAAGTTTCATAAGTGATAAATGAAAAATCCATAGCGATTTTTTCCGCAATATGCTATAATGCCGATATGGGTACAGCATAGAAGTAAAGGAGAGGCGCGTATGGATTTTTCTAATGAAAAGAAGATTTTGCAGGAATTTGTAAGTATATCTAAATATATTCCGTTATTCATCGATGAACCTGTTTCGGTGGCGATTACAAATACGGAAAGTTTTATATATAACCAGCCGTGTAATGAGATTCCGGTAAAATGCGAGATAGGGAAACCGTTTCCGGCGGAGAGTACGCCGCGTATGGTAATAGAATCCAGAAAAAGAATGGTGCGGGAAGTTCCGGCTCATGTTTACGGCGTTCCTTTTTTGTCCTATGCGATTCCTTTGTGGGAAGGAGATAAGGTTGTCGGTTGTCTGATGATTGCCAAAAGTATTGAAAAAATCAAAGCGACTAAAGATGCCATTTCTACCCTTGCTTCAGAAATGGAGAAGGTATCCCGTTCCGTGAGTGGAATTACGGATGAGATTCAACATATTTCGTCCAACAATCAGCAGATTTATGAACTGATGACAAAGCTACTGGATGAAACGGCTAAAATGAACAGTATTCTCGGCGTTATCAATAAACTCAGCACATCGGCAAAAATGCTCGGACTGAATGCTTCCATTGAAGCGTCCCGTGCGGGAGAAGCCGGAAGAGGTTTCTTCGTGGTTGCCAAAGAGATTGAAAAAATGTCTAATAATACTACACAGTCTGCCAGAGAAATCAGTGCTATGTTAGGTGGTGTGGACAGTCAGGTAAATCATGTCAGTGAGAAATCAAGGGAAACGTCAGAATCAATCAGCCAGCAGGCAGCCTCGTTACAGGAAATTGCCGCAATTATGGAGAGCCTGAATGAAAATGTGAAAGTGATAGAATCCTACATAAAAAATCTGTAATTGCTGCAAGGATGCGTTTGCGGGATGGTTTCAGAAGCGTCAAAGATTTGATTTAGCAGTTATGGAATAAAGATAGAAATTGTTTAAAGAAGGAATAATTTGATAAAACTTGAATATAATGTTATTGACAAGGCGTTTTGAGTTTGATAGAATCCAAATCGGAGACTCAGCTTTTGTGGAAAGTCTGTCAGGGAGAATGCGTCGGCGACTGAAAGCGCATTTCAGATGAGTAGTAAGTTTGGGAACACTCTGAAGTAGAGATATTTGAATAGTAGAAAAGAGGATGCTTTTATCGGCATCAATGCGGGTGGCACCGCGGGTGAAAATTGTTTACTCGTCCCGGGAATATTGTTGAAATATTCCCGGGATTATTTTATATAGGGAGGATTTAGTATGTATAGAACACAATTCTGTAACGATATTTGCGATAAGCATATCGGCCAAAATGTGCAGCTTGCAGGTTGGGTTGACGTGGTCCGTGATCATGGTGGCGTTATTTTTATTGATTTGCGTGACTACACGGGCGTAACCCAGGTTGTTATCCATGATGAGGAATTATTGAAGAATGTCAATCGTGAGACCGTAATCAGTGTAAGCGGAATCGTGAATAAGCGTGCGCCTGAAACTGTGAATGAAAAGATTGCAACCGGATATGTGGAATTGGTTGCAGATACCCTTCAGGTATTAGGTAAGAGCCGCAATATGTTGCCATTTGAGGTAAGATCCTCTCATTTGAGCAAAGATGAGTTACGTTTGAAATACCGTTATCTCGATCTTCGTAATCCCAAGAACCATGACAATATTGTGATGCGTTCCAAGATTATCCGTTTCATGAGAAATAAAATGGAAGAGAAGAATTTCTTAGATATGCAGACGCCGATTCTGACGGCTTCTTCTCCGGAAGGAGCAAGAGACTTCCTCGTTCCCAGCCGTAAGCATCCCGGCAAATTCTATGCGTTGCCGCAGGCTCCCCAGCAGTTTAAGCAGCTCCTGATGGTGTCAGGATTTGACCGTTATTTCCAGGTAGCACCGTGCTTTAGAGATGAGGATGCGAGAGCAGACCGTTCTCCGGGTGAATTCTATCAGTTAGACTTTGAGATGGCCTTTGCAACCCAGGAAGAAGTTCTTGAGGTTTGTGAAGATGTAATCTACGATACTTTCAAAGCATTTACAACCAAGAAGGTTACTGAGAAACCGTTCCGCCGTATTACGTATGCGGACGCAATGATGACCTATGGTTCAGACAAGCCGGACCTTCGTAATCCGCTTTTGATTTGTGATTTGACCGCGTTTTTTGCTGATGTTGAGTTCCCTGCTTTTAAGGGTAAACCGGTCAGAGGTATTGTAGCCAACTGCGCAGGAAAGTCAAAGAAGTTCTTTGAGGATTCTTTGAAGTTTGCAACTTCTCCGGAAGTCGGACTTGGCGGACTTGGTTATATTACCTTAAAAGAAGGCGTTTTTGCAGGACCGATTGCGAAGTTTTTAAGCGATGAAAAGAAGGCAGAGATTATTGCATTAACAGGTGTAAAAGAAGGTGAGACTCTCTTCTTCATTTGTGATGACAAGAAGGGTGATACAGAAAAGAAAGCCGGACACATCCGTACCTGGCTTGCAAAGAAAGAACAGCTTGATTTGATTCGTGATGATGCATTTGAATTCTGTTTCGTTGTAGATTTCCCGATGTATGAAATCGACGAGGAAACAGGAGATACCATTTTCACACACAACCCGTTCTCTATGCCGCAGGGGGGTATGGAAGCACTCCTTGGAAGCGATCCGACACAGGTGCTGGCTTATCAGTATGACCTTGTATGTAACGGTATCGAGCTTGCTTCCGGTGCGGTTCGTAACCATGACATTGATATTATGAAAAAGGCATTTGAAATTGCAGGTTATTCCGAAGAAGAGTTAAAGACCAGATTCAATGCGCTTTATACGGCATTCCAGTACGGAGCACCGCCTCATGCAGGTATGGCACCGGGAATTGACCGTACGGTTATGCTTTTAACAGACGAAGAGAAGATTCTTGAAGTTATTGCATTCCCGCTTAATGGTAATGCGCAGGATTTATTGCTTGGTGCACCGAGTGAAGTAACCAATCAGCAGTTAGAGGATGTACATCTTCTCGGAAACGGCAGTGCATTGGCAGGTCGCGCTGCAGCAACCGGTGGCGCAAGCAGAAAACACAGTGAGAAGCGTGCAACCTTTTCCAACGCACAGCAGCTGAACCAGCTTTCCTTAACAGAAGAGGAAGAGAGCTGTATGCAGGAGATTTTCAAAGGCATGAAGGCGCATGAAGAAGCGCTTGCAGGTATCGATACCGCAAACGTGGAAGAAATGATTTATGTAATGCCGATGACTAATATTCTGCGTGAAGATGTCAGAAAACAGGAGTTTAGCCGTGAGAGCCTTTTAGAAGGAGCTCCGGAGCGTAGTGAAGACAGTTGGCAGGTGCCAAGACTTGTAAAGTGAGGTGCATAGAATGAGTTTATATACAACACAGTTATCAGAACAGGGTACGGTAGCAGTTGATGATATGATTCTTGTCAAAGGTGCACAGACCGGCGCAGGCTCTCATATGTTAGAGGGCTTTAAGCCGCTGTTTAGTGCAGAGGCTGTTACCAGACTGGAAAAAAGCGGATATACCATTTCAGGAAAGACTCATGTAGGCGAGTTCGGACTCGACCTTGTGGGTGAGTTTTCCTACTATAACAAACAGGAAGGTACTTTAAAAGGAGCCGCAGCAGAGTTAGTGGCACAGGGAGCCGTAGAAGCGGCACTCGGCGTTGACATGATCGGTGCACCCAGACGTGCGGCAGCACTTTCCGGTGTAGATTTCTTAAAGCCGACCTATGGTACGGTTTCCCGTTACGGAATCATTTCCTGCGCGGCTTCCGGAGAGCAGCTTGGCGTTTATGCAAAGAATGCGGAAGGTATTGCTGAAATCATGGGTGTGATTGCCGGATATGATGAGAAAGACGGCACTTGTTTGAAAGAAGAAAGCTACACATATGATGCCAAAGCATCCGTTACGGGTAAAAAAGTTGCAATCGTGAAAGAGTTGCTTGAGAAAGCGGACGATGTGACACGTGCAAACGTGAATGCTTACGCAGAGAAGCTTCGTGCAAACGGAGTGGTTGTGGAAGAGATTTCTCTCGATATTGTTGATGTTGCAAATACAACATGGCAGATTCTTATGACGGCAGAAACCTGTAACAATGTTTCCCGTTATGATGGTGTGAAATTCGGATATCGTGCTAAAGAATATAAGAATATAGATGAATTATACGTAAATTCCAGAACGGAAGGCTTCAACTTCCTGACAAAAGCAGTTATTCTCTATGGTTCGGATGTGTTATCCAAGAACCGCTATGATGATTGTTACGGCAAAGCGTTGAAGGTGCGTCGCGTGGTTGCGGACAGAATGGCAGAAGTATTTGCACGGTATGATGCAGTTCTGACACCGGCATGCGCAAAGACTGCATATGAAGCGTATGATATGAAAGATGCATTTGTTAAAGTATTCGAAGAAAGCATATTTACAGCAGTAGCAAACCTCATTGGTATCCCTGCACTTGTCAGCGGTGGTGTACAGCTCATGGGTAAACAGTTTAGTGAAAGTGTTCTGCTTAGTCTTGCGGGAAGCACGGAAAGGATAGGTGAATAATTATGAAATATGAACTTGTCATCGGTCTTGAAACGCATGTGGAACTCAGCACGGAATCCAAGATTTTTTGTTCCTGCGGCGGACATTCCGCATCCAAAGAACCCAACGACTGTGTTTGCCCTGCCTGCAGCGGTATGCCCGGTATGTTGCCGGTTATGAATAAAAGAGTTGTTGAGCTGGCAGTAACCGCCGGACTTATGTTGAATTGTGAAATCAGCAGATACACAACTTTTGATAAAAAGAATTACTACTATCCGGATCTTCCCTGTGCATATCAGATTACACAGTTAAATCACCCCATTTGTACAAATGGTTGTGTGACCTTGAAGACTTCTGAGGGAGAGCGTGATATTCATATTAAGCAGATTCATATGGAAGAAGATGCAGGTAAGCTTGTGCATGCAGGAAAAGCTTCTTTCGTCGATTTCAATCGTACCAGCGTTCCTTTGATTGAGATTGTAACACAGCCTGATTTCCGTAGTGCAGAGGAAGTTTTGGTTTACCTGAATAAATTGAAATCCATGTTCCGTTCCGGCGGTATTTCCGAGTGTGAAGAAGGTGCAATGCGTTGTGACGTTAATATTTCCGTTCGTCCTGAAGGCAGCACAGAGTTCGGTGTTCGTACAGAGATTAAAAACATGGCCTCTTTTGAAGCAATTGAGAAGGCAATTAAGTATGAAGCACAGCGTCACATAGATGCACTTGAGTTTGAAACAGAGGAACTTGTACAGGAAACCAGACGTTTTGATGATGCTTCCGGTAAGACATTTGCAATGCGTAATAAGGAAACAGAAGCAGATTATCGTTATTTCCCGGATGCAAACCTTATGCCGATTATCATTGATGATGCATGGTTAGAGCAGATTAAAGCAGCGAAACCTGTGGCAGTGGATGAGAAGGCAGATGCTTACAGAGAAGCAGGCATTTCCGAGAAAGAAATTGATATGTTGATTCACAATCACAAAGTAAGTAAGCTTCTTGATGATGTTGTTACTTTGGGTTGTAATGCAAAGAATGCAGCAGGCTGGATTCTGACAGACTGTGCAGGCGTGCTTCGTAAGCAGGGCAAACTCTTAGGTGATCTTGAAATTACGGCAGAAGAGCTTTCTACCATCATTAAGATGGTTGATGAGAATAAAGTAAACCGTGCGAGCGGAAGAAAGATTCTGACAGCTGTATTGGAAGAGGGTGTTGACCCGGTTGCATACTGCAAGGAAAATGAGTTAGACAGTCAGGTAGATGCATCTACTATTGAGACGATTATGGATCGTGTCATCAGCGAGAATGCACAGGCAGTAGAAGATTACAGAAACGGCAAAGTGAAGGCAAAACAGGCAATTTTTGGTGCCTGCATGCGTGAACTGAAGAATACAGCTGATACGGCAGTGATTAAGTCACTTTTGGATCAGAAACTGGATGGAAAATAATAAACGGCACAATAGAAACGGGAGCTTTGTCTCCCGTTTTACGTTAGAAGAAGGTATGAAAAAAGTTCTTTTGCTTTTGGTTGGGGGTACGATTTGTACGGCAATAAATGAAAAAGGTAATCTGTCCGTGCATGAAAAAACGGGGATTTCTGCTTCTCTTTTGACAAATCGATTGATGTGTATCTCTCACCTTCCGTGTATAGAAAAGGAACGTATGAGACAATTTACGAAATTGCAGAACATGAGACCAATGGGCATCGTATTCGCTTTTTATATGGTTTCACAGAGGAAACGGCATATGCAAAGCTTGTGATTGCATATTCGTTATTTGACAAAGAAGAAGAACGTCGCAAGTATATTGAAACAGAATGCAATTTTGAACGTATTTACTGCGTTTCGTAATAATAAACAAAAATACTCCGCAAAGCTGTATCACTTTGCGGAGTGTTTTTGTTTATTCTAAAGTCTGTATGTGTCAGTATTAGTGACCGCCGCCACCGCCACCGCCGCCTCGGCCGCCACCACCGTAGCCTCCGCCGCCGTAGCCTCCGCCACCACCGTAGCTTCCTCCAAAGGAACCGCCACTGTAAGAACCGGAGCGGACAGAAGAATGGAAATGACCGCTTGAAATGTGGAAGGAACGCGAATGATAAAAGCTGTTACTCAAAATAGGACTTTCAGTTGCAATCTCCTTACATTTCAATTCAATTGCCTTGATGACTTTGGAGGAGATACCGAATGCGGTTGCGTACACAAGGTATTTTTCCCAAACCGGAAGGGCAATAACCGTAGAGTCGCTTAATAACGTATCGCTGTTTAAGAAGTTATATAAACCGCGCCATTTCGCATATTCGTTTTCTCCAAGCTGTGTCAGAAGAATATACTTCGGAATCTTTGTGTTTATAATGATTCCGGCGATGATGCAAAGGATGCCAAATAAGGTATAGGCTCCGAATGCCATGTCCAGTCTGGTTAGTGAAGAGATAAAATTAACCAGTGTAATGGAGAGCGCACCTATAGTAAATAGGGCAGTGCGTGCAGTTCTCAAACCATTCTGCGGCTGTGTGTATGATGCTTTCTGGATATAGTTCAAACGGAATGCTACTTTGGAAAAAGCAAGATTCATGTTCTGTGCAAATGTATTGGTAGCATTATAGTCCGTAGATACTTTGTTTCGAAAGCTTCTCATGGAAATGGTGTCCGTAGAAGCATGTCTTAATAAAAGGTTATAATAAAGAGACTCGCAATGGCTAAGCGGCTCTAAAGTCGTGAGTTGCGTTTCTTTATTCGGTCCCGGTCTGTTCGGAATGTAGATTTCTATATCGTCATTGGAAAGCTCACGCAATAAGATATATTTTTTTCGTGCAAGGCTTAATAAGATGGCTGCATAGGATGATGCAGCGATATCTTTTTTGGACTTCTTCTTACAGAAAACAAATCGTGAAGCTACAACCGGGTCCAAATCAGACGGAATGTCGCGAAAATATTTATAGTCTGTTTCCGGAGTAAAGAATTTATATTTTTTGCGAAGTCTTCTGTCTGTTATAAGAGCATAAATGACGAACCACAGTCCAAGCGCTGTCAATGCAAAAGCAATGATTGCTTTTAGGAAGAAAAACAGAACCGGACGCATCTTGTACTCGTTCATATCTCTGTGAATGTAATCTAGGCTGTCGTCATAATAGTAGTCATTTACAGACGCATGTTCCGTGAAGGAAAATGCATCTTCACCATAAGATAAAAGCACAAATTCGATATATTCGTTATACGGGTTAAAACGCAGGTCCCACTTGTCCAACTCGAAAGAAAACGTATGATATCCGGGATTTGCATCGGCAGACTCTTTGTACGGAAAATCATTCTTTGAGGTACCATAAGTCTGTACCAGATAGTTTCCTTTCGCCGGCATGTCATCATTCGGAACCAGAATCTGGGCTTTATAGGAGTCCAGATACTTGATGGTATCGCCGGAATACATTGAAAGGTAAAGCTCGGAACAGTCACCGTAGCGAAGACCGGCATTGTACATTTCGTATTCAATCTCATACACGACTTCTTCCCGATAAAGACCGTCTACATAGAACAATACGCATTCATATCTTCTCTGGTCGGGATTGTAAGGTCCTTCACTGTGGAACCATTTCCCCGGACCGTATTTGGTATTTTCTTTCACATAATCGGAATCATTCCAGTACAGCTTCGGGCTTTCCTCATAAACATATACACGTCCGTCAGGGTAAATTTGTTTAACGGAATTAACCTTATAGTCCACCTTGACGCCATCAACATATTGTTCCGGTAATTCACGCCACAATTCCCAGAAAAGATTGTTCTTGGAAGCGGCATGAATGTCGAAGGTGAGACGCTCTGTAATGATAACCTTGCCCTTTTGTTCCGGCTCATCTACTACGACGGCCTTGTATTCTACATCCGTTATCCTTGCATAATCGTAAGGATTGGTAAACTCAAATTCTGCTTCCTCTAAAATAGGAACAAGTATACCGAGGCATATCGGAAGGATGCAAAAAAGAACAATGAGCAGGTTTACTTTGGTTTGCGAATTCATAATCATCCTACTCCATTCATTTGTTTTTTTTTCAGTATATTGTAAAATAAATAAGGTGTAAAGGAAAAATATGCGCTTTGTGAAGGAATATATTGAAAAGTGCGAAATAGAATATGTTATTTTGCAAAAAAAATACTATATACTCCGGTGAAAAAGTGATAAACTAAGAAAGTAAAGATAAATCCCAAAGGAGACAAGAAATGGTAAGAATCAAAAATTTTATTTATGATAATGACAACATCAAAATTTTGGAACAGAAAGGAGTATTTACCGTATTCCAGCACAATATGGATATGTCGGTAACACCGAACAGTGCGTCAACTTCTTATTTCATGTCCAAAACAAATTGTACCTTGAAGCAGGTTGCGATTGAATTACAGGACAACGCAATCAGATTAAAACCCGGTGCAATGCAGTTTATTACCGGAAATGTAACCCAGACGGCAGGAGTAAACGGCGTAGGTGATATGATGGGCAAAATGTTTAAGTCCAAATTAACAGGTGATGCGCCTGTTAAGCCTCTGTACAAGGGTACCGGCCTTGTGGTCTGCGAACCTACATATCTTTATCCGATTATTGAAAATGTTGCAGAGTGGAACGGACTTTGCTGTGACGACGGTATGTTTATCTGCTGTGATGATGAAGTGAAGGATGAAGTACAGATGCGTACCAACCTTACTTCTGCAGTAGCAGGCGGTGAAGGTTTATTCAACTTAAAACTTGTCGGAAACGGCCAGGCGGTATTGTTGAGCCGTTGCCCGAGAGAAGAATTATATGAAATTGAATTAGAGAATGATTGCATCAAGATTGACGGTAACTTTGCAGTATGCTGGTCTGCAAGTCTTCAGTTCTCAACCGAGCGTGCAGGCAATTCCCTTATGGGAAGTGCAACCTCCGGTGAAGGGCTTGTAAATGTTTACCGCGGTACCGGTAAAATTCTCATGGCACCCACAAAATAAAACCCGCTTTCGAATCCGATAATTGTTGTTTGGGACGATTATTGCAAGAAAAGTGTGGGTACAGAATAAAGTTTGGCGTATCCGCTTTATCGGGGACATTGGAATGAGGTCTAAAGTATCTATATAGAAAAAACTGTTTTTCGGTTCCACTTATTTTAAGAAAAAAGTTGCCGGAGAATAAGTTTTTTCTGATAGATACTTTTTTTGTTTCTTTTAGTTATGTTATTGAAGAATAAGTGGACCTGGAAAAGAAATTTTTGGCTATAGATACTTTAAACGGAAGAAAAGCTTTGTGAAAGGCGTATAATGCGACGAAAGGTCTTCTGCAAAGAAGTCCATGTGACGAAGAACTGTGCAAAGAAGTCCATGTGACGAAGAACTGTGCAAAGAAGTCCATGTGACGAGAAACTGTGCAAAGAAGCTCGAATGGCGAGAAACCTTCCGCAAAGAAATTCACATGAAAAAGATGTTGACGAATAATAGATTGTGGTATAGAATGAGTAAAAATTTGAGAGGAAACGATTTCCATGAGCAAGTCAGTTATCAGAACTGCATACATTTTTGATTCAATCGTGCGCTATTCTCGTATGTACGGTTTTCATTTGCTATGTCATAAAGATGCTCGCAGGGAAGAATAAAGTTTTCATTCAAGAAGTTTGCAGTGAAGATTGAAGTTGAACCACTTATCCTTTCCGGGGTAGGTGGTTTTTTATTGCATAGGAAATTCCTATGCAATAAAAAGCTCCGCTAAGGATGCACACTCGCGCGTAAGGAAGATGTTGCTATCGCAACCGCGCTCGGCGCGAGAGTCCGTTTGCGGACTCTTTGTTCTCATACAGGAAAGTTTTTGATAAGAAAAGGAGGAAACGCGATGGAGAAAGAGAAGAAGTTGGTTTGGCCGGATTATGAGAACTGTCTTGCAAATATTCCGAATTCGGTTTTAAAGTGGTTTGGTGAGACACCGCTAGGTGTGACGCATCCTTTGATTGACGGATATCTTGAGAAAGAGTATAAAAATGTGGTACTTTTTTTGTTGGACGGAATGGGGATGCGCATTTTAGAGAAGCATCTGAAGAAGGATGGTGCGTTTCGTACACATCTTGCAGGAGAGACGAATTCCGTTTTTTTGTCAACGACTGTTGCGGCAACGATGTCGGCGATTACGGGGCAGCACCCATGTGAGCACGGTTGGCTTGGCTGGGACTGTTATTATCCTTCCATCGACCGGAACGTAACCGTATTCTTAAACGTCATCCAGGGGACGGATGAACCGGCTGCGGATTATCATGTTGCGAATGCGGTGACACCATATGAATCCGTTGTGGAAAGGCTTAATAAGGCAGGACATCAGGCGTATGATGCCATGCCGTTTGCACCGCCTTTTCCAAGTGATGCAGAGGAGATTTGTGCACGGATTAAGAAGCTTTGCAAAGAAGAAGGAAAGAAATATATTTATGCGTACTGGAAAGAACCGGACGGATTGTTGCACAAATACGGCTGCCAGGCGGAGATTGTTAAGGAGGAACTGACATTTTTGGAAGGAATGATTTCCGAGATGGCATCGGAGCTTGAGGATACACTTCTGATTGTTACGGCCGACCACGGGCATATTGACACGGATTTTGCGAATTTGGAAGACTATCCGCTGCTTTGGGAGTGTCTTGAAAGATGTCCCTCGTTGGAACCCAGAGTATTAAATCTTTTCGTAAAGGAAGATAAAAAAACTTTTTTCGAAGAAGAATTCAGGAAAGAATTCGGCGATAAGTTTCTTTTGATGACGATGGAAGAAGTGATTGCAAGAAAGCTGATGGGAACAGGGAAGGAACATGAACAGTTTCGTTCCATGCTCGGGAATTATCTGGCGATTGCAACAAGTGATTTGTCGATTCTCTTTCTGGAGGAAGAGTTTAAATCCATGCATGGTAGCATTACGGAAGATGAAATGCGGATTCCGCTGATTGTTTTTGATGGTAAAAACATTGTCTGATAAAAAGAAACAGGAAACAGTAAAAGAAAAAAGGAAGGGCAACACAATGGACTTGATCATTTTAATAGGAAGCGGTGCCGTCGGTAAAATGACCGTCGGACAGGAACTTATGAAAATAACGGATTTCAGGCTTTTTCACAATCACATGATGATTGAACCCGTGATAGAAATCATGGGTAGATTTGACGGTGCACTTGTCAGCAAGTTGCGTGAAGATATTTTTGATGCTTTTATGAAGACGGAATATCAGGGCATGATTTTTACGTTTATGTGGGCATTTGACATGCCGTCTGACTGGGAATACATACGGAATGTTGCAGCGAAATTTGAGGCGACGGGCGGTACGGTCTACTATGTGGAACTGATTGCGGACAGGGAAGTCAGAATCGAGAGAAATAAGACAGAGAACATACTTCTCAATAAAGCCTCCAAGCGTGATCTTGCCGCGTCTGAGGGCAGAATGTTACGAGAGGAAACGAAGTACAGACTTGTGAGTCATGAAGGAGAAATTCCTTTTGCCAACTATATAAGGATAGATAATACCAATCTGGAACCGGATGTCGTTGCAAAGCAAATCAAAGAGGCCTTTGAACTTCCGTCTAAAGGCATGGCAGAATTGGAGAACCGCGTATTTCTTGAAGAAGTAAGGGAGGATGAATTAGGATATCTTCATGCCATGCAGGTGGAAAGTTTTATGCCTTTATATGAGAAGTATAAGGATGAGTGTTCGCCGGCACTTGAGTCGTTAGAACGTGTGCGTGCACGCTTCCTGCAGGAAGGAAGAACCTATTATTTCATTCTAAAAGACGGCGCAAGAGTAGGGGGAATCAATATCGGATACAGAGATATAAACGGCAAAAAAGTGTATGTTATCAGTCCGCTTTTTATTCTCCCCAAATATCAGAATCAGGGAATCGGATTTGTGACAATTCAGAAAGTTTTTGCAATGTATCCTGATGCAGACCAGTGGTGGCTTGATACCATCAAGCAGGAAAAAGGGAATTGTCACCTATATGAGAAATGCGGTTTTGTACGGACGGGAGAAGAGCGGGTAATCAATGAAAGAATGACTTTGATAGAATATGAACGTTGAATGAACCTTGCACATTCACTTCCCTTGTGATATAAGAAAAATGAGAAGTAAATCAAAAGATAAAGGAAAACAAAGAAGAAATGCAAACACAAAAGACAGAGTTTTATTCTAAAATATTCAAGTTGGTTTTGCCGATTGTATTGCAGAATCTTTTGAGCGCTGCAATCAGTTCCGCAGACGTAATTATGCTGAACTATGTGGGGCAGACATCGGTTGCCGCCGTTTCCCAGGCGGCGCAGTATGCCAATATCCTTTTTTCCGTATTATACGGAGTAGGGACCGGTGTTACAATGTTATGCGCCCAGTATTACGGTAAAAAGGACTTTGAGGCGATTAAGATTGTACAGGGAATAGCACTGCGCTTCTCTCTTGCGGGAGGATTGATTGTTGCGCTCCCTGCGCTGTTAATTCCGGAAGTAATGATGAAAATTTTTATCGATAATCCGGAAGCAATTCAGATTGGTGCATCTTATCTGCGTATCATGAGTCTTTCCTATATTTGCTGGAGTATAATAGAAGTGTATCTTTCTGCACTCCGAAGTGTCGGAAGGGTGGCAATCTGTACGGTCATGAATGTGATTGCTTTTGTTGTAAATGTAGGCCTGAATGCTGTTTTTATTTTTGGACTGTTTGGTGCGCCGAAGCTTGGCGCTACCGGAGTTGCAATCGCAACAACTACTTCACGCGTGATTGAGTTGATTTGTTGTATGATTGTTTCGGCATACTCAAAGGATGTGAAGATGAGTTTCTTAAGTATTTTCACAAGAAACAAAGTGTTATTTAAGGATTTTGTCAGGCTTTCATTGCCGGCACTCGGAAATGATATTGTATGGGGACTTGCTTTTTCCATGTATGCGGTAATCATCGGTCATCTCGGAGACGATGCCGTGGCAGCAAATTCCTTTGTGGTTGTAGTACGTAACTTCGGTACGATTCTCTGTTATGCGGTTGCCAGCGGCGGCACGATTTTACTTGGAAACACATTGGGAGAAAATCGTCTCGAGGATGCGAAAAAGGATGCGTCAAAACTGTTGAAACTTGCTTTTTTAAGCGGTGCTGTCGGCGGTTTGATCGTACTTGTTTCAATCCCGTTTGTTTTACAGTATGCGTCGTTACAGTTTACCGATACGGCAATGCACTATTTGAAATGGATGCTTTTGATGAATGTGTATTATATTACCGGGACGGCGGTCAATACGATGCTGATTGCAGGTGTGTTCCGTGCCGGCGGAGATACAAAGTTCGGACTGGTTTGCGATGCGATTGATATGTGGGGGTATGCGGTGCCGGTTGGACTGCTTGCGGCATTTGTATTGAAACTCCCCGTGCTTGCGGTTTATTTCCTGTTGTGTACGGATGAGTTTGTGAAATGGCCATGGGTATTTAAGCAGTATAAAAGCGGTAAATGGATTAAGAATATCACGCGCGAAGATATTCACCAATAGATAGAGAGGGAAAAAGAAATGAAACTGGTGGCGATACCGGAAGAAAAATACGAAGAGTACAGGTTGTGTGCGATGTTTGACTGCTATAAGTGGGATCCGCAGTTTTTGGACCACAATACGATTGCGAAATATGCACTTGTTCTTACCAAAGAAGAACATGAGGCGGTTTCTGCTTATACGGAGGCACTTGATAAAGAAACAAGGGCGGCAGAGCAGTTAATCAATTCCGATTTGTCTCTTGCCAAACCGTTGGGGCTTCCGCGTAATGTGAAGCGGGATATTATCCGTATGAAAAATTACGATCCGGATAAACACATCCGTCTGATGCGTTATGATTTTCACCCTACTGTTGAAGGGGATTGGGCAATCAGTGAAGTAAACAGCGATGTGCCCGGCGGATTCGCAGAGAGTTCTCTTTTACCCGAAGCGGCCAGGCAGTTTTTGCCGGAGGGGAAGTATTATTTCAAAAGTTTTGGCGAAACTCTGGTGAAAGCAATTTCTTCCAAGGTAAAAAAGGGCGGTAGAATCATGATGGTACATTGTACCTGCTACAGTGACGACAGACAGGTGATGCAGTATTTAGGAGATCGCCTGGAAGAAGATGGCTATCATATTATTTATGCAGCATCGGACCACCTGAGATTTGAAAACAACCGTGCATTTTCCATACTTGACGGAAACGAAGGGGAAGTGGACGGAATTGTTCGCTTTTCTCCGTTGGAATGGCTGACGGAAGTGAAACCGAAACGCTGGCACGGATATTTTGATACAATTACCCCTTCCTGCAATCATCCGATTGCGATTTTTGCACAGACCAAACGTTTTCCCTTCGTGTGGGATGCAATGGAGGCTCACGGTGTCAGTATGGCAACCTGGCGTAAACTTTTGCCGGATACGATTACGGTAAAAGCTGCTAAAGGAAAAGAAGGGTATATTTATAAACCTGTTTATGGCCGTGTGGGTGAAAATATTTCCATCCGCGAAGCCTGTAAAGATGATGAGTATCGCAAAATTATGAAAGCAGTCAAATTTCATCCGAAGGATTATTTGGCGCAGAAGCGCTTTCACAGCCTTCCTTTAACAGGAGTAAACGGAGAATTCTATCATGTTTGTCTTGGATCGTATGCAGTGAACGGTGAACATGCAGGATATTATGCAAGAATCAGTGATACACCGCGAATTGATTCGAATGCTGCGGATATTCCCGTGCTGGTAGAGGAGGCATAAGTATGACAGAGAAGGAAATATACCGTATCTGGGCCCCTTACGGTAAAAAATGGGTAGACTGGGTACGCCCGGTGGCTTTTGTCGGGAATCATCTTTATGACAGGGGTTATTATCTGCAGGAAGAAGAACTTCCTCCTGTTTTGTTTCAGGAAGTTTGCGAAAAAGATACGGCTTTTATCGTGGATATGCCGGGTGCGGAAAGTGTATACATGGGGCTGGCTCTGGCGGCAATCGGGTATCGTCCGATTCCTGTATATAACGGCACCATTGAGCAAAATGAGGCAGCTGCTAAAGTAGATAATTTAAGTGTGGGAAAGGCATTGCATCAGTGTGCGGATACGCTTAGCCAAATGACATTTGAAGATGATGCGCCTCCTGTTTTCCTGACTGATTCGAATCGCCTGAATCAATTTCGCAAGCATCGTTCTTTGTTTGATAACAGTTGGGATTTATATGCACAGGATCTTCCGACGGGAGAGTATTTACGAAAGAACGGAATCCGTAAAGTGGTGATTGTCGGAAATAAGGTCTCTCGTGATTTAAAGAAGATACTGTACCGTTATCAGAAGAAAGGTGTCGAACTGTATCGGGTGAAGGAGTATGAAAAAAAGGTAAGAATCAAACTTTTACGCCCGTTATTTCCGGACTGATAAATACGTTCTCTTTATGTGTATAAAATTTGCAAAAAACCTGTTGACATATTATCTAAAATGTAATAATATGAGAATACAGGGAAATATTATCGCAAAGATAATATTGAAAGGGGATAATCAGGAAAGGCGTTTGCCTGATGTGTAATCGGAATGGTATGTTTGGTTGACGGAGGTTGGAATCTGTGATTCTGAGGGGAATCTTCGGATGGAATACCGGGGCAGATCCGGTTACACATTAGGGAGGACGTTATTAATTGCATTGATAAATGATTGAAAAGGTGATTTGCTTTTGATATAATAGTAAAAAATTACATTTAAGAAAAGGAGTTATGTGTTATGAGTGAAAACGAATTGGCAAGTCTTGTCGGAATGATGGGAATGGGTGTAGGTCTTTTGATTTATCTGTTGATGTTTCTTTTTGTAATCGCGTTTTATATTGTATTTGTGTTTCCGTATTACAGGATGGCAAAGAGACAGGGATTGCCTCATGCATGGCTTGTATTTGTCCCTGTCGGAAATATTTGGGTAATGTTAAATTTGCCGAGGAGAGAGTTTAATCTTTTTAACAAGTATATTCAGACAGACAGAACAAAAGTCTTCTGGCATTTTTTATTGTTCACTTTGATTGCGGGCGTACTTGCTGTTCCATTTGCTTTCAGTATGGTGATTCCGGTGTTGGGATGGTTACTTTATTTCGCATATTGTGTAGCGATTGGAGTAATTACATATGGTTTCACATGGAGAATGAATTATGATATTTATATGACATACGGTATGCAGGATAATGCAATGCTTCTTTCCATTTTGGGTATGTTTGTTCCCATTGTATCGATAGTTGTTGCTTTCATGATTATGAATCGTGAACCGGATTTTAATGCGTAATTTATAAGAAACGGGGGGATTTAAATGAACGATTTGGCGGCAATAGCAATACTGGGTGTGTTGGGCGGTTTCCTTTTTATCATTATTGCAGTAGCTGTTCTGGTGGCATTTGTTCAATATGTGATCAAAGCAGTTTCATTTTTTATGATTGGTCAGAAAGCGGGAGTTCCGCTTTCCTGGCTGGCATTTATTCCTGTAGCGCAGGACTATGTGCCGATGGTTTTACCACAGAGAAAGTACGAACTGTTATTTATTAAACCCAAGAAGCGAATTATGGCATTCTGGATTTTGCTGATTGCGCAGATTGCGACGAGTATTGCGTCTTCCATTCAAGGCGGAATAAATCAGTTTAGCAACGAGATAACAATGAATATTAATCCCGATGAGATTTTGCCGGGACGTGAGGTTTTTTGGGATGCTATTGCGATTGTGGCAGTAATACTCTGGATTTTTGTTGCACTTGTTTATTGCATTTTTGCTTTGAGTGTAGCGCTGATTAAGATGCGTATGAACCTTGACTTGTTCAGAACCTACGGTATGGATGGCGGCGCAACGGCAATAGCAGTTATCGGCATTTTCGTACCGATTGTTCCGTTGGTTGCGTATCCTTTCCTTATAGGCAGGGAGCCGGAATACGGATATGGAAATTATGCGCAGGAATTTCAGGAAGTGCCGTATGGTACAGATTCCAAGGAAGAACATTTTGATTATAATTAATCTTTTTAGAAATGGATGTGTTTTGATGCACATCCATTTTTATTGTAAAAATATTAAAAACATGCTATGATTTGAAAAGAATGCAGTAGTAGAAAAGAGTGATAAAACAGAGAAGGGATTGAATAAAATGATATTGTCAAATGCAGAGTTACAGAAGATTTATTGGGGAGCACTTCGTTTCGAAGAGACAGAAGACGGTTATTTACAAGGATTTCAGTATATGAAGGAACAGGAAGATTATTTCGAGCGTGTATCGGATTTCTGGTTTGAAAGATGTACTGCATCAACTGCAAAAACATTAGAATTTAAGACAGAGGCGGAGGCTTTTTCCTTCGAATACCGTATCATCTGGAAGGGCTCTGAGGATTCCGTGGAGTTATATGTGGATGGTGTTGTTACGGATATCCGCTATATCAAGGATATGGAGGAGGAAGGAACGCTTTCGTTTACACTTCCTGCAGGAGAGAAAACCATTCTTCTTTATCTGCCGGCAGATGCAACCATGCAGATTAAAAATTTTGAAATTGATGACTACAGATGCGTGACAAAGGATATAAAGGTGCTTTGGCTTGGGGATTCCATTACACAGGGGTTCGGGCCGCTTCGTTCCGGTCATACTTATGTAAGTGTGGCAAACCGACTTTTGAATTATGATATTATTAATCAGGGAATCGGCGGTTATGTATATGATAAAAATATTCTTATGCAGATGGGTGACTATAAACCTGATAAAATAATAATCGCAATGGGTACTAACCAGTTTGGAACCGAGACGATGCAGGATATTGAAGAATATTATGAGAGATTGAAAGCGATTTATGCAGATACTCCCATACTGGTGGTTACTCCGATTTGGAGAGGTGATGTTGAGAATGGAGAGCCGACTTTGATTTCATTCTGTAATAAGTTAAAAGCAATTTGCGAGAAATATTCCAATATTACGATTGTGGATGGGTTCAAGCTTGTTCCGCATCTGGAGGAATATTTCCTGGACAAGTTGCATCCGAACTGTCTTGGCGGTGAGGTTTACGGAAGAAATCTGGTTCGAGAGATTGAGAAGGCAGGTTTTTAGGAATGTTACGTAAAGTGGTATGCGTGGCAACGGTATTTATGTTGTTTGTTTTTTCTGCCTGCGTGCAGGCGGAGGAAGAACGTGCTTCGGTAGAGGAATCATTAGAAGAAATTCTTCAGGAAGAAGACAAGACATTGCCGGACGGAAGAGCATTGCTTGACGAAGAAACTGTTTTAGGAATTCATGCGGAAACAGAGGCTTTTTTAACAGAGGCGTACGGTAAAGGTATTACGGCACAGCTGACAGGACTTGAGCCGGTTGCACTATATCTGGCATGTGAGGATGGTGCGGTAGCGGAAGTTTATGATACTTACAAAGCTTCTTTTACTTCTCCGTCAGGGGTGATGACAGAGCGTTATACGGTAGTGTATTACAGGAATACGATAATTACTGCTGACGGGACGATGACATCTGATGAACCAATCCATATAGGTCAGAGGGTGGAGGTTTCCGCGACGGCGCAGGACGGAGGCTATGTAATCGGATATAAATCCTTGAATGAGATGCAAAAGGATGTTCTTGGCAGTATGAAAACAGCTATTTCACATCAGATTACGAGGTAGAGAAATGGGCAGAATAAATTATGGGGCAAAACCCTGGATTGTTCCGATGCCGGTATTGATTATCGGAACTTACGATGAAAACGGGATTCCAAATGCAATGAATGCGGCCTGGGGGATGATTAGCGATATGAATGAGGTTACCATCAGTATGTCCCCTCATAAAACAACTGCAAATTTGGAGGTTACAAAGGCTTTTACGGTAAGTATGGCGACCGCAGACACGGTAGTAGCCTGTGATTATGTGGGCGTTGAATCTGCTGACAATGTACCTGATAAATTTGTCAGAGCCGGATTTCATGCGGTAAAAAGCGGGTTTGTGAATGCACCCTTAATTGCAGAACTTCCGCTTTCGCTTGAATGTGTCGTGAAAAGTTACGAAGATGAAATCCTTGTGGGCGAGATTGTCAATGTCAGTGTGGATGAAAGTGTTTTGACAGACGGAAAAATTGACATGGCAAAGTTAAACCCCATTGCATACAATCCGATTACTCACGCATATGTTACATTTGGAGAAACGGTCGGCACCGCTTTTTCGGATGGCATGAAATTAAAAACGAACTCCTGATGAGCACATTTGTGATTGCAGAAAATGAATATTGTCGGGTGTGTTCCGGTGGGAAATAAAATACACCCGACAATATCGGATAAATGATAAGTCAAAAATGTGTGCATCGGAGAAAAAAATTTTTAGGAGGAAAAAGAATATGGCAGAAAACAAAAAAAATCCTTATGCAGGAACCAAAACGGAGAAGAATCTCTGGGAAGCTTTTGCAGGAGAATCACAGGCACGTAATAAGTATACGTACTTTGCATCCGTAGCCAAGAAGGCAGGTTATGAGCAGATTGCGGCGCTGTTCCTTGAAACCGCAGAGAATGAAAAGGAACATGCAAAGTTATGGTTCAAGGCACTTGGAGAACTTGGAACAACCGAAGAGAATCTTTTGCATGCTGCAGAAGGTGAGAACTTCGAATGGACCGATATGTACGACAGAATGGCAGCAGAAGCGGAAGAAGAAGGTTTTGTAGAACTTGCCGCACAGTTTCGTGGTGTAGCAGCAATTGAGAGAATGCACGAAGAAAGATACCGTGCACTTCTTAAAAACGTAGAGAGTAAGCAGGTATTCGAGAAGGCAGGCATCGTAATGTGGGAATGCCGTAACTGCGGTCATGTCGTAACAGCCGTAAAGGCACCGGAAGTTTGTCCTGTATGTAAACATCCGCAGAGCTATTTTGAAGTGAAGAAAGCAAATTATTAACATGGTAGAGAGGGCTGTTGCATTTGTAAAATGCGACAGCCCTTGCATATTATGTTTTTTTTATGGGAATACAGAGCCTGAGGTGTTTTTCTACAAAGAGTATTATCAAGAGGAGAAGAGTCATAGGGATGAAGGCATGCGCTATGACTGCAATTTTTCTAATTTCTCAGGATTGGCAATAACAATCAAATGCATAGATGAAGTTAGAACAGTTTGAGGATTAATGTTGATATTCACACTGTCGTTCTCACATATTGCAACAATATTGATTGAATATTTTTTGCGTAAATCCAAATCCAAAATGGTTTTGCCAATCCATTCCGGTTGGATGGGGATATCTAACATTGAAACATTTTTGGCGAGTTCAATCACATCAATAAATCCGGAAGACAATATGTTTTTGGCAAGTCTAAAACCGGATTCGCTTTCGGGGAGAACTACTTGTGTTGCGCCGACTTTCTCCATTATTTTTTTATGTGTTTCATTTCCGCTCTTAGCAATAATAGTCGGGATACCGAGTTCTTTACAGTGAACAATGGCCATCAGACTGGCTTCCAGATTTGTTGCCATGGCAATGATAACAACGTCTACATTGGCAATGCCGAGTTGTTTAAGTACTTCAGGGTCGGTAATGTCTGCACATTTACAAATCGGTAAATCTGTGGCGAGATCGTTTACAATAGATTCATTGTCATCTACGGCAATAACATCAACTCCGTTTGCTGCCAGTTCTTTTGCAACTGCAGAGCCGTATTTTCCAAGGCCGAAAACTGCATAAGTTTTATTTGTTTTCATGAAAAATTCCTTTCTTCGGCATTTAGCCGACGCTGATTTCTTCAGTTGGATTTTTAATCAGGTTTGGACTTTCTTTTCTGGTATTAAAAGCGACTGCGAGTGAAATCGGCCCAACCCTGCCAAAATACATAGTAAATATAATAATTATTTTGCCCCAGATATTTAACTGTGAAGTTAGATTTCTTGAAAGACCTACAGTTGCTGTTGCACTGACGGTTTCATACAGGATGTCGATTGTATCCGCGTTGGTAACACTTGCGAGCAAAATAGTCGAAATAAATAAAGTCAGAAAAGATATGGTGGCTACTGCTACAGCCTTGCTTAAAGTGTAGCGGGAAATATTACGGTGAAACAAAACAACTTCGTTTTTGTTTCGTACCAACGCAAGGGTGCTGGCAACAATAATAACCAGTGTGACGGTTTTGATACCACCTGCTGTCCCGACGGGAGAACCGCCGATGAACATCAATAAAAGAGCAAAAATGGCGGATGCGTTGGAAAGACTTTCTTGCGGAAGCGTGGCAAAACCCGCCGTACGTGTGGTGACGGATTGAAAGAAAGCGGCTTGTAATTGCTTCAGCATAGGTTGCCCCTGTAAGGTTAGAGGGTTGTTGGCTTCCAGAAGAAAAAAAACAATACCACCGATAAAAATTAGTGCAATGGTAGAACTTAAGGCTATTTTACTGTGCAATGTCAGACTACGTATGGCTTTGATGCCCTGTTTGCGGAATTGTGGCAGGATACGGATAAGGTCCCACCAGACGATAAAACCGATTCCGCCCAAAACGATGAGGGCAGAGGTGACGAAATTAATGAGGGGGTTGTAAGTGTAATTACATAAGCTGGTTTCGCCGATGATGTCGATGCCTGCATTGCAAAATGCTGAAATAGAGGTAAAGACGGAAATCCAGATTCCGCGAGGACCGAATTCCGGAACAAAAACAAACATATACAGTATGGCACCGATTCCTTCGATAAGAAAAGTCCCTAAAATTACTTTTTTGGTAAAACGAATCAGACCGGAAAGGGAGTTCAGATTAAAAGCATCTTGTAATAGCATGCGTCCGCGCAGGGATATTTTTTGGTGAAAGTAAATCATTAAGCCACTCAATATGGTGACAATTCCAAGACCGCCGATTTGAATCAGAATTAAGATAACAATTTGTCCGAACGTGCTCCAGGCAGAAACGGTTGGTAAGGTGACCAGGCCGGTAACACATGTCGCGGTAGTTGCCGTGAACAGCGCATCGATGTATGGAACGGGCTTGCCTGTTGCCGAACTGATGGGAAGCGCAAGGAGCAGACTTCCCATCAAAATTGCAACCAAAAAGCTTAATAAAATGATATGAATAGAAGATAGTTTATTCTCTAAAAATCTTTTCATGAAATCCGCAAAAATCCTTTCATAGAATTCATTCTTTAACAGTATAACAAAAATATAGGAGATTTTCTACGTTTATCTCAAAAAAGAGATGTTGATTGCAGTATATCTAACGGAGTGATATAATAAAATTTACGGATAGAATGAGAGGAGAGCAGTAATGAAGTTGATGAGCATAAGACCGCAGGATGTTCAGGGTAGATTAGAACGTGAAATCAGAGTTTATGATATGTTGGACAGTCTTGGAATAGAGTATTTGCGAACAGATCATGAGGAAGCAAATACAATGGAAGCATGTAATGCAATTGATGAAGTCCTCGGTGTGCCGATGTGCAAAAATCTTTTTCTGTGCAACCGTCAGGAGACGGAGTTTTATCTTCTTATGATGCCCGGGGACAAGCCTTTTAAAACAAAGGACTTGTCAAAGCAGATTAACTCTGCCCGTCTTTCTTTCGGAAAACCGGAATTTATGGAAGAATTTCTTGATATTAAGCCGGGTGCGGTTTCCATTATGGGACTGATGAATGATACAGGCAAAAGAGTGCGTCTTCTGATTGATAAGCCGGTGCTTGAGAGTGAATATGTTGGGTGTCATCCTTGCGTGAATACTTCCAGCTTAAAGATTCAAACAAAGGATTTGCTGGATAAATTTTTGCCGGCAACGGGCCATGAGGTTACTGTGGTTGATTTGCCGATACCGGAAGAGGAGTAATTATGGCAACGTGGTCATCGCGCGGACTTCGCGGTTCGACGCTTGAGGATATGATTAACAGAACAAATGAGAGATACAGAGAAGCCGGACTTGCATTGATTCAGAAGGTGCCAACACCCATTACGCCCGTTAAGATAGATCAGGAAAGCAGACATATTACGCTTGCGTATTTTGACCAGAAAAGTACCGTCGATTACATCGGTGCAGTGCAGGGGATTCCGGTTTGTTTCGATGCAAAGGAAAGCGCGAGTTTAACATTTGCTTTGCAGAATATTCATGCGCATCAGGTGGAGTTTATGGCGGATTTCGAGAAGCAGGGAGGCATTGCTTTTTTTCTGATTTATTATACTGCAATCGATGAACTTTATTACCTGCCGTTTGAGTATCTCAAACTCTTTTGGGAGCGGGCTCAAAACGGGGGGCGTAAGAGCTTCCGTCATGAGGAATTGAATCCGGCCTACATCCTGCCGAAGCACAGTGGCGTGCTGGTGCCTTACCTGGATGCGTTGCAGCAGGATTTGGCAGATCGGGAGTAAAAAGGCGGAATGAGGATTTATGATGAATATAACGGCGAAAAAATTTGATGAATTGGCAACTACAGAACTATATGAAATTTTGAAGGCTCGTGCAGAGATTTTCATCATGGAGCAAAATATTAATTATCAGTATATGGAAGATATTGATTACGGAAGCCTTCATTGTTTCATAAAGGATGAAGATACGGGAATCGTGCATGTCGCCATGGAACTGGCAGTGTAGAATACGTTAGGATAACAAAGAAAAAAGCAGGAGGAAATGCAATGAAATGGAATAAAATATCAGTGAAAACAATTACGGAGGCTGAAGATATCATTATCTGCACTCTTGCGGATATCGGTCTGGAGGGTGCGCAGATTGAAGATAAAATTCCTTTGACACCGCTTGAGAAGGAGCAGATGTTTGTAGACATCCTGCCGCAGACAGAGGAAGATGACGGCGTGGCTTATCTGAATTTCTTTGTGGAGCAGGATGAGAATCTTGATATGGATGCACTTGTGGAGCAGGTAAAAGAAGAGCTGGAAGAACTCAGAATGTTTATGGATATCGGAGAAGGTAGCATTACCCTGTCCGAAACAGAAGATTTGGATTGGATTAACAATTGGAAAAAGTATTTCCACCAGTTTTACATTGATGAGCTTCTTGTTATTCCGTCCTGGGAAGAAGTCAAAGAAGAGGATAAGGATAAAATGATTCTGCATATTGATCCGGGAACGGCATTCGGAACCGGTATGCATGAAACCACACAGCTTTGCATCCGTCAGATTAAGAAGTATGTGACTCCCGAGACACAGATTCTCGATGTGGGCTGCGGTAGCGGTATCCTTGCAATCTTAGCGCTTATGTACGGTGCAAAGCATGCCAAGGGAACAGACCTTGACCCTTGCGCACTGGATGCAACCCTTGAGAATATGGAAGCAAACGGCATTGATCCGAAAGATTTCGAAGTTATCATCGGTAATATCATCAGTGAGAAAGAAGTGCAGGACTGGGCCGGATATGAGTGCTATGATATCGTAGTGGCAAATATTCTTCATAACGTGCTGGAAATTCTTACTCCTGTGATTACGGCTCAGATGAAGCCGGGTGCTGTGTACATTACGTCCGGTATTATTGCAGAGAAGGAAGATTTTGTCGTAGATGTAGTGAAGAAAGCAGGACTTGAACTTGTGGAAGTAACAAGACAGGGAGAATGGGTCAGCGTTACAGCCAAGAAACCGGAGTAAAAGAAATGTATCATTTTTTTGTGGAGCCCGGACAGATTCAGGGCAAACAGATTTTTATTGAAGGAAAAGATGTAAATCATATCAAAAATGTGCTTCGTATGCGAATCGGAGAAGAGCTTGCGGTCGGTAACGGCATGGATGAAAAAGAATACCGTTGCAGAATTGAAGCTTTTGAAGAAGAACGCATTGTATGCAGTCTTGTTTTTATCAGGGAAAATGACGTGGAACTTCCTGTGAAGGTAACGCTTTTTCAGGGGCTGCCGAAGGCAGATAAAATGGAACTGATTATCCAGAAGGCAGTAGAGCTCGGCGTGACGGAGATTGTTCCCGTTGCGATGAAACGTTGCGTGGTGAAGCTTGATGCGAAGAAGGAAGCGTCCAAGATTTCACGCTGGCAGGGAATCAGTGAGGCTGCCGCCAAACAGAGTAAACGCGGTATTATACCTGTTGTTTCTCCCATGATGAGCATGAAGGAGGCACTTGCCAAAGCATCAAAGATGGATGGTAAAATTATTCCGTATGAACTTGCGGAAGGAATGGAAAGCGCAAGAACTTTTTTTGATTCCTGCAAACCGGGCATGGAAATTGCGGTATTTATCGGACCGGAGGGCGGTTTTGATGAAAGTGAGATTCAGGCGGCCACAGAGGCCGGCGTCACACCGATTTCACTGGGCAAAAGGATCCTGCGGACGGAAACAGCCGGATTTACGGTGCTTGCATGGCTCCAGTATCGTTTGGAAGTGATGGAGTAAAAGGGTGACGTAAATCGCACGCATTCCATATAATGAAAGTAAAAAGAAGATTGAGGTTAACAATGGATATTTATTTGGATAATTCCGCAACAACCAAGTGCTTTGACGAAGTGGTGGAAGCGGTTTCATATATGATGCAGACTGAGTACGGGAATCCGTCCAGTATGCATAGAAAAGGCTCTGATGCGGAGCGTGAAGTGGCAAGGGCCGGCGAAACAATTGCTGCCACCTTAAAGGTTATGCCGAAAGAGATTATCTATACCTCCGGAGGTACGGAAAGCGATAATCTTGCAATCATAGGAGCGGCATACGCATATCAGCGCCGGGGACGTCATATTATCACGACGCAGATTGAACATCCTGCAGTGCTTCAGAGTATGAAATATCTGCAGTCACAGGGCTTTGAAGTAACGTATGTTCCTGTGGATTCGATGGGGCGTGTCTGCACGGAATCCTTACTTTCTGCCATCAGACCGGACACGATTCTTGTTTCCGTGATGGCAGTAAATAACGAAATCGGAACTATTCAGCCGATTGAAGTGTTAGGAGAGAAGATTAAAAAGCGTAATCCGAATACACTCTTTCACGTGGACGCAGTACAGGGCTATGGTAAAATTCCGATTTATCCGCGCCGATATAAAATCGACCTGCTTTCGGTCAGCGGGCACAAGATTCACGGACCGAAGGGAATCGGCTTTTTGTACGTGAACGAGAAAGTAAGGCTGAAACCGATTATTTACGGAGGCGGACAGCAAAAGGGTGTGCGTTCCGGTACGGAGAATGCTTCCGGCATTGTAGGAATCGCCAAAGCAGCTGACATTGTTTTTCATGATATCGAGAACGATGTGAAAAGAATGCATGCGTTAAGAGAGATGTTTGTGAAAGAATTGTTGCAAATAGATAATGTGTTTGTAAACGGCGGAAAAGAAGGTTTTTGTGCTCCGCATATCGTAAGTCTTTCCGTTCCGGGGGTGCGTAGCGAAGTTCTGCTTCACGCCTTGGAAGAAAAAGGAATCTACGTTTCGGCGGGAAGTGCCTGCGCATCTCACAAGCCGGCAGTAAGTGAAACACTCAAGGCAATCGGTCTGCCGAAAGAGCATTTGTCATCTACAATACGTTTCAGTTTCAGTGTGTTCACGACAGAAGAAGAACTGGTTTATACCGTTACGTGTCTCAAAGAGCTGATTACGGAATTGAGACGTTTCACACGAAGATAAATCAAAAGTAAATAACGTGGGGTGTTTTCTGCGGAAAACGCCTCACGCAGGATAAAAGGAGGGGGATTACTTGTTACCGTTTTCTACAAGTGTCTGGTTAAGTATCATTGAGTTTTTCAGTATTATTTTATTGCATGTTATTTATGCATTTAATATGTACGGACCGGAGAAGGCATTGTTAATGTCAATCGGTTTTTTACCGGTACTACTAACCTTGTTGTTGTTTAGAACCATCAAAAGCGAGGATTGGATTGTAAGGTGTTTTTACATTACAATGACAATTACGACGTATATAGTTACGGGACAGCTTAAGCTGCTGGGGATTCTGATTATTATCTATCTTGCCGAAGGTATGATTATTGCGTTGTATGCCAAAACGAGGCTTTTGGTAGAGTATATCATTGTATCACACGTGATTTTGGTTCTGGTTCTTATTTTTCAGACGAAAGAAATTGAAGTGTTTTTCCATGTCGGTATTTATTTGATTTATCTTTTGATCTACTGCTTCGGAATGATTACACTCTTGTTCCTTGTTACAGGTGTAAATTCATACAAAGCGAAGATGGAAGAGAAGAATGAGGAAGCAAGACATGCTGTTGAGGCTAAGGCGAATTTCCTTGCAAATATGTCTCATGAAATCCGTACACCGATGAATGCAATCAGCGGTATGGCACAACTTCTTTCCGAACGCGAATTTTCCAAGGAAGAGAATGAGTATGTTGCGACCATACAGCGCTCGGCGGACAGTCTTTTATCTATTATCAATGAGATTCTGGATTTCTCGAAGATTGATTCCGGAAATATGGAAATCATTGAAGAAGAGTATGATTTCAACTCTCTGATTCATGATGTATTAAGTATCATTGAGTTTAGGATGAAAAGTAAAACAGTTAAGCTTAAGGTTGATATTGATCCGAAAGTACCGAGAGCTATGATTGGTGATGAGTTAAGAATCAGACAGGTATTGATTAACCTGTTAAATAATGCGGTGAATTTCACGAACAGAGGATATATTACCCTGCATATTCATTGGGTGAAGAATGATGAAGACAGTGGTGTGCTTGAAGTTGCGGTAGAAGATACGGGTATTGGTATTTCTGAAGAGAATATGAAAAAACTCTTCCGTGCTTTTGGTCAGATTGATACGAGAAAGAACCGTAATGTGGAAGGTACCGGTCTTGGACTTGCTATTTCCAAAAGTCTTTTGAATTTAATGGGAGGCGATATCTGGGTACGAAGCAAGGAGAAGGAAGGTAGTACCTTTTCGTTCCGTTTGCCGCAGAGAGTAAAGGACTCTCGTCCTTCGAATTATGAAACAAATCATGAAGAAATTCAGGAAATGAATGACACCTTCAAGATTACATTTAAGGCGCCGAGTGCCAAAGTTATGATTGTGGATGACAATAAAGTAAATCTGATGGTGGCATGCGAGTTGATGAAGCGTTTCGGTTTTGAGGCTACGTTGGTGGAAAGCGGAGCAGAGGCCGTAGAGAGGATAGAAGAACATCTGGTTACATATGATATTGTTTTCATGGATCATATGATGCCGTTTATGGATGGTGTTGAAGCGACACAAAGAATTCGTGCACTTGATACCGAGTATGCTGCCGAACTTCCGATTGTTGCCCTGACGGCAAATGCCATCAAAGGCGTAGAAAAACAGTTCAGGCTGGCAGGAATGAATGATTACATTTCCAAGCCGATTCATATGAAACAGCTGAGTGAAATTCTTCAGAAATGGATTCCAATTGATAAGCAGGTCCGCATAATTGAAGGAAAAGAAGTGGCCAAGATCCAAAAAGAAGAGAAAAAGTCTCCCGGAGGATTACATGTTTCACAAGGAATTCCAAAGAAAGACATTATCGAGTTTTTGCAAGACATAGATGTAGAGGATGGTTTGCGCAACTGCGGAGGAAACAGGAATGTTTACGTCAGAGTGTTACAAACCTTTGCCGCGTCTAATCTTTTGGCGGGATTAGAGGAGTATTTTGAACAGGAAGACATTCAGAATTATATGGTTTTATCTCACTCTATTAAAGGGGCATGTCGCAATATCGGTGCGAACCAGGTGGCAGATATGGCCTATGAACTTGAGAAGGCAGGGAAACGTTCGGATATGCCGTATATTTGGGATAACCACAGAGATTTTGCAGATGCTTACGGTAAATTACTTAAAAAGATTACAAAGGCGTTGCTGGATTATCAGAATCAATAGGTTTGCGCGGTGGTTTTCTTGCAAAAATCAGGAAAAATGTGTATAATTACAAGATAAGTTGTGTTTGGGTTATTTTGGAGGAAATATGTTTAGAGTAGCGATATGTGATGATGAAGCGACTTCGTTACAGATTATCGAAGCGCTGACGGAACAGATTTTGGAAGAAGCAGAAATTGAATATGAGATTGCGACTTTTGAGGATATGCTTGTAATGACCAAGGAACTTTCGAGCGGAAGGGATGAATATCATCTTTTGCTTTCGGATATTCTTGCTGTGGGCATGACAGGAATTGAAGCCGCGGAAGAATTGCGCCGTCTCGGAGAAAAGATTCCCATTGTATTTGTTTCTTCTACAGCCGAATATGCAATGGATGGTTATCGTGTGCATGCTTTACGGTATTTAAAGAAACCGGTGGAGTATGAACGATTACAGGAAGCATTATTGGAAGCATACAGAATGTCCATGAACAGTAGCGGATTTCTGAAATTCCAGGTAGCGGATAAGCTGTATAATCTTCCGTTTGAGCAGATAGAATATCTTGAGAGTCAGGGACGCGATACCAATATTATTACTGCGGAGGAAACAATCAGCGTACATATGAAGTTTTCGGATATGGAACAGCAGCTTCCGGCAGATTCTTTTTTACGTTGTCACAGATCCTATATCATTAATCTCGCACATGTCAAAGATCTTGCCCGTTATCGTTTCTTAACCAAGAGTGGTGTGGAGATTCCGGTCAGTCAGTTGCAGTATGCAGAAATTAAGAATAAATTTATGAAATACTAGTTGGCGTGGTATTGGGACTGCGCATGCCGGTTTATAAACGGCAGAATGGAGTTTTATATGTTTCGTACCTTTTTATTGAAATACGGTGAGATTTTCCTGAAAGGAAAAAACAGATACATGTTTGAAGATGCTCTTGTAGAGCAGGTGAAACGTGCAGTGGCGAAGTGTGACGGCGAGTTTAAGGTACACAAGTCGCTTTCAAGAATTTATGTGGAGGCACTTGGAGATTTTGATTACGATGAGCTGATTGATGCGCTTTCTTCCGTATTTGGTGTTACGGCGATTTGCCCGGTGCTGGTGCTTGAGGATTTAGGGTTTGAGCAGTTAAAAGAAGATGTTGTAAAATATATTGCGGATGTACATGAGGAAAAGAATTTTACTTTTAAGGTACATTCGAAAAGAGCAAGAAAGAATTATCCCTTGAATTCCATGGAAATGAATTGTGAAATTGGAGGAGCGATTCTGGATGCATATCCTGAGACTCGTGTGGATGTGCATAAGCCGGATATTCTTTTTTATGTAGAAATCAGAGAAAGAATTTATGTGTATTCCATTATAATTCCGGGACTTGGCGGTATGCCTGTAGGAACCGGCGGTAAAGCGATGTTATTGCTTTCCGGTGGACTTGATTCTCCTGTAGCAGGTTACATGGTGTCAAAGCGAGGTGTGAAGTTGGAAGCAACGTATTTCCATGCACCGCCTTATACCTCTGAACGTGCGCGTCAGAAGGTCGTTGATTTGGCACAGTTGATTTCTAAGTATACAGGTCCGATTAAATTGCATGTTATCAATTTTACGGAGATTCAGAAAGCGATTTATGAATTATGTCCGCATGATGAATTAACGATTATCATGCGCCGTTATATGATGCGCATTGCTGAGACGATTGCACTTGAGAATAATTGCCTCGGATTGATTACCGGTGAGAGTATCGGCCAGGTGGCATCGCAGACCATGCAGAGTTTGAATGCGACCAATGCGGTATGTACGCTTCCGGTATATCGTCCGCTGATTGCATTTGACAAGCAGGATATTGTGGCAATCGCAGAGAAGATTAACACTTATGAAACCTCAATTCTTCCGTATGAAGACTGTTGTACGATTTTTGTTGCGGAACATCCGGTGACGAAGCCGAATGTAAATGTAATTGCAAAGCATGAAGAGAATCTTGCTGACTGTATTGATGATATGGTGAAACGTGCTTTGGAAGAACGAGAAATTGTTGAGATTGAATAAATTATTTTGACAGGGGCAGAAAAATGGCAGAGTATACAGTACCTATAGGGTATGCAGATGAGAAAAAGGATGTGAATTACGGGAAGGTAGTTGAAATCACCTATCCTTCCAAGACGACGGGAACGGACAGAAAAGCAAATATTATTTTGCCGGCAGGATTTTCCGAAGAAAAGAAATATCCGGTTTTATATCTGTTGCACGGAATCGGCGGTGATCATAATGAATGGATTGGCGGCGGTGCAGCAACGGTTCTTTATAACATGATGGCAGCAGGTGAGGCGAAAGACTTGATTGCGGTAGTTCCGAATGTGCGCGCCAGAGCAAATGATGCGGCCAATCCGGAGGATATTTTTTCGATAGAGCATTTCAAAGCATTTGACAATTTCATGAATGATTTGAAGAATGATTTGATGCCTTTTATTAATGCCAATTATCCGGTTTTCACTGACCGTAAACATACTGCAATCGCAGGTTTGTCCATGGGAGGCAGAGAGACACTTAATATTGGCTTCCATATGTATGACACCTTCGGATATATTGGTGCATTTACACCGGCACCGGGATTATTTCCTTATGAAAATTTCGGTGTTTACGAAGAAGGACTATTTACAGAGGATACCTTTAAATTACCCGAAGGAAGCGACCACTTCGTGATGATTGTGGAAGGTGCAACCGATGATGTAGTGAAACATCATCCCCGCAGTTATCATGAAGCATTAGTAAAAAACGGCACAGAGCACATATTCTACACGACGGAAGGCGGACATGAATTTAAGGTCTGGCTGCATGGCTTGTACAATTATGTAAAAAAAATTTTTTAGGATTCCAGTGTCAAAAGGTCATAAACCACATGTGCTTGCACATAAGTGGTTTCATGACTTTGGGACACGCCACAATATGAGCATAAAAGCGGAACGTAAGTTCCGCGATATGCGAATATTGTGTAGGATTGCGAGAGCGCGAAGTGCGAAGCAATCCGTGGAATCATTAAAAAGAAAGGATTTCGTGTAGGATTGCGGGAGCGTGAAGCGCGTAGCAATCCGTGGAATCATTAAAAAGAAAGGATTTCGTGTAGGATTGCGAGAGCGCGAAGTGCGAAGCAATCCGGTGAATCCTAAATAGATGCTTTGACAGTTTAATCATTTAATAAAAAAATTCCGGGATTTTCCCGGAATTTTTAAGATATTAAACCAAGGCTTATAACAGCGTTAGGCGTTTGTGAATATGAGTATATGGTGATTTTTATTGTCTCGCGCGTGTGGCTGCCGCTAAAAAGATAGAGGAACCGTCCGCACGCAGTAAATAAAAATCACTGCTGTTTCCCTGAAAAGGGCAGAAAAAAAGCAAGACCTCTGTCTTGCTTTAAACCCAACAGGTTTGGAATCTTACACGATGTAAGGTGCCAATACAGCGAGAATGTCATCAACGCCGTCTTCTGCATGAATGTTTAAATCGATGGGCTTGGATAAATCCAAACTGAAAATACCCATAATGGATTTAGCATCGATAACATATCTGCCTGAAACCAAGTCAAAGTCATGGTCGAATTTAGTAATTTCATTTACGAAAGACTTTACTTTGTCGATTGAGTTTAAAGAAATAGATACTGTCTTCATAATGTTATCCTCCTTAACATATATACCTTCTTGTTGTGGAAAGTTTAACAACTTCCGCTTTTATAGTAGTTGAATTCGGAGGAAAAGTCAATTGATAAAGGTGCCAAAAAAAAAGGAGATTTCTATGAAAACTATAGCATTACACAACTTAGGCTGCAAAGTGAATTCCTATGAAGTAGATGTTATGCAACAATTATTACAAAAACACGGCTATAAAATTGTACAATTCAACCAAAAATCAGACATTTATGTGATAAATACCTGTTCTGTGACGAATATGGCAGACAGAAAGAGCCGCCAAATGCTTCATAAAGCACGTAAAATGAATCCGGAGGCAGTTGTAGTTGCAGTAGGATGTTTTGTCCAGGCAGATGCTTATCAGGCGGCGCAGGATGAGGCGATTGACCTTTTAATCGGGAACAATCGAAAAAAAGATATCGTGGAAATTCTGGCAGAATATGAAGTTTTGAGGGAACGTTTGAATGCCGGCGAAGAGCCGTATGAAGCACTTCTTCAAAGCGGTGAAGGCAGCTGGGAAGACGGAAGTGAAAAAGAGGAAGTATTGGTTTTTCTTCGTAAAACGCTTGGAAATACTACGGTGGTGGATGTGAAAAAAGCACCGTTTGAAGAAGCTTGTGTGGAAGAGACTGCGGAGCATACAAGGGCATATATTAAGATACAGGACGGCTGTAACCGTTTTTGCAGCTATTGTATTATTCCGTATACAAGAGGCGGTGTCCGAAGCCGTGATCCGAAGCAGGTAATTGAAGAAGTGAAAGGACTTGTGGCAAAAGGGTATCGTGAATTTGTTCTGACAGGAATTCATATCAGTTCCTATGGCCTGGATTTTCCTAAGAAGGATCCTGCAACTGCATTGATAGCCCTGATGAAGGAAATGGATGCGATAAAAGGAGTGGCGCGAATCAGAATCGGCTCTTTTGAACCGATGATTCTGACAGAGGAATTTGTTAAGAATTTAAAAGAGATAAAATCGCTTTGTCCGCATTTTCACATTTCATTACAAAGCGGTTGCGATGCAACGCTAAAAAGAATGAATCGCAGATATACTTCCGAACAATACTACGAAAAAGTAGAATTGTTGCGTAGGATTTTTGGCAATCCTGCAATTACAACGGATGTAATTGTCGGATTTCCGGGAGAAACCGAAGAAGAATTTGCACAGACGAAGGCGTTTCTTGAGAAGGTTGCGTTTGCCCAAATGCATGTTTTTAAATATTCCAGAAGAAAAGGCACGAAGGCGGATTTGATGCCGGAGCAGATTCCGGAGCAGGTAAAAACAGAGCGCAGCAACTGTCTGCTTGCGTTGGAAGAAGAGATGGCATCGGCCTATCGGGAAACATTTTACGGAAAAGAAGTACAGGTGCTTTTTGAAGAGGAAAAATATATTGATGATACGTGCTATTGGATTGGTCATACGCCGGAGTATATATCGGTTGCGCTTCAATATGATGGTGATTTGACCAATACAATACAAACCGTAATGATTTGTGAAGCACTGAATAAGGATTATTGCCTGGCATAAAGGTGCGTTGCAAGCGCAGGCAAAAGAAATACGGAAAGGAGATATGGTGTTGACAATAAAGGATGTTTACAGAATTTGGGCGCCGGAAGGTGCCAAATGGACAGACTGGGCCAGACCTGTTCCTTTTACGGGGTTGAAGCAGTGTACAAAGGGATACTCACAGGCGGAGCTTGTGATTCCGAAGCTGCATTATCTGGACGAGTCCTTCGAAGGTGCGGCGCTGATTGTAGATTTGCCGGGCATGAACAGTATTAAGGAAGGCATTGCACTTGCAAAAGCGGGATACAGGCCGGTTCCTGTATATAACGGCACGATTGAACAAAAGAATGCCAGGGCGACGGTAAACAACCAGGTAATTGTCAGCGGATTAATCCTTGGGGCAAGACATCTTGCCGGGATTGAGATTGCGCCGGATGCACTTCCGGCTTTTCTGGTAGACAGAAACAGGTTAAACAGACATAAAATAAACGTTTCCGTTTTTGATAACAGCTGGGATGTATATCATCAGGACCTGCCGTCGGCAGATTATTTTATCGAAAACGGTATTCACAGGATTATTGTAATTGGAGAAAGTTTTTCACCGGATTTGCAGAAGATTTTATATCCGTTCAAGAAAAAGCAGATAGAAATATTATGGACAAACAGATATCAGAAGCCCATAAAAGTAAAAATACGAAAACCGCGGAAAGTGTAAAGAGGGGTAGAACGTTTTGATTAGATTTGATGGAACGATTGTCCAGTTCGGATTCGGGGCAGTCGGGAAAAGTTTTTTTGAGAAAATTTCAAAAGAAATCAAATATAACGAGCATAAATATCACGTGATTACCATGGACGGCGCTGAATTCAAGGCGTACGTGAATCTCGGTGGTATCAGTTCTAATTTTCATACCAAAGAGGTGACCAGGGAGAATTACGATGAAGTGTTTGGCTCTTTGCTTCAAAGCGGAGATTTGCTGGTAGATTTTGCGGATACCGTGGGGACGCTGGATATCTGCAGATGGTGTGCTGAGCGGAATATCATGTACATAAATACCGGAGAAACGGATTGGCCTGACCACTGGTACTGTATTTTTGAAGAGAATGAGCGCAAGAATGCATTGAAGGCGGAGTTTGCGGCAAGGCCGGATAAGAACAGACATCCGATTGTGTTACAACACGGGAATAATCCCGGGCTTGTGTCGCATTTTACCAAGGAAGGAATTTCATATATTGTTTCGAAACAGTTTCCGAAGGACAAATATTTAAAGAAATTGGTGAAAGAGGGTAATTTTGCAGAGGCGGCACGGGCGCTTGGACTTAAGATGGTGCATGTAAATGACATTGATTTGCAGAAGGTTAAGGGGGAGTACTGTGACAATGTACTGTACACGACATGGTGCATGGACTCGTTCTGGTTTGAGATGTTAAGCGAAGCGACCATGGATGTCGGGACGCATGAAAGCATGGATTTTGCGGAGAATGTTAATAATTTTGGTGCAGAAAAAGGATATTTTACATTCCGACAACTTGCAGCAGATAAAAGGTGCAGAACTTTTTATCCGGGAGGCGGATTTGAAGGGTATCTTGTACCGCATGAAGAAACGATTACCATTGCGAAGGGGCTTGAAATCAAAGAAAATGATAAGGTGGTATACCGCCCTACTGTGATGTTTCTCTATCAGCCCTGTGAGTATGCCTGCAAATATTTTGAACATGCAAAGGTGAACAATTATCCGGATGCGGATCCTGAGAAACCGCAGGATTGTGAAACTCCGGGTATGAAAACAATCATCCGCGGATACGAATATCCGGAGCGTTTCGAAGTGCTGTATCAGGAAAAAATAGATTCCGGAACGGAATATGTGGGAGTATTGCTTCTTGGAGATGCGTTTGAACCGGTATGGGTAGGCAACCGCGTGGAAACATCGTTTCTATACAAAAAGAAAGAGGGGTCTTTCTGGCAGACGCCGACCATTACACCGGTTTCCATGTCTGCACTTGCGGCAGTGTGCTGGATGTTATCAAACCGTAATAAAGGAGGAATTTATTTCCCGGACGATATTTCGGATTATAAGACGGTTTTGAAAACGGCAGAGAAATATATCTCCAAAACGATTTATCGGACGTTCTCTAAGGATGAGGTCGCCAAATATATGCAGGTGAATTTTGATGATTTGCAGGCGAAAGATATTTTCGTTGAGTAGAGATTTACTCTTTGCCACAGGAGAATACATTGCGAAAAGGCAGGAACGATGATATAATGCCATTAATGAAATTAAAGGAGTGAAACAAATGATAGGATTAGCAGGAGTGGTGTTACTGGCAATTGTGTTGTTAATTATTTTAGTTGTATTGATTGCAGTTGCGGTATTTTTGGTAATTACATATAACGGTCTTGTCAAAGCGAAAAACCGTGTCAAGAATTCATTTGCGCAGATTGATGCACAGTTGCAGCGGAGATTTGATTTGCTTCCGAATCTGGTGGATACCGTACAGGAATTTGCATCCCACGAAAAAGTGCTGTTGGAAAATGTTGCGGCAAGCCGCGAGGCATTTGTGAAATCAGAACTTGCCAAAGATAAAATGAAAACAAATGCACATCTGAATTCCGTACTCAGTTCTTTGTATGTGGTATCTGAGAAGTATCCTGACTTAAAGTCAAATAAGCACTTTTTGCAATTACAGGAAGAATTGACAGAGACGGAAGATAAGGTGACATTTGCGAGACAGTTCTATAATGATGCGGTTACCATGTATAACAACAAACTTCAGATGTTCCCGGGAAATATCATTGGAGGAATGTTTAAGTTTGAGGAAGAGGAACTCTTTAATGTAACGGATGAAGTAAGAGAAATGCCGGAATTGTTTGATGATGACGATTTGACGGATGAAGAAAAGAAGCGTTATCCGCAGAAATGTCCGAATTGTATGGGCGTTCCTGATGGTACAAGATATTGTCAGTATTGTGGCGCAAGGTTAGTGTAAATAATAGATATAAAAAAACTCCGATTTCGGAGTTTTTTTATATCATGTTTGCGCAACTATGTTTTTAATAGAGTTGTAAGAAAATTGTGTGAAGGAGAATTGCTTGATGATGCCGTGCTTAAGGCAGAGATAAAAGAGGCTTTCAATGCACCGGAATGGGATGATTTAAGTAAAAACATATTCTAAGATACCCTCATATAATCTCAATTCATGGGCAATTTTAGTGACCGCCGCCACCGCCACCGCCGCCTCGGCCGCCGCCACCGTAGCTGCCACCGCCAAAACCATCGCCGTAGCTGCTGCGTGCGGTACGGGTTCCGACTCGTACGGAACGATGGAAGGAATGACCGGAATGACGGAATCTTGTGGTACGGTAATAATCGTTACTAAGAACAGGACTCTCAGCGACTTCGGGACAACGGATATTAATAGCATTTATTACTTTTTCTGAAATACCGAAGGCTGTTGCATAAACCAGGTATTTTTCCCAGATTGCTACTTCTGTATAGGTGCGTTCGTTCATCAATGTGTCACTGTTTAAGAAGTTATATAAACCAACCCATTTTGCACATTCGTCTTCACCGTGTTGTGTATAAAGAATGTATTTGTGAGCCACTTTCTTAATGCGACAAGACGCAAAAATAAGTACAGCTGCCAGAATGAAATTTGCGCCAAAGGCTAAGCCGATGGAGGAAAACCATGTGAACAGGGTTCCGAAAATCAGAATCAGTAAAGCAAAGGTCTTCATCATTTTTGATATTCTCTGTAAGAATTCTGCAGGCTGTTTGCAGGAAAGCTTCTGATAAAACTGTTTGTCGATACCGATATTTACAATCGCTTCTTCCATCTGTGTTGAAAAGGTTTCTGTTGTATCGTAGTCGGAAACCATGGAACTTTCAAGTTCGCTTAATGTGATGGAACCCATATAGGCATGGTATATAATCAAATCAAAAAGAGATTCTTCACAAGGAGTAAGCGGCTCGAGAATTTCCTGCGGTTTCTCTTCAAACGGTGCATCCCACTCAAGGTTAGCTACTTCTTCCGATACGAGTGGTTCATGATCTGCCATGATAGGCCCTTCGGGAGCAAGCTCTGATAAGAACGTCGGTTCAGCCGATTCGTGAACAATCTGAATCGGTTCAACACCGAAAAGACGGTTCAATACAGGTTCCTGCTCACTTAAAAGAATATTTTCTTTCGAAAGAGTTCCGGTGAAGGAGTCTTCAGAAGAGTGATCCTGCATAATAGGACCGCTTGCCGCAAGCCGTTCCAAAAGCGTTCCGGAAGGCTCCGGTATTTGCGGGGGCGTGTTCTGTTTTTGGTGAAGAACATTGATGAGTGCAGTACTTCCCGTATCTTCAATTGCTATGTATTTTTTACGAACCAGACTTAGCAACAACGCGGGATAAATACCGGTTTTTTTGCCGTTCTTATTCAGTTTGCTGAATACAACTTCTGCCGCAAAGTTCGGATCCAAATCATCCGGAATCTCCCGGTAGAACTGATATTTCTCTGTCGGCTTAAAGAAGTAGTGCTTTAAGCGAATCCAGCGATTGACGGTATATGCCAGAACGATAACAACTACAGATAAAAGGATGGCACAAATGAAATATATTACCTTGAAAGCTTTGATTTTTTGCGCTAATGAGTGGTAATACTCCTGTTCTTCGTAGATTTCATCAAGAGCAGGATCATTGGAATAGGAATTATCCGGTGCGTGGTTTGTGAAAATGTGCTTGTCATCGCCGTATGAGAATAAATCAAACTCAAGATAGTCGGTATCATAAGCGAATTTTAAATCTTTTTTATCCAAATCAATGGAAAAGGTATGATAGCCGGGATACTTGCTGTCTGATTCTTCAAACGGGAAGTTAAATTCAGAGGTACCGTATGTAGATGCTTCGTAATTGCCGTTGGCCGGCATGTCTTTGGCAGGGAATAAAATATCCGCCTTAAAAGAGTCCAGGTGATTTACGGTTGTGCCTGAATACATTGCAACATATAATTCGGAACAGTCTGCATAACGCATGGAGGCATTGTGCATTTCATAAACGATTTCAAAAACCATTTCGTCGCGGTATACATCATCAATGTAAAAGAAAACGCATTCATACTGTCTTGCATCTTCGTTGTAAGGTCCTTTGCTGTGGTACCATTTGCCGGGACCGAGCTCTTTGTTTGAGGAAACATAGTCTTCATCTTCCCAGTAAAGGACCGGGCTTTCTTCATATACGATTTCGGAGCCGTCCGGTAAAATCTGTTTCACAGAGTGTACTGTGTAATCAACTTTGAGTCCTTCGTCCACATCTTCTGATAAGTCTCGCCAAAGCTCCCAGAACGTGTTGTTGGAGGAAGCAGCGTGAATATCATAGGTCAAGCGTTCCGTGATAAGAAGGCTTCCGCCGTTTTCAGGTTCGTCCTGTACCACTGCTTTGTATTCTACATCTGTAATACGGGCGTAATCAAACGGATTCAACTGATATTCCGAGAGAAACGGGCCGATTATAGGAAGAGAAAACAGAAGCATAAAGCAAAGGACGATGGCCTTGTAAATTTTTTTGGTCCAATATTCTTTCATTGTTTTCACCTTTCTTAAGTTTTGGAAAATGAACCTGCGGTGATGCCTGCAGGTTCCTAAATTTCCCCCTTTTATATTTAGAATAAGTATAAATAAAAAAATGACAATAGTAAAGAAGAATGTATGTAACTTTTATCATAAAATTGTGTAAATCAGATTGTATAAAAAAGATACGGAAGGGAATCCTTTGAAAAAGAAGTGCATTTGTGCGGCGGACTTGTTTTTTTGACTGTTTTGGGGTACAATAAAACAGATTATAGGTTTATAAACAATACATAGGAATGATTAAAGGGCGTGAAGAATGATGAACGTACAGGAAACACAGTTTTTTACTGTAGAACCGGATTCGGAGGACAGAATCCGCAATGTGATTAAAACAGTATATGAGGCACTGAAGGAAAAGGGATATAATCCGGTTGACCAGATTGTAGGCTATATTATGTCAGGAGATCCGACATATATTACAAGCCACAATAATGCGAGAAGTCTCATTATGAAAGTAGAAAGAGATGAACTTGTAGAGGAGATGTTCCGCGAATACATCAAGACCAATCAGTGGGGCAACTAGGAGGATACTTATGCGAATCATGGGATTAGACTTTGGTTCCAAAACAGTCGGCGTGGCAGTGACTGATCCCTTGGGCGTTATTGCGTCCGGTGTGGAAATTATCAGACGTGACAGAGAAGATAAACTGCGTCAGACCTTGGCCCGTATTGAAGTATTGATTCAGGAATATGAAGTGGAACGTATTGTGCTCGGATATCCGAAGAACATGAACGATACGGAAGGCGACAGAGTAGCAAAGACCAAAGCTTTTCAGGAGATGCTTGAGAGACGGACCGGCTTGCCGGTAGAGTTGTGGGATGAAAGGCTTACAACTGTAGAAGCGCACGAGCTGATGACAGAGATGGGGGTATCCGGCAAGGACCGGAAGAAGTATGTGGACAGTATTGCGGCAACCCTGATTCTGGAAGGTTACATGCAGTATCATAATAAAGAATAACGGAGAAAAACAATGGAAAAAATTACTTTTCAGGCGGTAGGAGAAGAACCGGTTGATTTTTACGTATTAGAGCAGACAACAGTAGCAGGGGTAAATTATATCCTTGTAACCGAAGATGAGGATGGAGATTGTGAGGCCCTGATTCTGAAGGATTTGTCGGCAAATGAAGATGCAGAGGCGGATTACGTGATTGTGGAAGATGAGAAGGAACTGAATGCAATTGCGTCCATTTTTGAGAATCTGCTTGATGATGTTTCTTTTTCACAGGAATAAAAATCGGCATCCGATTGAAAGGTAAGTTCCTGATAATTTGGAGGTTAATGAATTTGAAGAATGAGAAAAATAAAAGAGGAAATGCGGAGCAGAAAATCCGTGTGATTCCTTTAGGCGGTTTAGAACAAATCGGTATGAATATTACCGCATTTGAATATGGGGACAGTATCGTAGTGGTTGACTGCGGTTTGAGCTTTCCCGCAGATGATATGTTGGGAATTGATCTGGTGATTCCTGATGTTTCTTATCTGGTAGCAAACAAAGACAGGGTGAAGGCATTCATGATTACACACGGTCATGAGGACCATATCGGTGCTCTCCCCTATGTATTAAAAGAAATCAATGTGCCTATATTTGCAACAACCCTTACAATGGGGATTATCGAGCACAAGTTGAAAGAACATGAGATGGAAGATATTGTAACCCGTCATACCGTACAGTTTGGCGACCTGGTTACAATTGGTGATTTCGGTATTGAATTTATTAAGACAAACCATAGTATTGTAGACGCTGCTGCGCTTGCAATCTATTCGCCGGCCGGTGTGATTATCCATACCGGTGATTTCAAGGTGGATTATACACCGGTATTTGGTGATGCCATTGATTTGCAGCGTTTCGCAGAGCTTGGAACCAGAGGCGTACTGGCGCTTTTATGTGATTCCACCAATGCAGAGCGTGCCGGCTTTACGCAGTCGGAGAGAACGGTTGGTAAGACGTTCGATACTATTTTTACGGAGCATCAGAATACAAGAATTATTGTGGCGACGTTTGCATCCAATGTGGACCGTGTGCAGCAGATTATCAATGCAGCAAACCGTTTTGGCCGCAAGGTAGTTGTGGAAGGTCGCAGCATGGTAAATATCATTGAAACGGCTACCGAGTTGGGACGATTAAGTGTTCCCGACAATACTTTGATTGATATTGAGACACTGAAGGATTACCCGGAAGAAAAAACAGTTATTATTACAACCGGAAGCCAGGGCGAAAGTATGGCTGCATTGAGCCGTATGGCAATGGGCCAGCACAAAAAGGTTAAGATTGGTTGCAATGATACCATTATCTTTTCATCCAGCCCGATTCCCGGAAATGAAAAGGCAGTCACGAAAGTCATTAATGAGTTGTTCCATAAGGGAGCGGATGTTATCTTTCAGGATGCGCATGTATCGGGTCATGCCTGCCAGGAGGAAATTAAATTAATTTATACGTTGACACAGCCGCAGTATGCGATTCCTGTTCATGGCGAATACAAGCACTTGAAGGCACATGCTAAGCTTGCAGAGCAGATTGGTGTGCCCAAGGATAATATCTTTATTTTACAGTCCGGAAATATTCTGGAATTAAGCGAAGACGAAGCACGTATCGTAGGAAATGTTCCTGTTGGGGCAATTTTAGTTGATGGTCTTGGTGTGGGAGATGTCGGAAACGTTGTGTTACGCGACAGACAGCGTCTCGCAGAGGATGGTATTGTTGTGGTTGTAGCTGTACTGGATTCTCAGGCAAATGTGTTGATAAACGGACCGGATGTGATTTCCAGAGGCTTTGTTTATGCACGTGAGAGCGAAGATATTTTGGATGATGCACAAAATATTGCGTATGAGTCTATTGATAAATGCCTGATGAAAGGAATTAGTGATTGGGGCAAAATCAAAAGCGTAATGCGTGATGATTTGAGCGATCATATATGGAAAACCATGAAGCGCCGTCCCATGATTCTTCCTATTCTGATTGAAGGGTAATCGGAGTTTAAAGGGAAGGAAGTATGAATATGAAAGAACTGGAACTGGCTACTGCCCTTTTTCGTGATGCATTGCATGAAACAAAGGTATATCAGGAATATTTGGATGCCAAAGAAGCCTTGAAACAGGACAAAGAACGTTGGGAAACATTACAACAATATCGTAAAAAACGATATGAAATCCAGCAGCTTGCAGGAGGAGATGAGTTATACGAACGTATGGAATCATTTGTTCTTGAAGAGCAGCAATATCGTATGAATCCCCAAGTGGCTGCGTTTCTGGATGCGGAGCTTGCTCTTTGCAGAATGATGCAGGAAATCTTTTTTTCCATGGTGGATTCTTTGGATTTTGAATAGATCTAAAGGAGTAGGATATGAGTAAAAAAATGTTGTTGTCCGTGTTGATGACATTATTAAAAATCACTGCCGCTGTAGTGATTGTATTGATTGTGTATAAGTTTTCTTTTTCGGCATATGATTTTGGCTATCGTATTTTTGTGGAAGATCCCGTGGACAGTATTGGTGTAAGAACCGCATCTGTTACGATTGTAGAGGGAAAAACACCGAAAGAAATCGGTAAAATTCTGGAAGAAAAAGGACTGATTCGCGACGGATTTCTTTTCATCTTTCAGGAAATGTTTTCGGAATATCACGACGAACTGCAACCCGGGGTATATGAGTTGAATACCGGAATGACACCTTTTGAGATGATGCAGATTATGGCAGGACAGGTGGAAGAGGAAAAGGAGTAAGGTACCCCAATGACAGTTGATGAAAGAATGATAACCTTTATCAATTCTTTTGATAAAGCAAATTCGTTATTTTTAGAAGAACTTGAACAGGAAGCGAAGAAAGATTTTGTGCCGATTATCCGTAAGGACATGCAGAATCTCCTTCGTTTCTTGTTGCGTTTGAAACAACCGGAACATATTCTGGAAGTCGGGACGGCAATCGGTTTTTCGGCAATTCTGATGGGGGAAAACACAAAAGAAACCTGTCATATTACAACGATTGAAAAGTTCGAAAAAAGAATTCCGCTTGCCAAAGAGAATTTTAAGAAGGCAGGGATGCAGGAGCGTATTACCCTTCTCGAGGGAGATGCCAAAGATATTTTGGAAGGGCTTACACCCGCCTATGATTTTATCTTTATGGATGCGGCAAAAGCGCAGTATTTAGCGTATCTGCCCGATCTGGTAAGACTGCTTGCGCCAGGTGGAATGCTGGTGTCGGATAATGTGTTACAGGACGGCGATGTATGCGAGTCACGTTTTGCGGTGACAAGAAGAAACCGCACCATACATAACAGAATGCGACAGTATTTATATGAGATTAAGAATCATCCGCAACTGGATTCCGTGATTCTGACAGTTGGGGATGGTGTAACGATAAGCGTAAAGAAAGTTGAGGAAGATGCAAATGGGCAACACAAAGAAACCTGAGCTTCTCGTTCCGGCTAGTAGTCTGGAAGTGTTGAAAACCGCAGTCATTTTTGGCGCAGATGCGGTGTATATCGGAGGTTCCGCATTCGGTTTGCGTGCCAAGGCAAAAAATTTCACCTCGGAGGAAATGCAGGAGGGTATTGCATTTGCGCATGAGAGAGGGGTAAAAGTATATGTGACGGCAAATATTCTTGCGCACAATTCAGATTTGGAGGGAGCGGCAGAGTATTTCCGTGAGTTGCAGGAAATGAAACCGGACGGCGTGATTGTTTCAGATCCCGGTATGGTAATGCTTGCCAAAGAAAACTGCCCCGATGTAGATATTCATATATCCACGCAGGCAAATAATACAAACTATAATACGTATCTTTTCTGGTGGAAGCAGGGAATCAAACGTGTGGTGAGTGCGCGCGAGCTTTCACTTGCGGAAATCAAAGAGATTCGTGCTAAAATTCCGGAAGAGATGGAGATTGAGAGTTTCATCCATGGTGCAATGTGTATTTCCTATTCGGGAAGATGCCTGTTATCAAATTATTTTACCGGGCGTGATGCCAATCAGGGTGCCTGCACGCATCCGTGCAGATGGAAATACGCTGTTGTCGAGGAGAGCAGACCGGGAGAATATCTTCCCGTATATGAGAATGAACGCGGTACCTATATTTTTAATTCCAAGGATTTGTGTATGATTGACTATGTGCCGCAGCTTGTAGATGCAGGCATTGACTCGCTGAAAATAGAAGGGCGTATGAAAACTGCGCTGTATGTGGCATGTGTTGCCCGTACCTACAGAAAGGCGATAGATGACTTTTATGAAAGTCAGGAAAAGTATGAACAGAACAGAGCATGGTATCAGGCGGAAATTGCAAAGTGTACCTATCGCCAGTTTACGACAGGATTCTATTTCGGGAAACCGAATGAGGAAACGCAGATTTATGATTCCAATACCTATATCAATGAATTTATTTATCTGGGTATTGTAAATGCAGTAGATGAAAAGGGATTGATTTCCATTGAACAAAAGAATAAATTCTGTGTCGGTGATACAATAGAAATCATGAAACCAGACGGAAGAAATGTAGCTGCTCAGGTGCAGGGGATTTGGGATGAGGAAGGAAATGCAATGGAGAGTGCACCGCATCCGAAACAGAAGCTTAAGGTAGCCTTGAGTGCTCCTTGTGAGCAATACGATCTTTTACGTATGGAGTCAGAGAAAAATTAGACAAAGCGTATATTTCGTGGTATATTGTCAAAAAAGTGTATGGGATAGTCTTTGGGGAAAAAGATTAGATAATGGAGAAAATCAATGGCAGATAAAATTAACATTGAAGAAATTTTTGCAGAGAATGTATTTACATATGCGACGATGAAGGAACGTCTTCCGGATGATGTGTTTGGTGAGTTTATGCATGTCGTGGAGAATGGAGGAGAATTGTCCTCGCGTGCAGCTGATGCGATTGCCAAAGCGATGAAGGATTGGGCTGTGGAATTAGGTGCGACACACTATTCACACTGGTTCCAGCCTTTGACGGGATTTACGGCAGAAAAGCATGATTCTTTTATTTCACATCCGAACAAAGCGGGTAAAATGCTTCTTGAATTTAAGGGAAAAGAGCTTGTTAAAGGAGAGCCGGATGCATCCTCCTTCCCGTCCGGCGGATTACGCGCAACTTTTGAGGCGAGAGGATATACGGCGTGGGATATTACTTCCCCTGTATTTATCAAAGAGGATGCTACCGGTAAAATTCTTTGTATTCCGACTGCTTTTTGTTCCTATAAAGGAGAGGCGCTTGATAAGAAGACACCATTACTTCGTTCCATGGATGCAATTAATAAACAGGCATTGAGAATTGTCCGCCTGTTTGGAAATACCAAGGCAACTAAAGTTACGCCGTCAGTCGGTGCAGAGCAGGAATATTTCCTGGTAGACAGAGAACGTTATTTGCAGAGAGATGATTTGGTATATGCCGGAAGAACGCTCTTTGGTGCGCTCCCGCCGAAAGGACAGGAAATGGATGACCATTATTACGGATGCATCCGCGAGCGTATCGGCGCTTTTATGAAGGATTTGAATGTTGAGCTGTGGAAGCTTGGGGTGACAGCTAAGACACAGCATAATGAGGTGGCTCCTGCACAGCATGAACTGGCACCGATTTACGAGACCTCAAATGTTGCAGCAGACCATAATCAGCTTGTCATGGAAACATTAAAAAAGGTTGCGGGTCGCCATGGTTTGACCTGCCTTTTACATGAGAAACCGTTTCAGGGTGTGAACGGTTCCGGTAAGCATAATAACTGGTCACTCACAACAGACAATGGCGTAAATCTTTTGGATCCCGGAGAGACGCCGAATGAGAATATACAGTTTTTGCTTGTGCTTGCATGTATTATGTGTGCAGTGGACAGACATGCTGATTTGTTACGCCAGAGCGCTTCGGATGTTGGAAACGATCATCGTCTTGGTGCAGATGAAGCGCCGCCGGCAATCGTGTCCATGTTCCTTGGGGAGCAGCTTGAAGATGTGGTTATGCAGCTTGTAGAAACCGGAGAAGCCACACATCTTATGGAAGGCGGTGTCCTCGAAACCGGTGTTTCGACATTGCCGGATTTATTGAAGGATGCAACGGACCGTAACCGCACGTCACCGTTTGCTTTTACCGGTAATAAATTTGAGTTTAGAATGGTTGGATCTTCTGATTCCATAGGGGATCCGAATACTATTTTAAATACAATTGTTGCACAGGCGTTCTGCGATGCGGCTGACAGATTGGAAGCCGCGGAAGATTTCGACCTTGCTGTACATGATTTGATTAAGGAATATATGACCAAACATCAGCGCATTATTTTCAACGGAAACGGATATGCGCCTGAGTGGGTGGAGGAAGCAAAGAGAAGGGGACTTCCGAATCTTCCGACTATGCTTGATGCCGTAGAAACATTGACAACGGAGAAGTCCATTGCCTTGTTTGAAAAATTCGGTATTTTCACGCAGGCAGAATTAGAGTCACGTAAAGATGTCCTTTATGAGACTTTTGCTAAAACCATTCATATCGAAGGAAAATGTATGATGGAAATTGCTAAAAAGAAACTGATTCCGGCAATCGTATTTTATGCCAAAGAATTATCGGAAGCAGTGATTGCGGCAAAGAATGCCGGTGTGAGCGACCGCGTGCAGCGTGATTTACTTGAACGTGTAACTGCGTTACTTGAAAAAATGCAGGATGCTTTGGTGTTACTTGAATCTGAAATGCAGATTGCAGAAGGGATGAAAGACCATAAGGAATGTGCTTTATTCTATCGTGATCGTGTGAAGGTTGCCATGGAAGCACTCCGTGAGCCTGCGGATGCGTTGGAAATGATTACTGATAAAGAAATTTGGCCGTTCCCGACCTATGGTGATTTATTATTTGAAGTTTAATCGGTTTGTGAGAACGAAAATATTGTGAAAAAGGAGAAATGAAATGATGAAAGCGCCGGTATTGGTGATTTTGGCAGCAGGAATGGGAAGTCGTTATGGTGGGTTGAAACAGATTGATCCGGTAGATCCGCAGGGACATAAGATTTTGGATTTCTCTCTTTTTGATGCCAAACGAGCAGGGTTCAAAAAAGCTATTTTTATCATTAAGAAAGAGAATGAGCAGGTATTTCGTGAGTGCGTAGGCGATCCTATCAGCAAATTCATGGAAGTAGCTTATGTGTTCCAGGATTTGAATGACGTGCCGGAGGGATTTCAAATCCCTGAAGAGCGCGTAAAACCGTGGGGTACTGCGCATGCGGTTTATAGTTGTCGTGAAACGGTCAAAGAACCGTTTGCGGTAATTAATGCAGATGATTATTATGGTGTGGAAGCATTTCGGTTATTATACGATTTCCTCACAACAACGCAGGATGATGATAAATATCGTTATGCGATGGTAGGTTATCGTCTTGGAAATACCCTTACAGAGCACGGCAGCGTTGCAAGAGGATGTTGTGTGACCAATCAGGGATATCTGGTGGATATTGCAGAGCGTACCAATATTATTAAGACTGAAAGTGGTGCTGCTTATTCGGAAGACGGTGGCGAAACCTATACAGAAATTTCACCGGATACACCGGTTTCTATGAATATGTGGGCTTTTACACCGAGCATTATCAAAGAGCTGGGTGTTGCATTGGATGATTTCTTTGCAAACAAAGTAAAAGATAATCCTTTGAAAGCAGAGTGTTATCTTCCTATAGAGGTTGGCAATCTGTTAAAGAAAGACAAAGCAACCGTACAGGTAATGACTTCTTCCGATAAATGGTTCGGTGTAACTTATAAGGAAGATAAGCCTATGGTTGAAAGTTCTATTCGTGCATTGAAGGAAAACGGAACCTATCCTGAAGAGTTGTGGAAATAGAATTCCTTAATTACGGTTCATAGAGAAGGAGCAGAAAAATATGGCTATTTTGGTAACAGGCGGAGCCGGATATATCGGAAGTCATACCGTTGTAGAATTGCAGAATGCAGGGTATGACGTTGTCGTAGTGGATAATTTGAGTAATTCCAGCGAAAAGTCTTTGAAACGTGTGGAAAAATTGACCGGAAAAGAAGTGCCGTTTTATCAGGTGGATATTCTTGATGAAGAAGGGTTGCGTGAAGTTTTTAGAAAAGAAAAAATAGATTCCTGTATTCATTTTGCGGGGTTGAAAGCGGTTGGCGAATCTGTCAGCAAACCGTGGCTGTATTATCAGAATAATATTGCCGGAACGTTAAATCTTGTTCATGTAATGGAAGAATTCGGAGTGAAAAATATTGTATTTTCTTCCTCGGCAACAGTGTACGGAAGTCCTGCGTTTGTGCCGATAACAGAGGAGTGTCCGAAAGGTGAAATTACCAATCCGTACGGTCATACCAAATCTATGCTTGAGCAGATATTATCGGATATGCAGAAAGCAGATCCGGAATGGAATGTGATTTTACTTCGTTACTTCAATCCGATTGGTGCACATGAAAGTGGTACAATCGGTGAGAATCCAAATGGAATACCGAATAATCTGATGCCTTATATCACACAGGTCGCAGTTGGCAAACTGGAGTGTCTGGGTGTGTTTGGAAATGATTACCCGACACCGGACGGAACCGGAGTCAGAGATTATTTGCATGTTGTAGATTTGGCTGACGGACATGTGAAGGCAATCGCAAAGATGACAGAAAAACCGGGATTAAAGGTATATAATTTGGGAACCGGTAAAGGTTATAGCGTGCTTGAAATTGTTGAAAATTTTGAGAAGGCAAATGATGTTAAGATTCCGTATCAGATAAAAGACAGAAGACCGGGAGATATTGCAGAATGTTATGCAAGCCCCAAGAAAGCCTTTGAAGAGCTTGGCTGGGAAGCCAAACGAGGCATTTTTGAAATGTGCCGCGATTCATGGAACTGGCAGAAACAGAATCCAAACGGATACGAAAATGCGTAAGCGAAACTCTTTTATTCAGACCATATTTTATAGATGTGTTTGCGTAATGCAAAGTAGAGAATGCTTCCAAGGATGCCGCATGAGATAAATTCTCCGGCAAATACGGTTACAAAGGAAAGCCAAAGAGGTCCTAAACCATAAGCATATTTCAATACGAAAGGGATAATAATGGTATTGCTTAAGATGGGTGGGAGTAACGCCGGAAATAACCAGCCGGTTTTACGTTTGGCCAATTTGTAAAAGGCACGTGTGCCAAATGCTCCGAGCAATGTTGCCAAACTGCCGAATAGAATGTCCGGAATAGCGCAACCGGTCAGTAAGTTTGACAGCAAACATCCGATTGTAAGACCGGGGATTGCTGCCGGTGTAAAGAGTGCCATGATGCACAGCGCTTCAGAAAAACGGACTTGTATCAAAGAAGATGCAAGTCCGAATACGTTTGAAAGCTGTGTCAACAAGACATAGAGAACCACAATGATGGCGGCCTGTGTCAGGTACAGTACTTTCTTGTTTTTCATTTTTTTGTCTCCTTAGTTTTGTTTAAGGTCAGGATGGTTTCGAACTGACCATAATAGTGCTATTTTACTAAAATATCATTATTCGGTGTAGCGGATGTTGTGTCTTTATTGGCAGTTATGTCGGTACATGTAAATTGTACGGTTACAACGCCATGTGTTGTTTTGACGATGCAGTCACTATCGCCATGCGCAGAACGCAATTGGTCCATAATTTCGCTTGCCGGAAAACCAAAAGCAGTTTCCAAGCTTTCTCTTAAAACGCTTTGCGAATTTAAGAATGATGAATTTTCGTTAATTATCATTCCGGTTGAAGATTCCATCAGATCAAGATAAGGCCGGCTTGCTTGATCCCTTTGTACTTCAACATCAACAATGGCAGTGGCAACTGCGGTTCTAACGGTGTCTGCTAACTGCATATCGGAAGAAACCTGTGTTTTTTCGATAAAACGTAATAGCAGGGGTGCAAGAGAACCAACAAGTAAAACCATAATGGCGATTACAATAATCAATTCTACAAGTGAAAATCCTTTATTATTTTTTATCATATGTGAACCTCAATATTAAAAACAAAATGACAAGTTGCATCTATAGAGAGAATAGCATTAAAACCATAAAAAGGCAAGCGGTGTAATTGTCTTTTTATGGTTTTAATAGTTTATTTATTATGTTCTTTTAAAAGATTCTGAATTCTTTCGCTGGGATTTAATAAATCACTGATAGAACTGTCGTGATTTAAGGTATCAATGATATATGCGATATATTTACTCATATCACAGTTTATGTACCATTCACGATTCAATAATTCCGGTGTCTGATAAATCAGGTTTGTGGTGAGAACTCTGTAAATCAAGCCCTCTTCAAATGCTTTGTCAAATTTCTCCAAACCGTTGGTGAAAAGACCAAAGGTGGAAGCGATAAAGATACGATTTGCCTTTCTTGCTTTCAATGCAGAAGCAACTTCTAAAACGCTTTCGCCGGAAGAAATCATATCATCAATGATAATGACATCCTTGCCGTCTACGCTGGTTCCAAGGAATTCATGCGCTACAATCGGGTTTCTTCCGTCTACGATTCTTGTGTAATCTCTTCTCTTATAGAACATACCCATATCAAGACCGAGAACGTTTGCCATATAGATTGCACGAGACATGCCACCTTCGTCAGGGCTGATCATCATCATATGCTCAGCATCAAGTTTGATGTCAGGAACATTGTTCACAAGACCTTTGATAAACTGATAAGCAGGCTGTACGGTTTCAAAACCGTGTAAAGGAATTGCATTCTGTACACGAGGATCGTGTGCATCGAAAGTAATGATATTATCAACACCCATGTATACAAGTTCCTGTAAAGCAAGTGCACAGTCCAAAGATTCTCTGGAGCTTCTCTTATGCTGTCTGCTTTCATAGAGGAAAGGCATAATTACGGTAATACGTCTTGCTTTACCGCCTACTGCAGCGATGATACGTTTTAAATCCTGATAATGATCATCAGGTGACATGCGGTTGGTCTTTCCGCAAAGGGAATAGGTGAGACTGTGGTTGCAGACATCTACCATGATATAGAGGTCATCGCCACGAACGGATTCGTTAATAACACCTTTGGCTTCACCGGTACCGAAACGCGGAACCTTTGCATCAAGAAGATAAGAGTCACGTTGATAACCTGCAAATGCAAGGCTGTCTTTGTGCTCGTTCTCACGTTCTGTTCTCCATTCAACAAGGTACTGATTCACTTTTTCGCCTAATTCTCTGCATCCTTCCAAGGGAATGATACCGAGAGAACCAACGGGGATAGATTCCAAGTTACGTATTTCACCACTTTGGGTAGCCATACTATAATCCTCACTTTCTGCTCATCAATCTTTTTCTATAGGTACGAATATCCTGTCCGGATAATTTATAAACATTATAATTACTGATTAATCTTGAGATGACACGGTCTGAATAACGTTGTGTCAATTCATTTAAATCAAGGTTAGTGGAGATGATTGTAGACTTATGGCGCAGATGGCGTTCGTTTAAGCAGGCAAATAATTGCGAGGTAACGAAGCTGTTTGCTAATTCCGTTCCTAAATCATCTATAATCAACAAATCACAATTATATATATCTTCGAAGGGATTTGTCAAATATTCTTTCGCATTTTTTTGGAAAGTATATTCTGAAATTTTCTGGAACAGTGTAATAGCGCTGAAATATATCACGGAATGTCCCTTTTCAATCAGTGCATTTGCCATGCAGTTGGAAAGGAAACTTTTGCCGGTACCAACGGTTCCGTAGAGTAAGATGTTTTCGTAATTCCTGTCAAATTGTTCTACGAAATTTTCGGCACCGTTTACAGCCTTTTTGAAGCGAGTCAGATCGTCACCTATTTGATACTCGTAAGAAATCTGATCAAAGGTCTCATCCTTAAGAATGTCACGGATGTTTGACTGCTCATAAAGTAAATCAAGCATTGCCTGTTTGAAACAATGGCATTTTTCATTGTCGATAAAACCGGTGTCCTTACAGAAGGTACAGGTATAAACAGGATCCAGATAATTAATGGAATAGCCTGCTCCGGTTAATAGGAGCTTTTTGCGTGTGTTGATATCTTCGAGAATATCGTGGATATCGTCGGTAGTACCGTTGTCTTCCTCCATAAGCTGTGCTTTGGCACGACTGATGGAGAGCGAGGCAATCAGCTCGTCCATTTCTTTGTATTCCGGTAAGGCTTCATAGACTTCTTTTGTTCGTTCTTCTAAAAGGCGCTTGGAGTCAAGACGTCTCTGGTTATATGAACGGATGATACTGTCATATTGTGAATTGCTAAGTGCCACTTGTGTTCTCCTTTAATTACTCAGAATCTCTTTCTCAAGAGCTTCAAAGTCATAGCTTGTCTTCATAAAACGATTAAAAGCAGGTTCAGCGGTCTGCTTGTTTGCTGCAGGCTTTGCGCTGCGGAAATTCTTGTCAGCTTCGCGGACGGCAGCAAGTGTTCTTAAGTTTTGCTCTTTCCATTTGCTCAGAATTCCGTCGGCGTATTCGAAACGATGATTGTCTGTAGCCATTACGGTGCGCGCGCAGGATTCCAGAATCATTTCCGTACTGAAACCGTATGAGTTCCGCCATTTATTGATGTAATCCACTTCGTGTACGGTTGGAGTGTAATATTTACCCAAAGCTTTCATAACGGTATAGACTGTTTTATCATAGCCGGCAACATGCTCCTTTGCATCTTCAGGAGTACGAATGTTGTTCTCGTACCACGCAACGGCAGTCTTCTCGATGTAACGAAGCTCTTTCTTTCCGCGTTCCAGGCAATACTCAAGCAGGGTATCAATCAAATCATTTGAAAATGCAAGCTCCCGGTGAATATAAAGGATACTCTTGACGTCGGCAATGCTAAGCGGTTTGCCGAGGTAGTGCTCAATAATGCAAAGTAGTGCACAGAAGTCCTGATCCTGTTTATGTAAGCGGATATCGTCTGCGTTGTAAGAAGGCTTGGGCGGTGCACCAACCACGATTGCTTCCGTTTCTTCCTCCTTCGGACGGTCCTGCTGTAACAATGTAACAACCGGTGCCAATGGCTTCTCGGGCTGCAATTCCAAAAGACAAATGCCTGTAATATTATGTTCGTTGTCGTAACTGAGCTTAAGCAGGTTCATACGTTCCCAGTATTGTAATGAGCGTACGACCTCTTTCTCGGTATGGTTAAAAGTATCTGCAATTTCCGAAATGCAGATCGGAAGATTAGCGGACTGCGCGCGAATTAAATAAAGGTATGTCTTGATTTGCGCATCATTGGCATCTTTCATGTAAGTGTCAATGAAAAGATTAGACACACCGGTCAGCCCGGAATGGTCTTCCCGATAAAGTGCAATATGATTCATTTTCAGTTCCCCCATGTCCGGTCCGAGGCATCCGAAACGGGTTCGTTTGGGATGGGTTGTCTGTAACCGGACGAATATTTAAAAGCAAAATGAATTATAGCACAAAGTTTTCGAAAAAGGAACACCCAAAATTGGCGCAAACCCTTATAAACACTGGGGTTTGCGGTTTTGTGGATAATGTGGACAACTTTTATTTTCAGGTACACATAATGTCTCTAAAAGAATCTCAAAAGCCCGATTTTACTTACAAACAAAAAATAAATAAAAAGATTATGTTAACAAAAAATATCCACAGTTTCGAGTGCCGTTTAAACCGGCTCAAACTGTGGATAATGTGGATAAGTTATTTTCCTAACAGGTTTTCTCCGATTTTAACGACATCTCCGGCCCCCATAGTTATCAACAGGTCATTGGGGATACAATTTTGTAATAAAAATATTTCAATGTCGCCAAATGAAGAAAAATAATGGCAATCAACGTTCTTTTGCAATAATTTTTTTTGTAAATCTACGGAAGATATGCCGATGGTATTCTTCTCTCTTGCGGCGTAAATATCGGTCAGGACTACATGGTCTGCAGCAGAAAGTGCATCCGCAAAGTCATCGAGAAACGCCTGCGTTCTTGTGTAGGTATGCGGCTGGAATACGCACCATAATTCCCGATGCGGATAATCCTTAGCAGCAGAAAGCGTTGCTTTGATTTCGGTTGGATGGTGTGCGTAATCGTCTATCACGGTTACACCGCCCAAATTACCTTTTAACTCGAAACGACGGTTGGCTCCGGAGCAGGAGAGGAGCGCTTTGGCCGCAATCTGTAAATCAATATGAAGAAGGTCTGCAAGCACAAGTGATGCAAGTGCGTTGCTGACATTATGAAGTCCTACTACATTCAGTATGACTTCCTGGGAACGACCGTCTGGTGTATGAAACAGAAACTTGTATGCGCCGTGGTCACCCACATGCAAATCGGTGCAGTAATAATCGGCAGCATCGCTGAAACCAAAAGTATGGACAGGTGCAGCAATTCCTTCGGTTAGCGCAATGTAATTATCAATGTCACTATTGATAATGAGCGCGCCGTCTTCGGGAAGGAGACTTGCAAATTTATGGAATGAGTCCCTGATTTCATTAATATCTTTAAAGAAGTCTAAATGGTCTTCTTCTACATTTAAGATAATGCCGTATTTCGGATAAAAAGATAAAAAGCTGTTTGTATATTCACACGCTTCCGTCAGAAAATATTCTGAATTTCCCAGTTTTAAATTACCGCCGATACTTTTTAAAATACCGCCGATGGTAAGCGTGGGGTCTAAATCTGCCGCCAGTAATATCTCGGATGCCATGGATGAGGTGGTTGTTTTACCATGGGTTCCGCTGACAGCGATTGCGTGTCCGTAATTGCGCATAATCTGTCCGAGTAATTCCGCACGTGTAATCATAGGAAGGGAAAGCTCTTTGCAACGTGCGAATTCGGGATTGTCTTCCCGGATAGCCGCAGTGTAAACCACTAAATCCAACGGCTCTTTGATGTTGGCGGCACACTGGCCTATATATATGGTCGCACCGTTTCTTTCTAATTCCTCCGTAAGTTCTGAGGCCCGATTGTCAGAACCGGATACTTTAAATCCGTTTGCCATAAGAATCTGCGCAAGTCCGCTCATGCTGATTCCGCCGATTCCGATGAAATGAACGGCAATGGGATTGTCAAAATCAATTTTGTACATAATGTACCTCTTTTCTGGATTGAAAAAGGGTATAAAATCCTTTTTCTACATTTTATATAATCATACACAATCATGCGTAAAAAAAAAAGTGGCATTTCACTTTTTTGTATAAAATGGAAGTGTTAAAAAATCGCAAAAGGTAAAATGTACCAAAAAACGATAATGGATTATGTAAAATTTGTAAAAAGTTACGAAAAAAGTGCGGAAAAGAACGATTTATTTCGTGCAAAAGGTTCACTTTTGGTGTTTGTCATGTTATAATTATGTGAAAAATACTGGGTTACAAAAATGAAAGCGGAGACAATTGGGGGTTTCCGGATTTCTACAAATATTACAACTAAGGGGTGAAGACATGGTAAAAAAAGAAATGATTGCAATGTTGCTTGCCGGTGGTCAGGGTAGCCGACTCGGAATCCTCACTTCCAAGGTAGCAAAACCTGCGGTTGCATTTGGCGGAAAGTATCGTATTATTGATTTCCCGCTCAGTAACTGCATCAATTCCGGTGTTGATACAGTCGGTGTGTTAACACAGTACCAGCCGCTTCGTCTGAATACTCATATCGGAATCGGTATTCCCTGGGATTTGGACAGAAATATTGGTGGTGTTACGGTGCTTCCGCCGTATGAGAAGAGCGGAAACAGCGAATGGTACACAGGTACTGCGAATGCAATTTATCAGAATCTTGACTATATGGAAAGTTTTAATCCGGAATATGTATTGATTCTGTCCGGTGACCATATTTATAAGATGGATTACGAAGTAATGCTTGATTTCCATAAGAAGAACGGTGCAGAAGTAACGATTGCCGTTATGCCGGTTCCTTATGAAGAAGCAAAGCGTTTCGGTATTGTTATCGCTGACGAGGACAGAAAGATTGTTGATTTCGAAGAAAAGCCCGAGAATCCGAGAAGTAATCTTGCTTCCATGGGTATCTATATTTTCAACTGGAAAACATTGAAAGAAGCTCTTCTGGCACGGGCGGAACAGCCGAAGTTAGATTTTGGTAAGCACATTATTCCGTATTGCCACGAGAACGGCTCGCCACTTTATGCGTATGAGTACAACGGATACTGGAAGGATGTAGGAACACTTCATTCTTATTGGGAAGCAAATATGGAACTGATTGACATCGTTCCCGTATTTAATTTGTATGAGGAGTATTGGAAGATTTACACGAAGAGCGATACACTTCCGCCTCAGTATATTTCTTCCGACAGCGTAATTGAGAAGTGTCTGATTGGAGAAGGTTCAACGATATGCGGTAAGGTTTATAATTCCATCATCGGTTGCGGGGTTACAATCGGTGAAGGTACGGTGGTAAGAGATTCCATCATTATGAATGAAACCGTGATTGGGGATAATTGTGAGATTAACAAGGGTATTATTGCAGAAAACGTTACCATCGGAAACGATGTAAAGCTCGGTGTCGGAGAAGAAACAGAGAACGACAGCGCGCCTCATATTTATAATCACGGTCTGGTGACAGTCGGTGAAAAGAGTGTGATTCCAAATGGTGTATCTGTTGGTAAAAACTCGGTTGTGGGGGGTATCACAGTCAAAGAGGATTACCCGGATTCGTATCTTGGAAGCGGCAGAACATTGATTAAGGCAGGTGAGTAATATGAGAGCGATAGGAATTATTTTGGCGGGTGGTCATAACCACCGTATGCGTGAACTTTCCCAGAAGCGTGCAATCTCAGCGATGCCGATTGCGGGAAGTTACAGAAGTATTGACTTTGCACTGAGTAATATGTCAAACTCTCATATTCAGAGAGTAGCAGTTCTTACCCAGTACAATGCAAGAAGCTTAAATGAACATTTGAGTTCTTCCAAATGGTGGGATTTCGGTCGTAAGCAGGGAGGCTTGTATGTTTTCACACCGGTAGTGACGGCAGAGAACAGCAACTGGTACCGCGGAACGGCTGATGCGATTTATCAGAATATCGAATTTTTGAAAAACAGCCATGAACCGTATGTAGTAATTGCTTCCGGCGATTGCGTGTACAAGCTTGATTACAATAAGGTTCTTGAATATCACATTGATAAAAAGGCTGACATTACGGTTGTTTGCAAGGATATGCCCGAGAATGTAAATGTTGAGCGTTACGGCGTTATCAAGATGAATGAAGAGAGTCGGATCGAAGAATTTGAGGAAAAGCCGATGGTTGCAAAGACCAATACCGTTTCCTGCGGTATTTATGTAATCAGAAGAAGACTTTTGATCGAATTAATAGAGAATTCTTACGAAGAAGGACGTTATGATCTTGTGGCAGATATTTTAATCCGTTACAAAGGAATGAAACGTATCTTTGGATATAAGATGAAAGAATATTGGAAAAATGTAGCATCCGTGGATGATTACTATGCTACCAATATGGATTTCTTAAAGCCGGCTGTGAGAAATTATTTCTTTAAGGAATATCCGGACGTTTACTCTAAAGTGGATGATCTTCCGCCTGCTAAGTACAATGTGGGGGCACAGGTTAGTAACAGCTTAGTTTCAAGCGGCAGTATCATCAATGGTAAGATTGAAAACTCCATTATTTTCAAAAAAGTATTTGTGGGTAACAATTGTACCATTAAGAACTCCATTATTTTAAATGACGTATATATCGGAGACAATACGTATATCGAGAACTGCATTGTAGAGAGCAGTGCGACGATTCGCGCAAACTCCAGTTACGTTGGCGATGGTGAAGTGAAAATCCTGATAGAGAAGAATGAACGCTATGATGTATAGGTAAAATGGTTGGGGACCATTTTCGATTTTGGAAGGAGGCTAATATCATGAAGATTACAGATGTTCGAGTTAGAAAGGTGCCGAATGAAGGAAGATTGTGTGCAGTGGCATCCATTACGCTGGATGACGAGTTTGTTGTCCATGATATTAAAATCATCGAAGGTGAAAAGGGGTTATTTATAGCGATGCCAAGTAAAAAGAGCGGCGAAAATCAGTTTCGTGATATTGCGCATCCGATTAAAGCGGAGACGCGTGAGTATGTGCAGAATGAAATCCTGAAAGCATACGAAAACGAGATGAACAAAGAAGAATAAGGTTATAGCAAAGAAACCGCCGGTGTATTGCATCGGCGGTTTTTTATTGCATAGGAAATTCCTATGCAATAAAAAAGCTCCGCTAAGGATGCACACTCGCGCGCAAGGAAGATGTTGCTGTCGCAACCGCGCCAGACGCGAGAGTCCGCTTGCGGACTCTTTGTTCCTTTATAGGAAAGTTCGTCTTGCGACGGACTCTCGAATAAAAATAACCCGCCGGGAGGCGGGCATGGAAAGAAGATGACGCACTTAGAAGATATAAAACCCTTCTACTCCAGCCTC
>SVFH01000013.1 GCA_015056945.1 Lachnospiraceae bacterium | reverse complement strand
CCCTGCTCATTTTTTGAAAATTTGGTCGACAGGGTTTAGGTGGGTGTTTTTTGTTTTCGTGAAATAAATCAAAAATAAAAAGATTATTTATTTTATTTCACTTGACATCTCACCGCTGGACTTATTTCTCTACTCTTTCAATTGCGCCGAATTTACATTTCTGCATACACAAAGAACATCCGTTACACATTGTCTCATCAATCACAACGGTTCCGTCTTCGCCCTTTTTCATTGCAGGGCATCCGGGCTTCAAGCACATACCACACTTCTTGCAGGCATCCGCTTTTACAACACATTTATGTGTGGAAATATTTGTTTTAAGAAGTGCACAAGGAGCCTGTGCGATAATAACAGAAACTTCCTCTTTTTCTAATTCGCGTTTAATCACTTCTTCCAGTTCTCCGGTCGCAAATGCATCAACAACAGTTATGCTCTTTACACCAATTGCTTCACAAAGCTTCACAAGATTAATGGAATGTGTCGGTTCTCCCATAAGTGTCTTACCGGTTGCTGCATGATCCTGATGTCCGGTCATACCGGTTGTAGAGTTATCAAGAATCATAACGGTTCCTGTTGCTTTGTTATAAACCATATTCATCAGGGAATTTACACCGGTATGTAAAAATGTGGAATCGCCGATTACCGCTACCCAGTTTTTGATAAAATCTCTTCCCTTTGCCTTCTCCATACCATGAAGTGTGGAGATACTTGCGCCCATACAAACGGTAGTATCAACAACATTCAACGGCGCAACTGCCCCAAGTGTGTAGCATCCGATATCACCTGCTGCATGAATACCAAGTTTATTCAATACAGAGAACACACTTCTGTGAGGACATCCGGGGCAAAGAATAGGCGGACGCGCGGGTACTTTCGCAGCTTCTTCCAATGCGAGTTCCTGCTTTAAAATCGCCTTACGCAACATATTGGCACTATACTCACCCTGAACAGTAAAGATTTCTTTACCAATCGCTTTAATTCCCCATGATTTTACCTGTTCTTCAATCACAGGTTCAAGTTCTTCTACGATATAAAGAGTCTCTACCTTGGAGGCAAACTCTTCAATCAGTTTCTTCGGAAGGGGATGTACCAGACCGAGTTTTAAGATAGATGCATTCGGAAGCACTTCTTTTACGTACTGATACGGAATACCGCTTGTAATAACACCAATCTTAGTATCATTGTAAACAGCTTTGTTAATTGCCATGGAACAAGCATCTTCTGCCATGTCTTTCAAACGCTTCTCAACGAAAAGATGACGCATCTTTGCATTGCCGGGCATCATAACATTCTTTGCTGCATTTCTCTCATACGGCTTATCCGCAACTTCTTCTCGCGGACATAATTCAACAACACCCTGAGAATGTGCAAGACGGGTTGTAATACGAAGCATCATCGGCGTATCATATTTTTCACTTAATTCAAAAGCAAGCTTCGTGAACTCTTTCGCTTCTGCGCTGTCTGAGGGTTCCAATACCGGAATCTGTGCCGTTCTTGCAACACTTCTGGAATCCTGTTCATTCTGGGATGAATACAATCCGGGATCATCTGCTGCCACAAGCACAAAACCTCCGTTTACACCAATATAAGATGCAGTAAACAAAGGGTCACTTGCAACATTTACACCTACATGCTTCATGGAAGCAAGCGCACGTACACCGCTCATGGATGCACCGATTGCGACTTCACAGGCAACCTTTTCATTCGGCGCCCACTCCGCATATATTTCAGGATACTTAATAATATTTTCGCTAATCTCCGTACTCGGAGTTCCGGGATATGCTGCAGAAACTTTTACTCCTGCCTCATATGCACCACGGGCAATTGCATCATTACCCAACATGATTTTCTTTTCGTTCAACTTTCTTGTCCATCCTTTCCGTTTAAAATAAAATGAGTGAGACTATAAGCCGGGTTCTGTCGTGAATGATCATCTATCTGGTATTAACGTTACCGCTAATCTCAAGCGACCTACCTGAAAGCAGATCGGGCAAACCTATGGCTTTCTATTTGGTCTTGCTTCGAATGGGGTTTACATGTGCCCCGGATGTTACCACCCGGGCGGGAGTCTCTTACACTGCCTTTCCACCCTTACCGTTTACACGGCGGTTTATTTCTGTTGCACTATCCTTGGAGTCACCTCCACCGGACGTTATCCGGCATCCTGCCCTGTGAAGCCCGGACTTTCCTCACCCGTCCCCTTTCGTCATAGACGGGCGCGATCATTCATCTCACTCATATCATTTATTAATCTATACGTTGAAACAGCTTCCGCCTACAAACTCTCTTGCAATAGAGTTATTCGGAAGATTTGCTGTATCGACACATAAGAAATATGATAAAAACTTAAGCAGTCTCTTTGCTTCAAGATATTCCGGTTCTTCAGGTTTCACACTGTAAAGAAGCGGTTCTGCAAAAGTCTTTAATACTGCAAGTTCATACATTAACGCGGAATTAAACATTGCATCCGCACTTTCCTGAAACGGGAAAATATTCTCTTCTTCCCCGCGCCTTACCGACGGCCACATCTGAATGGTTCTGGTCGCAGAAGCACCTCTCGTTCTGGCATCTCGTACCATACGACGTAACATTCTTGCATCCGTTGTCGGAATTCTGTTATGCTCATCAACATTCAATGTTGTCAATGCGCTGATATACACCTTATATTTACTTTCTGTCGGTAACGACGAAGACATTTTATCGTTCAATGCATGAATACCTTCGATTACGAGAATATCATCCGAACCTAACTGCTTAAAGTTTCCTTTATATTCTCTCTTACCTGTCTTGAAATTGAAAGTCGGAATTTCGACTTTTTTGCCGGCAAGTAAATCACTCATATCTTTATTAAAGAGTTCAATATCAATTGCCTCAAGACATTCGAAATTATAATCACCGTTTTCATCGCGCGGCGTATCTTCACGATTCACAAAATAATCATCCACCGCAATCGGATGCGGCTTCATTCCGTGTGTTTTCAACTGCACGGATAATCTGTGAGAAAACGAAGTTTTACCGGAAGAAGAAGGCCCTGCAATCATAACAAACTTTATACCGCCACGTTCTACAATGCCTTTCGCAATCTCTGCAATTCTTCTCTCCTGCAATGCCTCCTGCACAAGTATCATCTCGTTCAATCCGCCGTTGCAAATACAATCATTTAAGTCTCCCACGGTATCAATACCAAGCTTTTCTCCCCAATCAGTCGCATCGCGCATTGTTTCAAAAAGCTTTGTGCGCGGAACAAATTGATTTAATTTATTTGGAGACGTACGCTCCGGAAGATTCAGCATAAATCCGTTCTCATAAGGCAACACTTCAAAATATTTGATATATCCTGCATTTGGAAGCATATGGCCATAGTAATAATCATAATAGCCATCCATTTCATACACATTTATAAAAGAGCTTCCTCTGTATTTACAAAGTTTCACCTTGTCAGTCATATTCTGTTTCTCAAAAAGTGCTGTTGCGTCACTTATTTTAACTGTAGACTTATGTATCGGCTCCTTTTGTTCAACAAGTTCCCGCATACGCTCCTCAATGGCTTTGGCAAGTGTTTCATCAGGCGTAAAATCTCCTGCCCCTGAAATAAAACATGCCGGTCCGATAGAAAATTCCGCTTTTATTTTTTTAATTTTTTCCCTACCGATTACATCGTCAGCAGCTTTCATAAAAAGAAAAGTTGCAGTTCTTGCATAAGAACGATGTCCGGCAAAACTGCCCATGTCATAAAAAGAAAGTTCACCGTCTCCGGAAGGTTTATGTATCAATTCCTTCAGACTGCCGTTAAAAATAACACCTGCAATATCACTTTCATAGTGATCTGCGTAATCTTTGGCAATACCTTCAAAAGTAACGCCATCCTGATATTCTTTTACTACCCCGTTAATTGTAAGTTTTACCATATTTCTACCTCCCCATTGTGTATCTATATGATACTGTATTACACATTATTTCCCTCTATAAATGATATCCGATTTCTTTCTGCGTCGAAGGAATTGCCTCAATCCCTTCTGCCTCACGTTCCAAATAGGTTTTCATATACGGAATAAATATTTTTTCCAGTCCAAAATGTCCTGCATCAATAATGCAAAGTCCTTCTGCAATGGCATCCAACGCACAATGATAACCGATATCCCCGGTAATGATTGCATCACATCCTGCAGCGATTGCAAGCGACACCATATCAGAACCTGAACCTGTAGAAATTGCGACCTTCACCATAGGCGACTGCAAATCCCCGTACAGTGTAACATGCTCCAAACCAAAAACACGCTTCACATGCTCTCCGAGTTCAAGCAATGTGCCGTTTTGTTTCCAGTAACCGTATCTTCCGATTCCTTCCTTGGAAAGCTCATCTTCATAAGTCACTTCAAGAACCTCTGCGGAGCTTAATCCAAGCATATCCGCTGCTTCATCCGCCATTCCCATAATATCAAAATTGGTATGCATACAGTAGCAGGCGATAGAATGTTGTACCATGCGAAGAATCCTTCTCCCCGTCAAATCCTCAGCTACCACTCTTTTCAATTTACGAAAAATCAAAGGGTGGTGGGCAATAATCATATTGGCCCCTTGTGCAATTGCTTCATCAATCACCTCATCCGTCACATCCACAGAAAGGAGCACCTTTCGGATTTCCTGTTGTTTGCCTCCTACAAGTAATCCCGGATTATCCCACTCCAATGCATACATCGGCGGTGAAAGTTCTTCAAGTTTCGCAATCAACTCACTACACTTCATTTCTTCCCCTCCATACAGCCATCACCATCAGCAAGAAGATTCATAATAAAATTCCCTTGCAAAATTAACAATCTTAATTTCCTGTTCCAATTCCGCAAGCCTTGCCATTCCCGAATCATTCTGCTTATTTTGCAAAAGTCCGTCACGTATTTGCTGCAACCGTTTCAGTTCTTTCTCCAAAAATAAATTCAAAGTACTGTCTTTTTCTTCTAAAAGAAGCTTGCCGTACAGCTCCTCTGCATAAAGCTTTAAATCTCCTTGTTCAAATCGTGTCAAAAACTTTTCATCACAAACAGGCTCCGCATTTGCAAATGCGGCATTGGGTCTGATGCGCATCATGGGATAAAACTTACCTTCTTCAAATACCATCCGCTCCGTTTCAATCTCCATTCCCCATCTTGAGAGCATGCGGCGCACCAGCCATAACTCTGACTGCGGCTGTAAAATCACTTGCTTCATACAGGCAACCTTTTCTTTATCCCGATGCAAAATCTGCAATACAAGCCTGCCACCCATACCGGCACATACAAATCCGTCCGCTTCTCCCAAAGCAAGCTTTTGGATTCCGTCTGAAAGACGCGTTTCAACTACGTTTTCACAGCCAAACCTTTCAATGGTCTGTGCAGCGCGGGCAAGCGGTCCTTTTCTGACATCCATTGCAATCACTTTTTGACATATATTCCGTTGAACAAGATATATCGATAAATACCCGTGGTCACAGCCAACATCTGCAAAAGTCTCCGTCGGCAGAATCAGGTCTGCGACCGCAGAAAGTCTGATACTAAGCTCCATCTTAATCCAGGAAGTCTTTTAACTTGCGGCTTCTGCTGGGATGACGGAGTTTACGCAATGCCTTTGCTTCAATCTGACGAATACGCTCTCTGGTAACCTGGAACTCTTTTCCTACTTCCTCAAGTGTCCTTGCTTTACCATCATCAAGACCGAAACGCAGTCTTAATACTCTCTGCTCTCTTTCCGTCAAGGTACCGAGCACTTTGCTCAATTCTTCTTTTAACAAGGTAAAAGCTGCCGCATCAGCAGGAATAGGCACATTGTCATCCTGGATAAAATCACCAAGATGGCTGTCTTCCTCTTCACCAATCGGTGTTTCTAAAGAAACCGGTTCCTGAGAAATTTTAAGAATTTCACGTACTCGTTCTTCAGGCATCTTCAATTCGGCAGCAATTTCTTCAGGGGTCGGTTCACGTCCTAATTCCTGCAAAAGCTGTCTGCTGACACGAATCAGTTTGTTAATGGTTTCTACCATATGCACAGGAATACGGATAGTTCTTGCCTGATCAGCAATTGCTCTCGTAATCGCCTGACGAATCCACCAGGTTGCATAAGTTGAAAACTTATAGCCCTTGCGGTAATCAAATTTTTCAACCGCTTTGATCAAACCAAGATTACCTTCCTGAATCAAATCTAGGAACAAAAGACCACGACCGACATAACGCTTAGCAATGCTGACTACCAGACGAAGATTTGCTTCTGCAAGACGTTTCTTTGCTTCTTCATCTCCCATCTCCATACGCTTGGCAAGTTCGATTTCTTCTTCCGCACTTAAAAGCGGAACCTTACCGATTTCTTTCAGGTACATACGTACAGGGTCTTCAATACTGATACCCTCCGGTACCGACAAGTCAATGTTTTCAACATCCGGCTCATCTTCAACCGAAATCATGATATCTTCATCCACAATGTCATCATCGTCATCTGACATTCTTACAATGTCAACATTGTTCTGTTCGAGCGTTTCAATAATCTTATCAAACTGCTCTTCTTCCAGATTCAAATCGGAGAAATGTGCACTTACCTCCTGATAATCCAGCATGTTTTTCTTTTTCTTTGCCATGACAAGAAGCGATTTGAGCTTCTCGTCAAATTTCACCTGTGTACTTTCGTCCATTTTTATTCTCCATTCTTTCCAGCCAATGAATAAATGTTTTGTTTTATTGTTGGCTTAATCTACAAAAATATGCGTTTTTTCCAATTCCTCCAAGGCTTTTTTCCCTTCAATCACCTTGGTTAGTGCTGCAATGTCCGTTCCCGATTTTTCAGAATAAAAAGCAAAGCTGTTCTTCTTTACCGCAAGCAAAATATCTCTAAAGGCCTTATTCTTAGCTTCTTTTCCTTCTTCCAAATCAGATAAATATGTGGTGAACAAAGCGCTGACTTCACTCTGTTCTGCAGGATCTTCAAACAGATTAATCAACTTAACCGGATTGGCTTCCCCCTTCTCCAAATCCTCGAAAAAGCGCTGTGCAACAAATCCATACGTTTCATCCGTAAAATCACTTGCACTGATAAATCGCTTCACCTTCGTATATAACTGCGGGTTATCAGCAAAATAAGTCAAAAGCAACTGTTGCATATGCTTCACATGATCTTTTTTGGCATGGTCTGCCGTTGTCTTCTGTGGCCGTTCTGCCACTCGCACGCCCCCTTGTCCAAGCGCCTGTTTCACAACCAGTTCCTTAAGCTGTGAGGATGCAATCGCATATTGTGAAGCAACGGCCTGTATATAATTCTCCCGTTCCAGTTCATCCTCAAAACCGCAAAGCAACGATGCCACTTCCCTGAAAAAACGGGTTTTTGATTCCGGATCCTCAAGCTTATAATTACGTTGCAACATTCTCACCTGGAACAAAAAGCTGTTTTCCGCATTATCAATCCGTTCCTGAAAAGCCTCCGTTCCCAAATTCTTAATGAATTCATCCGGGTCTTTGTACGGTTCCATATTAATCACCTTCGCACCAAGTCCTGTCTGCCTAAGAATCTCAATTGCTCTCAATGCAGCTTTCACACCGGCGCCATCGCTGTCATACGCCAGACAAACGTCTTTCGTATAACGTCGCAAAAGATTTGCCTGTCCGGATGTAAATGCTGTTCCGAGAGATGCAACAGCCTGATCAAAGCCTGCCTGATGCAACGAAATAACATCCATATATCCTTCACATAAAATGATATTATCTTTCTTAGAAGTACGTGCAAAATTCAATCCATACAGATTTCGGCTTTTATCAAAGATTTCTGTCTCGGGAGAATTCAGATATTTCGGTTCTCCTTCTCCCATTACTCTGCCGCCGAATCCGATTACTCTGTGATTTGTATCCTGTATCGGAAACATTACACGGTTCCAAAATTTGGAATTAAGTCCTTTCTGTTCAGAAAAACCCGCCAGACCCGACGCTGTAATTTCCTCATCCGTAAAGTTCTTCTGCTTCAGATACATAATCAAATCATTTCCGTATGCGCTTGCATAGCCAAGTCCGAATCGGTGCTTTGTCTCTTCAGACAAACCTCGTTTGTCCAAATACGAAGCTGCCACCTTTCCTTTCTCAGAACGAAGGAGATAAAAATAATATCCCGCCGCAGCTTTATTCACTTCCAAAAGCCTTGCTCGTCTGCTTTCCTTCTTTTTGGCTGCTTCGGATAACTCTTCCTGAGGCAATGTAACACCAGCCCTCTCTGCCAGTACCTTAATTGCTTCCGGGAAAGAATAATTTTCATATTTTTGCAAAAATGTAATGACACTACCACCCTCGCCGCAGCCAAAACACTTATACAACTGCCTGGAACGGCTCACTGAAAACGAGGGCGTTTTCTCGCTGTGAAAGGGACAGCATGCCATATAATTGCTTCCTTTTTTTTGCAAATGCACGTATTGTGAAATGACATCCACAATATCGTTGCGTTGCTGTACTTCAGCAATTATTTCTTCTGAAAAGTACATGGCGCATCGTCTCCTTTCTTTCAAAATCATACACAAACTACTGCATAATTTCGGCGTATAATATCCCGAATACACTATCCGTGCCAGGTTTGCGGTATAAATAACTCATCATATTGCGCAATGGCAAAACGGTCCGTCATGGCAGCTATATAATCGCAAACCACACGCTCTTTCGGTTCTCCGTTTTCATGTAATCTGATTAAGTCTGCCGGAAGTTTCTCCAGGTGAGAAAGATAATATTCGTACAAGGTAATAATCAACACTTCCGCCTTACTTTCCTCACTCTTTGCTTCTTTATTCTCATAAACGTGTTCAAACATAAAACTGCGTAACGCTTTCATCCCCGCCTCTACTTCAGGAGACATTACGATGTCATTCTTGTCCGTGCTTTCGGTCACAATGTCATGAATGAAGCGATCCAAACGTTCTCCGGTTGTATAACCGAGCACCTTACCGATTTCCAGCGGAATATCAGCTTCTTTCAAAATCCCGCCACGGATTGCATCATCCATATCATGATGAAAATATGCTATTTTATCAGACAATCGGACAATCTTACCTTCCAGTGTGGCAGGCATCGAAGAAGTCTGATGATTCAAAATTCCGTCACGAACCTCATAAGTCAAATTCAATCCGGTGCCGTCTCTTTCGAACAAATCAACCGTTCTGACACTTTGTTCGTTATGGCTAAAACCAAAAGGACATACCATATTCAAAGCACGTTCTCCCGCATGACCAAACGGCGTGTGTCCCAAGTCATGTCCCAATGCAATTGCTTCTACCAAATCTTCATTCAATCGCAAAGCCTTCGCAATCGTTCTGGCATTCTGCGAAACTTCCAACGTATGGGTAAGGCGTGTTCTGTAATGATCCCCTTCCGGTGTCAGAAAAACCTGTGTTTTATCCTTCAATCGTCTGAAAGCCTTACTATGAATAATTCTGTCTCGGTCGCGCTGAAAAACCGGTCTGATATCGCATTGTTCTTCCGGTTTCAAACGTCCCTTTGAATTCATGCTTAAAGTCGCATAGGGGCTTAAATATACTTTTTCATACTGCTCCAATTTCTCGCGAATTGTCATGCAGACCTCCTAATATGTACTTTCTGTACGTGATATTACATAATCATCCTTTTTTATCAGTCATTTATGCTCACATTTTGCCCTCTGAAAGTAATATTCTGCGCTATTTTCTTTTTTCCTTTTGATTTTTTTAATTTTTTTCAAAAATATCATTGACATTTTATAAAACCTTTGTTAAGATAGGAAAGTCGCAAAGATAAACGCGAAAATACTTACGCGGGGATGCTGGAATTGGCAGACAGGCTAGACTAAGGATCTAGTGTTGGCAACGACGTGAGGGTTCAAGTCCCTTTTCCCGCATGACAAAGGAACCATCGTTATACGATGGTTCTTTTACAACAAAGACTACAAACAACATATTAGCAGGAGTGGCGGAATGGCAGACGCGCACGGTTCAGGTCCGTGTGTTGGCAACAACATGAGGGTTCAAGTCCCTTCTCCTGCATTAAAAAAAACGTCCAATCTGCGATTAGACGTTTTTTTAATGTCTTATGATTTTATCTGTTTTTTTCGTTTCTTATTTTCATACATCTTAATATCCGCTTCATGCAAATATTCCGAAATAATAGCAAAATTTTCAACTTCAACAATACCGATACTTGCCTGAAGTGTATAAGCTTCCTTAATCTGCGCTTCAGCAAGTTTCAATTCACGTTCAAACTCTTCTTTAAAGCGCTCGATACGATCCGGTGAATTCAACAGAAGAATCGCCACAAACTCATCCCCTCCAATTCTGGCACAAAACTCTTTTCCCTGTAAAGAATGTTCGAGTGCATTTGCCGTACGGCACAATGCGTTATCACCGGCCTTATGTCCGAAGCTGTCATTGATTTCTTTCAATCCGTCCATATCAAGGCTCGCAATTGCAATGCCTATTCCCTCATGTTTTGCCCAATTCGAAGTTTCAACAAAGTTTTGTTCAAATCCTCTGCGATTATACACATCCGTAAGCGGATCACGCAAATAAAGATACATAGCATCACGTACAGACAGCAAATTCTGATGCATATAGATTCTTCGCAATGTATCGCCCAAATAAAGGCACAATAATTCAAAACGTTCATTGGGAATCGCATCCGGATCATCCGACATCTGAAAAACAATATATCCGTAAGTTTCATTCAAAGAATGTATCGGCGTAATAATGCTGACTTTGTTTTCCAAATTTTTTATATATTTTCGCGGCAAAATCTCCTGTTTATCAAAAACAATGTCTTCTTTTTTTACACATTGGGCTTTGTCCACATACAGGCGCAAAGTAATCATTCTTTCTTTTTTACTTGAAGCTTCCGCCCGTTCTAACGGAATGTTCTTATCATAACGTTTAAAATACTTTTCCATCTCTTCTTCAGAGACATTTTGATTCTTCAGACACACATAATAAGAGTCCACTCCTGCATCTTTCAAAAATCCCATCGCACAGTCAAGACATTCCTCTTCTGTCGAAACTCTGTTAAAATCCGATTGCATATAAATAGCCTGTTTCGCAATATTACGCATGGAAAGCATCTGTCTGTGATAAATATCTTTATTAAACTCAACCGGATGCATATTGCATCCGCAACTGCCCCGGAAATGAAGCTCACTCTCACACCACTGACGCTTGGGAATCTCTTTACCGTTCGCAAGCGAAATAGCCATGTCCAAAGCAGCAATAGCCATTTTATCAAAAGGTACTTTAACGGACGTCAGAGACGGAATATACATTTGTGACTCTTCCAAATCATCAAAACCGGAAATAGAAATGTCTTCCGGAATTCTAAATCCGCGTTTAATCAACTCATCTCCAACAGAAAGTGCCATGTAATCATTAGAACAAATAATAGCTTCCGGCAAGTTCCCGTTTCTGCACTTCATGAAATACTCTACAATCTGTGGCCCTTTGTTTCGCCAGTAATCCCCTTCAAAAATCATACTTTCTTTTACGGGAATCTGAGATTCTTTCATTGCCACCATATAGCCTTCCAGACGCTCCTGTGCATCTTGCGCCTGCATTCTTCCTGTTACAAAACAAATATCTTTCATTTTATGGACATCTAAAAAATGCCTTGTAATCTGATACATGGAAGAATGATTTTTGACAAGAAGATTATAGTAACCGGGTTCTTCATATCTGATTCCTAATACAGGACACTTCGCATTCCTTTTCAAATGTTCCATCAGTTCGTCATGCATATCGTAGCGGGCCATTGTATCGCCCGCCACCATAATACATTGATACTGATCGGTATTTGCCAAATACAATATGCTTTTTTCACCTTCAGCATGCAAAAGATTATTGTCCTGAAGACCAAACGAAGCAAAAACATGTAACTCAACCTTACGCTCCATTGCATATTTTTCCATGGTCTTTATCAATTGTTTTCCGAACATCTGATGCAAATCGCTGATAAAAAATGCTATTTTCATAAACTCCCCCTCTATCGGAAGTATTTTGGGCTACTGAATTTCAATTGCAATCGTACTCTTTCCTGTTAATGCTTTAGTTCTTTCATCAGGCTGTCCAAATCCCACATAAATATTAGCACCTGTTCCGTCCCATGCTTTTTTACCAAGTTCGTTAATGGTAGCAAACGCATCACTTGAAAGTGTAAGTTCCACTTCTTTTTCTTCGCCTACCGCAAGATGAATACGTTTAAATGCTGCAAGCTTCGTGTTACGCACCTCATTTGCACTTCCTTCTACGCGGACATAAACCTGAAGAACTTCATCCGTAGCAACATCTCCTTCATTTCTGACAGTTGCAGTTACAACCACTTCATTCTGTTTGGTTTCTGCATAAGTTGTCACATTCTTAAGTGTTGCACTACAGATTGCAACATCAGAATAAGTAAGACCATATCCGAACGGATAAAGCGGAGTACTTTCAATATATCTGTAAGTACGTCCCTTCATGGAGTAATCTTCAAATGAAGGTAAATCTTCCGTATTTCTGTATAATGTAATCGGTAACTTACCGGAAGGAGATACCTCTCCAAAAAGAATCTGTGCAAGTTCTTTTCCTCCACGTGCACCGGGATACCAAGGCTGTAAAATAGCATTTGCATGCTCACTTGCATAGCAAAGATCCATCGCACTGCCTGCCATAACAAGTAAAACAAACGGCTTACCGGTTTCCTTCACAGCTTCCAATAAAATCCTCTGTGATTCCGGCAACTGCAAGTCCACTTTATCACCGGAAGCATAAGAGTTACCTGTATCACCTTCTTCTCCTTCAAGTGTTTCATCAAGACCAAGACAAAGTATTACCACATCTGAATGATTTGCCACAGTACGCGCCTCAGACAAACGGTCTCCTGCAACTGCCAGCGGTTCTACACGATCTTTGTAAAGGTGGCATCCTTCTGAATAAAGAACACGCACATCATCCTTCACGTAATCCTGGATTCCTTCCAAAACGGTTGTATATCTTGAAGAAGTTCCGTGATAATTTCCAATCAACGCCGCACGGCTGTTTGCATTCGGTCCGATTACACCGATTGTCTTAATTTCCTCTTTCTTTAACGGAAGAATACCATCATTCTTTAAAAGAACCACACACTCTTTCGTTGCTCTTGAAGCGAGTTCAAGATGTTCTTTACACTCTACTTTTTCATAAGGAATCTTATCGAATTCCGTCTCATCAAACAGACCTAAAAGGAAACGAGTTGTAAAAAGTCTAATAGCCGAGCGTTTCAAATGCTCTAAGGGAATCAACCCCTCTTCATAAGCGTCTAAAATACGCTGATAGGTACATCCGCAATTCACATCGCATCCCTTTTCAAGTGCCAGCTTTACGCTTTCTTCCGGACGTGAGGTTACCTTATGTTGTTCATGAAAATCTCTTACTGCCCAGCAGTCAGAAACATAATGTCCTTCAAATTCCCACTGTCCGCGAAGAACATCATCCATCAAATAGGAATGTGCGCAACACGGCTCTCCGTTTGTCCTGTTATATGCGCCCATTACAGCCTCTACTTTTGCCTCTTTTACGCAAGCTTCAAACTGAGGAAGATACGTTTCCCACATATCCTTCATATCTGCCTTTGCATCAAAATGATGTCTCAACGCCTCCGGTCCGGAGTGTACGGCAAAATGCTTTGCACATGCCGCAGTCATCAGATATTCTCCGTCGCCCTGCAATCCTTTGATAAAATTCACCCCAAGACGGCTAATCAAATACGGATCTTCTCCATAGGTCTCATGACCTCTTCCCCATCGGGGATCACGGAACAAATTGACATTCGGAGACCAAATTGTAAGTCCCTTATAAATATCACGATCTCCCTGTGCAGACTGTTCGTTATATTTAGCACGTGCCTCTACGGCAATTGCCTCACCTACTTCTTTTAATAACTCCTCATCAAAAGTTGCTCCCAAACCAATTGCCTGCGGAAAAACAGTTCCTGTGCCGGCTCTCGCCACGCCGTGTAATCCTTCATTCCACCAATTGTATGCAGGAATCCCCAATCTTTCAATTGCATCCGCATCAAAACGAAGCTGGGATGCCAGTTCTTCCACCGTCATCTGTTCTACAAGTTCTGTTGCACGTTTTCTCGCTTCTTCTCTGTTCATAGTAACCTTCTCCTTTGCCGTTTCTTTTTTTTGCCATATCACTCAGTCTGTCAAAATGCCTTAAAGCGTATGACCTTTTAACATCTGAATTCAATATTTTATTTAGATAAAACAAAACTCTTCAAACTGGGTTCTCCGCCTCCGTGATAGGAAATATACAATTCCTGAATACCATCCGGAATAGAAACCGGCGCGCTGAATTCTGTCCAGATATTTGTATTGTATCCATGAATCTCACAGAGCACTTCGCCATCCCACGCCGTTCTGACATCAAAGTGTCCGTACATATATCCGCGAAGCCATAATGTAATTTTCTTAATATCCTTACAATCAAAAAATTTGAAACCAATAACGGAACCATCTCTGATATTGCTTACATAACCAATCTCTTCGTCTCCGTCCTTGCCATCCTGCATTACATAAGGGCCGTTTTGGTCCATCACGGAACGATTCGGATCACGTGTAAAGAAATTACATGCAATATATCCGGGATATTCGCCCTCCCCCACTAAAGGTCCTCCGTTTAAGCCACAGGAAGTAACCTGTACCTGCGCAATACTGCCGTTTTCTGCGAGGGTAAGCTTTTCTGCGCAACCCTGCCTGCTGTACCACGTTCCGTTTGTATGACGATGATAAAAGATATACCAGTCATCTTTAATCTTCACCATACTTCCATGATTATTTGCTCCGAATGATGTCGGGAAATCCGCAGGTTTGTACGAATCAATGTGAATATCGCAGTTACTTACCAAAACACCGCCATAAGTAAATCCTTCCAACGGGGACTTACTGGTCGCATAACACAACTCATGCATCACACGTGAAGAGTAAATAAAATAGTAGGTATCTCCTATTTTACGAATGGAAGAGGCTTCAAAGAATTCATGACCTTCAAATGAGCTTCCCGCTCCGTACATACATCCGGGAACAACCAGTTTAGGTTCCCTGATGATTGTAAGCATATCCGGAGCCAATACACACACTTTTGACCCTGTTCTGCTCATATCTCCCATGCCGCAGAATCCTGTATAAAGGTATGTTTCATCGCCCTCTGTCAGAACACCCGGATCAAACTGTGGTTCATCACCTTCGCGCTCCCCGAGACGTGTACCGTCTTCATAGTGTACGTAGCCGTAGAATTCAAATTCACCAGCCGGAGTATCACATACCGCAACTGATACAACCGGTGCATGGTCAAGTACATAATAAAGGTAATATCTGCCATCCGGTCCGATTGTAATATCCGGCGCATACAGACACATAGAACCATCGGCATTTAAAGGATCCTTTGTTTTGGGATAAATGACACCTTCATATCTCCAATCACTTAAATCATCAACCGATGCCGAATAACATACATAATCTCCCATACAAAATACGTAACCGTTATAATAATCATGAGAACCGTAAATATATACCCTGTCCCCAAATACATACGGTTCACCGTCGGGAATATACTCCCACGAAGGCAAATACGGATTAAAAGCCTGTTTTTTCACGTTATACTCCTACCTTTCTTTTTACAAAAATTGCTTCATTTACTTTTATTGCTATTTATGTTAAAATTTCTTTGCAAATGCAAGAAACCTGAACAGTCGTAATATTCCAAATTTGCGGAGGTACTCATGAACAAAAAGATTGATGCATCCTTTTACAAACAGCCGGTCGGCGTATACAACACACGAATCTTAAACGGAAACGATGAAACCATCGACTATCTTCCCGGATACAAATACCGCATCTGGTTCAACAACATTGTTGCTGATTTTGACCAGCATAAACATAATGCTCTCGAAATCATTTTGTGCAATGAAAACTCTTACAGTATTTCGTTTTCAGACCAGACAATTAAATTACATGAAGGTGATATCCTTTTTGTTCCGCCTAATGCATTGCATCGTATTGAAGCTCCTGACGAAGGTTCACGTTTCATTCTTCTTTTTGATTTGGAATTCTTACAAATGTTCCACAATCAGAATACGATTATGACTTTTTTGTCCAAACCGCATTTATATAATATCGTATCACACCCGCACATATACTCCAACGTATACTCGCATCTGATGCATATTATCACACAGTACTTTTCAAACGACACGTACAGTGAAATCTGTATTTATGCAGACTTACTGAATCTGTTCCGCGAAATATGTTCCCACGGAAACAAGCAAAACCTTACGGATGCGCAGAAGCACACTGTAAACTACGATAAATTCGTTAACATTCTGTCGTATATTGATAATAATTACGCAGAAGATTTGTCCTTGGAAAAAGTAGCCAATATTGCAAACTTCTCCAAATTTCACTTTGCCAGATTATTCAAACAATATACAAACTCAACCTTTTATGAATATCTGTCTCAAAAAAGAATCATGGTAGCACAGGAACTCATTCTAAAAAACATTCCCGTCACGGATGTTGCTTTCCAAACCGGCTTCAACAATCTTACAACATTCTGCCGGTGTTTTAAAAAATATGTCGGCTGTCCGCCCACTCAATTCAAAATTAAATTTGAAAATGATGAGGAACAAATCCTTGTTAATAACATAAATGACCGTATCCAAAAGGACAGGAAATCTGACAATGGTTTCCACGTCACCTCAGAATAGAAGGATACGTGCAAAAATACTCCAAAAACTCTTTCATATTCTCATAATCTGCATCCACATCAATAAACACAAGATATGCAGACTGTTGATTCATAGATGCCGCTGTTGTGAAGCCGATTTTTCCCAAATCCAAAGCAACCGGCATCTCTTTCATCTCTCCCTCTGACGCATCACCCACAGGCATATCAAGCGATACAACCGCATCCTGAAAGACTTCTTTCGAGCGTTCCGTAAAAATCAGATTCGGATCAAGATATACATCCAGATAGCGCAGACCTTCCAATGCATTTCGATCTACTATCATATACGTGAAGAAACCTGTTGATATCTGTGCGTGGAGCGCCATCTGACTTTGATAAGAGTCCATCATCTGTAATTCAGGTGAAAAATCAATATAATCTCCCGTTGAAAGAGTCACTTTACTCTTCCACAGATTCATATCCTTATATTCTTCATAACCTGAAGTTAAAAATGTATAACACGCATTATCTGCTTCAACATTGATAAATACACCTGCTGCTTCAATGTTTCTGCGTGATAATGTACTTTCTATAAAAATCCATACCCCTGCAATTATCACAGCCAGAATTATCAATGCAGCTGTCAAATAATATGTTTTCAAGTAGGATATTTTTTGTTTCAGGTTCATTCCTGAAAGCTTCTGCTTTTCTTCTGCTATATTTTCTTTGAATGTCTTACCATCAGGCATCTGTCTCTTCTCCCTTTACAGGTTTATCTTTTTCCGGCGCATCCTCCTGCAATACTGCTGAATCCGCAACACTATCATTCGCCTCATCGCCGCCTTCTTCTGCATCATTTCCTTCCTCTGATTCAGAAGTTTCTGCCTTCATTTTTTCAGCATGTTCATTTCTTTTTTCCTCAAGCTTTGAGAACTGTTTCATAAACATTTTAGAGTTGAAATACATAGCAAGTGTCGGAACAACAGGCCACACGCCAATTAGCCAACGCGGAAAACGGATTGCCAGATAAAAGGGCACCACAACCCAGAAAATAAGCAAAAGCATACGGAACGGATGCAAAAATGCAAACATAAACGCCGCCTTTATGATATCTTTGGTTTTCATTTCATATCTTGCAATCAAAGGAAATGCCGCAAAGCCCGCAAAGAGGCATAAAACAGTCAGAATAAGCAAGGCAATTTTAACTACTTTCACAATCGGAGTTACCTCAAGTTGCAAAACATAATGCCAGTCAAACGTCAGAAGTGCCGCAACCAAAATTTCTATCAGCCAAACAATCGTAGACTGTCTAAAATTTGATGCAAACGATTTTAAAAAAGGTTTGACAATCGCAGGTTCTTCTCCTCTTACCATCTTCATACCCACGTAATATCTTGCTGTTGTACTTGCTCCGATTGTGACAATCGGAATCGAGCAAACAAAGGATAAAAGATAAAGCAAAACATAGCTCATCACCTTTGTCAAAAATGACATAAACGGACTGTTAAAACTAAAAATTCCCATTTGTTTTTTCTCCTTTGGGATTACTTCATTTTTTAAATTGTATATAAATTTATTTTATCATAAAAACAGGAAGGATGCAAAGCATCCCCCCATATTTTCAAAGTATTTTCACACTTGTTTTTAGTAAATTCTGTAATTACCGCTCAATGCAAGATATGCAAAGAAATAAAGGCAATTATCGTAATATCTGCGATCTCCTGTTCTTAAAGGTGTTTCCCAAAATTTGCGAACACATTCTTTTCCATATTCGGTATCTGTAATCAACGCAGACTGCGCATTTGTTGCAATAACAGCGACCGGATGAAGCACCTTTTGCTCCAGCTTGGTACCGTCTACCAGATAGATATGATCCCAATCTTTTCCATCAAGTGTTTCACAGAAGAATTTCTGGAATCTCTCTGCCTGTTCCACCTGCCATTCATCTGCAGCAAACCAGGAGTAATCAAGTGAAATATTCGCAATGGTACGATAAGCATCACTGTAATACCAGTCATGTCTGCCGCCCCACTGCATGGAGTCCGTCACATACGGAGTACCATCATATTCGGCATATTCCGCACATAATCCGGTTACAGGATGACACGCTTTCTTTAAATACTTACGGCTCTCTTTTGCCGCTTCTTTCAAGAACTCCTTATCTTCCTCATAAGCCACTTCTGCGCACAACTCATAAAAATGAGGCAAATGATAGGAAGGATCCGTAAAATCAACCTCTACGATAAAACGTATATATTTATTTTCCGGTGCAAACATTGCTCGTCCTTCTTCACCGTTCTCACCCTTATGTATCATCGCATGAAGAATATCCTTGGCTTCTTTTTCATAATTAAAAATACCTTCACCGTTTCCCCATCTCTTTGATGCAAAAATCAAAGCCATAACAAAAAACTCTTCGCCGTCCGGAGCAGCTCCGAACGCATTCTTTTTTCCGTTTGTCTGACATGACCATGCAAAATAACCGGCATTACGTCCCTCTTCAAGATACATATATGTTTTAGACCATTTCCAAAGTCTGTCAAACTCTTCCTTTTTATCCATCTGAACGCACATCATCATACCGTAAGACATACCTTCCGTACGTGCGTCATGATTACCGGTATCTTCCATGTAACCCATATCATCTCCTACCGGATGATAAATACGTTCCTCTTCGCTGCCATAAAAAAGTGTCTGAAAAATTTCCTCTTTTCTTGCCTCGATTTCTTTCTCATCATATCCAAGCTCTGCAAAAACATTTCTGTATTTTCCCGTTGTATATGCACCTTTCATAATTCTCCTCCTGTAACGGAAACATATTTTCTTTTTTACTATCAATCCACATGTGCGAGTAAAAACACTCACGCATCTAAAAGATAATGCGATTAGGGATAATCCCCAATCGCATTATAAAAAGCATTATTCTTTAACACCACCGATGGTAAGACCGGTAACGAAGTATCTCTGTAAGAAAGGATACAACGCAATAATCGGTGCCATAGTAGCAACTGTAGCTGCCGCACGAACTGTAGTCGGTGTTACAGTATTACTTGCCGCATCACCAATCTGGTTTGCATTACCACCCTGCTGCATAACGGATGACAACAACTTCATCAACTCGTACTGCAAAGTTGTATACTCTGTATTCATACGGTTGTAAAGCATTGCATCAAACCATGAGTTCCACTGGTATACTGCCACGAACAATGCAACTGTCGCATAAACGGGCATACACAGAGGAGAAATAATTCTGACAAAAATTGTAAAATATCCGGCACCGTCAAGCTGTGCAGATTCTTCCAGTGAATCAGGAATACCCTGCATGAATGTACGGATAACCAACATATTAAATGCACTAATCATACCCGGAATTACATATACCCAGAAAGAACTTGTAAGACCAAGATTCTTATAAAGTAACAATACCGGAATCAAACCACCGTTGATATACATTGTCAAAACCCAGAACAATGACAACTGAGATTTGAAAAGGAATTTCTTTCTACTTACAACAAACGCAAGCAATGCATTTGTGAAAAGTGCAAGCAAAGTACCGATTATGGTTCTTGCTACAGTAACAATTGCAGCTGTTACAATTGTTTCCTTACCTAAAACTGTTGCGTAGTTCTTCAATGACCAAATACGAGGCCAAAGATAAATTCCACCACGCACTGCGTCTGTACCATCATTAAGCGAAAGAGCTACCGTATTCAAAACAGGGTACAATGTAATGACACAGAACAAAATCATAAAAATGGTATTACAAACCACAAAAATCTTATCGCCCACTTTATCAAAGGCTGATGAACTTTGTTTAATCATTCTTTTTCCCTCCTGTTAGAATAAGCGTTCTTCACCCATCTTCTTAGCTGCATAGTTAGCAATAAAGATGAGAATAATAGATACCGCACTCTTGAAGATACCTGCCGCTGTACCGAGCGAGTAGTCACCCTGACTTACACCCCATGTCAATACGTAGATATCAATTGTATCAGATACGCTCTTAATCAAACCATTACCAAGCAAGTACTGAACTTCGAAACCGGCATTCAAAACGTTACCAACGTTCATCAATAAGAGAATCATGATGGTAGGTTTCAAGCTGGGAAGTGTAATGTACCACATCTTGTTAAATCTTCCTGCACCGTCAATTGAAGCAGCTTCATACAAGCAAGGGTCAATTGATGTGATTGCAGCAAGGTAAATAATTGCATTCCAACCGGTCTCTTTCCAAACGTTTGAAAACGCTACAATCGGCCAGAAGAATGACTTATGTGCAAAGAAGTTAATCGGTGAATCTATAATTTTGAATGTCATCAATAATTCATTTACAATACCGCTGTTTGATAAAGCATCATGAAGAATACCGGTAACGATAATCCATGAAAGGAAGTGCGGTAAGTAGGAAATTGTCTGTACACTCTTTTTTCCAAGGGTTGATTTCACTTCATTTAAAAGGATTGCAAACACAATTGCAGCAATAAAGGTCGTTACAAGGTTCAAAACACCCATTGCAAGTGTATTTCGCAAAACATTAATAAAGGTGTCATCTGAGAATAAGAAAACAAACTTATCTAAGAAAACAAATTTGGAACCGAAAATACCGGTTTTGGGCTTATAATTCTGGAACGCCATTGCCCATCCTAAAATGGGAACATAATAAAACAAAACACCATACGCAACAAAAATTGCGGAACATAACATTAAGAACCACTGTTTTCTAAACTCTCTCCAACTAAAAGGGGTCTTAATTTCACCGCTGGGCTTTTTATACTTTTTAGGCTTCTTAGCCTTGCCACCCAACATAGCAGTCGACTTATCCTGGCTCATAGTATGCCTCCTTTAGAGTAAAAAAGCAGCCATAGTTACTATTGCAAGCAACCATGGCTGCTATGTTTTTAAATATTCAAACTATAAAATTCCGAATTATTTAGCTGCTTCTTCAGCCATTGCAATTCTTCTTTCAAGTTCTGTCTGCATTTCTGCAAGGAAATCTTCAGGCTTGCACTCGTTGTACTTAACCATGTAAGCATCCCATGTCTTGTCGAAGTCTTTGTCCATAACTACCTTAGGTAACCATTCGTGCTTAACTTCACCCATCTTTGTCCAAGCAACACCACCCGGTGTGTCAGTTGTCATAGCGTTAGAGTGTGAGTACATAGGGAACCATACAGCATTTTCTTCAACAACAGATCCGATCATATCAGGATAGCTGTCAGCGCCATATGCTTCGAAGCACTTCTTAAGAGGATCAGCAAGACCTACGAAGAACTCAGATTTCTGTTCCTGAGGCTGCATTGCATTCTTACCATCTTTGCTTGTTCCACCCCACTGAGGTAAGTAAGAATATGTGCAAAGGTGAGATGCCTGATATGCATCATCAGCTGCTTTTGTTCTCATTTCTTCTGTTCTGTAGTAGAGGCCTTCTTCGTCGATTAAGTAGTCAACGCCTTCAACACCCCAGAAACGAAGATCATGAATTTCCTGATCAAGAACATCGTTTAAGAACTGGAATGCTCTGTCGGGATCTTCACAAGATGTTGTAACACCAACACCTGAAGAGTTGTTTACTGTATCACCGTATGTATGCCATCTGTTTTCCATACCCGGTTCAATTGTTAATCCAAGAGGAACATAGTTAGCACCTTTAAGGTCAAGTCCCTGCTGTTTGAATACATCGTTTACTGTGAATGCGAAATCCCACCACTGGTCAACCATACCAAGTACACGACCTGTAGAAAGTTTAGCAATGTACTCATCGTATGTCTGTGTTGCGAATTCCTTATCGATCATACCTTTCTGGTATTCTTCGTTCAACTTCTTGAAGTATTTGTATGTTGTATCAGAAGTATTGTAGTCTTCGATCTTTAATGTTTGTTTGTTAACGATAACAGAACCATCGTTAGGATATCCAGCGAGGAACTGTCCAGCGTTTTCAAGACAGAAATATCTCCAGTCTTCGCAAAGAATTGTGTAAGGGATATGTTCTGTACCATCTTCCATTGTAGGGTTAGCTGCATAGTATCTCTCTAACAAGTCGAAGTACTGATCCATAGTTTCAATCTTCGGATAGTTATCCCATTCAAGAACCTTAACCTGAATCCAGAATGCTTCGTCATTATGACCTGTAGCACGGTTCTCGCCATAGCTGTTCTGGAATACGTTTGCCCAGTAGATGTGACCATCTTCCTGACGGAACATTTCCCATTCAGCATCTGTGTACATTTCTTTGATGTTAGGATATTTCTCGATATACTCATCCCAAGCTACGAGACAGTCATTTTCGTATAACTGCATCATACCGTCACCACCATCGATGAAGTCAGGAAGATCTCCACCAGCGATAATTGTACCAACAGCTTCTGCTGCGGTCTGGCCTGTTAACCATGTTTCTTTCACTCTAACACCGGTCTTCTTAGCAATGATTTCCTGAATTTCATTTCCTTCATTGATTTCAGAACCGGGCATAGCTGCGAACATTGTGAAGTCGATGATTTCGTCTTCAGGATACTCGCTAGGCTCAGCGTTTCCACCTTCACTGTCTTCAACTACTTCATTTCCGCTAGCTACAGGTGCGTCTTCGCCCTTGCCACAAGCTGCTGCAAAGGAAGCTACCATTACAGCTGCCATCATTAAAGCTGCTACTTTTTTAAACTTCATTTCAAACCTCCCATAAAAAAGTTAATTTACGGCCGCACTATTGCAAGCCTATTTGTATTATATTAAATTTCCGCAATAAAACAACCCGAATAATTACATAAAAAACCCGAAAAATTCTAGCATTTTTTCGGGTTTTCAATATTTTTTCATGTTTTTTACACGTTTTTTTCAGGTTTTGGACATATTTTTATCACTTTTTTCGGCATTCTGCTTATTTTATGCCCTCTTCCTCTCGGTTTTTACGGAATTTTGACGGTGTACAACCTTTCAGTTCAATAAATTTGCGAATGAAATAGTCACTATCTTTATATCCGACGGCTTCCGCAATCTGATTCACTTTCATATCCGTCTTCAACAGAAGTTTTGTTGCTTCCGTCATACGATAGTCGGTCAGGTAATCACTAAACGATTTACCGTACTTTTTCCTGAAAATCTGCCCCAGATAAGAACTATTTACATAATACTTCTTACCCAATTCTCGTAAACGTAAGTTTTCCGCAAAATTTTCTTTTATTTCTTTTTCAATTGCATCCAAAATACCATGCGATACTTTTTTTCGAAGCTGCGCAAGATATTCGGCATACTCACAGGCAAAACGAGCCAAATGTTTACTGCTGCCGCGCATAACCCCTTCTTCAAAGGAGCTTTCCGACACAAAATGAAGAATCTCTTCCTGATTTACTTCATCATCCTGTTCCGTTGCCAGATGCATCAGCTGAAAAAGAAGATAATTAATATTGAAGTTTACAACGTCACCTGCAACTCCCATTCCCTTCAATTCTTCATAAAGTTTATCCACACATTCGCGAATCTGTTCCGGTTCATTATCTTCAATGGAAGAAATCAATGCTTCGAGCGCATTTTTACAAAGGACAATACCGCCCTGACTTACCTGGACTTCATTTTCGTAATATAAAAGTTCTTTTTTCTCACGAAATGCCTCTAAAGAACGCAAAATACGTGCCGTTCCGTAAGACTGCGAAACGCTCGCCATCGTCTGCACTTTTTTCCCAACCAGAAAACATATATTTTTACCGTTTTTTTTCACAAGCTGTACACGGAGTTTTTCCAGATAATCTGCCTCAGCCTCATTTCGCTCTTCCGCCATATAATCACAATAAATAAATCCGGCATCATATATTTTTTCATCCTGCGAAGCATCAAACACAACATGCGTCTCATCCGGCCCGAGGAGTTCGCGCAAAGCATGATATATTTCCCTATACAAGCTTCTCTGCATTCTGTCGTCCTGCAAATCGTCTTCAATCACATCGGAATACGCAACATCTACATAACGCACCCCTTCCGAAAAACGCACATTCTGTTTCACGTAATCAAGATTCGTCTCATCATACTTTCCAACCAAAAGAGAAATAAGATTCTGTTCCAGATAAGCCCGCTCCATTTTACGTTGGTTCATTTCATCTATTCTTAAATGTTCCGAATCATGGGAAACTTTACGAATAATCCCGAGCAACTCTTCTCTGGATACCGGTTTCAGAATATAATCCATACATCCGTAACGAATTGCCTGTTTTGCATAATTGAAATCACTGTAACCGCTGAGCACTACAAAATGTGCCTCCGACACCTCTTCTTCCCTGATGTGCTGCAACAACTCAAGCCCCGTCATCACCGGCATTTGAATATCAGCGATAATTAGATCCACCTTGTTTTCGCGTAAATAATCCAATGCTTCCTTGCCGTTTGTCGCAATATTTACAATTTCATACCCTTCTTCTTTCCAATCAATTAAAACAGACAATCCCTGTGAAATAAAAGGCTCATCATCTACCAAAAGTACTTTGAGCATAGTTACTACTCCTCTCTCCCGTCCGTTTCTGTCACAATCGGAATCCTTATTTGTATCAGGGTTCCGACTCCGCTTTCACTTTCCAGCGAAAATTCTGCCGCATAGTCCGTAACCATCTGAATACGCAGACACGCATTCAAAATCCCCACATGGTTATGCGTTTTTATATCTTCAATCGTAACTGTTTTCATCTTATCTTCCAGCCGCTCCAATGTCTCTTCATCAATTCCGCCGCCGGTATCTTCAATTTCCAGATACAGTTCGTTTCCTTTCTTATATACCCTTACAAAAATCCATCCCGGAGTACTTTTACTTTCCATCCCATGAACGCATGCGTTTTCAACGAACGTAGTAATGGAAAGCTTAGGAATTCTGATTTTCTGACAATCATCATCCACATCCAATTCATAATTAAGGCGGTCACCAAAACGATATTTTTGCAGACTCAGATACGCTTCTACAAACTGAATTTCCCGTTCCACCTCTACCATATCGGAGTCCCAGTCCACATTCTGCCTCTGCATAATCGCCAGTTTTTCAACCATTTCTGCAGTTTCGTATTCTTTCCTTATAATGCTATGCATACGGATACTTTCCAATGCATTAAAAAGGAAATGCGGATTAATCTGGCTGTGTAATGCATGCAATTCTGCGTTCTTTCTGGCAATATTACTTGCCTGCTCATTCAAACGATCTTTATACACCGTCTGAATCAACTCATTTGTTCTGTCAACCATCAGATTGTAATTTTGCATCAGGCTGCCGATTTCATCCTCTCCCCGCGCATTACGAAGTTTCACAAGTTCATCTTTATTCACACTTTCGAAAGCCCTGCTCAGCTCTCTGATTCTTCCCACAAGCGAATGTTCAATCAACAGCATAACAAGAAACGGAACAACGACGTTGATAACAATCATTAAAAGAATCCAGTGTAAATTTTCCGTCACAACTGACAACACAGTGTCTTTTTCTTTCATGACATATATTTCAAGCTGTTCATCATAGAGAGAAATTGTTTTTCGATATGCCACATCTTCATAACGATTAAAAGTTTCAAACGGCTCCGAAACATTATTGGTTCCGTCATTTGTCAAAATAATTTTACCATTTTGGCAAACATAAATCGGCTTTTCATATTTCATACTCACAAATTTATGAACCACGTTACTGTAATCCACTTCGATTTTAAGAACTTTTTTGCAGGAGTTCTTATTCACAAAATCCAGTTCCCTTGCAAAAACAATTTTTCGTTTCGGTTCCATATAAGGACTTTTCCACTCATCATAGAAAAAAAGTACCATAATATCACTTTCGGCGCTTTCAAGCTGCTTATACCAGGGCGCATCCTTAGCCGCCGAAAGTCTTGCAAACTCACCACCGTCCAAAATCGTGTTATTGTCAGCATATACAGTTACTTTACTGTTTTCCATGCCGGTCATGCTCTTAAAAAAAGATTCATTTACAAAGCTGTAATATTCATCATAATAATCCGCTGCCGATTCAAATCTTGTATTCAAAAAATCTTCCAGCGAAGTATTAATATATATACTTTGTGCAAGTGCAGCCGAATAATCCAGCATACTGGTCAGCGTGTACTGCACGGAAGATGCAATATTACTTACCTCATGCTGACGACGCTCTCCCTCGAACGAAATCATACTATACAGAATGACTCCATCGGTCAAAACAAGCGGAAGCAGAATACAAATAAGATAAAGTCCCATTAACTTTGTTCTCAACTTAATATTATTGATCCACTTTTCCACCCATTTTTTGAGCATTCTCATCCTCTTCCCCGCTTTTATCGAATCCTTTTTCCTACTACTACAAATCTGCCGTTTTCGGTATGGTATGCACAACAGGATAAGGTAATAAATTCATCACCGAACTCCGCTGTTACACCGGTATCATACAATGACATTTTTTTAATATTGTCATACCAGTCATCAAATGCTTCCTGTGTTTCTGCCTCAAAGAATTTGTAATATTTAAACACCTCATCTGTTTTGGCAAAAACTTCCGATTCAAAAACAGCAATCACTTCATATTCTCTGCTCTCATACAAACTGTCAAACCTGATTACGGAATGTTCTTTTCCATATGTTTCGTCGGCATATAAACTTAAATCCCCGAACATATCACCGTTTTTCATCGTATGACCATGAATAATCAAATTATCCGACGGCTCTTTCCCTATAATATAGCCTGCGGATGCAGTTCCTTCTCCGACCTGCGAATCCGTGTCCATAATCAGACAGCCGTTCGCATCTTCTTTTTTATCAAAATCTTTATCAAGATAAAAAGACTCATTTCCGGGTGTCTGCATTACCGGATAATCAATCTTCGTATCCGCTATGGAAAGCCAGCCAACAAAATCTTTATTCTTTGCATAAAGTTCTGCACATTTTTCGAGCATAACCGGCAATGCCGCTTCAGCATTTTGTGCTTCGCTTAACTCTTCACTCGCCTCATCGCTTACCTCTTCCGTTTCAGAGCTGCCGTATTCCGCTTCAATGGACGACTGCCATTGTGCCATCTGAATCATTGATACCTTTGTCTGCTGATTAATCAAATAGTGCGAATAAAAGCACAGCAATAAAATTACAACGCAAAAAGCGATCACCAAAAAACTTTTTCCGCCGCTTCTTTTATTATTTTCCATTTTTATTTCTCCAATCATCAAATCTTTTATGCAGGAATTCTGTTTGCTATTTCCAATAAGGTGTCTGATCCTTATGTGTAAATTTCAACATACGTTCCCTATAACCTGCCAATACTTCATCATAGTAACGAATTTGCTTATCCGATAACGCCTGCGCATCACGCAGTGCAGCGTATTTTGCTTCCAATTGTTTCAAATTCTCCTGCGCAGCATCCTTGTAATTATTCTCACAATTATTCTGCAATTTACAGATAAGCGCTTCCAGTTCTTTGTTTTTCCCCATATTTTTTAAGAAAGCAAACATATCTAACCTCCTTCATAATATGTTTTGGTTTCTGCCCCTCTTTCCAGGCCGGTCAATCGTTCCAAGGCTTCCAATGTGGTACGGGCAGCATTCTCATAATGCTTGCGTAACATGAGTTCAACCAATGCCGGCTGGTCAATATCAAGCCGTATACTCTTGTTTACAAGACACGGATGACAAAACGACAGGACGATCTGAGCATACTGCGGATAATACAATGCACTTCCGTCTCTCTTTAACGTCTTATAATATGCATAATCAAGCCGGAAACCGGAAATCCACTCTGCGCGAAAAATAACCCTCGGTTCATTGCTCCAAAGCAACGCTTCCTTCAACGAATCCGAAAGTTTCGCCTTTCTTATATCAAAATAAAAACATTTGCTGTTCTCATCAAAAACCATACCGCTTTCATAAACAATCCCTGTCTCCTGAAACTTACTTGCCAGCTGATGATTCATCTGCATAAAGGCATCAATTTCTTTCACTTGTTGCGCCCGCATTTTCTTTATGATATATTTTTCGGCATATTTATTTTCGAAGCCTACGCCTTTACAAAATCGCGCAGTTTTACATTCCCACGGAATAAGATTTTCACAAGCATCACAAATCCACGCATCCGCAAGTTCTGACAATGCGCCACCATTCGCATGGCAAAGACAACAACCCCCTGTCCAGTTTGACATACTATCACCCAATCCTATACATCATAATATTTTATTATAATCTTTTTTTGTTTTATTGGCAAATAAATAAAATCACCTCCTCGGAACCTCTGGCAGAACGCCTCAATTCACAAGGAGGTGAGAATCATTTCATTATCAATTCTTATTATCGGGAAGCCAACGCATTTGCAATGTCTTCTCTCATATCAATTACAGCCTGTCTTGATGCATCAGCATAGCCTTGCGCTCCGAACTTCTCATACGCAGGACTCTGGTATGCAGCAATAATTCCACGTGATGAGTTCACAATTGCGCCAAGTCCGTCTTCATTAAAGAAGTGTAACAAGTCTGCGCCTTTACCGCCCTGTGCTCCGTATCCGGGAACAAGGATATAAGACTTCGGCATTACTTTACGCATAATCTTTCCTACTTCAGGATATGTTGCACCAACAACCGCACCAACCGCACTATATCCGCTTTCGTCAATGGTATCAGCGCCCCATTCATTAATTTTTTCTCCGACCCATTCATACAAGGGTTTTCCATCCATCAAGCGATCCTGGAATTCACCACTGCTCGGGTTGGATGTTTTAACAAGTACGATAATACCCTTATCTTCTTCTTTACAAACATCTACAAAGGGTTTTACACCATCTGTTCCAAGATAAGGATTTACTGTCGCAAAATCTTCATCAAAGGGTGCGTAAGTCTTACTTCCGACCTGTACTTTTCCCAAGTGGCCGACTGCGTATGCAGCTGAAGTAGAACCGATATCACCACGCTTGATATCGCCGATAATAACCAAATCTTTTTCTTTGCAGTAATCCAATGTTTTTTTATAAGCTTTCAAGCCTTCCACACCGAACTGTTCATACATGGCAATCTGCGGCTTTACTGCAGGAATAAGATCATAAACTGCATCAATGATACCCTTATTGTACTGCCAAATTGCTTCGCCTGCGCCTTCAAGCGTCTCGCCATATTCTGCGAATGCTTTTTGGGTGATGTGCTCGGGAATAAATTTCATCATAGGATCCAAGCCTACCACAATCGGTGCATTGGTCTTTTGGATTTTGCTTACCAAACGCTGCATCAACATAATTATACCCTCCGTATTCTTTCACTTTATTCTTTGAGATTATAGTATATCTGCCCTATTAACGTCAAGTCAGGGTTATGCATTCACAGCGCAATTCTCATCAACAAATCTCTTAATATTAGAAGCATTTACATACTTTGTAAAAGAATCTCCCGAAACAACAACCAGTGTCGGTGCAGTCATAATGCCATACTTCTTGACAAGATCCGGATGTTCTGCCGCATCCATCACCTGATAAGCTACACCCTCAAGATATTCCTTTGCAAGCTTACAATTCGGACAGGTTTTGGTTGTAAAAAGGTATACTTCAGTATCTTTTACTGTTTCTGCTACCTCCTCTTCTGTTACCTTTTCCATATTAGAAAGTCTTGTTCCCTGATTAATGAGAACCTTTTCGCCGTCAATCACATACGTTCTGCGGTTCTTATATTCCTGTGTCTTACCGTCATTCCAGTTCTGAACCGGGCGGTAATATCCTGTGATTCGGCTGTAAATTTCGGTCTTTGCACCACACTCAGGGCAAACCTCCTGCTCTCCGGGAAGATATCCGTGATTCTTGCAGATGGAATATGTCGGAGACATTGTATAATACGGCAATTTATAATTCTCTGCAATACTACGCACAAGCTTAGCAGCCGCCTTCCAATCAGGAAGTTTCTCGCCAAGGAATGCATGGAATACAGTACCGGATGTATAAAGTGTCTGCAATTCATCCTGAATATCAAGCGCCTCAAAGATATCCGTTGTGAAATCTACCGGCAAATGGGAAGAATTCGTATAGTACGGTGTATCTCCGGGTTTGCCTGCTGTTTTAATTTCAGGCCATTTCTTGCGGTCATGTTTCGCAAGACGGAAAGTTGTACTCTCTGCAGGCGTTGCTTCAAGATTATAAAGATCCCCATAAGCTTCCTGATAATCAGAAAGTTTTTCACGCATATGATTCAATACCTGTTTGGAGAATTCCTGTGTCTTTTCGGATGTCATATCTTCTCCAAGCCACTTTGCATTCAAACCAACTTCATTCATACCAATCAAACCGATTGTTGAGAAGTGATTATTAAAGTTTCCGAGATATCTCTTTGTATACGGATACAAACCTTCGTCCAAGAGTTTAGAAATAACGCCTCTCTTAATTTTCAAACTTCTTGCTGAAATATCCATCATACGATCTAATCTCTTATAGAAATCTTCTTCGTCTGCAGCAAGGAATGCAATTCTTGGCATGTTAATGGTAACAACCCCGACGCTTCCCGTACTTTCACCGGAACCGAAGAAACCACCGGTTTTCTTACGGAGTTCTCTCAAATCAAGACGAAGGCGGCAGCACATGGAACGTACATCGCTCGGCTCCATATCTGAATTAATGTAGTTTGAGAAATACGGTGTTCCGTATTTCGCCGTCATATCGAATAAAAGCTGATTGTTTAAGGTATCAGACCAGTCAAAATCGCTTGTAATGGAATATGTGGGAATCGGGTACTGGAATCCTCTGCCGTTTGCATCACCCTCAATCATTGTTTCAAGGAATGCACGGTTAATCATATCCATCTCTTTCTTACAATCTTTGTAGCAGAAATCCATTTCCTTTCCACCAATGATTGCAGGAAGTTCTGCTAAATCGTTCGGCACGGTCCAGTCCAAAGTAATATTGGTAAAAGGTGCCTGTGTTCCCCAACGGCTCGGTGTGTTAACACCATAGATAAATGCTTCGATACACTTTTTCACTTCATCATAAGAAAGATTATCAATCTTTACAAACGGCGCAAGATAAGTATCGAAAGAGGAAAATGCCTGTGCACCGGCCCATTCGTTCTGCATAATACCAAGGAAATTCACCATCTGGTTACACAATACGGAAAGATGAGATGCCGGAGCTGAAGTAATTTTTCCGGTAATACCGCCAAGCCCTTCTGTAATCAGCTGTTTCAAAGACCATCCTGCGCAATATCCTGTAAGCATAGACAAATCATGAATATGAATATCGGCATTTCTATGTGCTTCCGCAATTTCCTGGTCATAAATTTCAGATAACCAGTAATTCGCCGTTACAGCACCTGAGTTACTTAAAATCAAACCACCAACAGAATATGTAACGGTGGAATTTTCTTTCACACGCCAGTCTTCTACTTTCACATAACTGTTAACAACATCTTTATAATCTAAAATAGTAGATTTCAGATTACGCATTTTCTCTCGCTGTTTACGATAGAGAATAAATGCCTTTGCAGTCTCAACATAACCTGACTGTTCCAAAATCTTCTCCACACTATCCTGAATATCTTCTACATGTACAAATCCATCCTGTACCTTAGACTGAAAATCTGCAGTTACACGCAATGTCAAAAGATCAACAATATCATTGTTAAACTGCACTTCCGTTGCATTAAATGCTTTTACAATTGCTTCGCTGATTTTCGTAAGATTGAAATCCGCTTTTTCTCCATCCCTTTTAATTACACCAAACATTTACTACACTCCTTTACGTAACCTTTTCACTTAGTCTTTACTTTTGCGCCTTTATGCGCCGATGTAATGATATTCTAGCATCCGCAAGCTAAAAAGTCAACACCAAAACACAATATATTCTAATGTTTTTTCTCCCTACCCACAATATCTTGTGTTTTTGAGATATTTTTGTGTGGTTTACATAACATTATTATCTTTTCCCTAAACAATAGCACTTTACGCCATTCTTTTGGTATTATGCAAACCAAAAAGGGTGCCTTATCGGACACCCTTTTCTATATTTTTGTTATACTATTGTCACACAAGCCACTATATCTGGTATGCACCTCTTCCCTTCACACCAAATATCGCGCCTTCATTTGTTTTCAGGCAAATCAACGGGACTTTAAGAAATCATTCTCACGCTTCGCCTGTTCATCGTCAGGATACAATTTCAAATAATTTGCCATTAACGTCTTTGCAATCTCAAACTGCGACGAACTCTCATACGCAACAATCTGATTAAACATAAGCTGTTGTTTACATTGATTTTCCTGCACGCTCAAACCTTTTTCGAATGCATTGATTGCATTTCCGTAATCTCCCGAAGCATAATAACAAAGCCCCATTTGATTATAAATCGCACCATTTGGCGCAACTGCAACATAATCATCGTACAATTTCAAAGCGTAATTGCTGTCACCAAGCGCTTCATAAGAGCGGCCAAGCAAAAGAATTACCTCTTCACTACGATTTCCGTCGCTTCTGGCCTGTTCCAAAAAGTTTCTGGCATTTGTATAATCCTCTAAATAAAAATACAAACGACCTTTATCATAGGCTTCCATATTTTTCTCGCCTTTTTCCATTGCAACATTTAAATATCGTTTTCCCTCTTCGGTATATCTCTGTTCATTCATCACGGAAAAAATATCAATATACAAACCGTAATTTTTAGAATCCAATGCAATTGCGGATTCAAAATCTGCCGTCGCCTGTGCTTCGTTTCCCTTTTCAAGCCAGACAACACCGCGCTGAAAATACGCATCCACAGATTTGGGTTTCAACGCAAGAATTGCATCATATCTTTCGATTGCCTTATCAGGTTCTCCCAACTTATAGTGACAGATTGCCATATAGTAATTCATGTCATAATCAACATCCTGAGGAGTATATCCTCCGTGTTGCAAAGCCTCCTCAAAGCAGGAAAGTGCCTTATCATATTCCATGGTTCCCATATAGGCAATTCCTTTGCCCCTCATCACCAGACGTATATCTTCAGAAGCCGCCAGTGCAGCATCAAAATAGGTTTGTGCCTCTTCATACTGCAACAAGCCGATTGCATCCATTCCTTTATCAAGGTTCTCTGTGCCTCCCGACGTACACCCTGTAATCAACAGAGCCATCAGTACAGCAACCGGACAGACCATAAATTTCTTCATTTGCACCGTATCCCCCGCTCATTTATTCGGAAGCGCTCTCCTCTGATGTCTCTGCTTCCGGAGCAATTGTTACATTTTCATAAAGATAATCATATACTTTCTGAGCGTAAAAATATTCTCTGAAATATTCTTCATCATTATTATTAGATTCCAGTAACTCAGCAACGCTCACACCATATGTTGCGGCAAGTTCTTCCATTCCGGAATTGTATTCTTCCTCAGACACGCTGACACCGATTTGTTGTGCAAGCGCCATTAAAAGAATTCTTTCTTTTACATACTGCTTGGTCATATCTTCCAATGGTGTTCCCTGTACATACTGGAAATAATGTTCCACTTCAATACCATAATCAGCTGCAATCGGTGTATACTTAGCAATCAGATTTTCTTTCTGCCTTTCAAGCATAAACTCAGGAATTTCTTTATAAACAGCTTCCGAATTAATCTTAGTCATTGCTGCATTTGCAACTGTCTCTTTGTTACTCTGCAGAAGGGCATCATCCAATGTTTCACGCACATATGTCTTAAATTCGGAAAGATTTGAATATAATCCGCTATCAAGCTTTGCAACATTCGCATCATTCAACTCCGGAACAATATAATTTACAGTAACTTTAAACACAACTTCCGCACCCGCTAATTCCGCACTCAAATAATCTTCCGGGAACGTAAGATTTAATTCTACTTCTTTTCCGGGTTCTACACCTATCAATCCGTCCTCAAAACCGTCGATAAAAGAACCTGAACCAATCTCTAACAGCTGGTCTTTGGAAGTACCGCCCTGGAACTGCTCTTCTCCTTTAAATCCTGCATAATCAAGATTTACCCAGTCACCCTTTTGTACCGGGCGATTTTTAATTCCCACAGGTTCGCAAACATTTCTGAAAAGTTCTTCCGATGCATCATCATATTCATACTCTTCCAACGATGCAAGTGAAACATCTACCGTAAGATTCTGAATATCCGGAATCTTAACGTATTTTTTCATATTAATTTCACTCATGGTTTTTTCTTCGTCATTGCATGCAACCAGTGAAACGGTAAGCATCATAACTGCTAATAAAGCAATAATCCTTTTTTTCATAATTCCTCTCATTCCGCCTTATCCGGCAAATCATTTTCATATCGCTCCATACGCGACACTATTTTTTATATCATAAAGCCTTTGTTTATACAACTCAAACCACAGAAATAACACACTTCCACTGACATTTTTAGCCGAATCAGAGCATGAAACCTGTTGCTGTCAAAATCGCAAATATCAGGATTCCGATACAAATCAGAACTATATTTCCGGTGGTTGAAAGCTTTTTGATTTTCCATTTCAGAATAAAACAAACCGAAACCAGAAGCATAAGAATCATATATGCAATCGGAAAGGTCTCTTCAAGCAATGGTTTCGCACAAAAAAGTGCCGGAATAATCAGGGCAACACTTGTAATAGGCAACCCTTCATAATTCTTTCTCTTATCGGTTGTCTGCTGTTGTCTCAATTCTTCCGTAACATTGAAATAAGCCAAACGTATGATTCCGCACAACACAAACAGGGATACGACAATTACCATCAGAAAGAAAAAACTCTGTCCCGCGGCAAGCTTAAGGCCTATTACTGCCGGAAATGCTCCGAAACATACAATGTCCGCAAGAGAATCTAACTGAATTCCGTTCTTTTTTTCTGCTTCCGTACGATTCTTTTTCGTTCGTGCAACCATACCATCGAACATATCACATAAACCTGAAACCAGCAAACAGACTATCGAAGGAAAAAAGTGCCCGTTTACGGCAAAACTCATTCCGACAACTGAGCTGATTACGCTGAAAAATGTTAAAATAACCGTATAATCATAAAAGCCTATCATTGTACGCACCCTTTCTGCCAAATTACAGTATAACCCGCTTGTCTTACTCATAACAGAAATAATTGTATCATACTTCCTTAAAAAAACAAAGGTGTAATCCGAATTTCTCTGTCAAAGCAGCAGTTCCGTGACAAAAACCGCAACACAGGAAAGCAATGCAACCGGCAAAAGACCTAATTTGAAAAAGGCTGCCAGAACAGCAACCACAAATCCGATCGCCGCAGAAACCGGATTCCCCGTAGCATCCAGAATCACGGGAAATGTCATTGCTGCAAGCACGGTATAGGGGACATAGGCAAGAAAAGATTTGAAAAATTTGGATTTCACTTCTCCCCTGATAAACACATACGGTAATACCCTTATCAGGTATGTAACCCCTACCATAACAAACAGATAGACAAAATACTTAAGAGGTTCCATGGTCTTTTACCTCCTTTTCCGCCTTTTGTTCCTCCGTTTCTTCTACCGGAAACAAAATTGCTCCGAAAACAGAAGAAACCACTGCACAAATTATGACAGCAAATCCATCTGAAACATGCCCTTTTAGGAACGGAACATAATACAGAATGCATCGCAACACTACTGCAAGCATTACAATCAATAACATTTTATAACTCTTTTTCATCTCCGGAACTACAATGGCAATAAACATTGCGTACAAGGCAACACCAAGTGCGTTGCAAACCGAATCCGGTAAATGACTTCCGCAAAGAGCACCCGCAAGTGTTCCGAGCGTCCATCCCAGATAAGGCACAATAATCAGTCCACTGAAATATTTCCAACCGATTTTATCTTCCTGACCAATCGCAACGGCATAAATCTCGTCCGTATGAAATGCACCGAAGAAAAGTCTTTTCGGAATCGTCATCTCCTGATTCACTTTTTGTGACATAGACAAAGACATCAGTGAATAACGCAAATTAATCACAAACTGAGTCAATGCCATCTCAATCAAAGAACCGGCTTGTGCCATTACCGTCATTCCGGCAAATTGTCCGGCAGAAGTTAAATTTGTCATGGAAATCAATACCGCTTCCCACACATAAAAACCATTCGCCATAGCAAGTATTCCGAACGTAAAAGAAACCGAGAAATATCCCAGTCCGATCGGTACACCATCCAACAGGCCTTTTTTGAAAACTTTCATATTCTGTAAAAACCCCCTTTGCCGGCACAAAAACCGTCAAAGGGGTATCCTTTCTTTTATCCGATATAGGATTTTCACTTATTAGTGATGGAACAAACGAATTCCTGTGAATGCCATTGCCATATCGTACTTATCGCAACACTCAATAACAAGGTCATCACGAACAGAACCGCCGGGTTGCGCAATGTATTTCACACCGCTCTTCTTAGCGCGTTCTACATTATCACTGAAGGGGAAGAATGCATCAGAACCAAGTGCAACATCTTCCATCTTGTCAAGCCATGCACGTTTCTCTTCTCTCGTGAAAACAGGCGGTTTCACTTTAAAAATTCTCTCCCATGCACCGTCTGCGAGTACATCCATGTAATCCTCTCCGATATAGTTGTCAATCGCATTATCTCTGTCTGCGCGACCGATACCGTCTACAAACTGAAGGGACAATACCTGAGGTGCCTGGCGAAGCATCCAGTTATCAGCCTTTGTTCCTGCAAGACGTGTACAGTGTACTCTTGACTGCTGTCCTGCACCGATACCGATAGCCTGTCCGCCCTTCGCATAGCATACAGAGTTGGACTGTGTATATTTCAAAGTAATCAAAGAAATAATCAAGTCAATTGCTGCAAGTTCAGGAATCTCTTTATTCTTTGTCACAACATTTGTAAGAATTTCTTTATTAATCGGAAGGTTGTTTCTTCCCTGTTCAAAGGTAATACCAAAAACATCCTTGTGTTCAAGTTCTACGGGAACATAATCAGGATCGATTTCGATTACATTGTATTTGCCACCCTTCTTTGCACAAAGGATTTCCAATGCTTCCGGCTCATATCCGGGTGCAATCACACCATCAGAAACTTCTCTTTTAATAATCTTTGCCGTTGCAACATCGCAAACATCGGAAAGCGCAATGAAATCACCAAAGGAAGACATTCTGTCTGCGCCTCTGGCTCTTGCATACGCACATGCAAGGGGAGATAATTCACCCAAATCATCCACCCAGTAAATCTTCGCAAGCGTCTCATCCAAAGGAAGACCTACTGCTGCTCCCGCAGGTGAAACATGCTTAAAAGAAGTTGCTGCAGGAAGATTCGTTGCTGCTTTCAATTCTTTGACAAGCTGCCAGCCGTTAAAAGCATCCATAAAGTTAATATAGCCGGGAGTACCGCACAATACTTTAATCGGAAGTTCACGTCCGTCATTTACAAATATCTTAGCCGGTTTCTGATTCGGATTACATCCGTATTTTAACTGAAGTTCTTTCATTTTTATCTTTTCCTCTTTTCCTGATTCTGAAATTCGCACCGTCTGATGACGGTCACTGACCAAAAGCTTCTATTTATTTTTGTTCACAATTCTTGACTCTGCAACGCCTGTTTCAATATCAATAAAGCGAACAAATAAAGAAACCTTATTCTCTTCATTTAAGCTGTTCCAGATTGTATTTGTAACTTCATCAATATCATTTCCGATGGAAACCCATTCAGGTTCACCTTCAAAGCTGGGAAGAGGATCGCCGTCAGACATATATGTATGGATAAAGTGTGCTTCTCCTGCATACGGATTCTCATATGCAAATGTGTAACGATTATTTCCTTCCGGACGACCGTTATTGCTCTTTAAAATAGAAAGTGCATAATTATATTTTCCGTCCTCTACATGCATAATACCGGAAATACGCGGTGTATAATTCGGGCAATCCGGTTCATACTGACGAGAGCGTAAAGACTGTTCGAAGGTCATCTGGTTATCCATTCCTGCATAAATAGTATCTGTCTGATCACCATTTGTCACAATTGTTTTATTTCCGAGTACACGTACCGGTGCATAAATGATAAGACTGGGATCTGTCAATTTGGAAGGATCGAAAGCCTGTGTGCGGATTCCTTCACCGTCTTCAACAAACACTCTGTTTCTGCTGTTAACACTGCGTCCCATGATAAAATACGCGCATACAGCTTTTTTTCCATCTGCAGATTTGCCGATTACAATACCGCGACCGGGATATGCATTTTCCTGCAAAAGTTTTTCTAAAGATAATTTTTCCATAATAACCTCCGTTGTATATATAAATTTAAATAGCAACCAAAAATCACATTATTCCGTTACATAAGACATAATTCCGATTCCGTACGCACCGGGGCCTACATGTGTTGTAATAGATAAAGGTAAATGATACAACGCAATCTCGTTGTCTTTAAAGTACTCACGTACCTGTTCAGCCCATTTTTCACCCTGCTCTTCATCACCGGAATAAGCAGCCGTAATCAAAATTTTCTGTCCCGCAAAGCGATGTTCTCTATCATTTTCAATCGCTTTCAGCATTGTTTTTTGCGCTGCTTTCATGCCACGTACCTTTGAATACGCATCCAGCTTTTCACCCTGAATCTGCAACACAGGTTTAATATTAAGCACTTCACCGATTGCAGCGCCTGCCGCTGTCACACGGCCACCCTTCTTCAAATATTTCAGAGTATCCACTGCAATATAGATGGATGCATTTAATCCGTCCTCATACAGATAATCGGCAATCTCTTTCGCATCCTTGCCGGCATCACGCAATGCCACAGCATCTTTCACCGCCTGCACCATGGTTACAGAAATTCTTTTGTTGTCTACAACATGAACCCTGCCATCATACTCTTGTGCAAGCATTGTCATTGTCTCACAAGTACCTGAAAGCCCGCTCGACATCGGAATACAAACCAACTCTTCATATTCTTCCAAAAGCTTATCAAAAATATCCGTTATGATTCCGGGAGAAGGCTGAGATGTTGAGATATCGCATCCCGCATCCAGTTTCTCATAATATTGAGCTTTGGTAATTGTTTCATTCTCATAATATACTTCTTCGTCAATTACGACAGGCATCGAAATCATATGCACATTCCATGCTTCGCGTTCCGTTTCAAGGATTCCGCTATTGGTGTCTGTTAAAATTCCTACTTTCGCTTTCACGTCTGTCTCCTTTTTCACTTATTTCCACAATACTCTATAATACTAATCAAGTATCTTCATTTTGTCAATTCTTGCAGCCAAGAATTGTTTCATCCTTTTAGGAAAAAAGCGGTTCCTCCGCCTCTCCTTTATAGCGGAAAATAATCTTTTTCATCTGCAATCCGTTTTGTGCAAAATACAAACGGTATACACCATATCTGTTTCGGAATGCAAACGTCTTTTTAATGGAGGTTTCTTTTCCTTCACTTCCCTGGAACACAAGAGAATGCATGGCAAAACCCTGATAAAAGACAGTAACAGGGAGCTGTGCAAGTACCCCTAATTCAGAAGTCGCTACAAACTCCACTTCATAAAGACTTCCGGGCTTTGCATTCAGTGCCAGAACATAATTCTGCTCTTTACCGGTATTCTCTTTACTTAAATCCAGTTCAAATCCGTCACAAAGTTCATGGTACTCCACGGCAGATAAATCTTCTACATACTGCACCGGTCCTCCTATCACTTCTATTACGCGTTCCCTTCCCGTCACACGTTTATATGCCGGTGTCTTTAAAACAAAATTTAAAATATTGAAAGCACTGCGACGCAATTGCGCAATTGTAAGACTGCCGTCCGCAAGGGAATCTGCAAGATTATCTCCCGAAAGATTCTCTGAACCTTCCGGACAAACCATATACAAATCGTTTTGGGCCTTTACCATCGTAGCAAAATCGGTACCGTTCGGTGCCTGCCCTTCTACATTGATTTCAGCCCACCAGTCAGTCATCACAATACCTTCGAATCCCCACTCATTACGTAATACCACAGTATTCAACTCGTAATTACCGGCAGTCCAGACACCATTTAAGGCACCATATGTTGTCATGATACAATCCGCACCGGCTTCCTTCACTGCGATTTCAAATCCTTTCAGATAAATCTCTCTCATGGCGCGCGCAGATACCACAGAATCCATCAATCTTCGGTTTGTTTCACGGTTATTTGCGCTAAAATGCTTCAGTGCTCCCGTCACTCCGGCTGTACGGAGTCCGCGTAACTGTGCCGCTGCCATACGACCTGTTAAAAAAGGATCCTCTGAAAAATACTCAAAATTTCGCCCGTTCAACGGATGTCTGTGAATATTAATCCCCGGTCCGAGCAAAACATCTACCTGGTTTGACAGCATCTCCACACCAAGATAAGAGAACAACTCTTCATTCAGTTTTTCATTAAACGTACATGCAAGTAACGTTCCGTTTGGCAGACTAAATGCCTTTCGTCCGCAATCAAGACGCATGCCGGAAGGACCGTCAGAACAGCAAACCGCCGGAATCAGACGTTTGTTCAATCCGTCAGAAACACCGCCAAAAGCAGAAGCCGTACCCGGTGTTACACGGGGGCTTCCCATTCCTTCCCCACGGATTAGAGCACATAATTCATCTACTGATAAATCTTCAACCAGTGCCTCCATGGTAATTCTGCCCTCTTCCACATCCTGCAACGTATATTTGTCTACGGCATCTTTATAAAAAGCAGGTAACACATCCGGATCGTTTCGAATCGCATTTACGGCATCTTTGGCCATTCTGTCCTGCTGTGTTATTCGGGTTATTGGCACATCACACATCTGCACGGAAATGCCTTCTTTTCCCATAACAGGTTGAATACGTCTGAATTGTTTACGCGGCATTAATACATCAGAATATTGATGGTACACTTTCAATTCCTTCACATTGGTAACTGCAATTTCTTTAGCTTCAGAAACCGTAGTTCCTACATACCATCCGTATTCTCCCGGTTCAAGCAATTCACAGTGCGCATGACCAGTTATTCCCGTATCATCATAGGTTGCAACGGATGACATCTGAACGGTAATCTCAAACGCATCACTTTCACCGGGGGCAAGTTCTGCAGTCTTGGTAAATCCTGCCAGCATACGAAGCGGACGGCCAAGCAATCCCTGCGCCGGTTTCACATAAATCATTACAGTTTCCTTGCCGTTTCTTTGACCTGTATTGGTCACGGTACCGCAGAATGCAACAGTTTCCTCAGTCTCCTTTACCTCTTCTACCGCTATATCAAATGTGGTGTATGACAAGCCGTAACCAAATGCGTAACGTACCCGTTGCGGCGCAAATGTTTCGAAATACCGGTAACCGACGTAAATATCTTCTTCATAAATATCTTCCAACCCATCCGAGAAATTCTTATCGGACGCATAGTCAGAAAGTTCATAAGCAACCGTATCTGCAAGCTTTCCGGAAGGTGATTTGATTCCAAGAAGCAGCTCTGCGATACCGCGTCCTCCTACCATTCCTCCCTGCCATGCCAATAAAACAGCATCCGGTGTGTATTTATCCACAAAACCAAAATCAATGATATTTCCGACATTGAGCACAACAATCATTCTGCCGAAAGTCTTTCTAACCATAGAGAGCATCTGCTCTTCTTCCTGCGTCAGCAGGTATGCTCCCTCCTTTGCCACATTATCACGGTCTTCTCCCGCAGTACGCGCAATCACAACAATAGCAGTATCACTCTCTTTCGCACACTGTTCATACACTGTCTCCGGTACAACCGCTTCCTTCTGAGACCAGGGTTCTGTTCCCCAGCCATACCCTTCCACGATTGGATTTACTTTTTCCCATTCCGTATAGAAAGAATCCAGACATTCCACAAGTGTTACCGTTTCATGTTCCAAAAGCCCTTCTTTTATACCGATTATTTTATCTACGTTAACAAGGCCGCCGGAGCCTGTTCCGCTCTTATAATAATGATTCTGCATTCTGCCGAAAAGAGCGATTTTGCACGGTCCCGTAAGCGGCAATGCTTCGTTATCATTTTTCAGCAATACGGCACCTTCCGCAACTGCTTCCTGTGCTTTTTTTTCATATTGTTTCCAATTCAGAATATTCTCCATAAGCTAACCTCCCATATTAAAATATCGGGGTTTTGACACACTCCCCTATGATAAAAAAATAGGAACATCTAAAGACATTCCCATTGCTCTAACCTTTTTGATATTTCGGTTAAAAAAGTATCCACCGAGGAATAAGGCATAAAATAAAACAACTGCAAATGCTTCAAATTTAACGCCTGCGCATCAGACTCCATTAGCGGATGACTCTGCAAGGCTTTCATATGACTATGCCATTGTGCTATGAATGCCTCGTACTCTCTTAAATTTGAAATACCAAGCCACTCACGGATTCTCACCTTAGTGCGGTCCTTCTTCACACATTCATTCGTTTGTAAAAAATATTGAAAAGAATCCCCTTCATATACGCGCCCTAACGGGAACAGCCTGCAAATACCGGGACGACTTTCATGAACACGACATCGTCCCGCTTCATTCAGAAACGGACAATGATTGTCATTCGTCATCTGTAAATGCGGCACGATTACACCGCTTTCAACATGCAATGCAACTTCTGCCTGCATCAATTGCGCCATCTCTTTTCCTGTCGCCCGTGTCAGCATACAAATATCATAAGGATCCAAACTAATGGTATCATCCATCCCTCTGCAACAATGGGAACATCCTTCACATTCATTACAACCAAGTTTCACCAAGTCGTTGGAAGTATATCTCCTTCCGTCCGAAATATCCTCTAAATTACACTCTCGTATCATATTAATCTCTTTATATTTCCTTCTGCGTCAGAAATAATCTTATTCTTCTTCCTCCGGATTCTTGTAAGCAAATGCAACAGTCGAAACCACTGTCGCAATAGCGGCAATAATTGCCACAATAACAGCTAATCCTATAATACCTGCTAAAATAAGAAAACCACCACTCATGTTTCACTGTTTGTATAACGTCACCTTCTACGTCATACTTCCTTTCTGATAATTCTTCCGATTGCGTCTTACATGCATCGGTTCTTATTGTCATCTAAAACCTCTTATATTTTACTCTATAATATCGTCGCCTTCAAGTTCTTTTACAATTCTTTTTACAATTCCGTTTACCTCTATATCGGAATTCATCGGAATGACAATACACTTCCGGCCGTCAATGATGCGAATCTCCACAACATCTGTTGCCTCCGGCTTCAGTTTAATCTGAAGATTGTCAGATTTCACCTCGAAATTCTTCTTCTCACAAAGGCTGTCAATGTTCAATTTCCCGTCTTGTCCCGCCGATTTGGCAAACTTCTCTTCCACGATAGGGAGATGTTCTTCTTTCACACCACTTCGATGCAAAAGGTCCTTTACCCCCTCACAATCAAGTGTTGTCGGTTCATACGCCATGTGGTTTTCAACCATATCATTCAGTTCACTCTGAATAGAGCGTACCACCTCAAACGTATCATACTCAGGGACTTCATTAATCACATCTTCCACAATCTGATTAAAAATTTCTTTTTCAACGGTTGAGGGAATCGTGGTTTCACACCCAAGCACACCCTCTACAAATTCATCATGCATCGCATCCGTGCTTTTTACATAGTAGAGAACTTCATTTACATCACAGCTCCTGTCATTGAATGCCGGATAAAGAAATGCTGTATCGGGCATTTCCACAACCCAGTCACGGTTACGGTTTGCAATAACATTTTCTTCTGCATGATAACTTAGTCCCGGCTTGGATAAATTTACAGGGCAGATGCAGCAAAGACAATATGTATATACTTCTTCGGACTCATCAAGGGACATTTTATCAGATGTTTTTGTCATAACATCGTAAACATCATACATAAGAAGAATCAAATAGTTCCCCACATAATAATAGGTATCGATTACTTTCTGATAAAAGGCATCAAGAATTGCCTTATCCTTCAATTCACTTGCACGCAATGCAAGAAGAGACTGCATCGACTCCTCCTCTTTCTCTCGACTGAAGGAAAGATTCAAAAGATTTTTTCCGAGCACGCCGGACAATCCCTTCTTGAAAAGGTCTATGTATTTAAACTGTTCTGCTTCTTCCAAATCCGCAAAATCCGTATCAATATAGGTCTGGATTTTTTTATTTTCTCCGGTTACATAGCAACCGGTAATTCTCGTTACGGAAGAATCGGTCTTTTTCAGGCGCTTACGAAGTTCTAAAATATCTGAATTATTCATCTTGTCGTTCCTTTCAAATGGTTTATTTTGCTGTCGTTTTCAAATCATATTACTTATTGTTGGAAGCATTTATAAATCGTATTTGCTTCTCCAGTCCGGTATGTTTTTCCACACATAAATTAATCTTATTAAGATTGGAACAGGCAGAAGCACTATAATAATGCCAAAAATAAAAGTTACATCGACTCCACTTGCTTCAAATGGCCTCATAATGGATTCCGAATTCTTTTTTTCTTTCACAAGCACTTCATAATAGAGTCTGTCTTTTGCTTCTTTTCCGGTTTTTTCAACATGTTCGTATGTTTTTCCATTGGGAGCTTCATACTCAAAAACATGAAAATATTGTTTATACCTATCCCCATCAGAATCCTCATAATACTCGCTGTACGAATCAATCAAAGTTGCTTCACATACAATCCAATCTCCACTTTTTTTAGCCTCATTATACTCCTTAATTTCCACAATATAACCGATAACAATTAAAAATCCTATCACCCAAAGAAAGAGAATTGCAAACAACTCTCCAAACTGCTCTCCTTCTCTTGCCGCGAACACACCATGTTCGCCCTGTATCTCGCGTCCGGCCATTTTCTGCTCCTTTCAGAGTTTTATCCCCCACTTGTTCTACATTAAGGCATATTATAACAAAAAACTATCTTTTCTCAACGCTCATCACTACCCAGTCATCATCCGCAACCTCATATCTTGTTCCGCAGCTTGGGCAATTACACTGTCTGGTAGCATCGAAGCTGGTATCACAATTTTTACAGTGAATCTTGGAAATGGAGAAGTTCAAATCAACCGGCTTCGTGATATTCTTTTTCAACATCATGCGAAACACCTTCCTTTTATCACGCACTTTCCGCTTCGCATAAACAAGATCCATATATGCATCTACTGTCACATAACAATAATCGCCTTCCACCTTAAAGTCTCTTAGCGCCAGTCCTCCTCTGTGATGGGCATCCACAATATCCGAAAAGATATCGCCTACCGCTTCTCCCGTGTAAAAGGGCAATTCCTGCACATCCTTTGCATACATAAGCATTCTCAACATACTAATTACTTTCCCGGAAAAATACGGAAAAGAACATTCCGGCGAATATTCCCGCATCAGATTCTCAAACTTCTTATCGGAGCCTCCCGCCCTAAAGCCCATAGCAGATTCTCTGACAGCATGATAAACCAAAGAAAGTATTATCAAGATTGAAAATAATGCATATCCCAAAAAAGGAGTTGCTAAAACCGCAAGGATTCCTCCCATGACTGCACTTGTTAAAATATCATACCCTTCACTGTAATGAAACATGCCCGCTAACAAAATGCCCCACAAAGGATACGACAAAATCATAGTCAAAATCATACGGGGAATCATCTCACGTCCGGTCATCCCGAAATCTACTACCATAAAAAAGTTTGTTACTTTCGGAAACAGCTCATCAATCTTAAAAAATGTATTGCAGTAATCGCAGCCGTCCAACAAACCCTTTACTGTACTGACCGCACCACAATTCGGACATACATAATCCTCATTTTCTACCATTTGCTCTCCCTTGGTATCCATGACTGTCATATACAAAATCCGGTTCGCGGAAAGAGAATATACTTTTTTCTTTCCCCTGAAAATCTTTCTTTCAAACCGGCAGGAACGATAACCTACTTTAGATTTATAACGTGCATCTTCCTGCTTATGCGTGATACGCGTCCGATCAGACAAATGACCTCTCGCTATAAACTCATAATTCATGGAAAGACCTTTTTCATCCAGTCTGTTTTTCTGTAGTTCCAAACTGTACTGCATATCCCTGGCGCAACTATCAGGTTGCTTTCCTGTTGCAAAAAACTCCTTTGTGTCTTTCACAAAAGACAAAAACAAATCATTCTTTTCGTCACTTTTTTGTTCACTTCTTTTTCTTCCCATTGTTTTCCCCTCCTCCATAAGTGCATCTGTTTCCCTTCTTTCGTTTCATGAGCACGTTTGATTGTCCCAACAAACAATACTACTATTATACATCAATTCGTTATTTTCTACTAGCATATTTTTGACAGTATACAGCATTCTGTCATGCCGGAACATTCCGGAACTTTTTCTTGCATAGGAATTTCCTATGCAAGAAAAAAGTTCTTCCCCGCCACCAATCAATTGGTAACAGGAAAGAACTTTTATAAACTATATAACTATTTCAAACACTTACGCCATGCCGTTAGCAGTTTTATACTTATAAAGCATTTCTGCATGATTCTGTTCTTCAATCTGAATATCAGCAAGAAGCTTACGAATTGCAGCATCCGCAAAAATAAACACATTGTTGTTATATTCGCCGGACACCATCTTTTCAGTTCCGATACAATCTGTCACAAGGAAATTATCGGATTTTTTATCCTCTGAATTCGTCAGGGAATCATAGGTTGCTTCAGGATTATACTTCTTGCCGCTGTCGTCATTGCAATCGCAGGAAGGTGTTTTACCTGCCAATACCTGATTTAAGGAATGCAGATGTTCCTCTTCCTTAGAAGCAATCTGCGCAAAAAGATCTTTTAAGACAGGGTCCTTTGCTTCATTCTTATACTTATTATACTTTTCAATACAGCACTGCTCCTGTGTACACAAATCATTGATTGCCTGAATTTCTTTTTCTTTTAACATATGAATTTCCTTTCTTGATTTGGATTTTAATCCGTACACAGGGGGACGCTTCAGGCTCCCCCATGCACGATTACAAAAAACAGTATTTCCGTTAATTGCTGACTTATACAAACTTTTCCATTTTTCTGACAGCTTACTTTTTTACTTTATTCAATTCCTCATTTAACCCAAGCAATTCTTCCTTCGTCACATTCACCCCTGCAGTTCCCATAAGACCGGACAGTCGCAATACGGTGAAGTTGCCCATCATAGTCAGCATTTCGCTATTGGAAAAAGCTTCGCCCATCATACTTTTCTCCTGTGATTTTGATGCTGCTGCCAGGAAAAATTTTTCTAATGCATTTCTGCTTTCCTTCACGGCAAGAATATCGGAAATTTTATCATTCAAAGAAAAATATCCTTCGGGCTGACGTACATCAAACCAGTTTAAAACAGCCCCTTTCTCTTTTAACCGGTAATCCTCATTAAACTTGCCGACCTTACGGAAGAATGAAACATCCGTATGAGGTCCTGCAATGGCCATCAGATGTGTTTCTCCTTCATTCGGCACATCAAAATAGAAGAAATGATTGGTACTTTCCTTGGTATCAAAATGCTTTCCGTTTACCAGAAGTTCCACTTTGGCAAGGTTACTGTATACCGTGACTCTTGTCATGCTTTCTACTCTGTCCACATAACGTTTCCCGCAGATATGAACAAATCCCTCTTCCGAAAGCCATGCCTTATAGGCATAGAAGGCATCCTTTTTATATTTTCTGTCAAATGTCACAAGACCTTTATGATTCTGTCCGTTTTCTCCGCCTTCATTTCTTGCATCGGCGCCGAAATCAAACATATTCCATACATACGTGCACCAGAGATAATCGCGTGAAAACAACTGCTTGATTAACTCCTCGTGATAATATGCCTGATATTCTTCCGTATAATCTCCCTGGGTCGGATTGGAAGTATGCCAGTTTAATGCCTCACAACCGTACTCACTAACGCCAACCGGCACATTTGGGAACTCTCGATGAAACTTGTCAAACCATGGTCCGTTCATGGATACATCTCCGCCGTACCAACCGAAATAATGATTGTATGCAATGACATCCGGTACTTTCAGGTAAAGTTCTTTGGGATCACACATGGTAACGGCCGCAACGGTTGTAAGACGTGTCGGATCCATTTTATGCGCAAGATCATTTAGCATCATATGATTTGCAACAAGATCATTTCCCGGATTTCCCGCCATCGTAATTTCATTGGAAAGCCCCCAGACAACAATACTTGGATGATTATAGTTCTGGCAAATCAATTCTTCCATTGCCTGCTTTGTATTATCACGTCCTTTTTCGAGATGTTCCGAAATATACGGAATTTCTGCCCATACAATAATACCGTAAATATCACAAAGATTATAAAAATACTGATCATGCTGGTAATGAGCAAGACGCACACTGTTTGCTCCCAGTTCACGGATTAGTTCCATGTCTTCCTTATGATGCAGTCTTGTAAGCGCATTTCCGACACCCCATCTGTCCTGATGACGTGAAACTCCTCGAAGCGGATATTTCTGTCCGTTTAAAAGAAAGCCTTCATGCGCATCAATCACAAAACTTCTGCAACCAAAATGCGTACTGATCCGGTCAAGTTCCTCTCCGTCTTTTATAAGAGTGGCCACTGCTTTATACAGATAAGGATCCTTTTTTCCATGCCAAAGATGCACATTTTTGATTACAAATTTCGCACACTGCTCCAGTCCGTTTCCTTCAAAGGTCGCAATACGCCCCCCTTTTGCATCTTCAATTTCAATCAAAAGCTTATGGTCCGTCCCCGCATTCACACACTCCACGCATACTTCTACGTTTGCATTATTCCCATCCACAACCGGCATCACTTTCATGCCCGGTGTACCGAGACGTTCCATTTCAAAATGTGTCTCAGGAACCGAAATAACGGAAACTTCTCTGTATAATCCGCCATAAAACGTAAAGTCTGCTTTTTGCGGATATACATAATCATTCTCGGCATTGCTCACTTCTATGACTAACAGATTATCTTTCTCCTTTAAGTCCTTTAACTCCGCGCGAAATGTTGCATAACCGCCCTCATGTTTACAAATCAGATTTCCGTTCAGATAAACTTTGGCCAAAGAATTTGCACCTTTGATTTCCAGAAAATGTTTCCCTGCATTCGGAAATTCATCTTTATCAAACTTTTTGGCATAATATCCGCTTCCACGATAATAATCATTTCCACCATCTTGTCCGTCTATATCATTCCACGTATGCGGCAAGTTAACATAATTCCATCTTTTTGGCATTTCCTCCGGCACGGAATCTGCATCCTTTGTAAAAGCCCATTTTCGGTTAAAATCCGTGATTTTTCTCATTTCTACATCCTTTCTGCTCTCACACTTTATAGTTTACATAATTATTCTTTCCTGTTTGTTTCTTCTCTTTTATTTCGTAAAATTTCTACATTCTTCTCAACTTCTTTACGATGCAGCGGATACCAAAACCAAAGAATTAATCCAAGCAAAAGAAATCCGATAGCCGGAAGAAGGAGGGATATATCATAGATTCCGTTTACCACTTTCGTATCAAATGCCGTATCCTGCGTATAACCAATCATAGAAAGAAGCGCCCCGCTCAATCCGGCAGATGCAGCCTGGCCCACTTTTCTCGCAAAAGAATACAGTGCATAGACAGAACCGTCTTCACGTATTCCGTTTTTGATTTCCGAATAGTCGATTACATCCGTTATCAATGCCCAGTTCACCATAGAAAAAATCCCGAGTCCAAACCAGGAAACAGCCTGAATCAATACATAAATCCATACATTCTCCGGTCTCCAGAAAAACAAAAGCACATTAATGGCGCAGGCAAGGAGATTTGCAACAACACTGATTTCTGCTTTACCGAATCTGGTTGCAAGAGGTTTTGCCACTGCTGCCGCGGCGAACATACCGATTAACATCACTACCATAGATGCAGATTGAGCCGCCGTATTCTGATAAAAATTCGGATAAACGTAATTCGCCATAGACTGCATCGTCAACTGTGCAAGAAGCATCATGACAGACGCCGCAATAATGGAAATCAACGCCCTGTTGCGAATTGCATTACGAAACATCTTCAGAATACTGTTCTCTTTTCTCGCTTCTGTATCCTCTCCCGGGCGCACACGCTCCGTCACCAAAAAGTAACAAAGCAAATAGCATCCCAATGCCAGCAAAGATAGCGCACCGGCAATCAACGTAAATCGTCCACCGTTTAAAACAGTGTTTCCGTTTACATTATCATAAGCAAGAATCGGAATACCGGCACCTATGATGACACCTGCCAGCGCACCCCCGATACTTCGGAACGTAGACAAAGACTGTCTGTCGGAAGGCTCCTGCGAAATAGCAGAGGCCATGGAGCCATACGGAATATTAATCGACGTATAAAAAACCGATCCCCACAAAATATAGGTCACAAAAAGATACGCAATCTTAAGCCACATCGGCGCATCCCGCAAGCCACTTTGATAGATTAGAAACGAGGACACTACTACCGGCACACACATGCGCAATATCCACGGTTTAAATTTACCGGCCGCGGTTCCTCTGCTTTGATCGCAAATCCGCCCCATTGCAATATCCGTAAACGCATCAACAAACCGTGCAAACATCATGACAAAACCAACTACAGCTGCAGACACTCCCATAACATCCGTGTAAAACTTCAGCAAGAAACTAGAGGATAATATAAATGTGAAATCATTTCCGAAATCACCGAACAAATATCCTATTTTATCCCGTAAACCAAATTTTCTATATCCATTTTCCATATTAAATTTCTCCATTTCGTATCCGTAATCCGATACTTCCTCTCTCTTCATCTCAATAACGGAATCTGCTTTGTTTCTCTATTGCTTCCCAAAGTCCGTTTAAATAAGCTGCCCCCAAAGCCCTGTCATATAAACCGTATCCGGGCATTGCCTTTTCTCCCCAGATCATACGTCCGTGATCCGGTCGAATCGGACCGTTAAACCCAATGTCATATAAAGCTTTCATGATGCGATACATATCAAAATCACCATCGGCAGAAAGATGTGCAGCCTCTTCGAACTCTCTCTCCGAATGAAATTTCAAGTTTCTTACATGCGCAAAATGAATACGTCCCTTCAACGCATGAATGGTTTCGCAAAGATCATTTGCCCGATCTGTTCCATAAGAACCGGTGCAGAAAGTAATTCCGTTATGCTCATTATCCACTTCCTTGAGTAAGCGTGTGAGCATATCGCAGTTTGTCATAATACGCGGCAAACCGAAAACTGGCCACGCCGGATCATCCGGATGAATTGCCATATTGATGTTATATCTTCCGCATACCGGCATCAGCGCCCGCAAAAAATAAACCAGATTTGAAAATAACCTCTCCTTTGAAAAACCTTCATATTCCAAAAAAGCCTCTTTGATATTGGCCATTCGTTCCGGTTCCCAACCGGGCATTACGGTTCCGTTCATATCATCCCTGATAGAAGCAAACAATCTCTCCGGAATCAGTTCATCAATCTTTTTTTGCGTATATGCCAGTACAGTCGCACCATCCTCACGCACCTTGGCCATTTCAGTCCTTGTCCAGTCAAATACAGGCATAAAGTTATAACAAACCAGATGTATTCCCTCTTCTCCGAGATTTATTAACGTCTGAACATAATTGTCGATGTATTCTTCCCGCTCCGGTTTGCCAAGCTTAATGCTTTCATGTACATTCACACTTTCAATACCTGCAATGTGAAGTCCCGCCGCTTCAACTTCTTCCTTCAATTTCCTGATTTCTTCCCGTTGCCAGACTTCTCCGGGTGCCTTGTTATAGAGCGTGGTTATGACTCCCTTCACTCCCGGAATCTGTCTGATTTGAGAAAGCGTCACCGTATCATGTGCACTTCCATACCATCTCAATGTCATTTCCATAGAAGTTCTTCCTCCTGCTTTTATTCCTTTATTCCCATAAAAAATCCGAGTGCAAAAACACTTATTGCTTTTCCGTAAAAGTATTTGCAAAAACAAAAAGAAGTATGCAGGATTTGTCAAAAACAAAAACCACATACTTCTGTTTCAATCTTTTATGATATAATATCGCTCTATTTATTCGCTTTTGCGCATTGTAAAAACAGAATACCTTTTAACACAAAAAGCAAAAAAGAAATAAGAATCGCATACGGAACCCTTGTCACGCCCAAAAAAATAACCACAATCCCATTTATCACCAAAGAAAGCTCCATTAATATCCGCCTTCCCGTTTCCACCTTGCATTTTGCCAGAAACATTTTCACCAGTCCCATAACCACCATAAATCCAAAAAAAATCCAGTAGCAAAAAAGAATCCACTTTTTCACTTCATCGTATTCAAACAGACTGACTGAGTAAATCATTCCATCCGCAACAGACGGATATAACGGAAGTACCGCCAATAGTCCGAAACAAATATCAATCATTCCGAACAATAAATCGCAGATGTTGCATATTTTACCGTCTTTCTCCTTCTCTGCCAAAGAAATCAAGGTATCTGCCGATAGTAAATCATCAATTGAAATATGAAAGAAACCGGAAATCACTTTCAACGATTCAATACTTGGATATCCTCTTGCGGACTCCCATTTGGAGACAGCAGTTCTTGACACATACAAAGCCTTCGCCAATTCTTCTTGCGTCATTCCTCTTTGTTTCCTTAATTCCTGAAGTTTTTCGTGAAATTCCACAACTTCCCTCCTATTCTTTTTCTTGCATGGTTGTTAACATAACGCATCCGTGATATAAGGAGAATAAACCCGTACTTAAAAGCATTGCACCTACAATATCCGTAAACCAGTGTACCCCGGAAACAAGGCGCCCCACAACCATAAATACAACAAATACACTTCCGATTCCCAAAGTGAAGGCTTTCACACCCTTATTCCGACTCCTGCGGCCTACCTGCTCCATCAAAGAAAACATAACGGAACAAACAAGAAGTGTCGTAGAGGACGGATACGATACTTCTACGACGCCTTCTATCAGAACCGGTCTGTAATTAATCGGAATCCATTCAAATATGAGATAAGCACAAATAACAAGCAGATAATATATCCCTAAAATCAGGATGTCACCATCGACCTTTCTTATACTTTTTCTTTTTATACATTGCATCAGCCCCAGAATTGCGAATAGTATACATACCATAACAGGAATCAGCCCCAACCAATCCGTTACCGTATAAAGTGACATATGCACGCCCGTAAAGTTATGAACCAAGGCATTAAAGGCAGCAAATCCAACCTCTGTACCATTTGGTCCGATTTGCCCTACATCCACACACTGAACGAATACCGTCCACAGAATGAAAACTGCCAGCAGAATTCCTCCTGCCAAAAAATTTCTTTTTACTGTTCTTTTCAATTTTACTACCTGCCTTTCTTTTTTTCTTTAGAAAATAGCAAGTAAAATTGATAAAAGAAAGAATCGTATCGTCACATGCACGATACGATTCGTATCATTCCCTTTTTTCCTTCCATGCCATGGACAGAACATCCACCTTCCACGCCCGAAAGAACGGCTCCATTAATTCTTCCGCAGCAAGTTCACCGCAAATACAAACTTCACATTCTGCGGCATGGGCAGCTGACACAATATGTTCTAATATTCTGTTCACCGCCGGATGGTTGAATGTCAAAAGAGAATCTGCCAAATCCGACTCTCTGTCCACTGCCATCATATATTGCAATAAATCATTAGTTCCGATACTGATAAAATCACATTCAGCTGCAATCTCTTTCGTAATCAAAGCTGCAGCAGGCGTTTCTATCATCATACCAATTCTGACATTACCGCTTAATTCATTGCAAAAAGCTTTGGCTGCCTTCACTTCCTCTAACGTGGTAATCATCGGAAAAAGAATGGATAAATTCCCATATTCAGATGCCCGATAGAGGGCTTTTAACTGTGTGCGAAGCACCTCCGGAGCAGAAAGGAGATAACGGATACCACGCACTCCGAGTGCAGGATTTTTTTCATTGTCCATCATCAGATACGGACATTTCTTATCAGACCCGATATCCAGAACACGAATCACAACTTCTCGGTTCCCTGCAATTTCCAATATCTGTTTATATACACTGAATTGTTCTTCTTCCGTCGGCATATTTTCACGTCCCAAAAACAAGCACTCACTCCGATACAGACCAATTCCTTCCGCACCATTGGCAAAGGCAGCACATGCCTCCTCTGCTCCGCTGATATTGGCATAACATTTCCAAGGCCTTTCCAACATATCTTCTGATTTCTTTTTTACCGAAATCCTTCTCTTTTCCTTCAGACTGCGGTAAAAAAACAATGTTTTTTCATCCGGATCCACAATCAAAATCTTCTGTTCCCCGTCAAGAATCGCGAGTTTTCCGTCATAACTGTCTGAAACCTCAACACCGTAAAGTGCAGGAATATCCAGACTTTGGGCAAGAATACTTACATGTGAAACTGCCGAACCTATTTGCGTAACAAAACCGGCCACGTAATCTTTCGGCAAACGCATAGTCTCTGCCGGCGTCAGTTCCCGGGCCATAACAATGACCGTCTTTTCGATGTTTGGATACCGCATCGTTTCATATACACCTAACGCCTCAAGATAATACGAAACAACATCTTTCATATCTGCAGTTTTGGCAGATATCACTTCATCCTCCGAAGAACAAAGCGTCTCTTTCATCTCTTCGCCGGCAGCCACAACCGACATCTCCGGTGAAAGATGCTTCTCTCTTATTCCCTTTAATATGGCCGCTTCAAAAATTTCATCTGTCAACAAAAGTTCCTGTGCCGTAAATATTGATTCAGCTTCTCTGTTTTTTTCTGCTTTTGCTTTCTCGATCAATTCATGACAAAAGGAGACAGCCCTTTTGCGCGCGGATATTAAACGTTCACACGCATCTTCAGCTGTCTCTTCCATAATTATACTGCCAACCGCTGCTTTTTTCACAAAAAACAGCGGTGCAATCACAATCTGATTCGATATACATTTGCCGGTCAGGCTTTTCATCATGCTTTTTCTCCTACTCGGTCCTTATGACAGGTAAAGTAAATTACCTGATACTCTTTTGAAAGTTCCCGTAAAAACTCTAATCCACCTGAAATCTTCTTCTCGTCAAGATTTGCAAACGGATCATCAAATACAATCATCGGCTTTTCTTCTTTGTACATAGCCTCAATAAAAGCCATTCTCAAACAAATGCCGAACAAATCCTGTAATCCGGAGCTAAATGCCTGTGTCTTACGCGGCATTCCTGCCTCCTGGATTGTGACATTCGAGTCTGCATCAAGTGCAATTTCATAGGTTCCGACAGTATCAAGTTTTCCCGCATATTTCTCAAATGCAGCAGATACCGGTCCGATATAATTCGCCGTAAAAGCTGTCTTTGCATTTTCCAAATGCGTTTTAGTCATCTGTACCATACGGAAACGTTTCTGCAAATCTGCTTTCTTTGCTTTCAATTCTGAAAGATTTGCTTCTTCCAAAGAGAGTTCATCCAACTGCTCCTGCGCATACAGAATCATATTGCGCAATGCCGTAAGATTATCCGTCACATCTTCAAGTCTTTCTTTACAAGCTTCCATCTTACGTTCACAGAATTCTGCCGTAATACCCTCTTCATAACCTTCAGGTTTGGTATCGTTTTGTTCATCCGCCTTCATAACCTTTTCATATTCTTCACGCTCTTTCTTTGCGATTTCATATTCTTCACTGGCGGTCATATAGCTTTGTAACTCTACCTGCAAATTCTTAATCTGTTCCATCATATCCTCTGCAGGAACAACACCCATTTTCTCAAATAATTCATGGAGTTTCTTTTTTAATTCGTCCTTTTCTTTCAGACTTGTTTCATGTTTTACTCTCTTATCGGAATAAAGAGCACAGATTTTGGCTGCTTCCTCAATTTGATCCATTGCATCCATCCATATCGCGCGTCTGCCGTCTAAAAGTGCAACGTCTTCTTCATTTTGTGCAAACAAGCGACCGATAACAGCCTGCAAATCCTTCTCGCTGTATTTATCTTTCAGATACTTCGCAATATATTCTTCCAGCTCTGTCGCATCTTTCTGCATTTTTTCGATATTGGTATCTACTTTCATGTTATCACGACGTCTCTTTAATTCACCAAATTCATCATATTCAGTCTTAATTCGCCAGAAACATTTGGAAAGCTCTTCTCCTTCCTGAATCAGGCCTTTGGTTGCAAGACGCATTACGATATTATTTTCCATCGCTGCAATGGTATGCTCTTCTTCCACAATCTGCGTTTTCATTTCTTCACTTTGCAGGAAAATGGGTTTTTCTTTTTTGCGCTTATACCAATGACGAAGCATGAGCAATGTTACAATCATTAAAACAGCGGCCGGAATCCCACTGCAATACAGATAAATTTTGGCAAAATTCATCACATAAAAATAAATCAAACACCCTGAAGCAATCAACGCAAATACAAGAGGAATGATGAAAATAACCGGTGAAACCTGACTTGTCTTTTGCACCTGACGTTCTTCATTTTCCAAAATCGCGTGCGCTTCTTTTCTTGCCATCAGCGAATTTCTTCGTGTTTCAGCTTCCTGCCATACTTTTTCAAGCTCTTCAATTTCGGTAGTACGGAAATTCGTTTCCGAATATTTCACGGAATAATCATCCAGTTTGTCACGTTCTTCTTTACTCAATAAGGTTTTTTCATACTGATTTCTCGTCGCAAAAAAACGGTCAATCTGTTCCATCTTTTCTTTATGGGCAGTTTCGCTGAATTTACTGTCTTCAAACATCTTCTTTGCTTCAGCTTCATCAGCAAGTTCCTGTTCACTCAAAGACGTCAGACGTACAGCTTCTTCCTTGCTTCTGAGTTCTTCTGCTTCAGCAAATGCATCTTTTAGTGCATTTGCTTCCGGAACGTTTCCGCCAAAGAATTCTTTCATCTTTTCACATTCTTCCCTACGTTCCGTCTCTTTGGAAATCAACTGATTTAAAGTCTTCTCCTTCACGGTACGCACGGAATCTTCACTGATATAGAGCTGAATCTTTCGATAACGTTCTGACTCCTTCTTGATGCTTCCAATCTGCTCCCTGTACGACTCATTTTTTTTCATTTGCTCTTCGAGTTGGTTTTCAATAACAGACTTTGCCTGTAATTTCTTTTCAAGTCCGTCAATCTCATCCTGAAGCTTTTTGATTTCACCGGTTGCACGTGTCGGACTGAGCGCATTCAGCTCATTCTTAAATCGTTTCATAACTTCTTCATAGCAGTTTAAATCATCCGCTACATCATTTAAATTCCCCATTTTTGCATTAATGGAGTCCGTCGTAACGGTCGCACAATCATTTTGGGATAAAAATACAGTCTTTTTAAAAGAAGCTGCATCAATAGAGAATATTTCCTCTCCGATATTCCCGGTAAAATCGTTACTTGCAAGACCGGTTGTTGCATCAAGAAGTAAAAACTCATCTTCCGATTCTTTGGTTCCGAATGTACGGTTTAACCGATACACCTTTTCATTCACTTTAAAACGGATGCTTCCTCCGTACACACCACCCTGCCAGGGTTTGTATCTTTTGCGCTCGTTTTCAAATTCATCTCTGGCCCGCTCATTATCAAAGCCGTAGAACATTACTTTCAAAAACGCGGACAATGTAGATTTTCCCCAGCCGTTTTCTTCACAAAATACATTTAATCCATCATTAAAATCAAAATTACGATTCGAAAATTTGCCGAAATTTTCTATATGGGCAGATAACAGTTTCATTAGAATTCCTCCCCTTTCAACGCACAGATGCCACAACGAACCACCATTGCCTTTTCTTCTTCACTCAAAGTTTCATCCTGCATTACTTTTCTGACAAATTCCCCTTTTAACGAAACATCGTTCGCAAATGACTCATAATCTACTTTCAAAGTCGATTTATCTTTCATGCAGAAGAAATAATAATCCTCCTCAAACTGCTTCTCAAGAAATGTCAGATTCCACTCACTTTCGCAATCACGCTCTCCGCATAAAAGCACACGCACAAGGTGCTTATGTAAGATTGCCTTCTGTTCCAACACTTCACGTACCTTATCTTCTACATCCAGTGTAGACATACAGTCTTTCACATCTACCTCTACTTCGTAAAGCTTACGGGAAGCAAAAGATATAAAATTCGTATTAACCTTTCCGCTCTCCGTATCTATGTCCACCACAACAAAACCATGCTCACCGCACTCATCAAACCCACGTCCTTCAAGACATCCCGGATAACAATAGATTCCCCTTGCATCCAGTTCCGCTTTCTTGTAGAAATGCACATGACCAAGTGCCAGATAATCAATATTTTTATTCCGAAACTCTTTTAACGGAATCACACCCTCCGCTTTATTGGATGCTGCCTCCTGCCCATGCATCAGGACAATATTAATTTCCTCCGGCTCAAGCGAGAGCTTACGGCATACCAACTCCATATCCTCAACTTTAGCCTCTGTTGCAGCAATGCAGACCTTCTTATCTCCTTCTCCTCCAATCCGGTAATAAGTCCAGTCCTCCTCAAACAGTTTCAGATTTGACGGAATTTCTTCCATTCCTCCGATAAAACTGTTCTGATCATGATTTCCGCGCAAATAATAAAATGTGATATTCTCATTTTTCTGAATCACATCAAGCACCATGTTAGATGCCGTCGCAGAAACCTTACGGGTATCAAACAAATCTCCCGCAATCAGAATGTCCTTGACATTTTCATCTTTTGCATAATCAACCATTCTTGCAAAGGTATGCAAAAGTTCTGTCTTACGCTCCTTGGCTTTTTGCGGACTCAAATGTGTATTCATCTTAGAATCCAAATGCAAATCCGCACAATGAATCAGCTTCATCTTTCACTCCTCCTGCCCTATTATTTACCACTGTCACTATATTTTACCAAAAGCAATTCCACACACAAACGATCTGAAATAAGTCCCTTTTTCACATCTTCATCAAATGTTGCACAATCCAAAATCGCCTGTCTTAACATCTCTGTTGTAAATTTGGATGCCTGCAACATATATTTATCCACGATAAAAGGTTTTAGCTGTGTTTTCTCAGCAATTCGCTTTTTATCGTATCCGCGATTACGCAAATCTTTAATCATCATAAGCTGCATGAACTGCCTGCTGATCAGATATAAAATTCGCATAGGCGGCTCTTTTAACGCAAGCAACTCATAATAAAGTGCGAGCGCTTCTTTTTGTCTTTTGTTTGCCATTGCAGAAATCATATCGAAAATATGATTTCCGATTCTTACCGTACAGATTTCATCCACATCTGCCAAGTCAATAGCATCACGTTCCAAAGTATATGCAAACAGCTTCTCCAGTTCCCTGCTTATTTGCTCCATGTCCATCGCACAACGTTCCAGCAAGGCTTCTGCAGCACGTACCGTTATTTTTTTGCCTTCATTTCCTACTCGGGTTACTACCCAGCGTTTCAACGTTTCTTCTGTCTGCGTCTTACAATCTGCCACATGTCCGTATTTTTCCACCGCCTTGTAAAGACGACTTCTTTTATCAGGATTTTCTTCCACAAAAATGATGGCAGTTGTCGGAGATAACTTTGTAAGATACTCTGCCAGACCATCGCCTTCTTTGGCAAACAACCCCGTATCTTCCACAAGGATAACACGACGGTCTGCAAAGAACGGAAGGGTTTCTGCCACACCTATAATTTCCTCCGTCAAAACACCGGCGCCTTTAAAAGCAGTAAAATTCATATCCTCACACAATGCACTCCGATCCGACGTATTACAAAACGCGCGCAACAGCTTCTGCCGATAAGAAACCACAAGATAATGTTCTGCCCCGCAAAGGAGATATACATTTCTTAATTTCCCGGCTTTTATATCATCATTGATTGTATACATTCTTTGTTCCTCACTTCACTATGGAATACGGTACGGCACAACCGTCACTCCGGTATTTTCAATCCTGATTCGAATCGCGCCTTGCAAATCCGTACGATAAACATCGCTCTCACTGGCTTTAAGATACTGTAGAGTCTCCGCATGCGGATGTCCATAGCTATTATTCTTTTGACAGGAAATCACTGCAATTTGCGCTGATATTCTTTGCAAAAAAGTTTCCGAATTCGTCCCTTTGGCTGAACCATGATGTGCAACCTTTAACAAAGTCACATCCTTTATTCCGCGTCTGATTACAGCCTCCTCCGCCTCAGTACCGGCATCTCCCATCATCAATGCCCGAAAATCGCCATCTGTAAGATACAATACCAGAGAAGCTTCATTTTCACCTGCATAATCAGTATTCTTTGCAGGCGAAATCACTTCCATCTTCCATTTATCCAATTGTACCACATTTCCGGCAAAAAGAACACATACTTCAATATGATTATTATCGGCATAATTTCGGATTTCCTTAAATTCTTCCCACAAAACACCCGGTAAATAAATTTTTTCTATTTTGACCCCCGTATTACCCTCCAATTCCAGAATCGCACTGACGTGATCCGCATCCGGATGTGTCAGAAACCATCCGTCTACTTTTTTGATTCCCTGTGATTTCAGAAAGGGCAAAATAACCTTTTCCCCCAATGCATTTCGCGAAGAGCTTCCCCCGTCAATCATATATACGCCGTCTGAACCGAGATTCAAACAAATTCCGTCTCCTTGTCCGACATCAAGAATTGTCAGTTCCGTCTTTTCAGAAGGTGGATACAGCAAAAAGAGAATCAGAACAAAAAGTATAAGCATTTCACCGGTTACCTTTATCGCATTTTTTCTCTGCAGCCTTTTCCTTTCCTGTATACAGGCATCCGTATTGTTTACAATTTTTTTTGAATCTAAATAAAGTTCTGTAAGATATTTTTTCCGTTTCCGCCTTTTCATAATAATGCAAAGAATAAATACACCGGCAAAAAACAGAATGCACTTCCATAGCGCCGGTTTCCCTATCACAAATGTCGAAAAAGAAAACCTATTCAAAAAACTGACAACATTGTCATAATACACCAAAACAATGTGACATATATAAGCACATAACTGTGATAAGAACGGCAAAAAAGGATGAAAAACCAGAATACAAACGCCTAAAAACATCAAATAAGACACCGTTGGAAGCACCAACAGATTTGCCGGGATACTCAAAAAGGAAATTTCATAATAAAGACTGATTATGACCGGCAAGGTCAATATCCATGTCGCCAAACTGACGGCCAGCGCATCTCCTTTTTTTACCTGCCTGAAATCAACGCCGGGCAAGGCCGGATAAAGAACTGCGATTCCAAGCACAGCCAAATACGACAATAAAAAACCTCCATCCATATAGATATAAGGATTCCATAGAATTGTAATAAATGCAGCAACAAACAATGCAGTCAGCAGGTCATATGTGCGGCAAAAAACCTTCCCGCCAAGGCAAATTACGAACATTATAATGGCACGAACCGTCGATACCGACACGCCTGTCATAATTGCATATAAAACCAAAAACAGCGTAGCTGTCACCATACTGATTTTGCGATTTACACCAAGTCCGTTTAATATCTCATACAGGAAATTCCCTAAAAAAGTAATGTGCAATCCGCTAATCGCCAGAATATGATAGATGCCGATTTCCTGATACATTGCCTTCTGTATTTCATCTATATCACTTTTATCCCCAAGCAACATAGCTTTCATAATACCATAATCACGCTCCGAAAAATATTCCGCCAGAACCGAATCAAAGTCCTGCGCAAGTTTGGCAATCACGGTCGGTACTATTTTAATTTTGGAATCTGCAGAAATCAAAACAGCCTTTTTCAAACAATGTGTATATCCTTTTCGCCTGTAATATTCACGATAAGAAAATTCTCCCGGATTTCCTTCTCCCGCTACTTCTTCAAGCTCCCCCTCCAGTATTACGAACTGACCGGCAAATAAATTCTCTTCCTTCTGCAAATAGCAGATAACTCCTATGCAGTTTTCAAAAATGGGATTTTCGGCAGAAATGCCGTTGCCCGAGATTTCGGACAAATAAAGAATTGTTTTCTGATTACGTGTTTCCGCTTCGGAAATACGTCCTTGCAGACGTACAGTCTGACATTGCGTATCTCCAAGCGGTATTCTTCCGTCATGAAAATGAATCCATAAAATACAAACGGAAATTCCCAGAAGACAAAACCACATACAAGGTCTTCTCACTCGTTTGTTTCCTCCGTCTGCTGCTTCACCAAATCAAGATTTCTCTCAAAATAATTTGTCAAGCTGATACTTTCCATATAAGTTACTTCTGTTTTACCATTAACCGAAATTTGCACCTTATTTACATTATTCAGCGCGATAATGGAATTTACAAGCGAATAGATTGTAACATCCGAATTCACACTGTAAACCTGAGTTAAAAAATTCTCATCCAGATTCAGATAACAGGTTCTGTCCTTCATGATAATACTGATTACTTTCGTGTTAGGATTCACAACAGGATAAGAATCTTCCCCTGCTGACGGTCCCTGGATAATCATTTCGGCAACCAGTTTTTCGGGTGGGATATTCGTATTATATTCCATATAACGTTGCACCGGCACCAGATTAGTTCCGCTTTCATCTGCAAAATACAATAAAAAGTTTGCCTGCGCATTGTTGCTGATTTGTCCCTCAGGATTATCAACAAACTGGTCTTTTGCCAAAAGACCTACCACCTCTCCTGCAGTATCTATTAGCGGAGCACCTCCCACTTCTATACTTACAAATTCCACGCCCGGAATCTGTGTCAGAGTTTTTACGATGGACGCCCGTACCAAAACTTCTGTCGTATAGGGAAGTGAATTGTATTTCTCATCCAAATCAAGCGTAAGTATTGTTTCTTCCAACCGTATTGCGTGAATAACAATGTCTGAGAACGGCGCAGCTTTCAGCTCTGCTTTCTCCGGCGCCTCTTTCATCTTCGCAAGCACCTCTTCTATTGTATTACTGATATCAGATGACTGAATTTCATACTTTTCACTTCTAATTGTTGTTTCATCACGATTGATATAATAAATATCAATATTTTGATCCTTATATTCGTTTTCCTGTGTTTCATGCTTGCATCCGCCTGCTATACACAGAAGCAAAACAAGAAGAAACACTCGCATTATTTTTTTCATATCTTTGCTCCAAATTATGATTGAATGTAAGAGAGCGGGATTTTAACAACAAAGCAAGTCCCCTCTCCGGGTTCACTGTTTACTTTAATTGAGCCTCTGTGTTTCAAAACCGTACTTCTTGTAATTGCAAGTCCCAGTCCCGTTCCGCCTATTTCTCTCGAGTGCGATTTGTCCACACGATAAAATCTTTCAAAAATATGCTTCTGCTCTTCTTCCGGAATTCCAATTCCGGAATCCTCAACTTCAAAGGTAAAAAACTGATGGTCCGCATCCAGTGTAACACGTACCCAGCCTTCATCCTCTTTGTTATATTTAATTCCGTTTTCAATCAGATTCATAATCGCAAGCGACAATTTCACCTCATCCACTTCCGCAACCACTTCTCTCTGACTTTGGAATATCAACTCAATATTTTTTTCATTTGCAAGCGGTTTCAGACGTTTGAACACAGAAGAGATTAAGCTGTTAATGTTTACGGCTTCTACGTTCAGAGTTGATGCAGACTTATCCAGCTTAACCAATGCAAGTAAGTCATTAATAATTTTATTCTCTCTGTCAATCTCGTCCACAATATCTGTCATAAACTCTTTATACAATTCTACCGGAACATCTTCCTGTGTATTAAGTGAATCCGCAAGAACTTTAATGGATGTCATCGGCGTCTTTAATTCATGTGAGACATTGGAAACAAATTCCTGTCTGGAATCATCCAGTACTTTCATTCTGTCAAGCAAATGATTGAATGCATCTACAATATGTTCTGTTTCCGTATAATCATTCACTTCAATCAGATCATCTGCAAAACCGGCTTTCATGGCATTAATCGCATCCGTCATTTTATCAAACGGTTTCATCATCATTCGCGGTATCATAAACGCCAGAACACACACTGCCATAAACATTAGCGTACTGATTAACAACGCATTTCTGTTCAAAATATCATAATTTGCAGCAATACTGTTTGTTGATACACTCGCATAAATCACGCCAACAATCCGATACTTCTCTCCTTCTGCCTGCTGAATAGGAACCGTAACTTCGATAAACCCATTGTCCTCATCCAGATTATAATTCATCTGACCTTTAAAACAACGGATAACCTCTTCCGCTATAATGGTTTTTCCCTGATTAATATTATATGTATCACGGATAATATTAAGACGATCATTGATAATCAGAATACGGCCATCATAAAGCGTAGAAAACTGCTCCAATTCCGCATTAATCAGATCGGACTGAGGTTCCTGCAAATAATTATAAGTAAGGAGGTGATCCGCTAATACCTTCATCTGGTTCTGCACATCACCAACCCTTACTTCCACTGCCCGGTTAAAATAACTCTGCAAAATTCCAAAACGCATAACAGAGCAACTAATCAGTCCTGTCAAAACAATAAGAAAAGAAATTCGAAACTTAAGACTTCGATAAAAAGTGATTTTATTCAGTTCGCTTTTTAAAGTTGCAAACCATTTCATGAACTACATTCCTTCTACTCCTGATAATAATATCCAACGCCCCACTTTGTATGTACATAACGTGGTTCACTCGGATTCTTTTCAATCTTTTCACGCAAACGACGGATATGAACATCCACAGTCCGGACATCACCCGGATAATCATGTCCCCACACCGCTTTCAGTAATTCATCCCTGCTGTACACCTTATTCGGATTTGTAACAAGAAATAAGAGTACCTCAAATTCTTTGCCGGTTACATTCATTTCCTTTCCTGAAATAAACAGTCTCTTATCCGCAATGCGTAAAGTCAGATCTCCCGCCTCTACAATTTTTTGTTCAGCTTTCTTTGGAGGCGCCACGCGACGCATAATTGCTTTCATACGGGCTTTTACTTCCAACACATTAAACGGTTTGGTAATATAATCATCTGCCCCGTATTCAAGTCCCATTATTTTATCCATATCATCGCCTTTGGCGGTTAACATAATAATTGGCACATTGGAGTTTTCTCTGATTTGCTGACAAACTTCCAGTCCGGAAAGCTTTGGCAGCATAATATCTAAAAGGATAATGTCATATTGATTTTGTTGCGCGAATGCAAGCGCCTCTTCGCCGTCATAGGCGCAATCTACCTGCATGCCCTCTTGTTCAAGGCTGAATTTCAGTCCCTTCACAATCAATTTCTCATCATCTACAATTAACACCTTGTTCGCCACGTTTTTTTCCTCTCATTCACATGTAATATATGGCCGCATCTGCTCCAAAAGCCCTTCCTTAATTCCGCTCACTTTCATCAATGCTTCAATGCTGTCGAACGGACCATTTGTCTCACGATACAAAAGAATAGCTTTGGCCTTGGATGCGCCGACGCCCGGAATCTGACAAAGCTGCGACTCATCCGCGCGATTAATATTAATCAATCCATCCGTCTGAATTTCCTCTCCCTGAAAAGGAATACGGACCTGTTCCCCATCTTTAAGCGTCCGCGCAAGATTAATGCCATCCGTATCAGCCTCCTGAGCCAAACCACCTGCTAAGGCAGTTGCTTCGTACAGACGGCTTCCGACAGGCAATGCATACACACCGGGATTCATAACAGCCCCGCATACATGCACATAAACCTGTTCCCATTCTTCCTGCACAAGAATTGCATCCTCGTTTTCTTCTAAAACAGTCTCCTGATGCGTCTCTTCGCTTTCCGGGTCTTCTTCCTCGCGCGAAAAAGAATAAAAATTCTCAATTTCTCCCTCTGCGCGACATGCAACAAGCACCACGGCAATCATAACCGCAATGCCCATTAATTCAAATATTTTCTTTTTCATTTCAATCAGCTCCTCCATACAACACTTCTTGTATCGAAGGCCCTTGAACCGATTGCTTTTATAAGTTTAAAATACTTTTCTCCGAAATACAAGTCTTTTTCACGTCTTCCACTTAAAAACAATAATTCCCGCTAAAGCAATCAACGCTCCGACTACTTTTTGCATTTCGAGAGGCTTTTTTTCTAATCCGAAAAGCCCAAAAACCTCAAGCAGATATGCCACAATAACCTGTGTTACCACTATACACATCACCGCTTTGGCCGGTCCCATCATTTCCATGGATTTCACTACCGTGATTGTAATAAATGCCCCTATTACTCCCCCCAAAAGCAGATACTTCGGCTGTACCGTCAAAAGTCCCGCAACCGGAGTCCGTTCTTTTATCAACCAGACAATCAAGCATACTGCAAACGCACTCAGCTGCACAAAGGCGCTTGACAACCAGAGTCCGGTCTGCTTGGTTACCTCGGTATTAAAAACACCTTGTATGCTCATAAGAGCTCCTGAAATAGCTGCAATTAAAAAACCGATCATTTCACACCTCCTGAAAATTGTATCATTAGTATGTTCCTCTGATCGGTTTCTTATTCTTTCATTATTCTGAGCTGATATAACTTTCTACCACTTCAGGGGTAGGCAGGCTTGTTAATTCCGTCGCCTCATCTCCCAAAATCTGACCATTTATCTTTTGCGCCAAAGCAAGCAATGACTGGTTTACATCTTCACCTTCCCAGATATTTGTATAGCAAAGTTCTGCTAATACCCAGTAGTTTCCGCTCTCTACAAGTTTCGGAATCGGCACACTCATTTCATAACAGTCTTTCACTGCCGCCATCTGCGGATATTCATATTCCACTGATTTATATGCACACATTTTACCGGAGCGGGCGTAAAGATTCGTCACATATTCACTGCTCAAATATGCAGCAAAATCTTCGGCCAGTTCACGCTGTTCTCCATATCCGTTAACAACAACCGTATCCGTTACGGAAAGATTTCTTGCCTGAAGTGTTGTATTCAACATTTCAAGCGGCGCAATCCCGTATTCAAACGCAAGACTTCCGTCTTCTTTCGCTCTTTCCAATTTCTCAATCACTGCCGTATTGGCAAACGTAAACATTACTTTTCCCTGTATAAATTCATCAATCACAGAGTCATATGTGATTTCCTTGGCTTCAATGGAAAAGAACTGATTAAAATCCTGAAAAATGCTGAGCGCATACATCGCATTTGTATTATACAAATCAAGTCTGCCTCTGTCATCTCCCGTACTGCCGCCTAAATCCATATATGCACCGGCAAAACCGTAATTATACATGATATCCGTCACGTCCCACTTCAAGAATACTTCCATCCCTTCCGGCGGGTCGTAAGAGTTCGCAAATTCAAGAATTCCCACATAGGAACGCGGCAATATTTTTTCCGGTGTAATATCCTCGGGAGAAAGTTTTTCACTCTCATTTTCTGCTTCATCTTCTGATGTTTCACTGCCCTCTTGCTTTGCAGACTCAGAAGCTGCTTCTTTCGCAATCCGTTCTGCTTCGCGACCGGCAATTGCTTCAAGATACGTCTTGTTGTATAAAAACACCGAAGTTTCAAAACACAACGGATATCCCACATAATCTCCCCCATAACTTACCGCATCCAATGAAACCTGCGGAAAAGAGGAGGTATTTAAAATATGACGCGAATCTTTTAGCGGTGTTGCCAAACCGGAAAGTACGGCTGTTTCCAAACTCTCATTCCCGATAATATATAAATCCGGTACATTCGCGCCGTGCAGGGTTTCTTCATGAATCTTTTCTAAATAGCCAAGTCCTGAAACCAATACAGGCTGGACATGTACTCCTGTTTGCGAATAATACGAAATAGATGCGTTGTCCAAATAGGAAGCAAGCGCCTCATCCGTATACCAGATGTGAATCACATCATCTTTCACCAGTCCGTTCATATTCTCTCCCATCGGGGAGCAGACAGGATTTTGCCACACCAAAAACACGAGTAACCCAATCAATATAATTGATACTATTTTTTTCATATTCCCTCACTAAATTGTGTCTCCAAACTAGCTCAGCAAAGTGTTTTTTCAATTGCCGCATCAAGAATTGCAATCATGGCATCCACATCCTTTTTGCTGATTACCAGCGGAGGAAGAAAACGGATGATATGCGTTCCTGCATTAATTAAAACCAACCCGTTCGCAAGAGCTTCGTTAATAATATCGGCAACCGGTTTATCAAACACCAATCCCTGCATAAGACCTGCTCCTCTGTGAAGGAGAATCGTATCATACTTTACAGTCAGCTCTTCGAGTTTTTCTTCCAGATATGCTCCAACTTCCTGTACATTGGCAAGTACATTCTGCTTCTCAAACAAATCAAATACTTTATCAATTGCGGCACCTACAAGCGGATTTCCACCATAGGTGCTTCCGTGATCTCCTGCTACAAGCGAAGAATCCGCAACCTTCTGCGTCATCATAAATGCACCAACCGGCACACCGCATCCGAGGGCCTTCGCTGAAGTCATAATGTCGGGACGGATGCCGAATTTCTGCCATGCAAACATATATCCGGTTCTTCCCATGCCGCACTGTACTTCATCAAAGATCAATAAGATATCTTTCTCTTCACAAATCTCCTTGATTCCTTTTAAGAATTCTTCCGTCGCCGGATAAATTCCGCCTTCGCCCTGAACAGGCTCTAAAAGAATTGCACATGTTTTATCCGTTATCTGTGCCTTTACGCTTTCAAGATCATTCATTTCCGCAAATTTCACATAACCAATCATCGGCTGGAATGCCTCACGGTACTTCGGAGTTCCCGTTACGGAAAGCGCTCCCATGGTTCTTCCGTGGAAGGAATGTTCCAATGCAATGATCTCATGATCCGTCTGTCCATCCTTGTTATACGCATACTTTCTTGCTGCTTTGATGGCACCTTCAATCGCCTCCGCACCGCTGTTTGTAAAGAATACACGGTCCATCTGTGCGGCTTTGAGAAGTTTCTCTGCCGCATTAATTGCCGGTACATTATAATAGTAGTTCGAAGTATGCAGAATTTTATCAATCTGTCCCTTCAGGGCATCATTATACTCTTTGTTATTATATCCCAATGCAAAAACACCGATTCCTGATACAAAATCAAGATATTCCTTGCCGTTTACATCATAAAGTTTAACTCCGTCAGCATGGTCAAATACCACCTGAAAACGGTTATATGTATGAAGCAGAACACTCTCTGCCTGATTTATGATTTGCTGCATAAAATCAGTCCTTTCATTAATTCTCATAGTTAAGCGGGTCTTCATCCGCAATAATTGCCGTTCCGATACCGTTCTTGGTAAAAATCTCAAGTAAGAGACAATGAGGCATACGACCGTCAAGAATATGCACTCTGCTTACACCGCTTTCAATTGCCGTTGTACAGTTGTTCAGTTTCGGAAGCATTCCGCCGCCAATGAAACCGCTTTCAATCAGTTCATGCGCCTGGGAAGCACTGATACGTGAGATAAATGTACTCTTATCATTGATGTCTTTATACAAGCCTTCAATGTCTGTTAAGAACGCAAGCTTCTCAGCGCCGACTGCCTTTGCAATTTCGCAAGCCGCATCATCTGCATTAATATTATAAGTCTGAAAATGGTCATCCAGACCGATCGGTGCAACAATGGGAAGGAAATCATTCTCAAGCAAATCGTAGAGAATCTTTGCATTTACTTCTTTAATGTCACCTACAAAGCCGATATCCTTTCCGTCCGGACATTTCTTGTCTACACGGAGAAGTCCGCCGTCCTTTCCGCTGATGCCGACTGCTTTTACGCCAAGTTCCTGTACCATGGTAACAAGACTTTTGTTTACTTTATTCAAAACCATTTCCGCAATTTCCATGGTCTCGGCATCCGTCACACGAAGGCCGTTTACAAACTCCGGTGTCTTGCCGACTTTATCTACCCAACGGCTGATTTCCTTACCGCCGCCGTGTACAATAATCGGTTTAAATCCAACCAGTTTTAACAGCGTTACGTCTTCAATTACTTTCTTCTGTAACTCTTCGTTTGCCATTGCACTGCCGCCGTATTTCACAACGATAATCTTTCTGTTATATTTCTGAATATAAGGGAGCGCCTCTACGAGTACGGAAGCTTTCTCCAATACTTTTTCCATTCCTTTTTCCATTTCTTCTACCTGCTTTCTATTCTTTAAGAACGATAATCCGCATTTATTTTAACATAATCATAGCTCAAATCACAACCCCATGCTGTTGCTTCTTCATTTCCGGCTTTCATATCCACCAGAACCGTCACTTCAGGCTGTGAAAGAATTTCGCTTGCTTCTTCTTCGCTGTAATCAGTTGCCACACCATCTTTGTAAATCTGAATGCGCTTGCCGCCGCCTTCAAAGAAAAGTTCCAACGCTTCCGGATCAAACTTTGCACCGGAGTATCCGAGTGCACAAAGGATTCTTCCCCAGTTAGCATCATGTCCGAAAATAGCTGCCTTTGTCAGAGAAGAACAGATTACGGATTTAGCCAGTGTTCTCGCATCTTCCTTGCTTGCCGCATTGATAACCTTGGTTTCAAACAATGCTGTTGCACCTTCACCGTCTCCTGCCATTTTCTTCGCCAACGTCATATTCACATAATGCAGTGCTTCCTTAAATTTCTCATATGATTCGCCTTCGGCATTAATCTCTGTATTTCCTGCCTGACCGTTCGCAAGCACAAGAAGTGTATCGTTGGTGGAAGTATCTCCGTCTACGGAAATCATGTTAAACGTATCCACCACATCTTCTTTTAATGCCTTAGTCAAAAGTTCCTTGCTGATTGCAACGTCTGTTGTAACAAATCCTAACATGGTACACATATTCGGATGAATCATACCGCTGCCCTTGCACATTCCGCCGACTGTCACTTCTTTGCCGTCAATCTCAAAGGTAACCGCAACCTCTTTGGAAACGGTATCGGTTGTCATGATTGCTTCCGCAGCAAGTTTGCCCGCTTCCCTTGTTTGTGCAAGCTGACCGGAAAGTAATTTCACACCGTTACAGATTCTGTCAATCGGAAGCTGCATGCCGATGACTCCTGTTGATGCTACCAAAACGGAATTTGAAGGTACACCAAGCACCTCTGCCGTTGCATCTGCAGTCTGCGCGCAGTAATCAAACCCCTGCTTACCGGTACATGCATTTGCAATACCGGCATTGATTACAACTGCCTGTGCAAAAGCTTCGTTCTCTACAATCTGTTTGTCCCACAGAACGCAGGCTGCCTTTACCACATTAGTTGTGAAAGTACCTGCCGCAACGCAGGGAACTTTACTGTATATCATCGCCATGTCTTTTCTGTTCTTATATTTGATACCGGCTTCTGCGCCTGCTGCCGCAAAGCCTTTTGCTGCTGTTACACCGCCGTCGATAATTTTCATATTTGTTCACTCCTGTCTTTCTTATTTATATGTATTTATTATTCGTTTACCGTACAAATATTGTCTTCATTCAATGTATAATCATACTGGTTTAAGTCTTCGCGTTTGGTCCATCCCATACTGGTCCAAAAAGCATTTCCCAAGTCATTGTTTGTGAACGCCACAAGCGAAACTTTGCTTAAGCCTTCCTCCTTAAGTGCCTGCAGACAAAATTCCACCATTCTTTTCCCGATTCCGTGTTTTCTGTATTCTTCACGTACGCATACGTGATACAAGCCGGCTCTTCGTCCGTCATGTCCGCAAAGAATACTTCCGACAACCTTGCCGTTCGCTCTTGCAATCACGCTCGTGGTAGGATTACGTCTTAAGAACTTCACAACTCCTTCTCTGGAATCATCCACACTTCGAATTGAAAAACCTTTGATACTCATCCAAAGCTCTTTCACCTGATCATAATCCGTTTCCTGCATGCAACAGATTTCAATTTGAGGTTTCATTTCCATATCATAAGCACCTCCTTTTAAACAATAACTTCTATGCTATCATAACACTTCTTTCCGAAAAGTCCAGTACTTTTTATGGTTTTATGCATAATTATTCTGATTTTTTTATATTTTATGCATTTATGCATTATTTTTTGTATATTATGCATTATTTTTTGCAAAATATACGCATAAAACGTCTTGCTTTTTCTAAAAAGGTGGTGTATAGTTAGGAAAGAGTTTAGCAAAGGAGGCTTATAAATATGAAAGAAAAAGTAGTTTTAGCGTATTCAGGCGGACTTGATACAACAGCAATCATCCCCTGGTTAAAAGAAAACTTCGATTATGAAGTTATTTGTGTTTGTGTTGACTGTGGACAGGAAAGCGAGCTCGACGGTCTTGAAGAAAGAGCCAAATTGAGCGGCGCTGAGAAATTATATATTGAAGATGTAACAGATGAATTCTGTGACGAATATATCGTACCCTGCGTACAGGCACATGCCGTATATGAGAACAAATATCTCTTAGGTACTTCCATGGCAAGACCTGTTATTGCCAAGAGACTTGTTGAAATCGCACGCAAAGAAGGTGCTACAGCAATTTGCCACGGTGCTACCGGTAAGGGAAATGACCAGATTCGTTTCGAACTTGGTATCAAAGCACTCGCTCCCGATTTAAAGATTATCGCTGCATGGCGTAATGACAAGTGGACAATGGATTCCCGTGAATCTGAAATCGAATACTGCAAGCAGCACGGAATCGACCTTCCGTTCTCAGCTGATAACAGCTACAGCCGTGACCGTAACCTTTGGCACATCAGCCATGAAGGGCTTGAATTGGAAGATCCTGCTAACGAGCCTAACTTCGAACATCTTCTTGTTCTCGGAACCACTCCCGAAAAGGCTCCCGATGAAGGCGAATATGTAACAATCAATTTTGAAAAAGGTGTTCCTACTGCAATCAACGGCAAAGCAATGAAAGTTTCCGATATCATCCGTGAATTAAACAAATTAGGCGGAAAGCATGGAATCGGTATCGTTGATATCGTAGAAAACCGTGTTGTTGGTATGAAATCCCGTGGTGTGTATGAAACACCGGGCGGAACCATTCTTTATGAAGCACATCAGCAGTTAGAGGAATTAATCCTTGACAGAGATACATATACAATGAAGAAAGATCTTGGCAATAAGTTTGCTGATATCGTATATGAAGGCAAATGGTTTACTCCGCTTCGTGAAGCTGTTCAGGCATTCATCGAATCCACACAGCAGTATGTAACCGGTGAAGTGAAATTCAAACTTTACAAAGGTAACATCATTAAAGCAGGTACAACCTCTCCTTATTCACTCTACAACGAGAGCATTGCATCCTTTACAACAGGTGACATGTATGATCACCACGATGCAGAAGGTTTCATCAATCTCTTTGGTCTCTCCTGTAAAGTACGTGCATTAAAGATGCAGGAAGTTGAAAACAAATAATTTATTCTTCTATAAATAAAGAATGTGCATAGCACATTCTCCGCGCGTAAGCGGTGTTGCTCGGCAACAAAATTCCTTGCCGCGAACTGCGCATCCTTAGCGGAGCGATTTTTCATTGCATAGGAATTTCCTATGCAAGAACAAAAGAAATACGGCACACCATGAACGGTGCGCCGTATTTTTTATTCTGAATCATGTACTTTCATGCCTGTTTATAAATGACTACTTCTCTTTCCAGATTTTTCATGACAAATAAGGTATTTTTGTGATAAAATACAAAATGTATTTATTCTGTATTTTGAAAGGACATCACTATGGAACCTATTATTTGGATTATCGGATATCTGTTAATTATCAATCTCGTTGCATTTATTACCATGTGGTCAGATAAACAAAAAGCAAAGAAAAAAGCCTGGCGTATTCCGGAAGCAACACTTTTTATGCTCGCTATCATCGGAGGAAGCATCGGTTCCATTGCAGGCATGTATACCTTCCGTCATAAAACCAAGCACATGAAATTCGTTGTTTTTATGCCGGTTATTCTTGCCGTTCAGGTATTACTAATCCTTGCATTACTCCTCTCTCCCCTGATAAATATTAATATTTTATAATTCAAAGAAAAATCCCTATGCAATAAAAAAACCATTTCGTTATCCGATAACGAAATGGCTTTTTTTAATCTCTCGCCTTTGGTTTAAAAACAAGGCTGGCAAGATATCCGAGTATTAATGCTGCACTTGTTCCAAGCGCTCCGGCTGTTAAGCCCCCAATAAACAAACCGATAAACCCCCGCTCATCCACGGCATCTTTTACACCTTCCATCAGAACATGTCCGAACCCCAAAAGAGGTACGGTTGCACCGGCTCCCGCAAATTCTTTCAGCGGTTCAAACAGACCGAAAAAGCTTAAAGCCACACCACTACAAACCAGTAATACCATAATTCTTCCCGGCAACATCTTTGTCTTTTCCAATAAGATTTGAGATAATACACAAATCAATCCGCCCACCAAAAAAGCTTTTAAAAAAATCATTCCGCCTCTTTTCCGTATATCACAAAAATTGTATATACATTAGTTTGTTCTATCTATATTATCCCAAAAAATCCAAATCTTATACTCCATGTTGTTTATATTTCTTAGCTAAATGACATTGATTTTATACTATTCTATTTTTCTTTGACAGTTTCTTCTTTTTTCTCCGCAAACTGTGCCAGTATAATTGCCGCAAACATGATGATACAACCAACAAGTTCCCTAATGCTCAATGCCTGATCCGGAAGCAATATCCATCCTGCAATCACCGATACCACAGATTCCAGACAAAGAATCAAAGAGGCTTTTGTCGGTTCCACGTATTTTTGCCCGAGGATCTGAAACGTATATCCTATTCCGCAGGAACATGCTCCGGCATAAAGAATCGGCACCGCAGCACGAACCACATCGCCCCAGGAAACAGATTCTGTCAAAAGTGCCCCCACCGTACAAAACACACCTGCGGTAGCAAACTGGATGCAGGAAATTACAACGCCGTCCGTATGCGGTGAAACCGAATCAATATACATAATATGAAACGAAAAGAAGAGTGCACATAACAAAAGTAAAACATCACCTTTTTCAAGCACAAATCCATTGGTCATACACAAAAGATAAAGACCTATGACCGATAAACCTACGCAAACCCAGATCAATGCCCTTGTTTTCTTTCCGATAAAAATGCCCAACACAGGTACCAGAATAATATAAAGTGCCGTCAAAAAACCGGCTTTGCCGACCAGCACGGAATACTTAATCCCAAATTGCTGCAATGCACTGGCAATAAAAAGAAAGGTTCCGCATCCGATTCCGGCAATCAGGTTTTTCTTAAATCCGCCTTTTAATTTCGCCTTCTTCTCCCCGGAAGCCTTGTCTGCCGGAGCCAACAGTTTCACAATGATATACGGCGTCAAAACCAATGCTCCGACATAGTATCTTGCAAAATTAAACGTAAAAGGTCCGACATAATCCATGCCAACACTCTGTGCTACAAACGCCACGCCCCATACAATTGCTGCAAGAAGGAGCATTCCGCACCCAAACCACTGTTTCATTTTTCTTTCCTCTTAAAGTAATTTGTTTTTATTTTTTATCCATTATGCTCTAAAACAACGCAATGCGCAATCCCCGGAATGGTTTTTCCTTCATTAAAGCTTACCCTGCTAAGCAAAGCTCCTGTCGGCATAAAAATCACTTTTTTCCATTCCCCGCTACGAAGTTTCGGTAAAATCAACGCTGCAAGTACAGTTGCGGCACAACCGCATCCGCTTCCACCCGCATTTGTTTTTTGGGCAAGCGAATCAAACATTTCAATTCCGCAGTCAATATGACGGTCACTGATTTCAATTCCTTCTTCCCGCATAAGTTGCAGAAGTGCTTCTCGCCCAACCATACCCAGGTCTCCCGTAATGATGCGGTCATAATCCTTAGGCTCGCTTTTAAAATCTTTAAAATGCCGTAAAAGTGTATCTGCTGCCGCAGGTGCCATACAGGCTCCCATATTCATGGAATCCTTCACTCCATAATCTACAATTCTTCCGGTTGTTACTCCTGTAATTCGAACAGCAGACATTCTCAACTGCGGTTCCTTTCCTGACAAAAGAAAAGCTCCGCTTCCCGTTACTGTCCAGGTTGCACATTCCGGTCTTTGCGTACCATAGTCAAGAGGTGTTCTGAATTCTTTTTCTGCACTTGCAAAATGACTGGATGTTACGCAGATTAATTCATCCGCACAACCGGCATTTACCAGCATGGAACCAATACTTAACGCCTCACCGCTAGTGGAACACGCACCGTACAAGCCAAAAAAAGGAAGGTGAAATTCTTCCACGCCAAAGGTTGTTCCGATTCCCTGTCCGAGCAAATCTCCACCTACAATATAACGCACACCGGATGCCAACTCACTATTTTTTTGCATAAGAAGGGAGACTGCTTTTTTCACAAAAGCATTCTCCCCTTCTTCCCATGTTTTCCCTCCCATCATGGGATCATCTGCAACATAATCAAACAACCCATTCAGAGGGCCTTCATTTTCTTTTTTTCCAACTACGGAAACACCGCTTCTGATGTAAACAGGCTCTTCATAAGCCACACTGCAAATTCCTAATTGTTTCGCCATAAGACACCACCTTTTTTTTGATAGTGTTTCTCACAGCCTATTATTTTATTCTTCTTTTTGTTCGACTTCTTCTTTTACCGTTTCCGTCTTTTTGATTGCATCATTTTTATTTCCGGCTTTAAATACCGGACGCAACGGTTTGTATAAAAGCATGGTCAATAAACCAACCGCAATACTTTTTAACAGATTAATCGGTACAGCGGTAAAAATTACAAACGTCGGAATATCCTTTATGAGCGGATTTACAACACTTCCCATTCCAACAAGTGCATCCATGTCTCCGTCACAGAACATTTTTAAGAATGTCGGGAAAATATAGAGCCAGTTTAACATAGATCCAAAAACTGTCATACTGATACCGCCGATAACACAGGCAATCACTGCCCCCTTCTTTGTTTTCTTAGTCCAATAGATAATGGTTGCCGGCAAAATCAGGGAAGAACCAATCAGGAAATTGGCCATCTCACCAACAAATGCCGTACTGGAAGGTCTGAACAATAACTTGATTACAACTTTCAGCATTGCCACAAGCACGCCTGCAACAGGACCATATGCGAATCCGCAAAGGAGGCCGGCCAAATCACCAAGCTCAAATTTATGTGTCGTAGGAATTCCCGGAAGAGGGACTTCAAGTACCATCAAAATACCTGCAACAGCAGAAAACATACCTATTACTGCAATTTTTCTGGTAGTAAGAATTTTTTCAGTATCTTTGTTCACCTTCTTAATAATACGTTCTGCCAAGTAGGCAAGGAACAAAACTGCAGCAATCACTATCGCCAGCTCCAGAAGGAAGAATGAATTCTCCCTTAAATTGCTCCAAAAGTTCTCGTTGACAAACATCTCTTTAATCATCGTTTTTTTGTATGTGCGCCTTGCGCACACTCTCCCTTCTTATTATTTCCAGGAACTGCACCAACGAAAAAAGCCCGGAATATTTCCGGGACATGCATGAAAAAAGTTTCGTTCACGAAACTCTCGCGCCGTTTTCGTGTCGCATCCGTGCGACATCTTCCTTTGCGAAAGCGCGCGCATCCACGCGGAGCTTTTTATTGCATAAGAATTATGCAATAAAAAAGCATCTTCTTTCATCCAGACTTTACTGTCGGTTTCGGAATCTCACCGAATCAACCGTTCACACGGCTCGCGGACTAGCTCTTACATCACCGCCGGTAGGGAATTTCACCCGTCCCTGAAGATTATGACATTATTTATCATATTCTCCTGCTCCTATTTTGTCAACTTCTTTCTTTTCTGCCTTTTTATAAGGACACAAACTTACCACACCTTTCCTATTGTCGAATCCCGTAAAATAAGCTATAATCAATTACAATTTTATGATAAAAGGGGGAATTTAAATGCAAAATGAAAAAACAGGCGGTAAGAAAAGAATAAGTCCCTTGCTCATTTTTACGGCAGTCATCTCCGTCTGCTGTTTATTCTGTTGTTTCATCATAATTGCACTGCAGTTATTTTCCATGCACCAATCCGAAGAGGATCTTCCCGTGACGCAGATAACTGCAAGCGATAACACCGATATGCAGACACACCATTCCTATACGGAAGAAGAATATCTTCTTGCCATTTCAGAAGCACGCGCTGAGGCTGATTCCGAAGCAAAGGCTGAAATAAAGCAGGAAATCAAAGAGCTATATATGAATGCAACAAGTGTGGTAGACGGTCTTCGCTCTCTCTACCCGGATGATGTTGTCTTTTATCACGAGGGCGGATATCAATTCGTTCCCATAAACCCTGATTTACCCGCATTTCCGTATAACAAAGAAAACATACAAGTTCTTGAAAATAAAGAAATCCAATACATCGAAAATCAGGAAGTCGTTTCGATAAAAGGCATCGATATTTCTAAATATCAGGAAAACGTAGACTGGGAAAAAGTTGCCGCAGGTGATGTGCAGTTTGCAATGATTCGTGTCGGAATCCGTGGTTACGGAACCGGAGAAATTGTAATGGACGGTACCTTTGAAGAAAACATGTCAGGCGCGACTGCTGCCGGCATGGATGTTGGTGTATACTTCTTTTCACAGGCTGTAAACGAGACCGAAGCAATCGAAGAAGCTAATTTTGTTTTAGAAAAGATTGCACCTTATCCGGTAACCTATCCGATTGTACTTGATGTAGAGGAAGTAAATGATTCTGCTGCAAGAACTGCAAATCTCACCCGGGAAGAACGCACCAAATGTGCTGTTGCCTTCTTAGAAACCATTCGAAATGCAGGCTATACCCCGATGATTTACGGGAACTTAAAATCTTTCTTCCACATGCTTGACTTTGAACAGGTAAAAGATTACGAAAGATGGTTTGCATTTTATGACACTGACATTTATTTCCCGTATGATGTCAGCATCTGGCAGTATACAGACAAGGGAGCCGTTGACGGCATCAACGGAAATGTTGATTTGAATATTATGTTTCAAAAGAAAGAATGGGAGCATCCGTAAAAATATCATTAAAGCAAAAGGAACCGAACTTTCACCATCAAGTGAAAAAAACGGTTCCTTTTACTTATCTTCCTATGTATTCATTCACATTGTTTTTGCTCCAGAAAAGGAGAATACATCATGATTGCCGAATTTCTGACAATGCATCTTTCTTCCAGCAGCTCTCCGTTCAGATTGAACTGTTGCTGATACAATTCATTATTCCTTGTATAACCGCCCCAAAATTCATGCTTCATCTCATGATTCCGTTCCACAATCTCATAGCGGTATTCCGGTTCACTACTCACGCGCCATTCTCCTTCGAGGTATTCCTCCCCGACACGAACAACCAGCTGATAAGTATCCTGTGTATTGTTCTTAATCATCAAATCACCATGCGGATAAAAACAAGTCGCTCCGCTTCCAAACGGCTGTGTACGATTCGAATCCGGAAACACATCATATCCGTGTCGATGCCTTTCAACAACTGTCAACGGTGTATGTACTGTCATCCAAAAAATAAGGTTCGATAACTGACAGAGACCTCCGCCAACACCGGCTTCAAATCCACCGTTTTTCAGAATCATCCCCTTCTGATACCCCTTTCTTCGCGAAGGTTTCCCAATCAGCTTCCAGTAGCTGAACACCTCTCCCGGTTTTATCACAACACCATCCAGTTTTTGCACGGCAAGACGCAGATTCACAATTTTATTATATTGCAACCACATATCAACATCTTTCAATTTGCGTAACAGAATCGTCTGATGTGAGAAATACCGATAAGGAAGCATTGCTTCTCTTCTTTCTTTTGCAAAACAGCGATTCATTCTGACCCAGACAAATCTGCGCAACATTCCGTAGTACATTCTCCCAAGCTTAATCCTGAGATTTGAGCGCATGCGGGGTTTTTCCATTCCTATATGAAGATAAGTTGTCTTTTGTTTCATAAAAACGCTCCTCGTGTGACATTTGTATACCTCTTTAAACAGTATGCCACACAAGGGTGTCACTTGTCAACCTGTAATAAAATATTTTTACGCTTTTTATTTCTCATCCATTCTCATGGTCAGACTGATTCTCTTCTTCTTAATATCCACTTCAAGAACCTTAACCTCTACAATATCACCTACACTGACTGCTTCCAGAGGATGCTTAATATAGCGGTTTGTGATACGTGAAATATGCACAAGGCCATCCTGATGAACACCGATGTCAACAAACGCACCGAAATCGATAACATTACGGACGGTACCCTTTAACACCATGCCGGGCTGCAAATCTTCCATATCCATAACGTCACTTCGAAGAATAGGCGCAGGCATATCTTCACGCGGGTCACGTGCAGGCTTTTCAAGTTCTTTTAAAATATCCGTAAGTGTAATTTCGCCGATACCAAGTTCAGCAGCAAGCTTTGCTTTATCCTTCACACGCTTCTCAAGGCCTGTGATTTCAGCAGTCGCCGTCTTAGTTTCGGTATTTTCAGCTTTGATTGTAACACCACTCATCGCTTCTGCAAGTGCTTTCCCCATTGCCGTATTGGTATTTCTGACCATTACCTTCTTTTCTTTCTTTACAGGTTTCGGTTTCTGCACGGTCTTGGTTTTGGCCTGCAAAGCAGCCTTCTTCTGCGCTTCTTTCACGTCTTCCATTGTAAGACCCAATTTATCTAATAACTGTAATGTCGCATCATAGCTTTCCGGATGCACGCTTGTTGCATCAAGAGGATTCTCTCCATCCCGGATTCGAAGGAATCCGGCACACTGTTCATACGCTTTCGGTCCAAGCTTTGCAACCTTCAAAAGTTGTGCACGATTGGTGAATTTACCGTTTGCTTCACGATATTCCACAATATTTTTGGCAATAACCTTTGAAATACCGGAAACATATTCTAATAACGCAGCGGATGCGGTATTTAAATCCACACCAACTTTATTAACACTGTCTTCTACCACGCCGGTTAATACGTCACCGAGTTTTTTCTGGTTCATATCATGCTGGTACTGTCCGACACCGATAGACTTCGGATCAATCTTAACCAGTTCCGCCAGCGGATCCTGCAATCTTCTTGCAATGGAAGCCGCACTTCTTTGTCCTACATCAAAATTAGGAAACTCTTCTGTCGCAAGTTTACTTGCCGAATAAACGGAAGCTCCCGCCTCGTTAACAATCACATATTGAACAGGTTGCTCAATCTCTTTTAAAAGCTCTGCAATAACCTGCTCTGATTCTCTTGATGCAGTACCGTTGCCCACGGAAATCAAATCAACATTGTATTTCTTAATCATCGCCTTTAGTGTCTTTTTGGACTCTTCGACCTTATTCTGGGGTGCTGTCGGGAAAATAACCGTTGTTGTCAGTACCTTTCCTGTCGGATCTACAATGGCGAGCTTACAGCCGGTTCTGAAAGCAGGGTCCCAGCCTAATACAACCTTTCCCTGAATAGGCGGCTGAAGTAATAACTGCTCGAGGTTCTTTCCGAATACCGAAATTGCTCCATCCTCTGCCTTCTCTGTCAGTATATTTCTGATTTCCCTTTCAATTGCAGGTGCAATCAGTCTCTGATATGCATCCGCACAAGCCGCTTCAATCGCAGGCGTCGTATTCGGATTCTCATTGATTACTGTTTTTTTGCGAAGGTACTGTAAAATACGTTCTTCCGGTGCATCAATCTTAACCTTCAAAATGTCCTTTGTCTCACCGCGGTTTAATGCAAGGATTCTGTGTCCTACCACCTTACTTACCGGTTCTGAATATTCGTAATACATTTCAAAAATCTTCTCGGGCTCTTCATTTTTCTTAGAAGACGAAATGATTCCCTCTTCCATGGTTGCTTCACGGATATAGGTACGATATTCAGCATTGTCGGAAATCTGTTCCGCAATAATATCTGCAGCACCCGCAAGCGCTTCCTGTACATTTTTCACACCCTTTTCTTCAGAAACATAAGCCTCTGCCTCTTCAATCAGGGACTTATTCGTTTCCTGAGCAAGAATGATTTCAGCAAGCCCGTCCAATCCCTTTTCTTTCGCAACACTTGCACGTGTTTTACGTTTCGGGCGGTACGGACGATACAAATCCTCCACTGCAACAAGTGTTGTAGCAGCAAGAATCTGTGCTTTCAATTCTTCGGTAAGTTTTCCCTGTTCTTCAATACTTGCAATTACCTGTTCCTGCTTCTCGCATAAGTTTCTCAGATACTGCAATCTTTCGTGGAGGGTACGAAGCACCTCATCATTTAAATTCCCCGTAACGTCTTTACGGTATCTTGCAATAAAAGGAATGGTATTTCCTTCATCAATCAATTTAATGGTCACATCGACCTGTTCTTTCTTAATCTGCAGCTCTTTGGCCAATTCCAATGAAATATCCATCTTGTCCTTGTGGGGAATGCTCCCCTACTCCCTTCTTTCCTATCCGAATTTCATTATAAAGCGCTGTATGTATGACTGAACGCTCCTGATAAGTATACTAAATTTGAACGTGTCTTCGCAACTGATTTCTTCGAAAAACTCTGCAACTCATATATTAACATAGAAAACTCTCCTCACTTAAATCATTCCCCAAATGTTATCGAATTAATAACTGCATACGCAGTCTGCGGTGTCTTGGTTTTCAGAATCGCTGTATATGATAAATTTAAGTTTTCCGGATTATAGAATTCCACAAAATACACATACAAATCCCAATCTGCATGATAGGATTCTGAAATCAATGCATACATCTTTTCATTTTCGTAGATATAAGTTTTTGAATTTCCTGCAGAATAAAAAAATGAACTTCCGGTTCTGTATGGAATCAGCATTGTATAGGCTTTTGACTGATTTTTATTCGCATAGCTGTAATCATCCTCTGTAATCAAAAGCGCACATTTGTAACTGCTGTAAGCAGTATCAGGAATTCCGTAACCTAATTTCTCATATCCTTTTATCAAATTCTTTTTCTGCCGTTCCGAAAGACCTTGCTGATTCAGAATTGCCATATCTGTATAATCCGTTCCCACTACAGTAATTCCAATGGATTCCTTTTGGTCATCCGTATTTTCATCCGCACTGTATCGAATCATTCCGGAATGATCTTCGCTGTTCTTTTCGAAATATGACGGAATACTGATACTGTAATCCGCTGTTTCGACAGTAACCAAATTCTCTCCGGTCACTGAATACTCCGTATACGGCTCTGCACTCTTTCCGATACCGTCTACATGAAATTCCTGATAACAACGCATAATATCAATATACATTTCCACTTGAGGATGTATTACTGCAAAATACAGCACTACACATATTATAAGAACTGCCACTAAAATACCTGCAACACAAATTATTTTCTTTTTCATTTTCTACCTCTTTTCTTTTATTCTCCTTCTATTTAAGAACAATATATAACCATTATTACGCAAAATAAAGAGCTGTTTGTGCAAAATAGCCCCCTCCAATTCGTCATTTTCCTTTTCTTTCCTCTCCCGTCATGTTATACTATAATAAAGTAAGATTATCTGATTGAAACAAGGAGCATATTATGCCGAACAAAGAACCCGTTTATCAACATAATAAACTGGCAAGTACTGCCAAAAACCTGGCAATAACGGCAATTGTAACCGCATTATTGCAAACGGTAATTCTTCCGTATATTTTTGGCGGAATTTCCATAATCCTGGCAGCAATTTCCAAAGGAAATACCATACGCTATACATTGAATGCCAAACTGGCAATTTGGATTTCCATCGGAACAATTCTATTAAATACACTGTTTGTCGGATTCACAACTTATCAGCTTCTTTTTAATGATGAGCTTAAGCAACAGCTTAACGCAACTTATCAACAATTTTACGGCATGAATTACGACGAATATATCGAAACTATGTTAAATTCTTACAATTTCCAAGCAGAGTAGTTTCTTGGGAATACAGATTTTTCAAGAAAGGAGCCCTTATGACAGATATACGTTTCGTACCCTACAACAACATACCATCTTATTCACCGTACCCGCTTTCGCAGAATTCTTTCGGAATGCCAAAGGACAGATCTGTCATAGACCCCTCCGGAGATACTTCTAAAACAGGTGAATGTCAGACTTGTGCCAACCGCAAATATCAGGACGGTTCGGATGAAATGGTTTCTTTTAAATCAGCACAACACATATCACCCCAAGCCTCCGCTTCCCGCGTTATGGCACACGAAATGGAACATGTTTCCAATGCTTACAAGAAGGCTGCCACCGGGAACGGTAAAGTCCTTCAGGCTACAGTCAGTTTAAAAACCGCAATCTGCCCCGAATGCGGCAGAGCCTATGTTGCCGGTGGGGTTACAAATACAAAAATCAAATATTCCGATGAAAAAAATCCATATATCGAAAACTTGAAAAAACTTCAGACAGAGGCTGCAACCGGTAATTCTGTTGATATCAAAGTCGGATAAACAACCTCTATTACTTTCACAGAAAGGCTTTTGAACATCATGACATTGAAAGAAATAAAAGGAAATGCAAGAGAAAACCTACTCCCCTTTTTAGGAATCAGCGCGACGACCGTACTGATTGCATCCATTATCCAGACAGTGATTGCATCCATCGCATCACTCCCTATCACAGGAACAGGTTTTCTCACTTTTTTTACATATGAAGCAGGATTTATTATCAGTTCCCTTTTAGGTGGTATTATCCATGTAGGAATCTGCAAATATTTCCTCGCATTGATTACCGAAAAGAAAGTCGCTCCGTTTGATGTGCTCCACGGATTCCGTCATTCTCCGGACAAAATCCTCAGCGTCAATATTTTCATGACTTTTATAGAGGTCATTTGTCTGCTCCCCTATGCAGTATATTCCTGCTTTTTTGCAAATGCCGCGGACAAACAATCCGTTCTCATTTCATTAAGCATTTTTTTACTCTGTGAAGCAATCGCTTTTTTGATTCTGCTGCCCTTTTCCCTTACCTCTTTTATCTTGGTTGATATGCCGGATTTATCAGCAGCAAAAACGATAAAAATGTCCTGTTATCTCATGAAAAAGCATTACTTCAAACTCATTGGTCTTTATTTAAGTTTTATTCCGCTTTCGCTTGCCTCACTTATTACTTTCGGCATCGGTGACATTTGGTTGAAACCATATATCCATTCTTGTTTTGCGGAATTTTACTTAACTGTAACAGAACAGAAAACCATTTAAGAATCTGAATCAGAATTCTGACCAAACAAATCAGCAACCAGCTGTTCTGCCGCATCATACGAGGGTGTTTCCTCTTTCACAACAGGTATTCTTTCAGGCATAGGTTTCTCTTTCGAGATACCCTGTGCCTTTTCTTTTTTATTATTTCTATATTTCTTTATCACTGCAAGCAGGAAAAATACCATGCCAAGCGTGAGTGAAATCAGCCCCAGTACAATCAGCAGCATCCATAATATCCCCATAAAGTTTACCGTCTCACGTACCACACCTACACGCGCCGCCTCGGTGTAGTTTTCTCCGTATAAGATTTTGGCCGGAACATCGGTGCTTTGTTCTATTTCTTTCCCTGCAATCTCTAAGGAATATAGAATGGGGATCTTTTTCTTATAGGAATCCGGTTGTGCAAGAAATCCAGCCGGCCATACAGTTTCTTCAAAAACGATAGTCTTCGTAAGCGACATGATTCCTGCCTCTTCAAAGCACATAATCATTGATTTTTCTTCCAAATCATCTTTTTCATCATAATTCACGTGCGTCAGGACACCACGTGCCTTATTGATTTCAAGGTCACTTCCCTTCATTGTGAAAACAACCTTCTGTATTCCGTCCGTTTCTTCTTTTTTTACAGTGACACCACTTAACTTTTCCTCTTCGATTTTTTTCGTGCAAGTACGAATCAGCATGTCTGTTTCTTCTGCAGAAGTCTCTTTCGCTAAGGAAAAAGCAATCTCATTCTCGATTTTTTTTTGGGAATATACCTTTGTATCCCACTCTAACTGTGTTACGTCAAAGAAATAACTCCCCTTATAAACCAACGAAATCTTATCTAAATAGCTTAACGGATATGTCTGGATACCATCTCCAACCTTATCCGTTTGCTGATTGTTGAAATTCCAGACTTTCCATTCATCGCCGAAAATATTAAAAACATCCCAATCCCTATATTCATTCAGATAAAAATACAATTCGCCGCTCATATTTTCATTCTGTTGGATATATGTAACATTTACCTGCCCGGCTTCATTGGAACCGTATTCCCGCAAATCCAAATACTCTGCATAAGAAATCTCACGAGAAAGCAATACATATGACTCTGCATCTGCTTCACCATCTCTTGTTTCAAAAATTGTATCTTCCGAATGTGTGTATGTCCGCATTGCATCCTGCATTTGTGTTTCAGACAATTTTTTCAGAGTTACGGTATGCGTATGCATTCCGTTCTCTTCACTCCATTCCCCTTCCCCACACGAAGGTATGCTTTTTGCCATGAAGGCTTCAATCGCTGCTCTTTTCTTATTCAGATTCACTTCCTGAATAGACATTGCAAGCGTTCTGTCATAGGTACCGTCTCCGTTAACATATGTAGCAATTTCAAGATTGTTGATTTCTATATATGAAAAATCCTTCGCTACAACAGTATCCTTCGCCGTGTACTTTTTTCCACCATAAAAAATTGTTGTATTACTTTTCTCTATAATATAACTCTGATATGAAATATTCACACAGCCGCAATTCACCAAAACATCTTCAAACCATGAAAAAAGCAATTCAGCATCAAATTTTTCTTCATAGGAAAAGCCTTCACAAAATACACCTTCCCCCTGATAAAATGCAATTTCACAGGTTTTTCCGGCTACAGCCTCCATTTTGGCCTGTGCATCTTCAAGCGAGGCAAATGGCATTGTAAAAGTCAATATATACTCATCTTCAGTCTGCTTAAATTCATATTCAAATTCCGCAGGACACTTCGTCGCAATCTGTTTCTCTGCAACGCCAATGGAAACATTCGAATTTTCAATAAAATCCTCTTTTGAAATCACATATTTCATTGTACGGCAACCGCTTAAATCCTGCTCAAGCTCTACGGTAGTCTCCAACTCACCCCCACATGCGGTGAAAAAAAGCCCGAATAAACTTATCAATAAAAATAAAATTAATTTTTTCATTTCATCCCCCTACCAGTTTAAAATATACATCTGTCCTTCAGTCTTAATCACCTGATCACGCCGGATTTCATATTTTAACTCTTCATCTTCCTGATAGATAACCGCATATTCAATTACGCCCTTTTCTCCTTCATTTCCGCTTATACGATTTCCGTAAATAAACTCCGGTTTTTTCCCAAGATAAGGAATATCTTCTTCTTTGTAACGATTAAGAATCCCTTGCTTTTTTATACCGTTTAATGCAAGTACCCTATCGAGATTTCCTGCCTTGATTGCACTTTCATATTTACGCAACAACTGTTCTTCTTCAGACGGACGATTCAATAAAAGCATAGCAAAAACAGACGCAAGACTTACTAAGCCTGTAAGCGTAAATAATACCCCCGGAACAATCCATTTCTTCATCCCTATCTCTCCTCTCGTATAATATTTTTTAGATACATAAATGTACCTTGATAACTTAATTTATTTTGTTCAATAGGCTTAGTTAAGCCCATGATATAATTGTCCTAGTGTCAATCAGGTAATAGTTCTTTTCTCTCCTG
>SVFH01000039.1 GCA_015056945.1 Lachnospiraceae bacterium | reverse complement strand
ATTTTCTTTGTTTGAATAAGTTCCAACGCTGTGGATTTGCTAATATGGCAAACTTTATAAAAAGTTTCTTTTGACATTACATCAGGAACTTCGTCCCATTCAACATAGTTATTCATTTGCATTTTCCTTTCCATCAAGCCCAAATACTTTTGCATATTTTTCCGATGCAAGTTTCATATGTTTTAAATCGCTTCGCACATAATAATTAAGAGTCGTACTTGCGTTTGCATGACCGAGTATTTCCTGAACACTTTTAATGTCAGCGCCGCAGTTAAGAAGTAGTGTGGCACAAGAATGCCGCAAATCATGAGGCGATACATCTGGAAGATTATTATTCCGTACAAAGTAATTAAGTCTTCTTGTAACAGCATTTGGATCTCTTGGCTGAAAAGGATTTCCTTCAACACAAAACAAAAATGTTTCATCAATTTTTACATTAGGATATTCTTTGCTTCTGAACTCCTTAAGCTTTACAAGCATATCTGCAACACCAACCATCATCGGTATTACCCTGATACTATTAACTGTTTTTGGAGATTTTACAACCGTTCCGGTCTCTTTAGTATAAGTCGCAGACCGCTCAACACTAATTGTATTTTCATTGAAATCTATATCTTGCCATTTAAGACCTATACATTCTCCTCTTCTTAATCCAGCTGTAAGCAAAATCATAAGGATACATTGATAATCAAACGATAGCTTCTTTATTGCATTCATAAAAACTTTTGCATCCACTTCGTCCAACGCATCAACTTTATGTCTTTCCAACTTTGGAACCGGCACTTTTCTTATAGGGTTTTTCTCTAATATTTCCTGTGTTTCGGCATAATTCAAAATCATCCTAAGCATGCAATAGTGATGCTTAATTGTTCTTGGTGACAGCGGTTCTCCATAGTTTGTTCTATATTCATTTCGCAGCCACGAAAGATATTTCATAATAAACAAACCGCTGATATCATCCAGCATTATATCTCCAAAAAACGGAAGCATAAGATCAAAAACACTTGTGTACATAGCTACTGTAGCAGGCATATGGTTACCGTCTTTCACAAAAAGAGGTACCCATATTTCATTAACGAAATCTTTGAATTTATATTTAGTTTTTTCAGGTTCTTCTTTAATAACGCTCTTTTTTATCCCAAAAAGATCATTTTCCCACTCATCAGAAACGCTTTGCACCCGCTCCCACGCTTCCTTGCGCTCAATTCCCCAGGGAGCCTGCCATATTCTGCTATGCGTTTTTTGTTTTCCATTTGCTCCAATTCCAAAATAGAATTTAATTTTAAAAGTATAAGGTTCATCCTCACTTTTACGTTTTATTTCCGTTATAGAAGTCATACGTCCTCCCTACAATCTGTTGCTCTAAAGATAAAAGGTACAAAGTTCGATCAAAATATGCGAATGAAAACATTCGCATACCAGTTTTTATTTGTCCTTTAAATAATCTTCAATGGAAATTTTGTTTCCACAAAAAGTATCCACTGCAAAGTGAGCACCGAAACGAAATCCAGCTGTAAATCCATCGAGCACAGTTTTTCCATTGACCAATCCCCAAGTATCCGCATATTCTATAAAAACCGTTTTAAGATTATCCGGAAGATTTTCGAGGAGAAACTGTTCATTTTCATGTAACACAGATAACTCCTCTTTACAAAGATTACTTTTTCTAATGCTTATCTCTTGGGGTTTAATGTTGTCATAATATAGTTCTTCAATAAAGCTTTTCATAAAAAAACACCTCCCTGTGCTAAAGTTTAGCACAGGGAGATTTAATTTGCGAATGTGCGATTTTTAGGAAATTTTAATATGTTCTTCAACATAAGATATCATTAAGAATGAAAAACAGTTGTATTTAGTCCTTTATTCGTGTTTGTCAGCAATTCAAAAATAAAATATGGTTATTTTTCAAGCTTTTTAAACCATTCAAAAGGACAGATAATAAATTTTTCTTTACCTGTTTCATCAGTAATTACATATCCAATATCTTCACTATCAATTATATCTGCAATTTCTTCGAATCTTTCGCCGAGTTCTTTTGCTGTTATTCTCGGCATGATATTTATTGGATATACTTGGTCTAACTCAAACATCTTATTCCTCCAATATTTGACAATCTTGTTTAGGTATAGTCATTTGTCCTTGTGCCAATATCTCATCCAATGTTACTGGTTCATAGTTCCAATACATGCATCCTACGTTATAGATTTCATTTCTACATCCGATTTTATTTAGATAATTTGCAAACTCAATTTCACAATCCGCTTCTTCTGAAAAATGAGAATGAGCATGAAGATGAATAGCATCATGACGATGTCCGTTATACATAGGAATAAAATAATGAGAGAGAATACAGCGCCTTACAGTTCCATCTTCCAATGTAACGCAAATATCGTCATAGTCTTTTACACCTACAAGAGCCTCCTTTGCTTTCGCATTATGAAGGAATCTGTCGTGGTTTCCTTTTATTAAAATGATTTGACCGTTAAGGCTTTTTATTATTTTATGCGCATCGTTGTTTCTGGTTTTCCAAATCATATCACCAAGCACATAGACCAAATCATCCTTACCAACTTTTGCATTCCATCTTTTAATTAGTTCCGCATCCATTTCTTCAACAGATTTGAATGGCCTATCATCAAAAGCTATAACATTTTCATGTCCGAAATGCAAATCTCCTGTAAAAAATACTTTTCCCATATTATCCATTCCTTCCTAAAAACTCATCTTCAATTACAAGGATATTTACTCTACCGGAAAAAGCGGTGCAACCATCAATAGCGATAATGCCTTTGTCATAATATGGAGAAAAATCTGAACCTTCTCCAAACTCGTAATAGTCATTGCCTTTCAAATCACCGGCAGGCCGATGGTATCTTGCTTTACCCCAAGTGGTGTGAAAGTGTCCGCAAACAATGGTTTTGTTTTCTTCAATAATCCCTTCGTTTGCAAGCTGCATACCATTCAGCCATCTTGCCTCGGACCAATCTTTTTCGTCAGCATTTCTCCATTCAGGATTATATTTATAAGTTCTGTATCTTGCCCAATGCGGAAAATCTTCAAAACAACTTATTGCAATCCAGCCATGAACGAAAATGTAATTCTCTGTTTCAAAATAATTAAGCATCTTGTTGAATAGGGGAGAAACCTTATCATAAGCTGAATCAAATTCACACAAATCATTTGAAAGTTGCCAAATAGTCTTGTCCGTACCATTATGTATATCATGGTATTCCGAAAAGCCTCTGCGCAATGCTTCCATTAACATATCTTCATGGTTGCCTTTAATCAAAATAATTCGTTCCGAATTTAAAAGATAATCGAGCATTTCGGCATTACCGTCACCTCGATCAAAATTATCACCGCAGGAAATAAGCCAGTGCTCCTTGTTGTTTTTGTCATAACCTGCTTCGTCAAGAGCTTTTATAAATTCATCATAAAATCCATGAACATCGCTAAACACGAAAAACTTTGGCATAAAAAAATACACCTCCTTACGCCGAGATTAGCATAAGGAAGTGTAAATGACAAATGTGCGAACGTTACTTTTTGGTTGATTTATTTTATTTAAGTAAATCAGCAAGGTATAATTCATCGCTTTGATGTTTCCCTTTTAGATGTTTATAACGTTTTATCGAATCAACTAGTAAATTTATTCTCTTTCCGTAATACTCACGATAAAAATCTGTACTGTTGTCGTATCGCTTATGATTATATTGAATTTTTTCTTTGCTGAAAGATTTCGGAGAGATTTTTGATTTAACTTTTTCAAATTCCGATTCTATTTTTTCCGAAATAATAAGCAACATTTCCAGCTCTGGTTTTGTACAATATTTTTCAACATCAATAATTTGCTCTTTATACTGCTTTGGAATTTTTAACTCATCACTTAATTTATCACCTATTCTGATTACCTTCAATTCACCATGATAGATATTTAATGCCGCTCTGACTGCTGCATTAGAACCAATCTGTCTTGCATGAAAAGGAACTAAGTTTAACAAATCATCAGAATCCAAAATCATTTTATCATGTTCGAGCAACATTTTTATGATTTCAAGTTCATTTGGGCCTTCACACATAATTAAATATTTCATTTCATCAGCTCCCTTTTCAGTGCCATAAGATCTTCGTAGTTTACAGAAGTATCAAATGCATTGTTATAGAACTGTCGACTTTTAAGAAGTTCCGGCCTAATATTATAACTTTCATACATATTAAAAAGCTCAATTTTATCAAGTGATTTTGCAACCCAAATATTGTCTTGTCGATTAAACAAATCTAGAACTTCACAATAATGAGTAGTGAAAATAAGTGAAGAAAACCTTTTATTTACAGTCTTATCTTTAAAAAGACTTATCATGTTTTCTACTAATGTTTTATGAAAATGGTTTTCAACCTCATCTATCATAAGATCAAAACCGTTTTCTAAAGCCGCAACCATAACCATGTACAGCAGAATGCCTTTTGTTGTACCACTGGAAAGTTTATAAATCAGCTCGGAATCAGAAAGCTCCTCGACTCGGTTTTGGTAAACAAGTCTATAGTGTTTCTCATCTAGCATGTTTAGGCTTTGGATTTTATCATCAAAAATTTTAATTATTTTTGTCAAAACTTTTTCAGAGATATTATAAGTTTTCATAGCTCTAAACATTAAATTATATGAATCTGTACCTTTTCCATTGCAATCAAAGTATATAGCATGAGGTACTTTCTTTTTTAATACAAAAAACACAATTGAAGTGTCTTCCGGCAAATCACCCAAATTAGTTTTTTCTTCAAAACCTTCATCGGAATATATTCCTTTTATATTGGTTTTAAAATATTTTTTATAATATATGTGCTGATTTGTAAAAGTTACTTTACTACTTAATACAGAATCAGATTTTAAAACTGTACAGTATTTATAAATATAATTATCATGATAAAAAATAATTTCTAAATTTACATTGTCATAATCATAATGTTTGTTTTCGAGTTGAAATTCACTAAGGATAGAATAGCAGCAATCCATCAGCTCTATTGCGGATGTTTTACCTGAAGCGTTTTTTCCTACAAATGCAACTGTATTAAAAACATACAATTCTTCCGCAATTTCCTGTAATTCGTATTCTTTATCCTCAGATGTTTTCTTGGACTTAGCTACAAAATCAATTGTAAAATCATTACAACAATTTTTGTAGTTTGATGCACGTACTCTTAAAACTTTCATAAACTGCACCTTCTTTGTTTTAATCTACTATCATTATAGCATAAAACAAAATTAAAACAATATTTTTGTTCTAATCTTTTCAAAATATTCAAATATTGGTAAAACAAGATGTAACAAAAGTTTATATATGATTGACATAAGTATGTGTATTTTACTTCAATTATTTCAGTATTCCATATCCAAACACTTAAATAAAGACAAATGTATGAATCTTAATTATATTTTAATATATCAAAAATGTCTTGTTTCATTTCATAAAAACCACAAATCAGAAGTCCGCCACTCATACTATTTTTCATAGTAGCATCCCATTCCGAAAGAGTATAAGTAAAGCAAAAAGCAACAATATGCATGTTTAAATGTGAGATAAATTCCGACAATACGCAAATTTGAACCTTAAATTTTTATCTTAATAATTTGTCACTCCATACCCAAATATCTCATAATGTCCAATACTATAGCTTCTTCTCCTGCAGGCATCATCAGAGTTGCCCTCAATGGTGTAAATAATACCATTCTCAACCTTCTCAACTATTCCAACATGATTAGGCCTGCCATCCTGCCCAGTAATATCTTCATCCCAATCGAAGAAGATTATCATCCCGGGAACAGGTTCTGCAGAACCGTCAGCCCATTGTCCACGGGAGTGGAACCAGTTTACACCTATGGCACAGCTTGCAAATTTGGGTATGATTCCATTTTCAATATAACCGCATTCGTTTGCACACCAACTGACAAAACAGGCACACCAGTCAACCCGTTCGCTGAATCCGTACCAGGACCAATAAGGTTCACCGCCCACATTACCGATTTGAGATTGAGCAACCGCAACAATCATATCGTCGCTCTGTCCTGTAATTCCGTAAAGAACCATAGCCCACAGTTCGTCGTTTTCTTCTGAAAGTAAAGCGTCAAGCTGTTCTTTTTGTTTGCGGTCAAAACCATATACCTCTGCCATTTCATCGGAAGTTTTGTGGCTTACAGTAATAAAAAGATAAGTCCTTGTTTCTGTGGTTTCTGTTTCAACGATATTTCCATTACCATCATCGGATTCAAATATTACGGTTTCGGTTATCTCTTCTGTACGGAATAAAATCTCATTCATTTCCCAAAAGATCTCTCGGAGAATCTCTTTCTTTTCGTCAGTTATGGTTGCCACCTCTTGACCGTTTATTGGATCGGTTGTAGTTTTAACCGCATACACCGCAAGAACCTCTTTCCAGACCGCCCTTGAACCCGACATCTCTAGAACATCATAGGGGTTTTCAAGCTTTATCTTTTCTATTTCTGCAAGATACTCGTCATTGATTTCTCGAATTACTTCCTGCATTGTTTCTTCTCCGGTATCTTCGTTAGAAAAGAAAATACCGAATGAAGAACCAACCAAAAGTCCTATAAGCATAATGATTACAATAATCATAACAGCAACCCAGCCTCCTGCAGCAATAGCGGCAACCAATGCTTTTGTGGCTGCGATTATTCCTTTAACCATTGATTTACCTGCAACAAAAACAGCCCTTCCTGCAGTATAAATTGCATTGACGGTTTTCTTTGTTCCTTGAATAATAGTCTGAGGTGCTTTAACTACTGTATGGGACGCTGTGGTCGCCGTTTTTGCCGTTTTGACGGATGCTTTTGAAGTTTGCTCTGCGGTTTTAATCGTTGTTTTACCGCCTTTCACAGCTGCTTTGTTGGCACTTGCAACGCTTGCTCTTGTTTTGATTTTACCTTTTACAAGATCAGCAGAAGCTTGGACAGATTCTTTCATTTTTTTGGTGTTGTTCACAGATTCAGCTGTTCTTTGTTCGTAGATCCTTTCGGTTCTTTTCTCTGCCTGTTTTACTGCGTATTCTTTAGCACGTTCCTGCGGAGTGGGTTTAGGAGAATTATATTGCTTTTTATAGGAAGAACCGCCTGTATATTGGCGGTTCTCTTTTGTTTTAGAGCCATATGAAGCAGAATGAGCACGGGGATTATCCCCGTGCTCAAAATGTTCTTTTGCTTTTATAATGTTTCCTTTTGTCGTTTCAAAACCTTTTCTTCTGTGCTCATCGAACTGATAAGCAACTTCATATCCAATTGTTTCGGAAACTTCGGTTACTTTATCGGAAGCATATTCTTCCGGAGAGTTTTCTTCTACGTAATAGCTATGCTCGGCGCTTTGCTTGGTTCGGATATATGCGTCTTTCATTCTGTCCGAAAGATTCGCTGATTTGTCAAGGACTTTTATAGCGTTACCGGTTAAAGATTCTTTCTTTTTAATATCATTCATAACAGGCCTCCTTTTAAACAAAAAAGCCAGACCAATTGGTCTGGCTTTAAATTAGATACGAAGTCCAAGTCCGGAAATCTTCTGTTCAATCATCTTCTGTGCAAGTTCCGCAATATGCGCGCCTGCTTCGACCGGAGGAGTTCCTCCGTTGTGAATGTTGGAAATAACAGTTCTTCCAGCTTCCGGCATACCAACAAAACCTTTATAGGTTATGTATGCGCTCATGGATTCACCGGTTGCAAGTCCGGGTCTTTCTCCGATAAGATTTACTGTAACATCTGCTTCAAGAAGTTCGGTTACCTGATCCATAACACCAACTCTCGCATATCTTACAAAGAACGGAGTTCCGGCTTCGAGTCCGTAAAGTTTAAGTCCCTGCATGATAGTAGGAAGAATGGTTTTGATGTTTGCGGTTACAGCTGTGGAAGAAAGTCCGTCGGAAACAATTATCTGAACGGTGGGTTTCTGTTTGCATTCAGCTTTTATTTTTGCCGCAGTTTCTTCATCAAAAAGTCTTCCAAGGTCGGGACGCTGAAGATACTCTGCCTTGCTGTGGCATTTCGTGCGGAATTCCGGCATATTCATTTCCTTTATAATGTCTTCCGGAACTTCAGTAAAAACAGCATCGACCGCGACAGCATGGTCCGCACGGAAACGAAGGAAAGTATCGGTTTTAAGACGGGTACCCGCTCTCCAAACGCCGATTCTTGCTGGCGTTCTTGCTTTCATTCTCATATATTCCGGCTCATTTACTGCATTTGGAACATGAAAATCGTCCTGGTGTCTTACAGCAGTAATATCCGGAATCTGCTCGTCGCTGCAACATTTACATTCGCATTTTTCATCTGCTTCTGTTTTATTTACAATTTCTGAAACAATTTTTGCAACAAGATTTTCGATTTCTTTCTGATTAGCCATTGTAATTCCTCCTTTTCATCAATGATTGTATTTTTTAGTTGCGGAGGAAGAAAGAAGCATCTCCGGCCGCCCTGGTAAGGGAACCGTCTTCTCTCATAAGTCCGAGCTTCATCATCCACTGGTGGAATTCAACAACGGGTTTGCGTCCGGTAAGAAGGCGCATTGTTGCGTTGTCGTGATAACTGTTATCCTGATAGCTGAGCATTACGTCATCACCAAGAGGAAGACCGGCAACATAGTTTGTTCCAACAAAGCACATAAGCATATCGATAATTTCAAGGTCGTTCTGATCACAATGCATGTGGTTGGTATAAGCGCATCCGCTTCCCATAGGAAGACCGCTCATTTTACCCATGAACTGGTCTTCAAGATGTGCGCGGAGAGCCTCTCTGCCATCATAAATGGTTTCCGGGCCAATAAATCCACTAACGTTGTTTACGCAGAACGGAGCGTAGCGGCGACCAAATCCGTAAGTTCTTGCTTCAAGTGTCATTTCATCAACACCGCAGTCTGCATCGATGGACATTTCGGAACCTTGTCCGGTTTCAAAATACATAAGGTTAGGACCGTATGCAATACCCATGTGGTGAATCTGGTCATTTGCTTCATCAAGCATTTCGGTTGTTACGCCGAAAGCTTTGAGCGCCGGTTCACTTCCCGCAATGCTCTGGAAGAAGAGAGAAAGCGGTGCGCCTTCCTCAACCGCTTTCATTTGGGTTGTGATGTGAGAAAGGACGGAGGACTGTGTCGGGCATTCCCATTTTTCCATAAAGTCATAGAGTGCGTAAGCAATACGGCTGGTGTTATCAACGTTATCTTCAACGGGGTTAACACCGATCATTGCGTCGCCGCAGCCATAGGCAATACCTTCAAGAACGGAAATCATGATTCCGTCGATATCATCTGTGGGGTGGTTCGGCTGGCTTCTGAAAGGAAGAATTTCCGGACGCCCGACTTCAGTATTAGCTCTTGTAGTAACAATAAGTTTCTTGCTGGTGCAGGCAAGATCCATATTGCTCATGAGCTTTGCAAGTCCGGCAATAACTTCGGAAGAAAAACCGGAAGCGATGATTCTTATATCGTTTCCTGCGGTTTCCCAATCAATAAGATATTCACGGAGATCGCCGAGAGTCCAGTTCTTAAATTTGTTGTAATAATAAGTGTTGAGCCCGTCAAGTATTACCCTTGTGCTGAAGTCGCTGTCATAAGGAATGGCAGGGTTTTCGGTAAGGTCACCAACGGTAAGATGCGAAAGAACAACCTTTGCCGCAACTCTTTCAAGAGCAGTTTCTGCTGCAATTCCCTGAAAAACGTCACCGGATTTCGGCTCGTTCGCCTTTGCAAGAACTTCCTTCACATCTTTGAATTCATAGGTTTTTCCGTAGAGAGATGTTTTCAGAATCATTTTAAACCTCCTTTTAAACAAAAAAGCCTGAAAGTACATACAGCTGTACTTTCAGGCTACGTCGCCGTTTATTTTTATACCAGTTCCTACCGTCGGAAAGGCAATTTATTCGTAAAAGTCGAAAAAGACTTTTGTACCTTTTTCTCCGGAAACTATATCAAGTTTTCCGCTTAATTTTTCCCTTACGATGGTATCAACAAGGTCCAGTCCCATCGCCCCGTCTCTTCGGGAATTTTTATCAAAACCGCATCCGTCATCTTCAACTGACAGAGCAGTAAACAAATAATCGTTTTTTATTGAAACAGTTATTGTGCCTTTTTCTTTTCCTGAAAAAGCATGGTTTATCGCATTCTGAACCAGCTCATAAACCACAAGCGCAACGGAAGAAGCTGTTCCAGCTGAAACCTCAACGTCATCTCCGCAAACTTTAAAATCAATATTCGATATTTTTTCGAAAGAGTTTTGAGTGATTATAAGTTTTAATCTTTCAAGCGCAAATTTCAGAGAAACTGTTTCGCAGCTTACATGTATGATTTCTTCAAGGGAAGAAGCAAGAGCTTCCAGCCTTCCCGCGGTATTTAAAATTGTTTCTTTTGCTTTTACTTCCTCCATAAATTTTTCCTGATACCGCATAGTATCAGCAAACATATGAAGGCTGTTGTTTATTCGGTGCCGAAGTTCCCTTAAAGCAACATCTTTGATAAGGCTTTGTTTTTTTATTTCAGAAAGTTCCGTAACATCTCTTATAATTATCGCGTATATAATCTGATTATCTTTTATTGGAATTATTTTATAAATAAGTCTGTGTCCGCTTACCGAAACGCTGTGAGTTTCCGGTGAAATGTCCTCAATTGATTCCGGATATCGGCGTGAATCAAACTGAATATTGCTCATTTCCATGCCGGTTATATCATCAATATAACCAAGTTCCGAATATAAAGCAGCTGCAGCGCGATTTCTTCCGGCAACCCGCAAGTCCTGCCCAATAAGAACAACTGCTTCATCAAGATAATCTCCAAAATAATTAATATCACATGGATTGGGATAAGATGTTTTATTATCTATGGACGAAAAGTTTTTTTCTTCCGCTTTCTTCTCATAAATCAGAACAGCTACAACCCTACCATCAAAGAAGATAGGTTCTGTTGTCTGAACAACTTTTCTGTTTTCAACTGCATTAATTACTCTCATTTCGCTGGTTGGAATTCCAAGACGGAAGGTTCTGTCCATGGCCGGTTCATCGCACCAGTTCATAAGCATTCCTATTATATTTACAGTATAATTGGAAGGAACCGTTTTTGGTTTTGCCTCTCCCACTACAATTGCGGTTTTTCCGGTTGATGTTCTGCAGTCTATAAATGCATCCGCTTGGGCAGCATCTGCAAGTGATTGAAGTCTTCCGGCATGCTCTGCAACACAGTTTATTTCATCATCAGAAAGATCGGTATATTTTTTACAAAGATTTTTCGTAATATCGGTCATATCATTTATCATATCTTTCAATAATTCCAAGTGCGATCGCTTCCATTGAAGCATTTTTACGGCGGCTCAATTCACGGATCAGATTAAAAGCTTCCTGCTCACTGCATTTTTTGTTTTCCATAATCAGAAGTTTCGCTTTTGAAACAGCTTCATGACTTTTGCTTCTTTTTTGGATATCAACAATACTGCCGGAAATAGCTAAAGCATCAAGAGATTTTTTAAAGCATACTTCCATATTCGGAATAAGATTTTCTTCCGAAAGAGGTTTTGTTATATATCCTGAAGCTCCGGATTGAGAAGCAAGAGCAATTGATTCAATATCATTAAATGCAGTAAGCATTATTATGCATGAACATAGCTTTTCTTCAAAAATAACTTTTGCAGCTTCAATCCCGCTCATAACTGGCATTTTTATATCAAGCAATGCTATATCGGGTCTTAAATTTTCACATTGCGATAAAGCCTCGGAACCGTTTGTGGCTTCATATATAATTTTATATCCATTTTGTGAAAGGATCTTATTCAGTGTCTCGCGGACATACTTATCATCATCGGCAATAAGAACGGTTATTTCCTTTTCTTTTACAGCCAAAGCAATGCACCTCCGCGAATTTAATAAGAAAACTATTTAAGTATTTCAATAAGTTTATCAATCGTGATGTTTTTGGAATTGCTGATTTCTATAAGCATCTTTTCCGCTTTATCAAATGAAACAGCATTTTCAGACGCATATTTTCCGACAACACGTTCATAATCAAGACGATTTTCAAAAGAACGATTTAAACAATCGTATTCATCTTTCAGCTTTTTGTGCCGTTCTTTTTCTGACAGCGAAACAATCAGCCATGGAATTATTCTGTCCTCAGAAAACGGTTCATAAATAAATCCGTCAGCACCGTGTTTTATAAATGTTTCGGTAATAGATTTATCGTAATCAGATGATGTAACCGCAACAAGGCAATCCGGGTTGATTTTTTTCAGCTTTTTCAAAACAGATAATCCATCCATCAAAGGGAGTTTGGTTTCAATAAAAACAACTTCAGGTGAGTATTCTTTGAAAAAGCAAACAGCATCAACCCCATCATAAGCCGAATGGATATCATTGAAGCCGGCTTTCTCGAGTATGGAAGATATACGATCGGCATTACTTTTATTACTTTGAATCAAAAGAATACGAACAGATTCATTCATTAAAATCCTCCATAAATAAAAATAACGCCAAAAACACACAAGGTTTCGGACGTTATCGGCACATCTTTATTGACATACTAACATCGTATGCCTTATATAAAAGTATAATCTTTTAAAGGCTTATTGTCAACCGTTTTTGGTTTTGCTTTTACTTATGAGCACATCATTCGAATCATTTTTGAAAATGAGCACGGAAATTATTCCCGTGCTCATTATTTCCAATCAATTGTTTTCCATAGGAAGATTATCAATAAGTTTCGCCACAACTACAATTCTTCCATCAGTCTGGCTGTATTCACAGGTGGAGAGAGTGAGAAGTCTGTCACCATATTCCGCATCTACACCAGTATCATAAAGCTGAAGGGATTTGCAGGTTTCGATATATTCGTTGAAATCCGCTTCATCTTCTGCATTTACGAACTGGAAGTATTTGAATCCTGCATCGCTATATGCAACGGTTTTGAATACGGCAACGACTTCATATCTTCCATAATCGAGAAGAGTATCGAACTGAATGTATTTGTGCTCTTTGTAGAACTCTTCATCTTCATATTTGCAGAGATCTGCGAACATGGAACCGTTATTCATATTGTGACCGTAAAGCACAATGTTGTCACAGTTGTCAATAAGACAGTTTTCCTGAATGTACGGAACACCGTAGTCGCTGTAGGTTTTGTCGAAAGCATGTTTAAGATAGAAGTTAGGATCATCTGCGGTCTGCATTACGGGATAATCGATTTTAGTTCCGTCGATTTTCACCCATGCGATAAAGTCATCATTCTGCTCATAGATGGGAAGATATTTCTCATAGGAAGTTGGACCGTTGTATTCGTGCTTAGCTTCTGTATCACCTTCGATAACGATATCTTCTTCGTTCTCAACATCACTGGACACAAGAGAAGAAAGGCTTTCATAGGTCTGTTCCGCTTTGTTTTCGTCTGCCATCTGACTGAAGAAGACAATTCCGGAAGAGATTGCGATAACCGAAAGGATAACTGCAATAAGCATCATAACAGTAGATTTTTTCATAATATTTTCCTCCTAAAATTTTAGTTTAACAGGCGTCTTCATATTGTCCGAAGGCGCCTTCATTAGGTTTTGTAGTAATTAGCTTGTAAATTTTCGTTACTTTCGGGAATATATTGATAAACGGCACGATAAACCCGCCATAGCGAAGAAGTCCGCAACCTGCATTTGCATTGGTTACATAACTCATCTGTTCCTGGGAGATGCCAAGAAGATGCGAAAGTTTGTCACGGTCGGAAGCGGCCTGGTTCATCATAACAATACATTCAGAGTTTGAAAGCATGGTACTTGCTGCAATGGAAGCCAGCAAATACTCAACATTCTGGGTAATGGCACAGGGAAATGCATTTCTTTTTCTAAATTGTCTCCAAGCAGAAACAAAGAAGTTTGCACTGTATTCATTTTCAAAGACAATATGAAATTCGTCGATGAAGATGTGGGTTCGTTTACCCTTTTTCCAGTTTTCAGTTACTCTGTTAAGAATAGTATCAGTGATTACAAGAAGACCTACTGGCTTTAGCTGTGCACCAAGTTCATGGATATCATAAGAGATAATTCGATTACTCATATCCACATTCGTTTCATGTGCAAAGATATCAAGTGAACCAGAAGTGAAAAGTTCAAGCGCAAGCGCAAGTTCTTTCGCTTCTTTTTCTGGCTGTTCAAGAATTACTTCTCTCAAAGTTTTGAGCGTCGGTGTTTCTCCGGTAAACTCAGACTCACGATATACTTGAGCAACACATCTGTCGATGATTGATTTATGATGTGCTCCAACGCCGTTTTTATCGATCTGTTCTACAAGTGACATGATAAACTGTGATTTCTCTACAACGGAGTTTGTGTCTCCGTATCCCCTTACCATATCCATTGCGTTGATCTTATCTTTGCCACCTGCTTTGATTCCATGGACTGCACCATTCAGTGCCTCGACAAGCGGAGAGTATTCGCCTTCGGGGTCACATATAATGATATCGTCCTCTGGGCAAAACAAAGCAAAGAATACAATCATCAGTTTTGCAAAGAACGATTTACCAGAACCGGGAATACCAAGTATAAACATTGACTGGTTCAAAAGGTTCATTAGATTGCATAGAATCAAATTGTGGGAAATTGCATTCTCTCCAAAATAGATTCCTCCGTCTTCCTGAATCTCCTGAACCTTAAACGGCATTAATACTGCAAGGCTCTCGGTTGTCAATGTTCTTAACATATCAATCTTTCTTACGCCGATAGGAAGTGCTGTGTTAAGAGCATCCATCTGCTGATATCTCATCGTTGCAAGCTGGCAAAGATGTTTTCTCGCAACGGACAGTAATGCTTCCGTATCTGAATTCAGCTGTTCTTTTGTATCCGCTACATGAACAAGCGTTACAACTGCAAACATCATTCGCTGGTCACGAGTGGTAATATCATTAAGGAATTCTTTTGTTTCCTTACGCTGAAGTTCCATATCATATGGAATAACAGCAGAAAAGTTATTGTTACTGTTCTGTCGTCTTTGCCAGTTTGTTATATTGGTTTCAATACCAAGCATTCTGGTTTCAACTTCCCTAACAGCCTCATCTGTGGATACCGGAATAATATCTATGGAAAGCATCATATTTCGGTTCATATCCATCAGTTCCGTTATCATATCGTCCTTAATGTAAGAAGCATAATCTTTTAAGAAAATTGTCCTCGCATATTTATCTCCCATTCGGAAGAAATCCTTCCGTTTTTCGATAATATCAGGGCAGATATAATCTCTGAAGTCATGACCTCTTCTCATCATTTGTTTTGCATCAAAGCTGAATGCACTCTCGTCACCGGGTCTGTAAAAATCATGCAGAACTCTTAATTTTTCTGTTGCATCAAGAGGAACACATTTTGATCCCAGTGCAGAAAAGTGAGAAATAATATCCGCGCCTATTCTAGTGAAATATGCTCTTGCTTCTTCAATGTTTTTCTTGTGGACAGAAATAGTAATGTATTTTTCCTGAACGATTCCGTTTGAATTAAGAGCCTTATCCAAAAGGACTTCGTTATATTCTTTTCTGTATTCATCAAGTCCATCATTTTGCATCGGCTTGAGAATGGATTCCTCAAAATTCTTGCGATTCAGCCTTCGGTTGTTGATTGTAATTTTTGCAGTTGCTCCACAATCAAGACTGTTCAGGAGCTCCGAATATCCAAGGAACATTCTTTCCTTGTCTTCTCTGGAAGCAACAAAGTAGTTTATGTCGGTAAACTTATATGTCATGGAATATTTGTTTCCGACAGCAAAAATACCGTCCTTCCAGATTTTCTTTACGGGAATTACATCCTGTATTTTCCGGGGAACGGTATATTTTTCTTTATCTTGTTTAAACAATCTGCTCAATGTTTTCATCATAGGAGCTTAACCCTCCTTTTCATGTTTTTCTATACACCCTTTCGTCGCTTCATAATAGTAGTTTGTTGGTTTGAACATCAAGACATGAGGTTCTATTATTTCTGTTCTGATATAGTTCAAAATGAACTTTTCAGCCGTCATACCATGATAAGAAAAAAAGCCCATTACTGCAAAAGGAACTGCTCCAAGAATACACATCCAAGAAACAGTTTCAGTTCCAAAATATGGCTTCAACGAAAAATATAAAAGAACCGCAATTCCCACTGCAAGAAGAGAAAAGATGAACTGTCGGAGAGATAATCCGAAAAACATACTTTCTTGGTAATCGCGGATCTCTTTATTGATTTTAACTTCCATAAATACCTCCTTTAAAGTCCCATCATTTCTCTTACAACTCTGTCTGCCATCTTTATTGCACCAACGAGAACTAGCATGTTGAAAACAAGTTCTCCAACATAACTCCATACCATAGTCACCGCAGCCGCTCCGGATTGAACCACCGGTGGAGTTGCCGCAAATAGGGAGAAGATTATACAGCCTAGTACGATAATCGCACCTTCAAGGCAGACAGCAGCGTAGGATTTGATGAAAGCAATACCTACGCTCTGTGTTGGTTCTCCCGCAAATGTTGAGAGTGGAACCGGCGCAATTGCTGTGTAAAGATATAGCTTAAAAAATCTACCATAGACGGTAAGAATCATAACAAAAGACAA
>SVFH01000038.1 GCA_015056945.1 Lachnospiraceae bacterium | reverse complement strand
CACATCACATATTTTAATAATACAAAGATACAATACCGTAATCAACCACGGATAAAAGGTTGATAGAAAGGAGAAGGTATATCTGTAAATGACCGTTAGATGAGTCAATTACAATATACCAGGAAAAAGAAATGGAAAAGAGATTATTTACATCTGAGTCTGTTACAGAAGGTCATCCCGATAAACTTTGTGATGCTGTTTCCGATGCCGTTCTTGACGCGTTAATGGAGCAGGATCCTATGAGCCGCGTGGCTTGTGAAACTTGCACCAATACCGGTTTTGTGGTGGTAATGGGAGAAGTAACAACCAAGGCGAATATTGATATTCCCGCGATTGTCAGAAAGACGGTAACGGAGATCGGATATGATCGCTCTGAGTATGGTTTTGACGGTAATACCTGTGCGGTTATGGTATCCCTTGACCGTCAGTCAGCAGATATTGCTATGGGTGTTGATAAAGCGCTTGAGGCGAAAGAGGCAGGCATGAGCGATGAAGAGCTTGAAGCCATCGGTGCAGGTGATCAGGGTATGATGTTTGGTTTCGCAACCAATGAAACCGAAGACTTCATGCCGTATCCTATCTCTCTTGCGCACAAGCTTACCTTACAGCTTACCAAGGTGCGTAAGGACGGTACATTGAAGTATCTTCGCCCCGACGGTAAAAGCCAGGTATCCGTGGAATATGATGAGGAAGGAAAGCCCGTTCGTTTAGAGGCAGTTGTTCTTTCCACACAGCATGATCCCGATGTGACGCAGGAACAGATTCACGCAGATATTAAGAAATATGTATTTGAGCCGGTACTTCCGAAAGAGTTACTTGATGCAGATACCAAATATTATATCAATCCGACCGGTCGTTTCGTAATCGGCGGACCTAATGGTGACTCCGGACTTACAGGACGTAAAATCATCGTAGATACCTACGGCGGATACGCACGTCACGGCGGCGGTGCATTCTCAGGTAAGGATTGTACAAAGGTAGACAGAAGCGCAGCTTACGCAGCACGTTACGTAGCAAAGAACCTCGTTGCTGCAGGTATTGCGGACAAGTGTGAAATCCAGCTTTCCTACGCAATCGGTGTTGCACGTCCGACCTCTATCATGGTGGATACTTTCGGTACAGGCAAGCTTTCCGAAGAGAAGATTATCGAACTCATCCGTGAGAACTTCGACCTTCGTCCCGCAGGCATTATCAAAATGCTTGATTTGAGACGTCCCATTTACAAGCAGACTGCAGCTTACGGTCACTTCGGAAGAAACGATCTTGACTTACCTTGGGAGAAACTTGACCGCGTGGAAGACTTAAAGAAAGCATTGGCATAATGAAAGAAACAGTCGCGCTGTGTTTATTGCAAAGCAGATAAGTGTAAAAATATAACCGTCGCCACAAAAACTGTGGCGGCGGTTTTATGTATATGCTATAATAATATGGATTGTAAAACAGCCAAATTCGGTAAAAGGAGAGGTGACGCCCATGGCATTCACACATTTACATGTACATACGGAATACAGCCTTTTGGACGGCTCTAACAAGATAAAAGAATACGTGAAGCGTGTGAAGGAATTGGGCATGGATGCAGCTGCAATTACCGACCATGGTGTTATGTACGGATGCATTGATTTCTATAAGGAAGCCAATGCCAACGGCATCAAACCGATTATCGGTTGTGAGGTGTACGTTGCACCGAATTCACGTTTTGATAAAGAGATAACGGGTGGTGAGGACAGGTATTACCACCTTGTTTTGCTGGCTGAAAATAATCAGGGCTACAGCAATTTGATGAAGATTGTTTCCAAGGGATTCACGGAAGGATACTATTACAGACCGCGTGTGGATTTCGAGATTTTAAATAAATACCATGAGGGTATTATTGCGCTTTCTGCCTGCCTTGCGGGAGAGGTGCAGCGATACATCAGCAAAGGTCTTATGGAAGAGGCGAAGAAAGCTGCCTGCAAGTACAGGGACTGCTTTGGCGCAGACAATTATTTTCTGGAATTGCAGGACCACGGAATGCCGGAGCAGGCTGTGGTAAATACGGCGCTTTTGCAGATGAGTAAAGAGCTTGATATACCGCTTGTGGCAACCAATGACGTACATTATACCTATGCGGACGATGCAATTCCGCATGATATTTTACTTTGTATCCAGACGGGTAAAAAGTTATCGGACGATGACCGTATGCGTTATGAGGGTGGTCAGTATTACGTGAAGTCCGAAGAGGAGATGCGCGCGTTATTTCCGTATGCGCAGGAGGCAATTGACAACACGGCGCTGATTGCGGAGCGTTGTAATGTGTCCATTGAGTTTCATGTGACCAAATTGCCGCATTATGAGGTGCCGGAAGGCTATACCTCCAAGACATATTTGCAGAAACTTTGTGAAGATGGTTTTGCCATGCGTTATCCGGACGGCGATGAGAAACTGAAGGAACGTCTCTTTTACGAGCTTGACGTGATTGAGAAAATGGGCTTTGTGGATTACTTCCTGATTGTGTGGGACTTCATCAACTATTCCAAGGCGAACGATATTATTGTAGGTCCCGGGCGAGGCAGCGCAGCAGGAAGTATGGTTTCTTACTGTCTGCGTATCACGGACATTAACCCGATTAAATATGATTTGCTCTTTGAGCGTTTCTTGAATCCGCAACGTATCTCCATGCCCGATATTGATATTGACTTCTGCTTCGAGAGACGCCAGGAAGTCATTGAGTATGTGGGGCGTAAATACGGTGCAGATAAAGTAGTACAGATTGTAACCTTTGGTACCATGGCGGCACGCGGTGTTATAAGGGATGTGGCACGTGTAATGGATATTCCGTACGCAACTGCTGATATGCTTGCCAAGAAGATTCCGGAGGAATTGAATATTACCATCAAGCGTTCTCTTGAAATCAGTGCGGAGTTACGTTCGCTGTATGAAGAGGATGATTCCATCCGTCACCTGATTGATATGGCAATGCGCTTGGAGGGACTTCCGCGTAACACCTCCATGCATGCGGCAGGTGTATTAATCTGTCCGCAGTCGGCAGATGAATATGTTCCTTTGAGCCGTGGTGCAGATGGTACGATTACGACCCAGTATGTCATGACAACTCTGGAAGAATTAGGTCTTCTGAAGATGGACTTTCTGGGGCTGCGTACCCTGACTGTAATTCAGAATGCGGTACGTAATATTGAACAAAGCCGCGGAATTCATATTGACACGGATCAAATTGATTATAACGATGATAAAGTACTTACTTATATCGGAACCGGTAAAACAGAAGGTGTGTTCCAGTTGGAAAGTGCCGGTATGAAGAGCTTCATGAAGGAATTGAAACCCAGAAGCTTAGAGGATGTCATTGCGGGTATTTCTCTTTACCGTCCGGGACCTATGGATTTCATTCCGCAGTACATTAAGGGTAAAAATAATCCCGAAGGAATCACGTATCTATGCCCGGAATTAGAGCCGATTCTTGCGCCGACATACGGATGTATTGTCTATCAGGAACAGGTTATGCAAATTGTGCGTAATCTGGGAGGTTACACGCTCGGTCGAAGCGACGAAGTGCGTCGCGCCATGAGTAAAAAGAAGCTTTCCGTCATGGAGCAGGAACGTGAATACTTCGTATACGGTAATGCAGACCTCGATATTCCGGGCTGTGTCGGAAACGGAATTTCTGCAGAAGTCGGAAATAAAATATACGACAGCATGATAGACTTTGCGAAATATGCTTTTAACAAATCCCATGCTGCAGCTTATGCGGTTGTTGCATATCAGACCGCATATTTGAAATACTATTATCCTGTGGAGTATATGGCTGCGCTCATTACTTCTGTCATCGATAATGCCGGTAAAACTTCTGAGTATATTCTGGTTACAAGAAATATGGGTATTCAGATTCTGCCACCGGATATCAATGAAGGAAATGTCGGATTCTCGGTATCCGGTGATGCAATCCGTTATGCACTGACTGCGATTAAAAACGTCGGCAGACCGGTGATTGAAGGCATCGTTGCGGAGCGTAAAGAACACGGACCTTTTACCAATCTGAAGGATTTTGTGATAAGAACCGCGGAGCGTGATGTGAATAAGCGTGCAGTTGAGAACTTCATCAAGGCAGGTGCATTTGACAGTCTTGGCGGTAACCGCAGACAGTATATCTCCATCTACAGTCAGGTCATTGACGGCATCCAGAAAGACCGTAAAAATAACATGGCAGGTCAGATATCCTTGTTTGACATCGCGGACGAAGAGGATAAGGAAGAGTTTGATATTGTACTTCCGAATTTGTCTGAGTTTCCGAAGGAAACCATTCTGCAGTTTGAAAAGGAAGTGCTCGGCGTCTATGTCAGCGGACATCCGATTGAGGAGTATCAACAGCTTTGGAAACGTGTTATCACAAATCCGACAACTGATTTCATGTTGGAAGAGGAAACGGGGCATGTGCGTTTAGAGGACCGTCAGAAAGTGGTGATCGGCGGCATCATTGCCGAGAAAAAAACAAAATATACAAAGAATGATAAGTTGATGGGATTTTTGACCATTGAAGATATGGTGGGAAGCGTGGAAGTGCTTGTATTCCCGAGACAGTACGAGATGCATGCGCCGCTTTTGACCGAAGATGCGAAAGTGTTCATTCACGGAATCGTTTCTGCAGAGGAAGAGAAAGACGCAAAGGTAATCTGTGAAAAGGTAGTTTCGTTTGAACAGTATCCTCGCAAAATCTGGATTAAATTTGCGGACCGTGCAGCATGTGAAGCATTGGAAGAACGGTTGGAAGCGTTGTTTGCGCCATCTGACGGAATTGATGAGATTGTATATTATCTTGAAGCCGAAAAACAGATGAAAACGCTTGCAAAGAATAAAACCGTTAAGGCAGATACGGTTCTTTTGGACGCAATCAAGGCATTGGTCGGCGAGGCAAATGTGAAGGTTGTTTAGTCAAAATGCCATAAAAATGTTATTTGCAATAGGAAAATTTTGGAACATACAAAGCCTTACCAAAGCGAAAAAAGATTGAAAACACCTCTAAAAAGGATTATGATTAAAGCGTTAGACAGGAGGGAAATAGAATGTCAGCAGAAATTAAAACAATCGGTGTTTTAACCAGTGGCGGCGATGCACCGGGTATGAACGCTGCAATTCGCGCAGTGGTAAGAAAAGCAATTTCAAACGGAGTTGCAGTGAAGGGTATCAAAAGAGGATATCAGGGATTGCTCTCTGAAGAAATTATAGATTTGGACAAAAAGTCTGTTTCAGATACCATTCAGAAGGGTGGTACCATTCTTGGTACTGCACGTTGTATGGAATTTGTAACGGAAGAAGGACAGTTGAAGGGTGCGGAAATCTGCCGTAAGCATGGCATTGACGGTATTGTTGTCATTGGCGGAGACGGATCTTATCGTGGTGCGCTTGCACTTTCACGTAATGGGATTAATACCGTTGGTATTCCCGGAACCATTGACCTTGATATTGCCTGTACGGATTACACCATCGGATTTGATACGGCAATTAATACCGCAATGCAGGCAATTGATAAAGTACGTGATACATCTTCCTCACATGAGCGATGCAGTATTATTGAGGTTATGGGACGTAATGCCGGATATATTGCACTCTGGTGTGGTGTTGCTAACGGCGCGGAAGATATATTAATTCCCGAGAAATACGATTATGATGAGCAGACTATTATCAATAACATCATCAGAAACCGTAAAAGAGGCAAGAAGCATCATATTATTATCAATGCAGAAGGAATCGGCCACTCCACTTCCATGGCGCGCAGAATTGAAGCTGCAACCGGAATTGAAACTCGTGCAACGATTCTTGGTTACATGCAGCGTGGAGGTTCACCGACCTGTAAAGACCGTTTTTATGCATCTATTATGGGTGCGTATGCGGCTGATATTCTTTGTGAAGGAAAGAGCAACAGAGTAGTGGGCTTTAAGAATGGAGCTTTTACTGATTTTGATATTGAAGAAGCACTTGTGATGACGAAAGATATTCCGGAATATGAATTCCAGGTCAGCAGGCAGCTTTCACAATAAGAAGTTTTTCTGCCGGCATGCCAGTGATTACATTGGTTGTGTCGGCAGTTGTTATAGAAGAAAAGAATACAGTAAGTAAGATGATCTTTCGAACGGAATGAAAGGAGACGGCAGTATGATTACATCCGCAACGAACGGAAGAATCAAATGGGTAGTGTCCCTCATGGAGAAGGCGCGAATGCGCCGTAAAGAACATAAGTATGTGATAGAGGGCGTCAGGATGTTTCTGGAAGCGCCGGCTGATGCGATTACGGAAGTGTATGTTTCGGAAACATTTCTGAAACGTGCAGGCGTGAAAGGAAGCCAGGAAGAGGCATGTATGCAGCGCATTAAAATGCCGCATGCCGAAGTGCTTGACGTAAGCGATGAAGTGTTTCGTAAGCTTTCCGATACGGTAAATCCGCAAGGGATTCTTGCGGTGATGCGTATGACGGAAACCGTACCGGAGCAGATGCTTGCGGGAAAGCGGGCGCCGCTTTTTATGATATTGGAAAATCTTCAGGATCCGGGGAATTTGGGGACTGTGCTCAGAACTGCAGAGGGGGCCGGATGTGACGGAATTATTTTAAGCCGTGACTGTGTGGATTTGTATAATCCGAAGGTAATCCGTTCAACGATGGGAGCAATCTTTCGCGTGCCGTTTTTTTATACGGATAATTTGACGGAAACGATGGAGAAACTAAAAGAAAAAGGTGTTTGCATTTATGCTGCGGCGCTGGAGGAACGGGCAGCGGCATATGATACATATTCTTATAAAGAAGCAACGGCTTTTTTGGTCGGCAATGAAGGGAACGGCCTGACACAAGAGGCAATTGATGCCGCAGGAAAAACCTGCTATATTCCGATGGAAGGAAAGGTAGAATCCTTAAATGCATCGGTGGCTGCGGCGATATTGATGTATGAAGCATACAGACAAAGGCGCAGTGAAATTACAACGATTTAAACACTAATTAATAACATTATCCGGGCTTTCACTATTTCCCGGAGAACCTTACATGGAGGAGAAAGAAATGAAAATTGGATTTATCGGACTCGGCAACATGGCTCGTGCAATCATCGGCGGGATGACAATGAATGGAGGTTTTTCATCAGAAGATATTTGTGGTGCTGATGTGTTACAGACCGTTGCGGATGATGCAGCTTTGACACATTTTATTTCTGCAGGAACAAATAATTCGACGGTTGCCAAAGTGGCAGATGTTCTTATTCTTGCAGTAAAACCCCAGTTTATGGACAGCGCACTTCGTACAATTAAGGATGAAGTGAAAAAGGATTGTATCATCATTACAATCGCGCCTGGTAAAGCGCTTGAATATTATGAAGAGGCATTTGGACGTAAGGCGAAAATCGTGCGTTGTATGCCAAATACTCCCGCACTTGTTGGCGCAGGTTGTACCGGCTATTGCTATAATGAGAATGTTACAGAGGCGGATTTGGAAATCGTAACCCGCATTTTAAACAGTTTCGGAAAGGCATTTGAAGTACCCGAATCTTTAATGGATGTTGTTGTTGGTATTTCCGGCAGTGCTCCGGCCTATGTTTTCATGTTTATCGAAGCGCTTGCTGATGCCGGTGTACGCGAAGGAATGCCCAGAAAGAAGGCATATGATTTCGCTGCACAGGCAGTAATGGGCAGTGCGAAATTAATGGTAGATAAAGGAGAACATCCCGGTGTCTTAAAAGACATGGTTTGCTCGCCCGGAGGAACCACGATTGAGGCAGTGAAGGTTTTGGAAAACAGAGCTTTTCGCGGGGCAGTTATGGATGCTGTGGAAGCATGTGTAAATCGTTCCAGAGAACTATAAAATGTTGCATAATTTTTAACGGATTTGACAAAATATTAATAAAATGTTAATATTCGGATGTGTAACAAAAATGTAACATTTGAAAAATATGGAGGAAAGAAATGAAAGCGAACACAAACAAGCGATTGTTTCGTGTATGTGCGTTGGGTATTTCTCTTTTGCTGGGAATACAGACATATACAGACATCGCGCTTGCGGCAGAGACAGCTGATTTCGATTTGACTGTTGGTGCTGCAGAAATTGTAGAGGCGGACATTGATTCAGAGGATGAGGAGTTCCGGCAGATGCTGGAAGAAGCACAGAAAGAGGAAGAAGAGCGCAATTCCTTTTTCATGACAAACGTTGACAAGGCAGTTAACGTTCGTGTGGAAGCTACAACCGAATCTGCGGTAGCAGGTAAGCTTTATAAGGATTGTGGCGGAAAGATTTTAGAGCGCAAAGAGGATTGGACCAAAATTCAGTCCGGCGAACTGGAAGGTTGGGTGAGCAATGAATTCCTTCTGTTCGGTGATGAAGCTTGGGCACTGGCTGATGAAGTCGGTGAAACAACGGCAACGGTGTTAACACAAGCTTTGCGTGTACGTAAAGAACCTTCCGAAGAGGCAGGTGTTTACGGATTACTTGAAATCAATACCGAATACACGGTAATCGAAGAACTTGACGAGTGGGTAAAGATTCAGTATAAGAACAAAGAAGGCTATGTATTTAAAGAATATGTCATCCTGGAGTTCTTTGTAGACGAAGGAGAGACAATCGAAGAGATTAAAGAACGTGAGAGACTGATAGCTCTTGAGAAGGCGAAGTTATCTGCTCCGCTGTCTCCGGTAGCTGCAAGTGAGGAAGATATTTATTTGCTTGGCGCAATCATCCAGTGCGAAGCAGGAAACCAGACTTACGAAGGTAAACTTGCGGTAGGTGCAGTTGTATGTAACCGTGTGAGAAGTTCACGATTCCCCGGTACAATTTACGATGTAATCTATTCTCCGGGACAGTTTACACCGGTAAGCAACGGAAGACTTGCAAGCCGTTTGGAAGCAGGTGTAAACGAATCCTGTCTTCAGGCCGCAAGAGAAGCAGTTGCAGGTGCGACCAATGTTGGTACGGCACACTACTTCCGCCGCAAAGGAAATAAAGACGGCATCATTATTGGTGCACATGTATTTTACTAATATTCTGAATTAAGCCTGAGCGGGTGTCCGAAGACTCCCGCTCGTTTATATTGCGGGCTATAGGAGTCCTGCGAAAAAGAGGATAAGAGATGAAATTGGAAACATTATGGAAAGTGTTAATCAGGACGCTGATTGTGGGAAGCGTGCTTGCTGCGATTAAAGTGCTCTTTTTTGATTATACGATGGATGAAGAATATCAGATTATGATGTCATACCGACAACTGAGCGGAGATGCTTTGTTCCGTGAAATGTGGGAGCCGCATCAGACATCGGCGTTTCTGACAACTGCATTGATGTGGTTGTATCGCAGTGTGACAGGAACGTATACGGGTGTCCTTTTGTATCTGAGGGTATGTACGACGGCGATACAGGCGGGCATTTGTATTTTTTTATACCACATGCTGGCGAAGCGGACGAAGAAGGAATATGCGCTTTTGCTGACGCTGATTTATTTTAATGTGGTTCCAAAGATTATTCAGATTCCGGAATTTGCCAATATGCAGTTGTGGTTTTTTACGCTGCTTACGCTTTTACTGATGGCATATTATGAGAAATTTGATACAAATGCCAAGCACGGATGGTGGTTTATGATTGCAGCCGGAGCAGCAATGTCATTAGAGGTGCTTTCGTATCCGTCCTGCATTTTGCTTTTTCCTTTTTTTCTTGCGTATATCGCATGGAAATCCAAAGGCTGCAGAATACGGGATATACTCCTTTTTGCAGGCACTTGTGCAGTATGTGCCGGTGTATGGCTTGGGCTTATTTTACGCAAAGTTTTGTTCGCGGATTTTGTAAGAAACGTTAAACTTTTATTAGAATTTGATTTGACACATGAATTATCCGGGGCAACAAGCGGCAAAGCGGCCGGTATCGTTTCGAATCTTTTATGGGGATTTCTTGTACTGGCTGTTTGTGCACTAATCGGTGTTGCGGTCGCCTTGATTACGGCTAAATGCAAGAAAGAAACCACCAAAGCGCAATTGTTTACGCTGGCCGGTGCGACTGCTGTACTTGCATCAGGGGTAATCCAGCTTGTGCTTTGGATTGTTTGTAAAAGCGGATATGAGACCTACCAGTTGCATCTTTTTCTTGTGATGGCAGTATGGCTCCTTGTTTGCAGGAGAAAGGATGAGCGGACGAAACTTTTGCTGCCGGGAATTATCGGGACGCTGATTTCATATGCGGTTGTTATCTACATCAGTGATTTGGAAATGTATTATGCTTTGCCGCACGGTGTGCTCGGCGTTGTATTTGCAACACTTGTGATTGTATATGCACTCGAGGATGCGTGGAAAGAAAAAGCACGAACGGTTACAATGATTTTTTTAATAGGACTTTGTTTTGTTTGTGTGTTCGGGAAGGGATATACCCTCCGTGCGGGAAGAAACTACAATGTTGTAACAGATACAGAGAGCATCATGAAGCATGGCCCGGCAATCGGTGTATTAAGTGACTATATGAATGCATATATGTATAATTGTAATTACGAAGATTTTGGTGCATATGTGAAGCCGGAGGATACGGTTCTGATTGTAACCAATATGGTGCATACGGAGAGTACGACGCCGTATATGTTTGGCGGAAATAAGGTTGCGCACTATTCCATTGTTGACCCTACGGCATATGATGAACGCCTTTTGGCTTATTGGGAACTCTATCCCGAGAAAGAACCGGACGTCATCGTGGTGGATTGTTGGTACGGTGAATTGAAAGAGGACCCTGCAAACTGGATTATGCAATATATTGAAAATGAATTTGGCTATACGCAGGTAACGGACGGCCGGTATGTGCGTTTTTACAGACGATAAAAGACTGATGCGTGTCCGAGCGGGACTTTTATGGGCGGAAAGCCCGATTTGTCAAGGTATTTTACTTGCGTGAAGGGAAAAATTCATGTATAGTTAAAATGATTTCCTAAAACGGAAAAAACATGCCGGCTTTGGGGCAAAGGAGGAGAAGGTATGACGGCAGTTATTTGCTGGGTAGTGTTAATGATTGTTCTGGTCGTAATCGAAGTGATACGTCTGGATTTGACCTGTATCTGGCTTGGTGTGGGTGCCTTACTTGCTTCTGTGGCTGCCCTGTTCGGCTTGCCGGTCTGGGCGCAAGGTGTTGTGTTTGCTGTGTTATCACTTTTGCTTATGCTTCTGGTGAAACCTGTCGTCAAACACAAGTTGGAGAAAAAGAAAACGGAATTAAGGAAAGAAGAGGAAGAGAGGGATAAATCATGAATTTAAAAGGGCGCGATTTTTTAACATTAAAAGATTATACACCGGAAGAAATTTTATATTTAATCGATTTGGCAGCAGAGTTGAAAGACAAGAAGAAAAAAGGTATTCCCACGGATGTTTTACGTGGCAAAAACGTAGTGCTGATTTTTGAAAAAACCAGTACAAGAACACGTTGTTCATTCGAGGTTGCAGCATATGATCTTGGTATGGGTGTAACTTATCTTGATCCTGCCGGAAGCCAGATTGGCAAGAAGGAAAGTATTGCCGATACTGCACGCGTGTTAAGCCGTATGTATGACGGTATTGAATATCGCGGATACGGACAGACTATCGTAGAAGAGCTTGCGAATTTCTCCGATGTGCCGGTATGGAACGGTCTTACCAATGAATATCATCCGACGCAGATGCTTGCAGACATGCTTACCATTAAGGAGCAGCTTGGCCGCATCAAAGGCGTGAAATTAACATACATGGGTGATGCACGTTATAACATGGGTAATTCTTTGATGGTTACCTGTGCAAAACTCGGCATGCATTTCGTGGCTTGCGCACCGAAACGATATTTCCCGGATGAGGAATTAATTCGTCAGTGTGAAGAATATGCCAAGGAAAGCGGTGCAACCCTTACGTTCACAGAGGATGTGGAAGAAGGAACCAAGGGCGCAGACGTTATTTATACAGATGTGTGGGTTTCAATGGGTGAGCCTGATAATGTCTGGGTGGAGAGAATCAAAGATCTGACCCCGTACCGTGTAACCATGGATGTTATGAAGAATGCGGGAGAGGATGCAATCTTCCTGCACTGTCTGCCGTCTTATCATGATCATAAAACAACCATCGGTCGTGAAATAGGCGTTAAGTTTGGTTTGAAAGAGATGGAAGTTACGGATGAAGTGTTTGAGTCTTCTTACTCAAGAGTATTTGATGAGGCAGAGAACAGAATGCATACCATCAAGGCGGTTATGGCCGCAACCTTAGGCGCTTTTAGCGAATAATAATCCGGAGGCGGAAATCAATGGATGAAAGAGTTGTTTTATGCGGAGCAAATGCATACGAACAGAAATATTATCTGAATGAAAAGTTTAATAAGCTTCCGCAGGCAATACAGGATGAATTACATATCATCTGCGTTCTTTTTACGGAGGAGGTTGGCGGTGTGCTGACTATGGTTTTTGATGACGAAGGAAATTTATCGTTAGAAACAAATGCTGATGCGGATGATTTTTACTATGATGAAATATCAAGCGGACTTCTGGTGAAAGAAATCTGCAGGAAGCGACAGGAGCTTTTTGCTTCCCTGAAGCTTTATTACCGTGTGTTTATTAACAATGAACCGGTGGATGAAATTTTAAAAGAAATTGAGTAGTGCGTAAAAGCACGGAGTGTGAGGTTTGGAATATGTTGCTTGTTGTGGATGTTGGAAATACAAACACGAATTTCGGTGTCTATAAAGAGGATAAATTGCAGGTGAAATTCCGTCTGATGACGAAATCACCCCGTACCTCAGATGAATGGGGAATGTCGATTATTGATTTGCTGAAGTTGAATCAAATCAGCAAAGAGGATATACACGGATGTATTATTTCAAGTGTTGTTCCGAATGTCATGCATTCTTTGAAAGGTGCATTGGAGCGATATGTGAAAGTGAATCCGCTGATTGTAGGTCCCGGAGTAAAAACCGGAATAAAAATCATTACCGAGAATCCCCGGGAAATTGGTGCGGACCGTATTGTGGATGCTGTGGCGGCATATGAAAAGTATGGCGGTCCTGTGCTGGTTATGGACTTTGGTACGGCAACTACTTATGATCTTGTGACGGCAGACGGATGCTTTGCGGCAGGTATTACTGCGCCCGGTATCAGAATCTCTGCCAAAGCATTGTGGGAAGATACTGCGAAGCTTCCGGAGATTGAGATTAAGAAGCCTGATTCCATCCTTGCACAGGAAACCATTACAAGTATGCAGGCCGGCCTTGTGTACGGCCAGATTGGTCAGACGGAATACATTATCAGGAAGGTGAAAGAAGAAAGCGGTATAGAGGACTTAATCGTAGTGGCAACCGGAGGACTCGGAAGTATTATCAGCAGTGAAACCGACGCCATAGATGTATATGACCGTCAGCTTACACTTGAAGGGTTACGTCTGATTTATGAGAAAAACCGTGGTAAGAAATAAAAGACGGAGTTGTTTTCTGAATGGCTTTAAAGGCGATGAGGAGCAGAAAAAGATTCCGTGTGATACAGGAGAAATGAATGAATACAAGGACAAAGCAGGAGTTAAAACCCTTGCAGATTGGTTCGGTTACTTTAGAGAATCCTTTTATCCTTGCACCGATGGCAGGCGTAACCGACCTGCCATTTCGAATTCTTTGCAGCAGGCTCGGTGCCGGTATGAACTGCATGGAAATGATTAGTGCCAAGGCAATTACATATAAGAATAAAGCAACGTATGCGATGACGGAAATTTCGCCGGAGGAAAAGGTTGCATCCCTGCAGCTTTTTGGCAGTGAGCCGGATGTGATGGGTGAAGCGGTGCGCATGATTGAGGACGTACCATATCATATTTTAGACATTAATATGGGATGTCCCGTGCCGAAAGTTGTAAACAATGGTGAGGGTAGTGCCCTGATGAAAAATCCCGTGCTTGCGGGGCAGTTGATTGAAGCGGCAGTTGCAGCAACAGACAGACCTGTTACGGTCAAGATAAGAGCCGGATTTGATGAAGAACATCGCAATGCAGTGGAAGTGGCTCGCATTGCACAGGAGTCCGGCGCGGCAGCAGTTGCCGTGCACGGAAGAACGAGAGCGCAGTTTTACTCGGGAGAAGCCGATTGGGAAATCATTGCAGCGGTAAAAGCAGCATTGACCATTCCGGTAATCGGAAACGGAGATGTAACGGATGGTCCGTCAGCGGCTGCGATGTTTGCACAGACCGGCTGTGACGGTATCATGATCGGACGGGCTTCCAGAGGAAATCCGTGGATTTTTGAGTCGATTAAGAAATATTTCGAGGACGGAACAGTGATTGGTAAACCGCCCATGCACGAGATGCAGCAGATGATTCTGGAGCATGGACGTATGCTGGTAGCTCACAAGGGTGAGTATACAGCCATACGAGAGATGCGACAGCACATGGCATGGTATACTGCAGGATATCCGAATTCAGCCGCATTCAGGCGCAGAATTAACGAAGCAGAGACATTAGAGTCGTTAGAAATGCTGGTACAGACCTTGTGTGCGGAATAAAAAGGTTGGTTCTTGACAGTATCAATGGGGTTGCGTTATAATATTTAATCGCGATAGACTAAGCGGGGAGTCATACCTGCATGAAAAGAAAAGGAGCTCGAGAATGGAAGAAGTAAAGAAAAATTTATTGACACGTGAAGGTTTAAAGAAATACGAAGATGAGTTACACGAGTTAAAAGTTGTAAAAAGAAAAGAAGTTTCTCAGAAGCTCAAAGAAGCAAGAGCTCAGGGTGACTTGTCCGAAAACGCAGAATACGATGCAGCCAAAGATGAGCAGCGCGACATCGAAGCAAGAATCTACGAACTTGAGAAATTATTGAAGAACGTAGAAGTTGTTGATACAGACGCTGTTGAGAGCGACGGTAAGAAGGTTAATTTCGGTTCCACCGTTCGTATTCTTGATAAAGAGTTGAAAGAAGAAATGGTGATTACCATCAAAGGCGCATCTGAGGCAGACAGCTTAAACGGAAGTATTTCCAATGAGTCTCCTCTCGGTAAAGCTTTACTTGGTTCAAAGAAGGGTGATACCGTATCCATTGAGGCACCCGTAGGTATATTAAAGTATAAAATCCTCGAAATCGTTAAATAAGAGGAACAGTTAGGAGAAATAGAAGTGGCAGAGCAGAATAATAAGGCACAGCAGCCGGAACAGGATTTAAACCAGCTTCTGAAAGTAAGAAGAGAGAAGCTTACCAATTTACAGGAAGCAGGGAAGGATCCTTTCGTAATTACGAAATATGATCAGACACATCACACAGAAGATGCGAAAGAATTATACATTGCACATGAGGCGAAATTGCTGGCAGGCAGACCGGAAGTGAACGTAGAAGGTTTAGATGAGGAACAGGCAAAAGAAGCCATCAACAATGACTACAATGAGAGAAGAGCAATCATGGATGCGAGTCCGATTGAAGTTTCCATTGCAGGACGTATGATGTTTAAGCGCGTTATGGGTAAGGCGTCCTTCTGTAACATTCAGGACTTGAAGGGAAGAATTCAGGTATACGTTGCAAGAGATGCCATTGGTGAAGATGCATATGCTGATTTCAAGAAATCAGATATCGGTGATATCTATGGCGTGAAGGGTTATGCATTCCGCACAAAGACCGGTGAAATTTCCATCCATGCAGTTGAGATGGTAATGTTATCCAAGAGTTTACAGATTCTTCCGGAGAAGTTCCACGGCTTAACAGATACGGACATGCGTTACCGTCAGAGATATACGGACTTAATCATGAATGCAGAGGTAAAAGATACTTTTATCAAGCGTTCACAGATTATCAGTACCATTCGTAAATATCTTGCAGGAGAAGGTTTCATGGAGGTTGAAACACCGATGCTTGTTGCAAATGCAGGCGGTGCTGCGGCGAGACCTTTCGAAACACACTTCAATGCACTTGATGAAGACTTAAAGCTTCGTATCTCTCTTGAGTTGTACTTAAAGAGATTGATTGTCGGCGGTTTGGAGAGAGTATACGAAATCGGCAGAGTATTCCGTAATGAAGGTCTTGATACAAGACACAATCCGGAATTCACGCTGATGGAATTATACCAGGCATATACAGATTACAACGGCATGATGGATTTGACCGAGAACATGTTCCGCTATGTGGCACAGGAAGTTCTTGGCACAACCACCATCGTTTATAACGGCATTGAGATGGACTGGGGCAAGCCTTTTGAACGTATCACCATGGTAGATGCGGTTAAGAAGTATGCCGGCGTTGATTTCAACGAAATCAAGTCCGATGATGAAGCGAAAGCAATTGCCAAAGAAAAGAACGTTGAATTCGAGAAACACCACAAGAAGGGTGATATCTTAAATCTCTTCTTTGAAGAGTTCGTAGAAGAGCACTTGATTCAGCCCACCTTCGTAATGGACCATCCCATCGAGATTTCTCCGCTTACCAAGAAGAAACCGGAGGATCCCAATTACGTGGAACGTTTCGAGTTATTCATGAACGGTTGGGAAATGTGTAATGCATATTCCGAGCTTAACGATCCCATCGACCAGAGAGAACGTTTCAAAGCACAGGAAGCACTTCTTGCTCTCGGTGATGAAGAGGCAAATACAACCGATGAAGACTTCATGTACGCATTGGAGCTTGGTATGCCGCCTACAGGTGGTATCGGCTATGGTATTGACAGATTATGTATGTTGTTAACAGACAGCTATGCGATTAGAGATGTATTGTTATTCCCGACTATGAAAAGTTTGGATAAATAAATCCAGTATTTATGCGGGTTCGCGAGGTTATGAAACTGAATTTGACAACAAATTGACAACAATTTCTTGGTCAATGACGAAGAATAATAACTGATG
>SVFH01000012.1 GCA_015056945.1 Lachnospiraceae bacterium | reverse complement strand
CTTTGTAAGGTTTATTTGTTGTGCCACAAAATCCACAATTATTCACATATTTTCAAGGTACATACTTTTGCTAACTAAAATCAATTTTTATAAATAACTACTTGATTTTTATATAGTTAGCTCCATATAAGTTGCATACACAACCCTGTCTAAACCTGCCAAATCCTTTTTGACAGTAACTTCTATATATCCGGCTTCTGCAAGTAATCTGCTTACGCTTTCGGCCTGATTATATCCTATTTCAAAAAACAACATTCCTTCTTTTCGCAGAAAAGGTTTCGCTTGCGTAACCAATCGTCTGTAAAAGTCCAGTCCGTCCGCCCCGCCATCAAGTGCTGTATGCGGCTCATATCCTTTCACAACCATATCAAGCGTTTCAATTACTGCCGTTTCAACGTAAGGTGGATTTGACACAATCATATCATACTTCCCTTCAATATGCTCGAACAAATCACTCTGTACAAACGTCGCGTCCAACCCAAGCATTTCGGCGTTCTTTTTGGCTAACAAAACGGCATCCGGATTCAAATCACATCCAACCCCAATGCAGTCGTTGCTGTATTTCAACAAACTTAAAAGAATACAACCGGAACCGGTACACACATCCAGAATCTCCATTCCGTCATGGAGATGCAAAAGCACTTCTTCCACAAGTGTTTCCGTATCCTGTCTCGGAATAAGTGTAGAGGGGTCTGTCAAAAAAGTCAATCCCATAAACTCCTGCTCACCCGTAATATATTGCAACGGTTCACACGTAGCACGTCTTTCTATACATTGAAAATATTTAATTTCCTGCTCTGCTGTTATTTCTCGTTCGGGATGCACCAATAAATCATTTCTGTTAGTATCACATATAAACTCCAAAAGAAGCCGGGCATCAAGCTTGGCTTCTTTTATTTCTGAATTCTCTAACTGTACGTATCCCATCTGATAAGCTTCACCATACGTCATCGATAATCACCCAGATCAATCCTTCCGGTAAATCCATCTAACAAGCGATTCAGCTCTTCGACAGATGTTTCATCATCATCGTCACCATCATCAGAAGAGTCGTCAGCATCATCGTCGCCATCATCAAAAGAGTCGTTAGCATCGACATCGTTGTCACCTTCATCATCGCCGGCATCAACATCTGCACCGGCACTCTCCGACTCCGGCTCAATCGTAATCGTTTCCTTTACAGGCTCAATGCTTTCAAATGTGTTTTCTTCCTCAGTATCGTCTGCCTTCTCTTCTGCAACATTCATCGGAGCAACAGTTTCGAACTCGTCTTCGTCAGCGTCATCCTCATCAAGCCATCCTTCCTCACTGGGATCATATTCGAAATTCTCGCTCAAATACTTTTTCCAGTCAAAAACAGCTTCAATAGACTTAATTGCAACTTCAACCATTTGCTCATCCGGTTCTCTTGTCGTTAATAGCTGCAATGCAACTCCGGGTGCAGAAATCAAATTAATAAACCAGTTATCAAATTTACCGGCCAGACGCAGTATTTCATAAGAAATCCCTGCAATCACAGGCACAAGTGCCAGACGTAAAAGCAAACGCATCCACGCAGTATCCACACGAATAAAAAAGAACAGTACAATACTGATTACCATTACAATCAGAAGAAAGCTCGTACCACAACGCTTATGCATGCGGGAACTCTTCATAATATTTTTGACATTCAGACTCTTACCGTTTTCGATACAGTTGATACATTTATGTTCCGCACCGTGATACATGAACACACGTCTGATATCTTTCATCAACGAAATGGATAATACATACACAATGAAAATAGTCAAACGGATTACGCCTTCAAGAATCGCAATCAGCGAAGCATTACTGATAAAGCGTTCCAGTAGCGCAGACAAAAACCATGGCAACACAAAGAAGAGCGCTACTGCAAGAAGCAGACCAAACGCAACCGTCATGCCGACAATTACTTTCTCTGCTTTCGCGCCGAAAATCTTAATCAAAAAACGGTCAAATGCAGTTTCCTCATCACCCTCTGCATAAAATTCCGCAGAATAACTCATTGCTTTGATTCCGATTGTCAGTGAATCAATGAAATTATATACGCCTCTGACAAAAGGAATTTTGCTCCAGACCGTAGTTGTCTGCTTGCAATCTCCCGTCTGAATCTCTATCGACTGATCCGGTTTGCGTACTGCAATGGAATAGCGATTTTTATTTCGCATCATAATTCCTTCCATAACTGCCTGACCACCAATACCGGAATAACATTTCTTATTTTTCTTTCCCATAGCGGAAGCCTCCACTTTCGATAGTTAAAAAACAAGGTTGAGATATTTAACTACCTCAACCTTTCATGTCGCTTTATTTGCTTTCTACACCATACTTCTTATTGAACTTATCAATACGTCCACGAGCCTGTGTAGCCTTCTGCTGACCTGTGTAGAAAGAATGGCACTTGGAACATACTTCCACGTGAATATCCTTCTTAGTAGATCCGGTTACAAATGTGTTGCCACAGTTGCAGGTTACAGTTGCCTGATAGTATTCAGGATGAATTCCTTCTCTCATTTCTTCTCACCTCTCTATATTAAAAATAGCATTTTTTCGCTCTCTTATAAACAGCTTGTTCATTATAACATGCGTTTTTAATGAATGCAAGTGTTTTTTTGATTACCAATGAATCTTTTTCATTACTTCGACAAATTCGGCATTATTTCTGGTTTTTGAGAACAAATCAATTACTTTATCTACCGCTTCTTCCGGTTTCAATCCGTTAAAAGCACGACGCATGGTATTGATTGCTTCCATCTCGTTCTGTGTCAGAAGCAAATCCTCTCTTCTTGTTCCTGACTTCGGAATGTCAATTGCCGGGAAGACACGACGTTCGGAAAGTTTACGATCAAGTACCATTTCCATATTACCTGTTCCCTTAAACTCCTCATAAACCACATCATCCATTTTGCTTCCGGTTTCCACAAGTGCTGTTGCAAGAATTGTTAAGCTTCCGCCTTCTCGCATGTTACGCGCAGCACCAAAGAAACGCTTCGGCATATGTAACGCAGCCGGATCAAGACCACCGGATAACGTTCTTCCGCTGGGAGGGATTACCTGATTATATGCACGCGTAAGTCTTGTAATACTGTCAAGCAGGATAATAACATCCTGTTTGTGTTCTACTAATCTCTTTGCCCGTTCAATTACCATCTCTGCAACACGTTTGTGATGCTCAGGTGTCTCATCAAAGGTTGAATATATCACTTCTACCTCAGGCCCTTCAATTGCTTCCCTAATATCGGTCACCTCTTCAGGACGTTCATCAATCAAAAGGATAATCATATGCATATTCGGATTGGAACGCTTGATACTCTTTGCAACCTCTTTCAGCAATGTTGTCTTACCGGCTTTCGGCGGAGATACAATCATACCTCTCTGTCCTTTTCCAACCGGACTGATTAAGTCCATAATACGCATGGCTACCGGACAGCCGGGATGTTCAAGACAAAGCTTTTCATCAGGGAAAATCGGCGTCATATCTTCAAAGTTCCCTCTCTTCTGCGCAACCTCCGGAGAATAACCGTTGACTCTTTTGATATATAAAAGAGCCGAGAACTTCTCATTCTGTGTTTTTACCCTTGTATTTCCTTCTACAATATCACCCGTCTTAAGTCCGAAACGGCGAATCTGACTGGGCGCAACATAAACATCATTTTCACCCGGAAGGAAATTTTCACAACGGATAAATCCGAACCCGTCCGGCATTACCTCTAAAATACCTGATGCAGCCTGACCGCTGTCCAACTCTGCATTTCCTACAGGCGGCTCCGCAGGCATCTTTTTCTGCTCCTCTTCCTTTGCAACCAGAATATCTACCAGTTCATCTTTCTTCATTGTGGAATAGCCTTTTACATCTAACCCTTTTACCAGATCACGTAAAATTGTAGTACTCAACGTCTCATACTTTGTACGCATAACACCTTTATAATCTGTATAATTAATAGAAACAGATTATTCTCCTTTCCTGTTATTCATAGTTCTATCAGTGATTTATTCCCAATTTGTAATCTTGTCATGTGTCGTATCTAATTATTTTCTCGGGGGATTTCTAACAGATTTGTTAATTAGATTTGTTTAGTTATTATACTTCAAAACAATAAAAAAAGAAAGCACTTTTTCTCTTTTTTGTTCATTTTACATATCCACGCATTCTTGAAAAAGATAATTATGTTTTCTCCCTTCCGCCTTGCCTTTTTGTATGATTTAGTGTAATATTGAATTCTACATGAAAAGAAATGAAAAGAGGAAAACCGGATGTTACAAAATCCGCTAATGCTATATAAATTAATTGTTTTGTATATGCTTAACAAAGTGAATTTTTCTTTGAGCAGTTCTCAAATCGGCGATTTCATTTTAAAGAATGAATACACAAACTTCCTTACTTTACAGCAGGTCTTTGCCGATTTGAAAGAAAACAGTCTGATTCAGGCACAGACCATCCGCAACAGAACTTACTATTCCATCACGGATGAGGGCGTAAATACCCTGACTTATTTCCAAAGCCGAATCAGTAATGCAATCAAAGAAGATATCAACCAATATTTTGAACAAAATGAAATGGAACTTCGTAACGAAGTGTCCGTACTGGCCGATTATCATCGTTCCTCGAACGGAGAATATGTTGCACAGCTTTGGGCCAAGGATCATGAAACAGAACTTGTAACCATTGAACTCACAGTACCGACGGAAGAAATTGCTTCCTCCATCTGTTTGAAATGGAAAAATAAAAACGAAGAAATCTACCAATATTTAACGGAGCAGTTATTCTAAACTGCTCCGTTTTTACTGCTCACGCTCTAAACGCTTCTTTTCTTCCTCTTTGATAAATTTCATATGCTCAATAATCTTTTTCTCATATCCCTGCTCTGCCGGTCTGTAAAAGACGCTTCCCGTCAATTCGTACGGCAAATACTGTTGTGATACGTAATGATTGGGATACACATGAGAATACTGATAACCGACTCCGTGCCCTAACTTTGCCGCGCCTTTATAGTGCGCATCCTGCAAATGTGACGGCACCGGCAAATCTCCCGTTCTTGCAACACATTCCATTGCTTCCTCAATTGCACACACTGCCGCATTGCTCTTTGGTGCACATGCCACATAAGCCGCCGCCTGTGCCAGTACAATCTGTGCTTCCGGCATTCCGATTCTCTCTACTGCAAGAGAAGCATTCACCGCTACCTGCAACGCCTGCGGATCTGCATTACCTACATCTTCCGATGCGCAAATCATAATTCTTCTTGCGATAAACGTTACACTCTCTCCGGCCGTCAGCATCTTGGCAAGATAATACACTGCCGCATCCGGGTCGGACCCTCGCATACTCTTAATAAAAGCAGAAATCGTATCATAGTGATTGTTCCCTGTCTTATCATAACGGATGACCTTTTTCTGGATACATTCACTTATGACTTCAAGTGATAAATGAATTTTACCATCCTCTGCACGCGGTGTTGTCATCACGCCAAGTTCCACGGCATTGAGTGCACATCTCGCATCACCGCCCGACAATTCCGCAAGAAAAGCTGTTGCCTGCTCATCAATCACGGCATTATACGCACCCATGCCGCGCTCCTCATCGTACACGGCGCGCTCTATTAAAAGTCGCACATCCGCTTCTTCCAGCGGTTTTAATTCAAAAATCGCCGAACGCGAAATCAACGCACCATTCACTTCAAAATAAGGATTTTCTGTTGTTGCACCAATCAAAACCAAGGTACCGTCTTCCACAAAAGGTAACAGGTAATCCTGCTGTGCCTTATTAAAACGGTGGATCTCATCCACAAAAAGAATCGTCTTTTTGCCGTACATTCCCAAGAGATTCTTCGCATTCTCCACAACCTCTTCCATATCCTTTTTGCCGGCGACGGTTGCATTAATCTGCTTGAATTCTGATTTTGTCGTATTCGCAATTACTTTTGCCAATGTGGTCTTACCTGTGCCCGGCGGTCCGAAAAAAATGACCGAGCGAAGCTTATCTGCCTGAATAGCGCGATAGAGCAACTTATCTTTCCCGATGATATGCTGTTGTCCCACAACTTCATCAAGCGTTCTCGGACGCATTCTTGCCGCAAGCGGTGAATCCTGCTTCATTTTGGTTTCCCGCATATATGAAAATAAATCCATGTTCATCTCCTATGTAAAATTCATTGCCGTAATGTAACGTTTATCAAACCCTTCTGCCTCTGCCATGGAGAATTCTTCTGTTTCTTCCGTCAGCATTTTTAACGCTTTGTTTAATGATTCCTTTGCATTCCGTTCGTCCATTGCATAGCGGTATGCACCCTCCAAAGAAGTATTTCCCACCACCTGCACTTTGCCTTTCAGTTCCTCCGGGAACAACCCGATTGAAAACGCGGCATCCAAATCCAGATAGAATCCAAGTCCTCCCGCCAGATAAAAGGTATCAATCTCCTCAAGCGTCACCCCGTACTTTTCAACCAAAAGCTCGATTCCTGTTCGAACAGCAGCTTTGGCCATTTGTAAAGAACGTATATCCTCCTGTTTTACCAACATCCTTCCGACAATACATCCCAATTCAAAATATTCATCTGCCAGACAGCCTGTTTCATCCATTTTACCTTCTGCCAGCATCTGTGCTGCTGCCGAAATCAACTGTGTTGCATACATCTTTTGTTCAAAAGCCGGACCGGCTGCTGCTGAAGTAGCTATACGTTTTTTCGCATTTCCGATAACCATTTCCGCATTGGTTCCTAAGTCCAATAAAAGGGACACATCGTTTTTTTCAGAAAATCCAAGGGTATAAAGCCCTGAAACAATGTCTCCACCCACAAAGGCGGAAATGCCCGGCATCAATACCGTAGGAATTCCCGCAATTTCTGTGGTAAAAGTCCCCTGATGCTCTACCTCAAACGGGTATACTCCAAGCTTAGCAGTATCATATCCCATCAAAAGGTATCCCATCACAGTATTTCCTGAAATCACAATTTTGGAAGGTTTTTTATCCTTTATTAATTTAATCACACCGTTTTCAATGGTCTCAAGAATCAAAGTGCGCAATTCTTCACGGGCAGTCCCGCTTGCAGCACTGATTCTTGAAATCACATCCGGCCCATGCAACTGTTGGGGATTGAGCGCCACAAAAACGCCCATCTGCTCCCCTGTTGCAGCATTTACAAGATACATCCCAACTGTCGTTGTCCCCAAATCAACAGCTACAACCGTCTCAACAGAATCCTTGATTTCCGTTGCCGCCGCTTCAGGCGCATTGGTACTAAAAGTCACAACATCAGGTGTCTTTTTTTCTCCTTTTGCACATAAACCACAGTTTGTGCAATCACTACAGCCGCCTGTAGGAATATTCACTACTAAATTCTCAGACAAATTGATTTCTCTCCTTATCGTATCGATAGTCTATTGCACAGAGTTTCTTCTCAATCTCCGTTTTATCTTCTTCTAAATCTTCACAAAGTGCGTCCAGCGAGGGATAAAAATCCCTCAATTTCAAATTCACCGCACTCAATAACATAACCGGATCTTTTGGTAACATATATCCTCCCTGTAAACAGTTTTATTTCACAACAGCCTTCAGCGCATTGTCTGAAACATCCAGAACAACCTCATCACTCGTACCGATTTCTCCCGCAAGAATCATTCTTCCGAGTAATGTTTCCACATGTTTCTGAATATATCGCTTTAACGGTCTTGCTCCGTATACGGGATCATAGCCGTTTGCCACAACATAATCATATGCTGCATCTGTCAGAGTTACGGTAACTTCCTTTTCTTCCAGGCGCTTGTTCAAATCTTTGACAACCAAAGCTGCGATTCCCTTAATATTTTCCTTTGTTAAAGGTTTAAACGGTACAATTTCATCCAGACGGTTTAAAAACTCCGGTCTGAAGTTGCGACGCAATTTCTCCATAACCGCATCCCATACTCCTTCTGCAATCGTTCCGTCTTCCTGCATTCCTTCCAAAAGGTCCATCGCACCGATATTGGAAGTCAGAATCAGAATGGTATTCTTGAAATCTACACATCTTCCCTGTGAGTCGGTAATACGTCCGTCATCCAACACCTGCAATAATACATTATATACATCCGGATGCGCCTTTTCAACCTCATCAAAAAGAACAACTGCATACGGCTTTCTTCTGACAGCCTCTGTTAACTGTCCTCCTTCATCGTAGCCCACATATCCCGGAGGCGCTCCAATCAGTCTGGACACAGAATGCTTCTCCATATACTCGCTCATATCAATGCGGATCATATTGTTCTCATCATCAAAAAGACATGCCGCCAATGATTTCGCAAGCTCTGTTTTACCAACACCCGTCGGACCAAGAAACAGGAAAGATCCTATCGGTTTAGACGGATCTTTGATTCCCGCCTTAGAACGTATGATGGAATCTGTTACCAGAGCCACTCCTTCATCCTGTCCGATCAAACGCTCATGTAAAAGATTGGCAAGTTGTAATGTTTTATTTCGTTCCGACTCTGTTAACTTGGCAACAGGAATACCTGTCCATCTTGAAATAATACGCGCAATTTCCTCCTCGGACACTCTCTCATGCAGAAGAGAAAACTCCTGCTTCGCCATTGCGCTCTCGCCTTCTTCCAACTGATTTTTCAAATTAGGCAGAATACCGTAACGTAATTCTGCGGCCTTCGCCAAATCTCCCTCACGCTCTGCCGTTGCAATCTGTCCGTTAACATCCTCGATTTCTTCACGGATTCTGCGAAGCTTCTCAACAGACTGTTTCTCACCTTCCCACTGCGCATACCGGGCATTAAAGGTATCTTTATTCTCAGCAATCTCTTTTTTCAAAGCTTCCAAACGCTCCATACTCATACGGTCCTCTTCCTTTTGAAGCGCAGCAGCTTCGATTTCAAGTTGTAAAATACGTCGTTTTAACATATCCAGCTCTGTCGGCATGGAATCTAACTCTGTCTTAATTAACGCACAAGCTTCATCCACAAGGTCAATTGCCTTATCCGGCAAAAAACGGTCCGTAATATATCGATGAGATAATGTCGCCGCACTGATTAGCGCATTGTCCATAATTTTCACACCGTGAAAAACTTCATAACGTTCCTTGATGCCACGCAGAATGGAAATGGTATCTTCCACAGTCGGCTCGTCCACCATGACCGGCTGGAATCGTCTCTCAAGCGCAGGATCCTTTTCAATATATTTCCTGTATTCATCCAGCGTAGTCGCACCGATACAATGCAATTCCCCTCTGGCAAGCATGGGTTTTAACATATTTCCCGCATCCATCGCTCCGTCTGATTTACCCGCTCCTACAATAGTGTGTAACTCATCGATAAAAAGAATAATTTCTCCTTCGGAGCGGCGCACTTCATCAAGCACTGCTTTCAGACGTTCTTCAAACTCACCTCTGTATTTCGCACCTGCAACCAAAGCTCCCATGTCCAACGAAAAGACTTTTTTATCCTGCAGTCCCTGCGGTACGTCTCCTGCTACAATTCGCTGTGCAAGACCTTCTGCAACTGCAGTTTTACCAACACCCGGCTCTCCGATTAGGCAGGGATTGTTCTTTTGCTTTCTGGATAAAATCCGGATGACATTTCGAATTTCTTCCTCTCGCCCGATGACCGGGTCAAGCTTATTATTTCTTGCACGCTCCACAAGCTCGGTTCCGTACTTCTGTAGCGTCTCATACGTATCCTCAGGATTGTCACTTGTCACACGCTGATTTCCGCGCACGGTGGAGAGCGCCTTTAAGAAGCGCTCCTTTCCGATTCCGTACTCACGCAAAATAACTTTCATGGTTTCGCTTGGTTGCTCAATCAGGGCAAGAAAAATATGCTCTACCGAAACATATTCATCCCCCATCTGCTTTGCTTCTTTCTCACAGTTTGAGAGTACCTTGCTTAAATCACGACCGACATACGGATTCCCTCCGCTCACCTTCGGGCGCTTCTCAATCTCGGAAATCACCCTCTGCGTAAAGTGTGCAAGGTTAATTTCCATCCTTTCAATCAGTTTACCAATCAGGCTGTCTTCCAGGAACAATAATCCGTATAAAAGATGTTCTTGCACAAGTTCCTGATTTCCATACTCTTCGGCGCATCTCTGACACACTTCGAGCGCCTGTAATGATTTCTGTGTAAATTTCGATGTATCCATATCAGAGCCTCCTTTTTATTCTGATTATCGTATGTAATTCGTCCAGATTTTATTCTCCTGGTCCGGTTCTTTGATTCCGTTCTGCTTGCCATTCTCGATGCAACGGATCAGCCATCCCATATTCATTCCTAACTGGCGCATTACCTGCATTCCTTCTTCATCCTGACATACATCTTCAGCATTACCGCCGTGCACCATATTCCAATAACGTGAGGATACCAGCGGCATGTTATTAAACAGGAAATATTTATTCATAGCATCCAATGATGCCGTGGTTCCTGCTCTTCTTGCTGCTGTAACACAGGCACCCGGCTTGAAAGCAAGCTTCGAAGATGCCGCATAGAATAAGCGATCCATTACTCCTATTAAACTTCCGTTCGGCGATGCATAATAAACAGGACTTCCCACTACAAGTCCGTCGCACTCATCCAACTCAGCAATAATTTCATTCACCAAATCATCAAAGGCACACTTTCCGAGTTTCCTGCAAGCTCCACATGCCGTACAGCCGCCTACCGGCTTATTTCCGATCCAAATTTCTTTCGTATCAATCCCCTGTGCCTGCAGTCCCTTCGCTACTTCTGCAAGCGCCGTATGTGTACTGCCCTCCTTATGAGGGCTTCCGTTTAATAAAATTACACTCATTACTTTTCCTCCTGATTCTATCTGGTTTATGACCGTTTTCGGTTCATCTTTTTCTTTTTACTTCCCTTCCTATTATAGCATCTCATTTGTTAAAATCCTATGTTTTTTCTGTGATAAAAATGATTCAAATAACGTACAGGAATTTCCTATATGGAACAAAGAGTCCGCAAACGGACTGTTGCTTGGCAACAAAAAACAACCTGTCTCTTCCGAAACAGGTTGTCTGAATTATATATTTTTGAGCATTTTCTGAATCTTAGATTTATCCTCTGCCGTCAACGTTTTGACTTTATGTAATGCTTCTACCAAAGCAGCCGCATCTCCGTCAAACCAAAAATCACACGCATCGGAAATAGTCGCTTCACGATAATCCGTAAAAGAAATAATATCATGATAAAAGAAGGAACGACCCTGACGATATACTCTTAAAAATCCTCTGTTCACAAGTCTCTTTAAGAATGTAGATACGGTCTGAGGTGCCCACTCTTTGCCGTATGTACTGTTTACAAGACCAAGGATTTCAGGTAATGCCATGTCTTTCTCCGGATGCGACCAAATGGTTTTCATAACAAGTAATTCACATTCAGTTACATGTTGTGCTTTCATAAAATTGACCTCCAAATATGTTTATAAAATAATATTATCACTCACCATATTTATCGTCAATAAAAATTTATGTAAATTACTTCTCCATGCTATAGTTCGGTGCTTCCTTCGTAATATGAATATCATGAGGATGACTCTCTCTTAAAGCAGCCGCAGAAATCTTAACGAATTTACCATTCTGCTTCAATTCTTCAATCGTAGGAGTTCCGCAATATCCCATACCGGAACGTAAACCGCCGAGCAACTGAAATACAGTGTCCTCAACCGTTCCCTTGTAAGCAACGCGGCCTTCAACACCTTCAGGAACCAGTTTCTTTGCATCTGCCTGGAAATAACGGTCTTTACTTCCGTTTTCCATTGCGGCGATAGAACCCATACCGCGATAAACTTTGTACTTTCTGCCCTGGAACAATTCGAATTCTCCCGGACTTTCATCACATCCTGCAAAGATACTACCCATCATACAAACATTAGCACCGGCTGCAATAGCCTTTGTCATATCGCCTGAGTACTTGATACCACCATCAGCAATAATAGGAACATTATATTCTTTTGCCACATTATAGCAATCCATAACTGCTGAAATCTGAGGAACACCGATACCTGCAACAATACGTGTCGTACAGATAGATCCGGGACCAATACCAACCTTTAATGCACTTGCACCGGCTTCAATCAAATCTTTTGCTGCTTCGCCGGTAGCAATATTACCTGCGATAATCTGTAAATCGGGATATGCTTCACGAATCATTCTGGTACACTTTAATACATTCTCGGAATGTCCGTGAGCAGAGTCAAGAACAATTACGTCTACCTTTGCATCTACAAGAGCTTTCACTCTATCAAGCACATTCGCCGTAATACCGACACCTGCGCCGCAAAGGAGTCTGCCCTGTGCATCTTTCGCTGCAAGGGGATATTTAATTGTCTTTTCAATATCTTTAATGGTAATCAAACCAACAAGATTATAATTTTCATCCACAATGGGAAGTTTCTCTTTACGGGCATCTGCAAGAATCTTCTTTGCCGCTTCCAATGTAATTCCTTCGCGTGCGGTAACAAGATTTTCACTTGTCATGGATTCTTTGATTTTCTTTGTGAAATCTGTTTCAAACTTCAAGTCACGATTGGTAATAATACCAACTAATTTTCTTCCCTCAGTAATAGGAACACCTGAAATTCTGAATTTAGCCATTAATGCATCCGCATCTGCAAGTGTATGCTCTGCAGTAAGGCTGAACGGATCTGTAATAACACCATTCTCTGATCTTTTTACCTTGTCAACTTCTTCTGCCTGTGCTTCAATGGACATATTTTTATGAATGATACCAATACCACCCTGACGTGCCATTGCAATCGCCATACGATGTTCCGTAACCGTATCCATTCCTGCACTCATAATAGGAATGTTCAGCTTAATTTTGTTCGTTAACCAGGTACTCAAATCAACCTGATTCGGAATTACCTGAGAATAACTAGGTATCAACAATACATCATCAAATGTAATGCCTTCACTAACAATCTGACCCATTTTAATGCCCTCCGTTTAATTAAGTATTATTTTTATGCGTAATGCCTGTCCGTTAGAATTAAATCATTTTAATTTTATGTGACAAGGTAATACGCATTGCATTCAAAAATTCATCTGTAACAGATACTAAATATCTTTCCCCCGAAAAACAAATCATATAGGTCTTAAGTTCCTCTGTATCAGGATACCCTCTTGAAAAATCATAAAGCTTTCCTTCGCTGTGTAAATAATGTTCCAAATGTACAGATCCATTCGGTGCCATCATCTCCATCTGTGACAAATCAAGCACCTTTATACTTTTTCTTTTAGATGCGTTGCAAATACGGTCAATTCGCAGTTCTTTATCCATATAAGTATATTCATATTCAATCTGCATTCTGGAAAAATAAAGAAAATAGGAAAGGATGCCAAAAGCCACCGTTCCAATCAGACAAAGCGGGTTCGCAAAAAGAACGGTCGCGCCGATACAAAATAATGCCAAAACAACCATCACATATCCGATTGCTTTATCTTTCATACTTTCTTTCTGTTTAATCAACAGTTCTTTGTACGCCTCACTCATACGGAAATCTCCTTGATTAAGTATAATTGTTTTTAAAGATAGCACATTCTGAGCAAAGTTTCAAGAACAAATTTTCATTTTTAAAAGAACGTACAAAAAATGAATAAAACTCTGCTTTTTTGTTGTTTCTTTCGTCTTCTTTTCAAATGAAAGCATTGCGAAAAAACGTAATTTTAGATATGATAAAAATATGATATGAAATATCAGAAACGGAGGCTTTAGAATGAAAGAAAAACTCTATACAATCCCATTGAACGATGCCATGAACGCTCACGATGAGTGTCCGTTCTGTTTTATCGAGCGTAACGTTGAGCAGGATTTGCTTGATTTTGCATTAGGCTCCGGCTCTTCTTATATGGAAAGTGATATTCGCGAACAGACTGACAAAGCAGGTTTTTGCCGTACCCATTCCAAAAAAATGTTTGATTACGGCAACACCCTCGGCAATGCCTGGATTCTGAAAACCCATTATATGGAAATCCGTCGTCAGTTGAATGAAGAAATCAAAAATTTTCAACCCGGCAAAACAACTTTCAAAAGCCGTTTCTCCAAGTCCGGTCCCGACATGAAAAATTCTGTTGCTGCATGGGTAAAACAGAAAACAGACTCCTGTTATATCTGTAAGCGTTTCGAAGATACCTATGAGCGTTATCTTGATACTTTCTTTGTTATGTATAAAAAAGATCCCGAATTCGTACAAAAGGTGAAAGACAGCAAAGGTTTCTGTCTTCAGCACTTCGGCGATTTGTGTGAAGCCGGCGAAACCAAATTAAACGACAAGCAAAAGGCTGAATTTTATCCTCTTGTTTTTGATTTAATGAAAACCAATATGGATCGTTTACAGGAAGACGTATCCTGGCTGGTTGAAAAGTTCGACTACAGAAACAAGGACGCTGACTGGAAAAATTCCCAGGATGCCATTCAACGCGGCATGCAAAAGTTAAAAGGAGGCTATCCTGCTGATCCGATTTACCAACAAAAAAAATAACCTGCAAGCAGGTTATTTTTTTGTTATGCATGAACCAAAATACCGAATGACAATATGCAAGTCAGTGCTTTTTTTACATTATATCCTCCCGAAATTTCTTTGATTCTTTCATCTCAATTTCTTTTCGTATTACCACAAACCAGAAAACAGGAAAAACAAAAACATTTAAAAAATAAAGCAATATGCTCCATAAAGCTTTCATTGAAGTGTCAAGATAAGGAGACCTGCAGGCTATGACGATATAGTAAATCATTACCGCATACACTGCAATAACCATTAACAATGTAAAAATAACCATAAAAACTGCTAAAAACACAAACCAAAACGGTGGTTCTGTTGTCTCCCAAAACAAGGATGAAATTTCCATAAAAAATATAAAGAACATAGAAATCGCAAAAAGTACCAAAGGTAAAAATGACAGTAAACACGACAATATTTTTTTCATAAGCAGTTCTCCTAATAATAATAATAATAACGTCTGCCTCGAACTAGCGTCCAAGCGCCTTCAGAAGCCCCGGAATGGCAAGTTCAAAATTCACACCATACCAACATCCGTTTTCATCGTTCATTGTAATATAAATACTTTCTGCTGTAAAGTCTGCCGCAATTTTCATTGCCTCTTCCCAAGCAAAACCATTCACCACAGCGCCTACAAATGTACTTGAGAAAATATCACCCGTGCCATGATAAGATTTCGCATGCTTCCGGTGAGAATAATAATGAAATGTGTCAGACGCGCTGTCATAGCCCATTACGCCGGTCTTACCTTCTTCAAAGCCAACACCTGTTAGCAGTGCAGTCTTCGCACCAAGTTTCACAAGTGCGCGGAGCATTTCCTTAATATATTCCTCATCGTATACTTCACGATATTCCATACCGGTCATATAAGAAGCCTCTGTCACATTCGGCAATACAATATCCGCCAGTCCGCAAAGCTCTCCCATTTTATGTGCAAAATCTTCATCAAACGCAGGATAAAGTTTTCCGTTATCAGCCATGGCCGGATCTACGATAACAAGATTCTTCTCTGTCTTAAAATCAGCAAAAAACTTCTTTAACAGATTAATCTGTTCTTCCGAAGCAAGATACCCGGTATAAATAGCATCAAATCCGATTTTTTCACTTTTCCAATGCGCTGCAACCGGCTCTACCTGATCCGTCAAATCTTTACAGGTGAAATTTTGAAACATCGTATGTGTGGAAAGAACCGCAGTCGGTAAAATTGCAGTTTCCACGCCCATTGCAGAAATAATGGGAAGCGCCACGGTCAGGGAACACTTCCCTACACAAGATATATCCTGAATTGTTACAATTCTTTTCATTATTATAGTCTCCTCACTTTACTTTTTCTCTGTCGTTTATTATACTGTTTATTGACCATATTAAAATGTTCAATTTGAATATTTTTAATATGGTCAGATAGGAGAATGTATGTATGCTTACTTACTCATTTGAAAAACGCGGAAATGACAGTCTGTATGAATATTTGTATAAAAGAATCAAAGAAGACATTCTTTCAGGAACACTTACGGCAGACGAAAAATTGCCTTCAAAAAGAAACCTGGCTAAACATTTAGATATCAGCACCATTACAGTGGAAAATGCATACAATCAGCTCATGGCCGAAGGTTACCTTTATTCCGTCTCTAAAAAAGGTTTTTATGTAAATGATATTTCGTCGCAAATGCCGATAGCTCCCAAACGCCCCGAGCGCATACCTGATGTCCGGGACAAAAAAAACAGCTATTTCACAGATTTTACCGACAATGCCACACGACCGGATTCATTTCCTTTTACAATATGGAACAAACTAATGAGACTTACCATGTCTGATTATGCTGACGAACTCATGGTCCGCTCTCCCTCCGGCGGTATTTTACTGCTGCGTGAAGCAATTGCGGACTACCTGTACCAGTTTCGCGGAATGCACGTAACACCGGAACAAATTGTTGTAGGTGCAGGAACCGAATATCTCTACAATATGATTATCCAACTTCTCGGACAGGATAAAACATATGCAGTCGAAGACCCGGGGTATCAAAAAATCTCACATATATATGACGCGAATCGTGTCACCTGCGTGCCGGTTGCTCTTGACGAATCCGGGGTTAATACGAATGCCTTAAACGAAACGCAGGCAGATATTCTTCACCTTTCACCCTCCCATCATTTTCCGACTGGAATTGTTACACCAATCAATCGGCGTTATGAACTGCTCACCTGGGCCTGCGCCAAAAAGAACCGCTATATTATAGAAGATGATTATGACAGCGAATTCCGTCTGGTCGGCAAACCCATTCCTGCGCTCCAAAGCATCGACACAACCGGCAAGGTCATTTATATGAATACGTTTTCCAAAAGTCTCAGTTCCACTATTCGAATCAGCTACATGGTGCTTCCCAAAGAGCTTTGCGAAAAGTACAACCATCATCTGAGTTTTTACTCCTGTACAGTCTCTAACTTCGAACAATACACGCTTTATCAGTTCATTGAACGCGGACACTTGGAAAAACATATTAACCGTATGCGTAATCACTATCGCATCCAACGCGACAGAATCCTTACATGCATCCGTAATCATCCCTATTTTTCGCGTGTAAAAATAAAAGAAGAACATGCGGGACTGCATTTTCTTCTTGAGATAGATACACAATATTCAGACGAGGAACTAATCAAAAAAGCTGCCCAAAAAGGAATCCGCATTACGTGCCTAAGTCAGTATTACCGTAATCGGACAACTTCTTCCAGCCATACAATAATCATTAATTACTCCGGCATACAGCCTGAGCGTATACCGGAGTCGATTCAGCTTCTGTTTGACGGAATCTTTAGCGATCCCACTTGTCACACAACGAATTAATCTGGTCGGCAAACTTGGCAAGATCCTTATTTGCACCACCTTCATTTTTAGCAATAACAGCAAGCAAACGGTTTCCTGCTGCAAGGAGACGCGCGAATACTTCCGTAACACGTTTGGAAGGCTCTTTCTTCTTCAGAGGAACCGGTGCTGCTTCATATTCGATTTCATTGGTCAGCATGTTAAACCTGGTTCCGCTAAACGGTGCATATGCATTATAGCCATATTCTTTTTCAAGGCAATCCGTGAAAAGATTACAGGTTGCATCTTCGCCATGAACAACAAACACGCGTTTCGGTTTTTTCTCAAATGCATTCAGCCATTCAATCAGGCCATTCCTGTCTGCATGGCCGCTGATTCCGGCAAGCACTTTAATCTGCGCGCGGACTTCAACCGGCTCTCCAAACAATTTTACCTCATCCACACCATCCACAAGTGCCCGTCCAAGAGTTCCTACTGCCTGATATCCTACAAAAAGAATCGTAGATTCACTACGCCACAAATTGTGCTTCAAGTGATGTCTGATACGTCCGGCTTCACACATACCGGAAGCAGACAGAATAACCTTCGGCGCATCATCAAAGTTAATCGCTTTGGATTCTTCACTGGTGATAGATAACTTAAGCCCGGGAAAGGCAATCGGATTAATTCCCTTCTTTACCAGTTCCATTGCCTCGTCATCATAACAGGAATAGATATTTTTCTGGAAAATACCGGTCGCTTCAACAGCCAGCGGACTATCTACATACACCTCGAAATTCTCATGTCCTTTTACGAGACCTTCTGTCTTAATTTTACGCAGGAAATACAGCATTTCCTGTGTTCTTCCGACTGCAAAAGACGGTATAATCACATTTCCGCCCATATCAAACGTCTGCTGCAACACTTCCGTCAGCTCTTTCACATAATCAACCCGTTCTTTAGAGTGTACTCTGGTTCCGTATGTGGACTCCATTACAACATAGTCCGCATCTTTGGTAAACTGCGGGTCTCGCAATAACGGTTGATTCTTATTTCCGATATCACCGGAAAAAACAATCTTTCTGGATGCACCATTCTCGGTAATCCAGATTTCAATGCTCGCAGAACCGAGCAAATGCCCGATATCAGTGAAGCGTACTTCGATACCGCTGCATAATTCAAACTTCTTATTATAATCATGCGGAACAATTCGTTTGATAATACCATCCGCATCTTCCATCGTAAATAGAGGTTCCACACCGGAATACTTAGAACTTCTCTTCGCTTTACGACTCTTCCACTCTGCTTCCTGCATCTGAATATGTGCACAGTCTCTAAGCATAATGCTGCACAAATCAGCAGAAGCTTCCGTCATAATAACCTGTCCCCGAAATCCCCTTGAATAAATAAGGGGCAAAAATCCGGAATGATCCACATGCGCATGCGTCAAAAGTACATAATCAATCAAGGCTTCTTCTACGGGAATTTCACAATTCTCATAAACATTAATACCTTGTTCCATACCGCAATCGATTAAAATGTTTTTACCGCAGGCATGTATATAATGACAACTTCCTGTTACTTCATGCGTTGCTCCAACAAAAGTTAACTTCATGTCAAGAATCCTCCCTTATTGTCTTTTCGTAAGTCTATAAAAAAGTGACTTACATTTATATATATTTTACCAAATTGTCAGACAAAATAAAAGGATTTCTTTACAAAAAAAGAGCTTTCACACCAAAGATGAATATTCATCCGCAGTGCAAAAGTCCTTTTTTCACTGTTATTTCACTATAATCGGTGATGAACCACCCATCGCATCTGCGTGAGAACCATTAATCTGAACACTAACCTTGTCAGTATCCGGATCAATCTGAATCATAATTGCAGTACAATCCTTAGAACGTAAATTTCCCAAAACCTCTGCATAGCTGTTCAATCCAAGTGTCTCATATACTGCATCACTAAATGCATCACCTGCATAAGCAACGCACACACCCATTTCATTTGAAACAGGTCTTACATAAGACTCTGAATTAAAAACATCAGGATCAGACATTGCCAGTTCGACAGCTCTCTTAATGGAGTCTGCAAACTGTACGTCGTGAGATACCTTTGTTTTTTCAATATAGCGTACCAGATTCGGTGCCATCAGTCCTACGAGAATTGCCATTATCGCAATTACAATCACCAATTCTACAAGTGAAAAACCCTTGTTACTTTTCATAATTTTTCTCCTCATACTATGAAAGGTAACACTTCTATAAGAATCTGCATTATCAATTTAATATATTTATGTCTTACCGTCAATCTGAAGAAACCTTTTTTCAGCTGTTTTCACAATAAACAACCACATGAATTTGTCATTTATTAACAATAGCCATTTTATTTCATGACAGAAAAAAATCACTTCATTTCACCGGGCGACCGCATGAGGTCCGGGGGACCTCAGTTTTGCGCCGACCGGAGCGGAGCGGAGACCGAACCTTGGGGGCGGCGACGCATCCGTTCTTTCATGCAAAAAACCCCAAGCTATAAGCTTGAGGTTTTTGCATGAAAAAAGCGGGTGATGGGAATCGAACCCACGTATTCAGCTTGGAAGGCTGATGTTCTACCATTGAACTACACCCGCATGTTACTATAAAATTGTAATCGCACATCGGGGTGACAGGATTCGAACCTGCGACCCCCTGGTCCCAAACCAGGTGCTCTAGCCAAGCTGAGCCACACCCCGTTGAAGTGTTCACTCGCCGTGACACAATAGCTATTATATCCATGTCACTATCTTTTGTCAACACTTTTTTTGATATTTTTTTAATTTTTTTATTTGACCGAAAACACCGGTTTCTGACTATTCATTCTCAATATTTTTGCAATAGAAACTGTCTCCTCCGTTTGCAAGAACGAATTCTTTATGCCGTGCAGCTTCCTGTTCCATTCCTACAGCTTTCGCAATTCTGTAAAGCCGGTAGTTCGAAGAAACTTTCGAAAGTGTTTCACGATTATACTCTTCCTTCGATAACAGCTGCAATGCACCGGCATAATCCAAGTTTTCCTGAAATTTTAGAATCTCCGGATATTCTGAGGCCATATTATAGGTAGGGCGAATAAAAGGTGTTGCATTCTGCGCAGCCATTTGGCCAAGCTGTTCAATGCAGGATTCCAATGTCTCCGTCTCGTTTTTATAGAATGCAGCAGAAGTCCGAATAATCAATGCATATACTTTAGATGTCGCTGTATTGGTATATCTCTCAATAAGATTTGCGATTTCTATCGCCTTGTCAAACTCGCCCATACAAAGAAGTACACCTCCGATTCCGTACAGGCTGGCATCGCTTTTTTCTATTTCCTTTGAATTGCGTAACATAACAAGATACACGGTTAACGCTTTTTTCATATTGCACGCTGTAAACTGCAGATAAAACATGTTTTTCATGAATTTTCTTTTATACAGATAAATCCCCACAATACCCAGAATAACAAAAGCGAAATATAACACAAACATCAGGTGCTGTTGTGAGAATGTCCACCAGATCATAAAAAGTACCGTAAGTATGATAATAGCCAAATAAATCCATCTTGTCGCTTTCATAAACCGCAAAAACTTCTCTGTACGTAACTCTTCTTCACAGTCCTTCTCAAACATTACAATTGCTTCTGCTTCTTTATATAACTCCGTCATCTTCATCCCCCTGCCATTTCTCAAAAAGAATCTTCTTCCGAGCGTACACTGCATTGCGTCAGTGAAACCTCGCCTTTTTCATCTATTTCAACAATTACATATGTAGGTATTCTACCATGTTGCCTCGGATACGTCAAACTTCCGGGATTCACAAGAAAAACATCGTTTACTTCCTCCATAAAAGGAATGTGCGTATGACCAAAGAATGCCATATTGCACCCTCTTGAAAGTGCCTCATCCGCAAGACGGTCATAACCGGCCGAAACATTATAATAATGGCCGTGCGTTACGAATATTTTATTTCCGGCAATATCAAGCACACGTTCTTTCGGCAAAACCGTAAAGAAATCATTATTTCCGCACACACATTCAAAATCACAACCGGCGACTGCGGCAAGCTCATACTCACTGCCTTCTGCATCTCCGCAATGAATTACCAGATCAAGCGGCGCCTCTTTTTCCAATACCTCGTAAAAATTGCCATTCATACGATGTGTATCGCTGACTAATAATATTCTCATTGAATACCTTCCTTTTCCAAAAGTGCTTTCATTGCACGAAAAGCTTTACCACGATGACTAATCTCATTCTTCGCTTCCAAAGATAACTCTGCACTCATGCAGTCGTACTCTTTTAAATAGAGAATCGGATCATACCCGAACCCGTTCTCCCCTTTGGGTTCATAACCGATATACCCTTCCATTGTTGCTCTTGTCACAAACTCTCTTCCGTCCGGACACACTGCAGCAACCGCGCAAACGAAACGCGCCGTTCTCTGTTCAAACTCGACATCTTTCAACAAATCAATAATTGCTGCATTCTTTATATCATAAGAAGTATCTTCACCCATATATCGTGCCGAATAAATTCCGGGTTGCTTATCAAGATAATCTACTTCAAGACCGGAATCATCAGATAAGACAACACTGTCACATTTTCCCGCAATTGCTCTTGCCTTCAAAAGAGCATTCTCCTCAAAAGTTGTTCCGGTTTCTTCCACATCTGTGGTAATTGCGGCTTCCTTCATGGATAAAACCTCGTCTGTTTCATTGTTAAATATAGATTTAATTTCTTTAACTTTGTCTTTATTTCCAGTAGCTACAACAATTTTCATTTTTACTTTTCTCCAATAAAATATATTATTTTTCAACACGTCTGGGCGGTTTTTGACCAAAATATTGCAAAAAATACGTTTTCATCATACCATTATAGATTTTTCGATTTTTATCAGCCTTTTTTCCTAAATCTCGTTCAGCATTTTCATAGGACGTAATTAAGAACATTGACCAATCGTTCAACGCCCTAAAACGCTCTCCAATCGTGGAATACAGCGCCGGAAGGGCTTCTTTTTCTTCCAAACGTTCTCCGTAAGGAGGATTTGTAATCAAAAATCCGTATTTTTTAGGATGACTCAATTCATTGACCGGTCTGGTCTGAAAGTGAATCAGGTGATTTATGCCGGCTAATTTTGCATTTTCTCTTGCAATTTTGACCATTTGTTCATCAATATCATATCCTTGGATATCTGTTTCAACATCTGTTATTATATTCTCTCTAGCCTCATCCACGCAGTCATACCAATGCTTTGCCGGCACAATATGCTTCCAATTTTCAGCTAAAAAAGAGCGATTCATACCCGGGGCAATATTGGCTGCCATCAAAGCCGCTTCAATCGGAATCGTACCACTACCGCAAAAAGGATCCACAAGAATTCTGTCCTGTTTCCATGGGGTCAGCATAATCAAAGCAGCCGCGAGATTTTCTGCAATCGGTGCTTTTGCCGTCAATTTACGGTATCCGCGCTTATGTAAAGACTCTCCTGTGGTGTCAAGACCTACTGTAACCTCATCATTCTTGATAAAAACGCGGATTGGATACGTCTCCCCGTCCTCCGGAAACCATTCCAGATGATATTTTTGCTTCATGCGCTCTACCATCGCCTTTTTCATAATCGACTGTATATCCGAAGGGCTGAAAAGCTTGCTTTTAATACTCGCAGCTTTGGCTACACCAAACTTGCCATTTGCAGGAATATACTCCTCCCAAGGCAAGTTCTTCGTTCCCACGAACAGTTCTTCAAATGTTTCCGCATGAAAACTTCCTATTTTAATCAGAATACGTTCTGCAGAGCGCAGAAAGATATTCGCATATGCAATCGCTTCCGCATCTCCCTCAAAAGTAACTCTGCCATCCATTACTTCTGTGATTTCGTATCCCAAATCATTAATTTCGCGCTTTAACACTGCTTCCAAACCAAAATGGCAAGGTGCTATCAACTCAAATCTTGTCATTTATACCTCCATTTTCATGTTTTGTAAGTATTTTTCATCACATACTGTTCAATTATAACCTCTTTTACGATATTTGAAAAGAGCCTGTAAGTACATGTTCTATGTATTTACAGGCTTCTTGATTTATTCTTTATACATCCAGACTATCTGCATTGTCACCGGCAATACCGCCGAGACTCTTCCATTTGAGATATGCAGTCATCATTTTATCCAAATCACCGTCTAATACAGCGTCCACATTACCGGTTTCTTCCCCGGTTCTGTGATCTTTCACCATGGTATATGGTTGCATAACATAGGATCGTATCTGACTACCCCAACCAATTTCCTTTACTTCACCGCGAATATCAGAAAGCTTCTCTGCATTTGCCTCTTTCTTAAGCATCATAAGCTTACCCTTAAGCATCTGCATTGCCTTGTCTTTATTACTGTGCTGGGAACGTTCATTCTGACACTGCACCACTACTCCGGTCGGAATATGGGTAATACGGACTGCAGAAGAAGTTTTGTTAATATGCTGTCCACCCGCTCCACTGCTTCGATACGTATCAATTCTCAAATCATCCGGGTTAATATCCAGTTCAACATCTTCCGGTAATTCCGGCATAACATCAAGCGATACAAAAGACGTCTGCCTCTTTCCCTGCGCATTAAACGGAGAAATACGAACGAGTCTGTGTACCCCTTTTTCAGATTTCAAATATCCGTAAGCATTTTCACCACTCACCTGCCAGGATACAGACTTAATTCCGGCTTCATCGCCATCAAGATAATCAAGAACTTCAACCGTCAGACCTTTACGCTCTGCCCATCTTACATACATACGATATAACATGGATGCCCAGTCACAGCTCTCTGTTCCGCCGGCACCTGCATTCAATCTCAGAATTGCATTATTTCCGTCATATTCATCGGATAAAAGTGTTGAAATACGGATTTTTTCAAATTTTTCAATAAAGTCATCTAACTCAGAACGGATCTCAGCAACCATTTCTTCGTCATTTTCTTCATAAGCCATCTGAATCAGCAAACCAATATCTTCGACTGCAGACTCTAATTCAGAATACGTTTTAATTGTATCCTGCAACATTTTAAATTCTTTCATTTTACGATTGGAAATATCAGGATTATCCCAAAAACCGGGTTCCTGCATTTCTCTGTCAAGCTCATTGGCACGTTGCTCTTTCACTTCCAGATTCAGCGAATCCTTCACTTCTGCAAGCGGCGCAACATACGTCTGAAGCTCAGATTTCATCGCGTCAAGTTCTACCATTTGACGTCACCACCTTTTATTTTGCGAATATTTTATGCATTTCGGCCGCAACACTGCTTATACTTTCTGCCACTTCCGCAGGGGCAGGGGTCGTTTGCATATACTTTGTCATCCGCACGTTTTGAAGGGGCTTTCGGACCGGAATTATCTTTGTTGGTTCCGGTTACCTTTGCTACCTGTTCACGTTCTACCTTCTGTTCAACATTTACATGCATTAACAAACGAACTGTTTCCTCTTTGATACTCTGTTCCATTGCATCAAACATATCGAAACCGCTCATACGGTACTCGATCAACGGATCCTTCTGGCCATATGCCATCATACCGATACCCTGCTTCAACTGATCCATATCATCAATATGGTTCATCCACTTACGGTCAATCGCTTTCAAAAGAATTACTCGTTCCACTTCACGAATCATCTCACTCTGAGGGAATAAAGCTTCTTTTTCTTCATAGAGTTTTACAGCCTCTTCCTTTAACTGCTGCTTTAAAGCGTTCTTTTTGTGCTTTTCAATTCGATCAAGTGTAATTGTTTCAAATGGGATAATCGGTAAAATAGCTGAATTCAGTTCAACCAAATCCCACTCCTCAGCATGTGCATCATCTCCGATACAGGTATCAACGATATTTTCTACAATATCCGTAATCATCTTGTAGATTACATCACGCATGCTTTCACCATCAAGCACTCTGAGACGCTCCGCATAAATAATTTCACGCTGGTCATTCATTACCTGGTCATAATCAAGCAAATTCTTACGGATTGCATAATGATTGCTTTCTATCTTCTTCTGTGCACCCTCAATTGCCTTAGTAAGCATATTGTGCTCAATCGCCTGATACTCATCTACAGAAAGAGAGTTAAATACCTGCAGCAATCTCTCTGAACCAAACAGACGCATTAAATCATCTTCAAGAGAGATGTAAAATTTGGATTCACCCGGGTCACCCTGTCGTCCTGAACGACCACGCAACTGATTGTCAATACGACGTGACTCATGTCTTTCCGTACCGATAATCTTTAATCCGCCTGCTGCTTTCGCTGCATCATCAAGCTTAATATCAGTACCACGACCTGCCATGTTAGTTGCAATAGTAACTGCACCGTGCTGACCTGCATCTGCTACAATCTCCGCCTCCATCTCATGGAACTTCGCATTCAAAACTTTATGTTTGATGCCCTTTCTTGTAAGCATGCGGCTGATTTCTTCAGATGATTCAATCGTAATGGTACCAACCAAAACAGGCTGTCCCTTTGCATGCGCTTCTTCAACTGCCTCTACGATTGCATGAAGCTTGCCTTTTTTGGTCTTATATACAACGTCATGCAAATCCTGTCTTGCAATCGGTCTGTTTGTCGGAATCTCGATAACATCCATTCCGTAAATATCACGGAATTCCTTCTCCTCTGTCAAAGCAGTACCGGTCATACCTGCTTTCTTTTCAAACTTATTGAAGAAGTTCTGGAATGTAATGGTTGCAAGTGTTTTACTCTCTCTTTTAACCTTTACATGTTCCTTTGCTTCGATTGCCTGATGAAGACCGTCAGAATAACGACGTCCCGGCATAATACGACCTGTAAATTCATCTACAATTAAAACTTCATTATCTTTTACAACATAATCCTGGTCGCGGAACATTAAATTATGCGCACGTAAAGCAAGAATAATGTTGTGCTGAATATCAATATTCTCAGGATCTGCAAGATTCTCAATGCGGAAGAATTTCTCTACTACAGCAACACCGGCTGCAGTCAAGTTGATGATTTTATCCTTTTCATTTACAACGAAGTCACCGCTTTCTTCCTGCTCGACTTTCATAATTATATCAAGCTTGGACATATCTTCCATGTCCGCACCGCGCTTCATCTGTCTTGCCAGAATATCACATACTTCATACAAACGGGTTGATTTACCGCTCTGTCCGGAAATAATAAGCGGTGTTCTTGCCTCATCAATTAATACGGAGTCAACCTCATCGATGATTGCATAATGCAACGGACGAAGAACTCTTTCTTCCTTATAAATAACCATGTTGTCACGAAGATAGTCAAAACCGAGTTCATTGTTTGTTACATATGTGATATCGCAATTGTACGCTTCTCGTCTCTCATCATTCTTCAACGAGTTTAAAACAACACCCACCTTGAGACCCAAAAACTCGTGGATTTGTCCCATCCAAGTTGCATCACGGTGTGCAAGGTAATCATTAACGGTAACAATCAAGACACCTTTTCCCGTCAATGCATTCAAATAAGCAGGCAATGTCGAAACCAAAGTTTTACCTTCACCTGTCTTCATTTCCGCAATACGGCCCTGGTGTAAAATCAAACCACCTATCAACTGCACACGATAGTGCTCCATATTTAAAACACGCTTACCGGCTTCACGTACAACCGCAAATGCTTCCGGCAAAATATCATCTAACGTTTCACCTTCTGCAAGTCTTTTCTTAAATTCTTCTGTTTTAGCCTTGAGCTGCTCATCGGAAAGCGCCTGCATGTCAGGACGAAGCGCTTCGATACGATCAATTGTTTTGGCGTTACGTTTCAATTCGCGCTCACTATGCGTTCCGAAAACCTTGTCAACCAGTTTCATTCTTTAATACTCCAATCATATAAATAGAAATCGATTACTTTTTACAGTACATCTTGACTATTTTATCAGATTTTTATCAACTATTCAACCTCTCAACTGTAAACAAACTGTAAATCCTTTTAACCCTTCCGTTTCACAGAATTCTTTTTTAATCCAAAAAAGGACTTCGTAAAAAAGTCCTTTTTGTCAATTCAATTATTTCACGCTTACAGCTTTGTCGCACCGAAATCGTTCAGAAAATCCGGATCCTTCGCCTTCTTCCAGAACAAAACAAGCACAATCAGTACGAATACCACATCAACGGACAATTCAAGAATACGCGCTCCGTTTTTCATCAGACCACGGAATTTCCGTTCCTTCTTATGAATATTCTTAAAATACTTTCGAAGCTTTTTTCTCGCCTTCTTCTGTATTTTTATCAAATCCGCTTCCAGTCTCTGCCTTACAGTCTTTTTTTTCTTTTTAAAAAATGTCTTTTTCTTTTTTTTGAAAAGCATCTTTTATCCTCCGTTTACAATTCGGACTCATTTGCATATTTTCGTGTCAATTTGCGTAACTCTTCTTTACGCATCGATACCACTGCCTTTTCCTCCATCTCAGCCTCTGCTTCTTCAAGCGCTTCTTCAAAGCCCTTCAATGCCGCAAACGGCATAAATTGTTTCGCTCGTTTTGCAGCGCTCATCTTTTGCCGCTCAGCCACTTTTATGCCCTCCGATCTGTCTGTTTCGTTCCATTGTTGTTGCGCCTTCTTCAAGGTTCATCCCTTTTAAAACAGCATTTTTACCAAACTTTCTTTTAATAGAAAGCATTGCCTGCTGTATCTTCTTTTCACGTTCCAGTTCTTCGGTATCCACAAGAAAACTATATTGTCTGCATTCTTCCTCGCGTACTCTCTGAAACGTCAGATTTACGCGCCTGACTCCGCCCGTTTTATCCGCAATCCGGCGATAGAGCTTCTCTATTTCCGGAATAATTAATCTTGAAGAAGAAGTCGGCATAACGAAAGAAACCGTCGCATGTGAGGAATCTCTGCAAAGACTTTTTTCATAGGAAATATGAAGGGTTGCCGCCTCTGCAACAAGATTTTTATCCACCAGATCCAAACATAAAAGATCTGCCATTTCTTTCACAATCAGGGCAGCTTTCTCATAAGAATACGAACAAGGAAGCACCTGACCGCTACTAAGACAATTATTCTCAGCCTTATACGCTTTAATATCCGCAATGGTAACTGTTTCCCGCCCCCACGCATGATCAATCAAAAGCTCCGCATCTACACCAAAGAGATGATACAAACTCTCTTCCTGCGCCATAGCAATTCCGCGCATGGTATAGATTCCGCGTCGCTCAAGTTCTTTGGCAATCCCCGGACCCACTCTCCAGAAATCGGTCAACGGCCGGTGATCCCATAACGTCCTTTGATACATTGCTTCATCCAGCTCTCCGATCCTGTCTTCCGCATGCTTCGCTGTAATATCAAGTGCAATCTTAGCCAGATAAAGATTCGTTCCGATGCCGCAGGTCGAAGGTATTCCGACCGTACGCAGGATATCTTCCATAACCGCTTCCCCGAGTTCCCGTGGCGTCATTTCATACATTTTCACATAATCGGTCACATCAATAAAAACTTCATCTATGGAATAAACATGAATATCTTCTTTAGAGAAATACTTCAAATATATTCTGTAAATATTTGCGGAATAATCAATATACAATTGCATACGCGGCGGAGCCGTAATATACGAAATACCCTGCGGAATTTCAAAAACCCGGCATCTGTTCCTGACGCCTTGTTCCTTCAAAGCAGGAGAAACCGCAAGACAAATTGTTTTATCCGTTCGCTCCGGGTCTGCCACAACCAGACTGGTTGTCATAGGATCAAGCTCACGTTCTACGCATTCGACCGAAGCATAAAAAGATTTCAAATCAATACAAATATAGCTTCTCATCCCATCTCCGAATTATCTGCCTAATCAAGATTTGCGCAAAGCGTAATAATCAGCAAATCTTCACTTGCAGGATTTTTAACGAAATAATTCGTTGTCTCAACGCGACGATAAACGCCGTCATCACCTAACTGTCTTGTCACAAGACTTATTCGCTTTTGCCCTTCTTCATATGCCTGAATCTGATTTTCACGACGAAAGGTTTCTTCAAACAGCATTTTATCATCCGGGTGCATCGTCAACGCGCCGCCTTTAATCAATTCATCAAACTTACCTGCTGCGGTACATTTGGTTGTCGTGAAATTCTCATAAGCCATCATATAATAACTGTTGCGTGTAAGATTTGCAAAAATCACAAGCGGAAATTTATCAAACACCGCTTCAAGCAAAAGTTCCACTGCACTGTTTCTGTTCTGCAACACAAGAATATCTTCCTCCGGTGCCGGTGTTTCCTCTGCACACAATGAAACAAAATCAGGAACAGGCATCGGTTTGGCAAAAAGGAATCCCTGAATCTCCGTACAATCACAGGTACGCAGAAAACCTAATTGTTCTTTGGTTTCCACACCTTCTGCCACGGTACATAATTTCAAACGGTTGGCAAGCATAATAATTGTTTCCAGCACAATTCTTTCTTTATCATCCTCGAAATTACCTTTCAAAAGAGAACGGTCGATTTTTAAAATATCAATACTCATCTCTTTCAGAAAACTAAGCGAGGAGAAACCGCTACCGAAATCATCAATTGCGATTTTATATCCGTTATCACGTACTCTCTCGCAAAATGCCTTCACACTTTCCGTATCTTCCACAAAAGTAGTTTCCGTTATCTCCACCACGATTGTATCGTGCGCCACTTCGTAGAAATCTGTTATAGCATTCATTCTCCCTATAAAATCTTCTTCCTGTAAATGAATTCTGGAAAAATTCACACTGATGGGCACAATCTTAAGACCGCTTTCCTTTTGCTCTTTCACAAAGCGGCAGACTTCATCTAAAATATACCAGTCCAGATCTATAATAGAACCTGTCTCTTCCATAAATGGAATAAAATCTTTCGGGAGAATTACCGTCCCGTCATTTTTCACCCAACGCGCAAGTGCCTCTGCACCTTTCATCTGACTGGATATTGCATCATACTGCGGTTGAAAATAAACTTTAAACTCCCGGCTTTCAAGCGCTGTACTCACTTCGCTTAACCTAATCTCCATAGAACATGCTCCTTTCTCCGCCATAAAGCACAAACGGATTATATCGAACACACCACACTTTCCTAATATATATTATAGGTCTTTTTTCTTTATTTATAAAGTATTTTGCAGAAATTTCTGCCTATTTTTTCACTTTTTTGCATATTAGGTCATTCTATTCCGCAAATTCCCCAAATTACTAAAAACACATAGACTTTTTGTCGAAAAGAAACTATAATATATTTGAACGCGATTTATACTTTGCGTTCCTCTTACATACATATAAAACATATCATTAGGGAGGAAAACAAATGGGTTTAATTAAAGCAACTGCAGAAACACTTGGAAGTATGGTTAAAACAGCCGGTGGCAACATTCTTGGAAATGCTGTTTCATCACTTGGTTCTGTTGTAAGCGATCAGTATCGTGAGTATTTTTACTGCGACGCATTTCCCGAAGGCGTTCTCGCTGTAAAAGGTAAGAATAAGAATCAAAAAGGAATGAACAAAGGAAATGACAACATCATTTCCAACGGTTCTGTAATCGCAGTCAATGAAGGTCAGTGTATGATCCTTGTTGATCAGGGTAAGGTTACTGAAATCTGTGCTACTCCGGGTGAATTTATTTACGATGGTTCCACAGAACCTTCCATTTTTTACGGAAACTTAGGTGAGAACATCAAAAATTCTTTCATTGCTCTTGGTAAGCGTTTCGCTTTCGGCGGAGAAATCCCCAAGGATCAAAGAGTATATTTCATCAATATCAAGGAAGTTCGTAACAACTTATGGGGAACTTCCAGCCCGATTCCGTTCTTTATCCATGATAAAGTAACCGGTTTCCAGGGTGATATCAGCCTTATGTGTAACGGTGAATTCTCTTACATGATCAGTGACCCGATTCGCTTCTATACTTTTGTTTGTACAAACTTCACAAGCGAATTCAACAAAAAAGAGATTCACAGCATCCTTCGTTCCGAGTTTATGACCGCTCTTCAGCCGGCACTCGGTTCCTTCTCAGATGTTGGTCTTCGTTACAGCCAGATTACTACACTTACAGATGACTTAACAGACAGATTGAACGAACAGCTCTCCAAGAAATGGGGCGAGCTTAGAGGTTTAAAAGTTGTATCTGTTACTTTCAACACCTTGAAAGCAACCAAGGAAGATGAAGACAGAATCAAATCCTTCCAGGATACAGCTGTATTCACTAACGTTAATATGGCAGCTGCACGTATGGTTACTGCTCAGGCTAACGCAATGGAAGCTGCAGCATCTAACGAGAATGCAGGTCCTATGATGGCATTTGCAGGTATGAACATGGCACAGATGGCCGGAGGCGGCAGCGGTGTGAATGCTGCAAACCTCTTTGCAATGGGCCAGCAGCAACAGGCTGCAGCTCCTCAGGCAGCTCCGGCAGCAATGGCTCCTGCTGATGCAGGATGGACCTGTGCTTGCGGAACTTCCGGAAATTCCGGCAAATTCTGTCGTGAATGCGGCGCTGCAAAACCCGCTGATGCAACAGGATGGACCTGTTCCTGTGGTGCGGTAAACAAAGGTAAGTTCTGTCAGGAATGCGGTTCTAAGAAACCCGCAGGCGCACCACTTTATAAATGCGATAAATGCGGTTGGGAACCTGCTGATCCTACAAATCCGCCTAAGTTCTGTCCTGAATGCGGTGACGTTTTTGACGAAAGCGATATTCAGTAATTTATGTGTGTTGAAAGTGAAACTTTGTTTCTACTGACAGCAACTTAAAAATGTGCGCAAATAGCGCATTCACATGAAGTGTTTCGATTTGCAGGTGAATCCTATGAGTCGAACAAACAGCGGTTCATGCTACTTTTGCATAAACCGCTGTTTTTGAAGAAAGGAGTTATACGTATGAGCGATTTCAATGAAATGGATCAAATAGCGCCAAATATCACTGACACGAAAGAAGAAACCGACCGCAAATGTCCTCAATGTGACGGTACAATGAATTATGACCCCGATACCGGCAAAACAGTATGTCCCTATTGCGGATACGAAGAAGAAATTTCACAGGACGAGGAACTTCCTCCCAGCGCAGAAGAACTGGACTTTTTCAAAGCCGAGCAAACCGGAAATTGTAACTGGGGAGCAGAAAAGAAAACCGTTATTTGTAAGAACTGTAGCGCCGAAACCATTTACGACGCACTGGATGTCGCAAGCGAATGTCCCTACTGCGGTTCCAACCAGGTTATGGAGGCTCAAGCCAAAGATACGCTTGCTCCAAATGGTGTTGTTCCTTTCCAAATTTCTTCTGATGTAGCATCTGCAAACTTTAAAAAATGGATTGGCCAAAAATTCTTCTGCCCCAAACTGGCCAAAGAATCTGCCCGTCCCGACTCTTTTAAAGGCATTTATTTACCTTACTGGACATTTGATGCACAGACCAATACACATTACAGCGCTTCCTACGGTAAAGACCGCCGTGTCAAAGACAGAGAAGGCAATGTCAAAATCGAAACCGACTGGTATCGCACCAAAGGTACATACAGCGAGTTTATTGACGACCAGCTCGTCCTTGCTTCCACACGGCACGATACAAGTATGTTAAAGGGTGTAGAGCCCTTCAACACAGCCGACAACAAAACCTACAAACCGGAATTCGTAGCCGGTTTCCTTGCTGAACGTTATTCCATCGGTCTAAAGGACGGCTGGGAACTTGCCAAGAACGCAATTCACTCCCGTTTAAGCAGTGCAATCAACAAAAAAATCAGACACGAAAAGAACGCAGATCACGTCAGAAATTTGCGATTAAGTACATCTTACACCAATATTACATACAAATATCTGATGCTTCCCATTTGGATTTCTTCTTTCCAGTATAATGGGAAGGTATACCAGTTCATGGTAAATGGTCAAACCGGTAAAGTAACAGGCAAAACACCGATTTCCTTCTGGAAAGTATTATTTACGATTCTCGCTGTAATCACCGTTTTATTGCTTATCTTCGGATGCGCAGGACTCATGGAAACAATCCAGAGTATCTTCGGCTAATTTTAGCGTAGTAATATCTTTCCTTGAAAAAATAAACCGCCCATTAGAATGGGCGGTTTTTTATTCACTTCTTAAATTCTATACATCCGGTTCAATCATACCGTATGTATTCCCTTTTCTCTTATATACAACACAAATCTGATCTGTTTCAGCATTGTTGAATACAAAGAAATTATGTCCAAGCAGTTCCATCTGAACACATGCATCTTCCGGATACATCGGCTTAATATCAAACTTCTTTGAGCGGATGATACGAACCTCTTCTTCATCCATGAAATCTTTCTCGATATAATCCTGACTAAAGAAATCATTGCTGTGCTTACGGTCTACCAGCTTATTCTTATATTTCTTTAACTGTCTTTCGATAATCTCTTCTACAAGATCAATTGATACATACATATCATTGCTCACTTGCTCGGAACGAATGATATTTCCCTTCACAGGAATGGTAACTTCAATTTTCTGTCTGTCCTTCTCAACGCTTAACGTAACTTGTATTTCTGTTTCCTTTGTGAAATACTTTTCAAGCTTTCCAATCTTATCTTCAACTGCAGAACGAAGTCCAGGTGTTACATCAATATTTTTTCCAACGATATTAAATTTCATTATAAATCATTCCTTTCATACGATATTCAAGAATCCCTCTCTATATTTGGATTCCAAGCAAATCGCTCCTTTCACACTCTCTTCATTTGCTTGAAATCATTATATCATATTGTATGCGTTTTTGCAATATTTTCTGTAATTGTAGATAAAATTTAACAAATTGTTCACTACTTTTTTGACAGTACAAAAGTCAATACTTTTTCCACTTTTTTCGATATTTATTTCATTTTCTACTTTGTGTACAAAACACTTGTTCACAGGGTTTACGTAAAAATCCGACTTTTTTGGTCAATAATTCTGTGGATAATGTGTATAACTTAGTGTATAAATTGATTTTATGGGATTATTTGCGTTTTTTTATGTGGATAACTTTTTTTTGCACTTTTCGACAAATTTCTACAAATCTCTATTGATTTTTGCTTTTTTAGTCAAATTGACGAGATACAATTTCAGGCAACTGTTTTTAGCAAAAATGAACAAAATGTATGTTTGGCAATTGACTACGCCATATATATATAAAACTTGTCAGTTTCTTATTTTATACAAAATGAGATGCATGTGTGTGTAGCAAAGAATAAGCAACACACATTCTACGCATTCTGCAAAAAGTTTACGGATGAACTCTGCATGAATTGTTTTTTCATCAGAATTCCCAATGAAGAACAAAGAGTCCGCAAACGGACTCTCGCGCCGAGCGCGGTTGCGACAGCAACACCCTCCTTACGCGCGAGTGTGCATCCTTAGCGAAGCTTTTTATTGCATAGGAATTTCCTATGCAATAAAAAAGCATATGCAATGCATATGCTTTTTGGGATTCAATTATATGGGATTAAAAAATTCTTCTTACTGCCAATACAGCCTTGTAATCTGCATTCGAAATAATTATACCTGTTTTGCTTGAACTTGCATGTACGATCTGGTTATTACCAATGTAAAGTGCAACATGACCGGAATAACAAATCAAATCACCCGGCTGCGCATTTGCAAGTCCGTCTACCGCATATCCTACAGTACGATCCGCTTTAGAGGAATGAGGCAGGGATACGCCAAAGTTAGCATATACACTCATTACAAAGCCTGAACAATCTGCTCCGTTTGTCAAGCTTGTACCGCCGTATACGTAGGGATTTCCTACAAACTGGCAAGCATATTCCACAACTGCTCTACCCATTTCAGTACCGCCGGTAATTTCCGGAACAACTGTTGTCTTCTTCAGCGCTGTCGTTGTCTGTGCTGCACGCAAAGCTTCTCTTCTTGCAGCTGCTTCAGCTTCCAGACGCTTCAATTCATCTTCTCTTGATTCTGCCTGTACAAAATCCGTACGAAGTTCTACAAAGTCTGCCGATACATATCCGTCACCTTCTTCAACGGATACCTTAACCCAACCGTCTGTTTCCTCGAGAACGGTCAAATCCTCTTCATTGGGAACAAGGCCAAGAACAGGCGCTTCAAGACTTGCTTCCGTACGAACCTTTAATGCGTCTGTTTTCACAGTAGCAACTCTGGTTCCAACCTCTTTCACAAGCTCAACAGCATCCTTACCGGTTACACAGAACTCGCTCTTAACATAACCTTTCACCTTGCCGGATTCAATCTGATACCAGCCATCTTTCTCTTCAATCAGAGTACCAACAGAATTATCATATAACTTACCAACTACTTCTGATTCTGTATCTGCCTCTGCACGTACATTTACATATCTGTCAACCTGTGCAATCACAAGCTTGGAAAACTCCGAATTCGGGTCTTCTACTGCAATATCAGCTCCCGGAACGTCTAAAAGTTCAACCGGAATCAACTCGTTATCTTCTTTAATCAAAACAGCTTCTTCTGCATCAGCTGTCCATTCTGCTTTCTCTTCGGTAACCTTCTCACTTGTTGCTACAATTACCTCAGGAAGCGCTTCTGTCGCAACCGGTGTTGAAACCTCTTGTGTTTCCTCCTCTGTTGCACGAACAACTTCGGTCTCATTTGTTAAATCGAGTAAAAGAAGTTCTTTATTATCTGTAGTATCCTTGGTCGCTTCTACATAAGCAGCAATTGTTCCCTGCACTTCTTCATAAGAAGAACCTTCGCCAAGTGCCACTGCTGCACCGGCTGCCGGAAGTTCTGTGAAATCAATTGCACCTGCGGGATTAGCAACACTGATTATTGCTGTTGCTATCACTGAAGCACATATACCATATACCAGTTTCTTGCGTCTCATAAAAGATCCTTTCTAAATTAAGATGTTAATTTTTCGTCACGTTTTGTTACGAATTTGTTACATCAATTAATAATATAGCATTATTTTACCCATTTGTCAATCTTTTAACCAACGTCGTACTTCCCATGAACAAACAAAGATTCCGGACATAAGTCCGAAATCTTTTCGTAACATTTTGCTTATATTTTCTACATCTATTTAAATCAGAATATCTTTTTGCAAAGAGGTAATAGCATTTGCACCATCTGCAACCGCAGTAATAATCTGGCGCAATTCTTTGGTTCTGACATCTCCCACTGCATAAACAAGCGGCAAAGAAGTTCTTCCGTCTTCTCCGGCAATAACATAACCCTTCTCATCACATTTAACGAAATCCTTAAACGCTTCCGAATTCGGAAGGATACCTACTGCAACAAAAACGCCCTGCACAGCCAGTCTGTGTTCTGCACCGGTTTGAACATTGCGAATACGAAGTTCCTCTACGCAGTCGTTACCGCAAATTTCTTCTACAACACTGTCCCAAATCACTTCCACATTCTCGCAGGCAAACAATGCGTCCTGCAATACCTGTGCAGCGCGAAGAGAATCTCTTCGATGAATCAAATATACTTTTTTGCAGGTTCTGGCAAGGAAAATAGCGTCCTCTACCGCCACATCACCGCCTCCGACAACAGCAACTTCACGGTCAGCAAAAAAAGCACCGTCACAGGTGGCACAATAGGACACCCCCATACCCGCAAGCTCTTCTTCTCCCGGAACACCTAATTTCGCATGTTTTGCACCGGTTGCCAAGATAATGCTTTTGGCTTCATAACTGCCTTCTTCGCACAGAACACGATAACCATTGTCTGTTTTCTCCAAGCGTTGCACTTCTGCCGTCTCAATCGTTGCCCCAACCTTTTTTGCATGATTCTCAAACTTTTCCGCAAGCGAGAATCCGCTTTCACCGGGCAATCCGGGATAGTTGTCTACCTCGTACGTATTTAAAACCGCACCGCCTCCAAATCCTGCTTTTTCAAGCATAACAGCATCTATTTTTGCACGGGCTGCATAAATTGCTGCCGCCAGCCCGGCCGGCCCGGAGCCGATAATTACCAAATCACGCATGTCCATTCTCCTTTATCAATGACTTCTCTCTGAAATTTTCACCTCTATTTTACCACATCTTTTTTCATTTCTCTACTATTTAGACCAGATAAAATGAATTGAAAAGTTCTCTCCCATACACTATACTTAACCTAGAGGATTTCGTGTGCAAGCCCCCTGTGCATTCATATACAATATGCTGACACACCAATCCTTACTGATTAATTCAAACCAAGGAGCATTGTGATGAATTCTTACGTATTAATTACCGGTGCATCACGCGGTATCGGTGCATATATTGCAGAAGCATTTGCCGAAAAAGGCTACAACTTGATTCTAACCTGCAGAAATTCTTATGATACTTTAATAAAAGAAGCCGCCAGGCTTTCTGAAACATACCATATTCATGTCATTTCCAAATGTTGTAATATGGGAGATGCGGTTTGCGTAGAAGCACTTTTTAGTGAAATTCCCGCTCCTGATATTATTATTAACAACGCCGGCATTTCTCACGTCGGTTTATTGCAGGATATGGAAATATCTGAATGGGATGAAATTCTGTCCGTAAATCTTTCTTCCGCATTCTATACAAGCAAATACGGTTTACCTCACATGTTACGAAATGGATTTGGACGAATTCTCAATATCTCTTCCGTCTGGGGAACAGTTGGCGCTTCCATGGAAGTCGCCTATTCTGCTTCCAAGGGAGGACTAAATACCTTTACCAAAGCGCTTGCCAAAGAAGTCGGCCCAAGCGGCATTACCGTCAACGCACTTGCATGCGGTTTCGTTGATACCGAAATGAATGCCTGTTTCTCACAAGAAGAACGCAACGCATTATTCGAAGAAATTCCTTTGGGACGTCCTGCAGCACCGCAGGAAGTTGCTCAGGCCGCCCTACATATTATAGAAATGCCTGCTTACTTCACAGGTCAGATTGTTACGATTGACGGGGCCTGGATTTAATACCATTTCATCCTGTGATCGTTCTTTTTCTTCACAACCATACAAACATAGAATTGCCAGAATTACAAAAAACACTGTCCATAATTTAACACGCATAGAAAAAGCCTCCTTTTCTTCACTATTATTAGTGTTATCGAAAAGAAGGCTTCTATTCTTATTTAAGAATATTATTTTCCTCAAGCGGAACATAAAATTCCATACCATCTTCAATACGAAGGCAACCAAGCTGACTGGATTTATTCTTCAGAGCCATGCCGCAATCAATATTATAGACATGATAGCCATGATAATTATCATTATGATAAACCACGCCTCTTCCAAGCTCGTCCATACAGTCCAGACGCTGTGTAAATGTATGTCCGGCTATGTAAATCGTCTTTTTATTTGGGAAAATATGGGCTTCATTTTTGCTCAAAAATGCGCGGTCATAAATATTAATCCATACGGAATCCCAAACCTGACGATGGCGAACATCACTATACTTAATACTATCCCCTTTCTTGTCGCAAATATATGCGTGCGAAAGATGATATTTCTTCTTATTAATCGTAATACGCTTGATAACATAAGAGCTTTCAAGGTATTGTATAATCTGTTTTTTCTTTGCGGGAGATAATTCCTGAAACGCTTCAAACGTACGCTTTCCGCCATTGCAAGGATCCAGCCACAGGTCTAAATCATCTGTATCCTCACGATCATGTGAGCGATATTCCTGCAAATTCTTTAAAGCATCCAGCATCATAAGTTCATGATTTCCCATAAACATGATTACATTCTCACGCTTCATCATATCATTCAAAATCTTGATTCCATCCGGCCCCCTGTCAATCACATCACCAAGAACATATAAAGTGTCTTCGGGCTGTAATTGAATGGCACGTAACATTCTTTTGTAGCTTTTGTACTGACCGTGGATATCACTAATCACATAATTACTCATTCCACTGTCCCTCTACACTTCCACAATATCTGTTACGTCCACTTGAATTACCGGACGAATTCCCATCGGCATGTTTAATTTCCAGCAAACCAGCATTCCGTCCTGAATGCAATGACCTTCACAGCTTTCACCGTATGTCAATGTTCCGTTTGCGAAATTAATTGTACCGCGGGTTCTCAATGCAGAGCCCATCGACATGCTTTCATCAAATCTCTTCACGGCCGCATATTGAGAATAAAAGACCTGATTCTGATTCTCAGGAGTTTTAATTGTATTTCCGCATCGTACTGTTCTGTAATCATATCCGGAAATAACTTCTTCCACGGAAGGAAGAAAAACTCTGTCGTAAGTCACCTGATCTGAAAAAGTGGATATCGGCGTCACTACTTCGGTAATCAGAATTTTCTTCTGTTCTTCTTTCGTAAATGCCTCACGGAAGAAATCACGATTCAACCATTCTCTGATTTTACTTGTTTCCCAATTAATTCCCGTTCTGATTTTGGAAATTTCACGTTCCGAATAGTCGATATAGTTCTTCTCATTAAACAATCCGAAATCAATGATATATTCCGTCTGCAAAATCATCTTATTTCCGTTTTGATGCAAAATAACCCACGGAATGTCAGTAAATTCAAAAATACGATCCATTCTGCTTGCATCTTTAATCGCCTGTTTATTTGCCAAGCGAAACTCTTTGGACATCAGTGAATTTTGCACGGAAAAGCGTTTATATTTGCGGTCTGCAACCACCGCTCTGTCATATCCGTCATAATTTGCATAGATGATATCTGTTGTCAGATCCGGTCCGGTCACTTCGTTCATCGGATAATGTCCAAACCAAACACGACGGTGTTTCTTATCATAAAGCATCAGGTCTTCATTGTGCGGATTCTCAATAGCATAACTTTGCTGCACTTCTGCATTGATTTTCACACCATAAAGATTCTTTTTCAACTGACCCATGTCCTGCTGTCTGTCATTGCAATCCATGGAAAGCCCCTTCATAATTGCATCTGCAACTCTCTTTTCGATTTCAATTGCATAATCGGAAATCGGAATCAAAGGTTCATTCAGACTTCTCTGGTAAGCATCGGTAGGAATATCACCGGTAATCATACAATACATGGTTGCACAAATACCATAGACATCCGTCCAAGCTCCCTGTCCCTCGCCCATCATCTGTTCAAGCGGTGCATATCCAAACTTTCCGAAATAAACCTGGGCTGTTTTATTACTTAATTTCTTAGTTGCTCCAAAGTCAATTACTTTAATACTGCCGTCTGTATCAAGCATAATATTCTCAGGACTGATATCGCGATGAATCAATCCCATTTTGTGAATTTCTTCCATGGATGAAATAACCGGTTCCATCAATGAAAGTGTATGCTCAACTGACAAACTTCCCCCATGATTATCAATATATCTTCTAAGGGTACCACCCTCAAGATATTCCATTACCATATATGCTGTATTATTTTCGTAAAAAAGTTCCTTAATTGAAACAATACCGGGATGCTTTGAAAACTGCGCAAGAATTCTCGCTTCCCTTTGGTATGCCGCAAGCTCTTCTTTATATTCTTCCTCTGTCGTTCCGCTTGCAACCCTTAAGCTTCCGTCCTCTTCTCGTTCCACCATTTCATCCGGAAAGAACTCTTTTACCGCCACGCGGCATTCCAATAACATGTCAAAACCGATATAAGTAATACCGAAATTACCCATACCGAGAATGTTACCAATTAAAATTTTTCCGTTGAGAATCGTTCCCGGCTCTAATGCACGCCCGTAACTCTTTCCTCCACGTTTATCTTTACCGCAAACGGGACAAAAAAGATCCTCTTTACTCATATGCATACAGCACAAGCACATTTTCTTGATTTCTGATGCTAACATTAATACGATTTCTCCATTCCCTTTTTATCATTATAGGAGTCAGTAACACAAATTACTTTTACCCCTATATTATTATACTCGATATTCTGACATTTTACCATTAAAATTTATGCAATTTTCATGGATTTTTTGTAAAAAGCAAAAGTTTTTCTGTAATGATAAACTAAAATTGACATTTTACCAAATAAAGCAATTCCTGAATCACTTTTTTGAAAAAAGGACATTTTTTCCACTCTTCATATGTGACTTCCCTACACTGTAATAAGGTCGCTTCAAAATCCATGGAAATGTCGTTTAAAACCTCTCCCTCCGGAAGAAAGACACCATTTTCGTAATGAAGAAAAAAGCTTCTGAAATCCATATTTATCGTACCGATTACTGCACAAAACTCATTAGAACACAATTTTGCATGGACAAATCCCGGTGTATATTCATAAATCCGGACACCTGCAGCGAGAAGTGGACCGTAATGGCTTTCCGTCATCAGCTTCACCGTCTTTTTATCTGCAATTCCCGGCGTAATCACGCGCACTTCGATGCCACTCTTGGCAGCAAGCATCAGAATTTCACGAACTGCATCATCAATAATCAAATACGGTGTCATGATATTCACACGTTCCTTAGCACTCATAATGACATGCATAAACATATCCATCGCCGGATTGTTAGGATTATTGGAAGGACCATCTGAAAAAGGCTGACAGCAAATTCCTTTTACAATTTCTTCCCGCACAAAAGGATATTCAGCCGGCGCAATATTTCCACCTGCCGCATTCCACATCCCAATGAATAAAAGCTGCATACTGTATACTGCATCTCCGCTCATGCGAATTCCGGTATCTTTCCAATGACCAAACGGCGAAACAAGATTCGCATATTTATCGCTGATATTAATTCCCCCTGTATACGCATGTTTTCCGTCAATAATCAACATTTTCTGATGGTTCCTGAAATTCAAAAACAGCCTTTGATAATTGCGTTCCACCGGATTAAAATTTCTAATTTCAATTCCGATTTCTTTCAGGTGCAACACAGTGCTGTCGGATAACTGCAATACACTGCCTGCATCATCATACATGATACAAACCCTTACTCCCTGTCGCTTTTTTCGTTCCAGAATTTCGCTCATCCGATCCCAGATTTCTCCGTCCGCAATGATGAAAAAGCTCATGAAAATGTGAGACTGCGCTGCTTCCATCTGCTGAATCATATCTTCGATTGCTTTCTCACCTATTTCAAAATACTTAACCTGCGTATTATCGTAGGCCGGAAATCCCTGACGTAATAAAAAATTGGATATTTTACCATTCTCTGCATTCCGCATTTTTAACTCTGCAAGAATATCTTCATTGCGTATCTGATATTCATTTGCACGATCGATATGCGACTGTATTTTCATGTGCGTACTCTTGTTTAAAAGCATACCGCCCCACAACAGATACATAATATGCCCAATAATCGGGAAAATCAGCAATACCCCTAACCAATATAGCTTATATGCAGCATTTCTCTCCTGTGCAATTAAAGGAATTGCAATAAAAAAGCTTAATAGTACAAAAATAACATATACAACAACAGCAAACTGATTCAAATAATATGCCGCAAGGCAGATTAATATCAAATCAACCAGCAAGAGTAAAATAATGCAACTATAGCGTATTATGGATTTGGTATAGCTTCTTGCACCTCGTTTTTCGCGTAATTTTCCCTTTTTCATTTTCCCACCATTTTACAGACTTTCTTATTTTAGATTGTGCATCTAATTGATTCTTATGTATTTATTTTATCATACAAATATAAACGAAATATTAAAACTTTGGTCTATTTCACACTTTTTTTACATTTTTTTCCAATTTTTTGTCAGTATCGGAGAATATTATGAAAAATAAAGAATGTGCATAGCACATTCTCCGCGCGTGAGCGGTGTTGCTCGGCAACAAAATTCCTTGCCGCGAACTGCGCATCCTTAGCGGAGCTTTTTATTGCATAGGAATTTCCTATGCAACGAAAAAAGAGGCATCAATACTGATACCTCTCTTAATAATTCAAAAAGATTAAATTTCACAAGATTTAACTGATTCAAACTCTTTTACAATATCATCATCCACTTTTGTCAATAAACTCACAATCACAATTGCAATAAGTGAGAATACAAATCCCGGAATGATTTCATACAAATCAAAGATACCGCCTTCAAGGAGCCACCAGATACAAGCCGTAATACCTCCGACCAAAATGCCTGCCAAAGCGCCCCATTTGGTCATACGTTTCCAGAACAAGGAAAGTAATACTGTCGGTCCGAATGCCGCACCAAAACCGGCCCATGCAAACGCAACAAGTTTAAATACAGATTCATTAATCTTTGCAAGCAACGTGCCTTCCGTAGGATTCTCAACGCAAACAATCAATGCCGCAATCACAGATACTACCATTACCGCAATACGGCTAACCCAAAGAACTGTTTTCTCATTTGCATTCTTATTAATAATTCCGCGATAAATATCTGTTGTAATACTGGATGAAGTAACAAGTAACTGACTGTCTGCAGTACTCATAATAGCAGCCAGTACAGCAGTTAACATGATACCGGCAAGAATTGCGGGATATAAGGTTGTTGTCATTGTCATAAATACTGATTCGGGGTCTGCCAAATCGGGTAATAAGAGTTTACCTAACACACCAATAACTACTGCTGCACTAAGTGTAATGACTACCCAGATGGTTGCAATAACACGTGCAGGGCGAATTTCTTTTGCACTTCTGATTGCCATGAATCGAGGCAAAATATGAGGCTGACCAAAATATCCGATTCCCCATGCCAAAGAAGAAACAAGAAGCGCAATATTTATTGCTCCGTTTTCCTGATACGGAAGCAGTGAAAATGTTTCCGGTACTTCACTAAACATCACAGACACAGCATCAAAACCACCAAGACGTGCGATACACACAAACGGTGTCACAATCAGCGCAACAAACATCAGAATACCCTGAATCATATCAGTCCAGCAAACAGCAAGGAAACCGCCCAGGAACGTATACAAAATAATAATCACAACACCAATGATTAATGCCCAGATATACGGCAAGCCAAATACTGTTTTGAACAGTTTCGCACTCGCCGAAAACATGGATGCTGTATAAAACAAGAAGAAAATAACAATAAAAATAGCTGAAATCGCTTTGATTACACCACTTTTATCGCGGAAGCGATTCTGGAAAAATTCCGGAAGCGTAATCGCATCGCCGGATACCTTTGTATACTGGCGAAGACGTTTCCCCACAATCAGCCAGTTCAAATAAGTTCCGACAGCCAAACCTACTGCTGTCCAGATTGCCTCTGTCGTACCGCCAAACAGAACATATGCCGTACCGGGAAGTCCTAACAATAACCACCCTGACATATCGGATGCCTGCGCAGACATTGCCGCAACCCACGGATTTAAGCTTCTTCCGCCAAGTACATAATCCGAAACGTTCTTATTCTTAAAAAAGAAATACAGACCGATTCCGACCATAAGCAGCAAATACGCTGCAAAAATGATAATAAAAGTAATTGAATTGTTCATAATAACCCTCTCTTTGTCTATTCGTATAAACACTACTTTTCAAGTCTAACATATTCAAATTGCTTTTGTCTAGCAAAAGGGATGTATCTGAATTAATTTTATTTTTTTTCCGTCTTTAATAATTTACATTCCGTACAGGTACCGTAAAGCAAAGTCTTCTCATAATCAAGTTCAAAGCCGTCCACTCCTTGCATTAACTGCTGTGCCTTTTGCGATGTTTCATCACTTACATGCATCACCTTACCGCAACCTGTGCACTGCAGGTGCAAATGCGAATGACAGGTCTTATTTTCCGCAATCTGATATTCATACTGTCGTTCGCCCGGCCGGACACTTTTACGCACAATACCTTCTTCCGAAAGCTTCTTCATCAGACGATACAGGGAACTTAAAGGTACAGCCTCCTGCATTTCAATCATCAACTCTTCAACCGTAAAATGTCTGTCTTTATGATGTTGTAAATAATCAATCAGTATTTTTCTCTGTTGTGTCTGATATGCGGCTCGCATTTTTCTACTCCCTTCATTCGACTTTCTTTACTTCTTTACTACAACACCAAAAATTGCAAAGCAGATAAAAACAAGGATATCCGCAACAACAATTGTAGCACCTACCGGCGTTGAGAATAAAATAGAGCATAAAATTCCTGCAACCGCACAAAGCACGGATATCAAAGAAGATGCGATAACAACACCTTTAAAGCTCTTAAACAAACGCATTGCAGAAACAGTCGGAAATACAATTAAAGCAGAAATCAGAAGCGAGCCTACAAGGTTCATTGCAAGCACGATAACAATCGAAGTAATCACTGCAATCAAAAGATTATAGAAACGCACCTTTCCTCCTGTTGCTTCCGCAAAATTCTCATCAAATGTATTTGCAAAAATACGATGATAAAAGAAAATATACAAAAGAAGGACAAGCACAGACAATCCGATGCAAAGCCATACATCCTTGCCGGAAATAGACAAAAGAGAAGTACTTCCGAACAAAGTACTGCAAACATCACCGGCAATATTCCCACCGGAAGCATCTGCCGGAAAGAGGTTCATAATCAGGTAACCTACCGCTAAAGCTCCTACAGATAACATCGCAATCGCAGCATCCCCTTTGACCTTTGCATTCTTTCCGGAGCAAAGCAGTAGAATCGCCACCAGCATGGTTCCCGGAAGAACAATTATCATTTCATTCGTAAAACCAAGCACCATTGATACCGCCATCGTTCCGAATGCCACATGCGAAAGGCCGTCTCCGATAAAAGATAATCTTTTCAACACAAGAATTACTCCCAGCAAAGACGCACATAACGCAATCAGTATGCTGACAATAAACGCATACTGCACAAACGGGTATTGTAAATAATCTACTATTTTCATAATCATATTCTTACCTTACCCTTCTTTAGCAAGCTCTGCATATTTCGAGTCTGCCATGTTATTTTTATACGCTTCTGCCGTTCCGAAAAAAGGTTCTTTTTCGCCAATCTGCAAAATATGCGTTGCATATTTCATCGCAGATGCAATGTCATGCGAAACAGTAATCACAGTAATATGATCCTCTCTGTTTAATTTATGAATCACATCGTAAAACTCCTGTGTTACTACCGGATCCAACCCTGATACCGGTTCATCAAGCAGAAGCATTTTCTTTGTCGCACAAAGTGCTCTTGCAAGTAAAACTCTTTGTTGCTGCCCACCGGAAAGTTCGCGATAACTTCTCTGACGGAGATTCGTAATTTCCATTTTTTCCAACATCTGTGTAACACGCTTCTTTTCTTTGGACGTATAGAAAGGACGTAATCCCATTCCGTTCAAACAACCTGATAAAACAATTTCTTCCACACAGGCCGGAAAATCACGCTGTACAATTGTCTGCTGCGGCATATATCCGATTTCATTCTGGCGAAGTTCATCTCCATACTGAATGCTTCCGCCCAATGGCTTACACAAGCCAAGCAGGGTCTTCACCAGCGTGGATTTACCGGAACCGTTGTCTCCGACGATATAAAGATAATCCCCTTCCTCAACGCGAAAAGAAAGCGGTGCTGCAACCGCTTTTCTCTCATATCCCAATATCAGATTCTCACATGCAATTTGTGACATATGTTCCTCCGTTTTCATCATATTAAATCTATTAAGGAAATGCTTTCTGCAATGTTTCCAAGTTCTGTTCCATTACTCCAAGATAAGTAACTCCGTCCCTGACATTTCCGGCTGTTACTGCCTGCATAGAATCAAGCACCAGAATGATTTTGTAATCATCCTCTGTATTCTCTAAGATAGTTTCTGCAAGCTTTTGATCAGATACTTCCGTAACAACAATAGCCGGAACATCACTTTCATCAACTGCATTCGCCATACGGATAATCATATCAAAGTCCGCCTCTGCTTCCGTCTGACAGCCTGCAAAAGCAGCATCATACGAAATACCGTATTCCTGTGTCAGATAACGGAACGGAAAACGGTCCGCAACAACAATATATTTAGTATAATATGACTCTATTTCATCTCTATACTTCTCGTCTAACTCTTCAAGTTTCAATACATATGCATCACAATTTGCGTTAATCTGTTTTTTGATGCGCGGCATCTTCTCACATAAGGCATCTGCAATTTCATAAACACAACTTTCTGCATTTGTTACAGACATCCAGATATGCTCATCAAATCCACCGGCATGTTCATGATCCTCGTGCGAATGCGGCTCATCCTCATCGTCACTGTGCCATTGTGTATCCGCAGTATTCTCGATCAACTCCACGCCCGCTGCCTGACTTAAATCAATGACAATGCGCTCCTTCTTTGGGCTGTTATTTAATGCATCCTCGATCCATTCCGTACCGGGACCGCCGATATAAATAAAGATATCGCTTTCTGCAATTTTCACATAATCATCAGCGCCGGGCTGAAAACTGTGAACATCCGCGCCATCATCAAAAAGATATTCCACATCTACCGCTTCCGCCTGATCTGTCAAAAGAGCCCGCGTCCAGTCATAAGCGGCAAATACCGTACATACAACCGAAACCTTATCTTCTTTTGTTACACTCTGTGTATTGCAGGCTGCCATCACACATGCAAGCATGATAACAGCACCCACTGCCAATTTCTTTATCATCATCTGTTATTATCTGCCTTTCATCCGCCAAAAAAGCGGGCACACTAATTTGAGAATAATTCTCATATTAGTATACTCGCTTTTCATTTCTTGTCAATAGATTTGCATCTACAAATTATTTACAATTGTATTCAGGCAATTCGACCAATTCCAGATTGCTTCCCGTATTTACAATAACAACTGTCAAATCTCTGCAACCTTCCAATCTATACGGTCTTTGGTAATAGATGTATCCGTCAGGACCTGCCAGGGTAATGATGCCATCCCCTTTCATTACAGGTTCATATCCGCTTGTTTCTCTAAATGCAAGCCCATTTACGAACTTGCGGTTATTCCAGTACACCGTAAAAGGTTCATATCCGTTTGCCGCATTGACAAAGCGAACCTGAATCATTGGTCTGGCTGGTTTCTGCGGAAACTGTGGAAACTGCGGAAGTTGCGGCATCTGCGGAGTTTCAACCGGCGGCATTACGGGTTCATTGTTATCAGGAGTTTCTTCCGTACCGTCATAAACAGGACCTCCTTCTCCGGGATTCGGCAAAGGAATCACCGGCATCTCACGTTCCTGTTCCATACCATAATAGCGAATCATTCTCATTCTTTCCTCCGATATATTCGGCTTTCTCTATTATGTTATTCATCCCACCGGCAAATGAAACATGTTTACCCTTTCTTTTTTTGCCAAAAAAGACGGACAGAAATCAAAATAATTGCAAGCGCAACAATAAAAATCGAAATAAACTGTGATGTAGAAAGTGCTCCTACACTGCCTCTGTTATCATTTCTCAAAAATTCAATCAGGAAACGGCCGATTCCGTATAAAAGCATATAACTCTCTCCGGTAAATTTACGCAGTTTCTCATTCTTCCATAGTAACAAAAGCACTCCTGCAATTGCCAAATCACCAAAGGCCATTATAAGCTGTGTCGGCCAAAGTTTCACACCTGCCGGCGCAATACTTCCTTCCGGAAACACAATTCCCAAAAAGGATTCTGTAGGCGCACCGTAACAACAACCGGCAAAGAAGCAGCCGAAGCGTCCGATTCCCTGCGCAAGCGCAATCTGCGGCACAATCAGATTCAAATATTCAAAAAAATTGATTTTCTTTACCTTGCAATATCCGAGTCCGACTAATATTCCCGTCACAATACCTCCATATACGACAAAGCCGGATCCGCTGATAAAATGGATCGGATTAGCAATGAATGACTTCCATTCCACAATCAGATATAATCCTTTTGCTCCCACAAATCCGCTGATTACACACCAGAGTGCCAAATCAAGAATTGCATCCGGTTTCATATCATTCACCTTGGCACGATGATACGAAATAAGTAAGGCTGAAATAAATCCGAGCGCAATCATCACTCCATATCCGTGAATAGTGAAATTTCCTATTGTAAGCCAATCGTTATACATAAATACTCCTTCTGCGCTTTTCTCTTTTTTATTAAAAAAAGCTTGCACTTTATTTCTGTTTTCAGTATACTCCATCCAAAGGAGGTTTTTTTCCATGCATATCTTCGCATCCGTTCCGGATGCCTTTGAGCATTGTCTCTCATCTAAATCATTTTCTTTTATCCGACTCAAAGAGCATCCTCTGTCTGAGCCCTTTTTTCCCTCAGATGTCTATACTGTTTTTTATTCTGACTCTGCCCCATTCAATATGCTGATACACAATCACATATATCGTATCACGCAAGGCACAATCCTCATTATCAGACCCTTTGAATACGTACATCCGCATCCCTGTAACCGGCAAATCAGCGGCTTTTTAATGTTTGTTCATCCTGCATATCTGAACAATCTTTTACAATACCATAACAACTGGAATGCCTGCATTCATCCGGAACAGGATTTTCTGCATTTACGCTTCCCTTCCGCGGCAACCGTATCAAGTCTGAAACATTTGTATGAGCAGGTGAATTCAACGCATGAATTCGGTTCGGGTTTTTATACAAATCATGCCTGTCTCGAATTCCTGTTATCGCTCTGCCTGTCCTTTAGAACTTCTCCCGAAACCGAAATCCACCCGGAACAATTCTATGCAGAACATAATATTTCAAGCCTGCCCTTCGAAACGATTCTATCCTGCATTGATGCACATTTCACCCAAAATGTAACGCATGACTTCTTCTGCAAAGCCTTTTACGTTAGTGAATCGCATCTATACCGTATTTTTAAAAATCATACAGGAATCACTCTTAATAATTACATCAATGCCAGAAAAATAAGCCTGATGCAAAACCGTCTCATAAAAGGACACAACATCGCGGAAAGTCTTTCTGTATGCGGTTTTCGAGAATACAGCACCTTTCTTAAAGCTTTCAAAAAGCACACAGGCTGTACTCCCACAGAATTTATTTCGCGAAACAAAACCTTATGATTCCGTTTCCTCATAACTACATTGAAAGATCTTATTTTCAATGATATAAACATCGTGCAAATCATCACTTCTTACAGCAAGATAATCGCCCGGTTTTCCGGTCATGTAACGTTCTTTATCCCAAATCGGAAATACCTTAACACTTTTTTCAAGCTGCTTCACATAAATGCTGACAACGCCTGTTGTTCTGCAACGTTTGGCATAATCAGTCAAAACCAATGTAGTTCCGTCAATCCTGTTCTTAATCTGCGGAACGTAATCAGGCGAAATAACGCATTCCTCAAAGACATACGGAATATCTTCTTTCTCATACGCAGCTTCAAACTTCGCCTTCTTATTGGTGTAGACCTCTCCCTTGATACCGATTATAATATACAAATCCTGTTCTACACTAAAGTCAAAATCCCCCTCAAGGGTACGCACGGTAATCGGTGTGCCGAGAGGTAAAATCTCATCTGCCTTAACATAACCGAACGGAATCTGTTTTTTGCTGTACTTTTTCATGGTGGTGATATCTGCTTCATAGGAAGATGCATAGATTATCTCATACGTTGCAAAATAGGTTTCCATTTTTTTACCGATGAATTCCTCTATTACAACATCTCCCATTTTTTCAGCCAGCAACTTTTTGCTGATAAATCCACCGGCCTTTTCATAGTGACCGCCACCGGATCCAACCTCATTACATAGAAAAGCAACTAAATCACTTGCATTGATTTCTTTCACACAGCTTCTTACGGACAACTTATATCCTCCGCCGTTTTCGTTGAATACAACACAGCTGTCAACGCCGTCAACCTGTAAGAAGAAATCGCTAATCAGTCCCAGAATGTTAGGATCACAAGGCTGAGAACGAATAATTGCATACTTATTGGTTCTTTCATAGTGATATCCTCTCATTGCGGTACTGGCCACGTCAAGTTCGCTGAAAGAGATATTGGAATTCTTAAACAGCGTAATCAGACTCTGATTGTGCGGCAACAAATCCATTGCGTCTCTGTCAAGCGGATTACTCAACTCAGAGAACTGGTTTGTATCCGTGAAAAGTCCATAATACAATGCAGTTCCGACTCCTTCATCGTCCGTTACATGAAAGCCTTCCCGTTCCAGAAGATTCCAAACAAGCGTAGAACAACTTCCGAGTGCCGGCTGAATCAGACTCATATCCACATTATCACACTCTATTCTGTGATGATCGATAATCGCATATTCATCCGCAAAGAATTCTGTCACATTTCCTGCACCATACTGACAATCCACAGTCAAAAGAAGCCCCGGGAAATGAATTCCCTGCTGTTCCTTCTCATAATACTTAATCGGAATCTGTAATTCCTGCTGCATCAACACCAGATTTGATTTTTGTATTTTATTAAATCCGCTGTAAATAAAAGAAACATCCTTGCCATTCTTTTCAAAAAATCGATATAATGCATAACCGGAAGCAAGCGCATCCGCATCCGGATTATCATGACACTGAATTGTAATCGGATTATACTGCAATAACTTCTTTAACATAAGATTTCCTTTCTTTTACTTGATAGACACAACCTCATAGCCCTGTTTGATTACTGTTTCTTTCAAAACATCATCTGAAATATCTTCTTTCAAAGTAATCTGTGCAAGTCCGGTTTCATGACTAACCTCTGCCGAAGCCACCTGTTCCAATTCTTCAAGCACAGACTTCACTCTGCCTGAACAGTGTGTACACATCATTCCTTTAATTTCCATTGTTTTTGTCATTATTTTTTCCTCCTTGTAAGGCTTACTCTGTCTTTTATCTTTTATCATCAAATTCAAACGCAACGCATTTGTAACCACACAAAAACTTGATAAACTCATCGCTGCTGCTGCCAGCATCGGATTCAGCGTTATTCCGAACGGTTCTGCCAACACACCGGCGGCAATCGGAATACCGATACAATTATAAAAGAATGCCCAAAAAAGATTTCCTTTGATGACAGCTAATGTTTTATGTCCTATATTCACAGCATTTACAGCATCGGTCAATCTGTTATTCATCAATACGACATCCGCAGCATCAATTGCGATATCAGCTCCGGTTCCGATTGCTATACCTACATCTGCCTCTGTCAATGCAGGCGCATCGTTAATACCATCCCCCACCATTGCGACCTTGCCTTTTTGCTTCAAATCACGTATTGCCAGAACTTTCCCCTGTGGCAACAAATCAGCCATTACTTCATCAATACCGGCTTCTTTCGCAATCGCTTCAGCAGTCAGGGCGTTATCTCCCGTGAGCATAATTGTTTTATACCCATTTGCTTTGGCTTCTTTGATTGCCATAACACTGTCATCCTTCAAAACATCGGCAACCATAATCATTCCGAGCATACCGGCATCATCAGCAAAAAATAATGGTGTTTTTCCTTGCATGGCATAAGCATCTGCTTTTTCTTTCCATGCATCCTTTTGCTTCATCAGGGATTCAATATAAGAACGACTTCCTCCGTATAAAGCAATGCCTCCACAAACACCTCTGATTCCGTTCCCGGGAAGCGTTTCAAACTCCGTTATGTCTTTTTTTTCTATTTTCTTTTCTGACGCATATTGTACAATGGCTGCTCCTAACGGATGCTCACTGCAACTCTCCAACGCATATGCATACGCAAGTAATTTCTCTTCACTGACACCATCAAAAGGAACAACATCCGTAACCTGCGGCTCACCACGGGTTATGGTTCCGGTCTTATCCAATGCAAGAATGCGAACTCTTCCCGTTTCTTCCAGCGAAACAGCACTCTTAAAAAGAATTCCGCTTCGGGCTCCGACACCGCTTCCGACCATAATTGCAACCGGCGTAGCCAAACCAAGTGCGCACGGACAACTGATTACCAATACGGAAATACCTCTTGCAATCGCAAAGCCGGCTGACTCTCCGCATAAAAGCCAGACTATCATGGTAACAAATGCGATGCCCATTACAACCGGAACAAAAACCCCGGATACCCGGTCCGCCAGTTTGGCAATCGGTGCTTTCCCTGCCGCAGTTTCTTTTACAGTCATGATGATTTGCGATAGTGTTGTATCTTCCCCGACACGTACTGCCTCACATTCTATATATCCTGTACAACTTGTTGTCGCCTGAAAAACAGTCTCGCCCTCTTTTTTTTCTACCGGAATGCTTTCTCCCGTAAGAGCTGACTCATCAATAGTTGCATGCCCTTGCACCACAATACCGTCAACGGCAACAGCATCACCCGCATAGACAACAAATCGGTCACCAATTTGCACTTCTTCCACGGGAATCTCTACCCATTCATCTCCCTTACGAACCAACGCCATTTTCGGGGCCAACTGCATCAATCCCCGAATCGCATCTGTTGTCCGGCCTTTCGAACGGGCTTCTAACATTTTACCGACCGTAATCAATGTTAATATCATCGCTGCAGCTTCAAAGTATAAATCATGACCAAGCAATACTGCTTCTGCCTGCTCACCATTCCAAGCCAGCACCGTCATTCGATATAAAACAAAAACACTGTATCCGAATGCGGCAAAAGACCCAAGCGAAACAAGCGTGTCCATATTAGGTGCACGATGCAAAAGACCTTTTACACCATTCACGAAAAACTGCTTATTTATAACCATAACCATGGCTGCAACCAACATTTGCGTAATTGCATTCGCTAATGTATTATCTGCCAGGACTTCCGGTAACGGAAATCCAAACATTCCGTGCCCCATAGAAATATACATCAGGGGAATTAACAGAATCAGCGAAGAAATCAAGCGATTCCGCAGCATCTTTGTTTCGGTATCTTTCAGAACAGCTTCCGATTCAGTTTGATTCACGTAAGAAGAAGCTCGCTTCCCTGAAGAAACAAACGCCTGGTAGCCGGCTTTCTCTACAGCAGCAATTACACTATCCGGTGTAACCGTCCCATCTACCTTCATGGAATTTGTCAAAAGACTGACTGTAACGTCCGAAACTCCATCAAGGGAGGAGACCGCCTTTTCCACACGTGCACTGCATGCAGCACAACTCATTCCTTTTACTATAAAGTCCATTTTTCCTCCGTTTCGCGAAATCCCCCCATTTTCGCTCTTCAGTTCTGTTATGAATCCGTCTATATTCTATCATATTTTTGAAAGAATGCAAAAAAAATTCTCAGAAAAAACACACTAAAAACACACTTATCTTTTATTATAAACACATATTAAGCGTTTTCTTTTATGAATATATTGCAAATAAAAGAAATACACTTATACTCCATAACCCTTTCTTCTTAAAAAGAGGAGCAATGATGCATTTCATCACTGCTCCTCTTAGTGTTTATTTTACTTATTCAACTCTTCTTATTCTGCCGGTGTGGAAGGTGCATCCGCCTTGGGAGCCTCTTTCACAACGAGATTGATATCATCCAATCCTGTAAGATTAACATTGCGGTTAACCTTAGCATCGTAAGATTCAGCGTTGATGATGTTAGCCATGTCAATACCTGTTGCCTGCTTCATGCTTTCAAACACCTTAGCCATAACAACGGGCACATTGCCTGCAACCTGCTCTACGCCATTGTTTCCGCCGTCGCCACCAATAATGGTAATCTTGTCGATCTGTCCGAGAGGTTCTGCAACCTTACCTGCAATATCAGGAAGAACTTTGATCATCATTTCAGCCACAGCAGCCTTGTTGTACTTGGAGTAAGCTTCTGCTTTCTTCTCCATTGCTTCCGCTTCTGCAAGACCTTTTGCAGCAATTGCAGACGCTTCCGCTTCACCGACTGCACGGATACCGGCAGCTTCCTGCTCTTTAGCGAAACGATCAGCTTCTGCCTGTGCCTTACGAGCTTCTGCTTCACGCTGTGCTTCGAACTGCTTCGCTTCCGCTTCTTTCTGACGCTGGTACAATGCGGCATCTGCCTTCTGCTGAGCTGCATATTTGTCAGCTTCAGCCTGTTTCTTAATCTCTGCTTCCAAAGCCTGCTCTTTAACAGCAACCTCTTTCTGCTTCAATTCGATTTCACGTTCCTGTCTTGCGATATCAGCGTTCGCTGTTGAAATTTCGATAGACTTACGCTGTTCCTCACGCTGGATGTCGTAAGCAGCATCAGCCATAGCCTTCTTGGTATCTGCTTCCATCTGGAGTTCGGATTTCTTAATTGCCAATTCATTCTGCTTCTTAGCAATTTCTGTTTCAGCTGCAACCTTAGCATCGTTGGACTCTTTGTCTGCTGCTGCCTGTGCAACCTTAATATCTCTTTCACTTTCAGCTCTTGCAATAGCAGCTGCTTTCTTAATCTTTACGATGTTATCGATACCGAGGTTCTCGATAACTTCGTTACCGTCAACAAAGTTCTGAACGTTGAAACTGATGATATCAAGACCCATCGCTGCAAGGTCAGGTTCTGCATTTTCTTTTACAAGATTCGCAAATTTCTGACGATCGGAAACCATTTCTTCCAACTTCATCTTACCAACGATTTCACGAACATTACCTTCCAATACTTCTCTTGCAACACCTGCAATGTATTCGGTCGGTCTGTTCAAAAAGTTCTCTGCTGCAAGCTGAAGTTTATCAGGCTCGCTACTAACTTTAACGTTTACCGTTGCATCTACATTAATATTGATGTAGTCTGCTGTAGGTACTGCGTTACTTGTCTTAACATCAATTGGAATCAACTTAAGTGTCAACTTATCCAATCTTTCGAAGAACGGAATCTTAATTGTTGCTTTCGCAATCGCAAATCTGGGTTTCTTCTTAATACCGGAAATAATAAATGCCATATCGGGCGGAGCTTTCACATAACCGCTTGCAAAAATAATGATAATAGCGATAATGGCTATTAAAATTCCGATAGCAATACATGCCAATCCTTCCATTTTAAAAATCCTCCTTTTATTTTGAATATATTCACATTATATAGGATAATTATCTAAATTACCATACAAAAATAAAAAGAATATCTGCTTTTATTTTGCATTTTCACAAAATTAAAACAAATATTCTTTCATTTATATTTCTATTCAACTTTTTTCCGGTCTTCATTCACCGGATTCATCTTATATCTGAACCGAGGAAATAACCGCCAACAGTGTATCTGCGCAAGCCGCCTGTGCATCTGCTGCCGGCGCGCCGCCAAATACGGAAGTCAGGCCAATAATCAGAAGCTGTGCCACAAGTACAACCGCAATCAACGCAATGGGATATGTAGCAGCATATGCGCTTGCAACATCATCTGTCTTTGTTACGTTAATCAAAGTACCGAGAGCCGGTGTACTTGTCATACCGCCGCATACGGAACCGAGATTGTTGAACAGGCTCAGTTTCAAAACATACTTCGCAAACAGGAAACCGATTACCATCGGAAGAATTGTAATGATTACTCCGTAAAGGAAGTAAACCGGTTTGAAATATTCAACGAATTTAGAACCACCGGCAACACCTGCACCGGTTAAGAACAGCATCAAACCGAACTCACGGAATACTTCCAGAATTTTCTTTTCAATCTTAAGGCTTACCGGTCCGATTTTACCAAGGTGACCGAATACAAGGGTTGTCAGCAATACACCGCCTGTTGTGGTCAGTGAGAATGTTGTTCCGCTCAATCCCTGTGATGAAAGGGGAATCTTGATTGCTCCTACCAGAACACCGATTACTGCTGCAAGTGCAAATGCAAAGAATCCGAAACCATCCATCTCGAGGAGTTTTTTCTTATCTTTGTCTGCTTCACCTTTACCGGTATCTACAACACTGATTAATGCTCTTTCTTTGTCCATATCTGCCTTCAAAAGCTTCGGAATCAACTGTACAAACAATACAACACCGATTACACCGAACAAATATGCAATTCCGTATCCAACAACAACAGCACTTTCATATTCAGGCGCAACAGTTGCTTTCGCTGCTGAGAATGCAGGCGTAGAAGTCAGGGCTCCCGCAAGCAAACCAACAAGCAATGCCACAAACTCACTCATATCAGTTTCCATGCCTCTTCCTATAAAGAAGCATGCCGCACAAGCCAAACCACCTGATAAAATAATCACAAGTCCAAGTAAAATGTATGATTTGAAGTTCTTCTTCAAATTCTTAAAGAAATTGGGGCCGGCAATAAAACCAACTGCCGCAACGAACAGAATCAATCCAAGATTCTCAACCATCTTCAATGCATTCGCACTGATGTCAACTGCCTGACCGTCTACAGACTGCACAACAGAAGCACTTAATGCATCACCGAAAAATGCTCCGAACAACAATGCAATGACAAACACACCTGCTGAACCTAAGTTAATTCCCTTGATTGTAATTCTGCCAAGTGCATAACCGACTACAGCTATTACCATGACTGAAAACATCAAGAAACTGATTCCGCTTACGGAAATCACACCACCAAATAAACTCATTTTACAACCCTTCTTTTCTTATTGATTTATATAAAAGCGAAAGGCATAAGCCACCCACTTTCTTATCACATAAAAATATAGAACATACGAAAAAGGTTTGCAATGCTAAAATGTTACAAAGAAACAAAGTTTTATTTGAGTAATTTGTGAATTATTTCACAAATTGTATTTTTTGTGTAAATTTCATGTATTCTCTGCCTTCCAAATCCATAAAACGGAATGTTGTGTTATCATAAATGATATACCCATGTGCACTCTCTTCTTTCGGAATGGAAACCGAACCGGGATTTAGGAATACAACCCCCTTCTCCTCCCTGATACACGGAATATGTGTATGTCCGCTTATCACCACGGTTCCCTTATTAAGCTCCTGCACCGGCAAATTCTCCAAATGATGACCGTGTACTGCAATCACAGGAATCGTATCCATGTAAAGGTCTTTTCTCTCATCCATAATCGGGAACTCCAATACCATCTGGTCCACTTCCGCATCGCAGTTTCCGCGCACACAGACAATTTTATCTTTCAGGGGATTCAACATCGCAATCACTTTCTTCGGGGAATACTCTTGTGGTAAATCGTTACGCGGTCCGTGATAAAGAATGTCTCCCAGCAGTAAAAGTCGCTCTGCTCCTTCCGCTTCAAAACGTTCCAGCAGTTTTCTGCAATAATATGCACTGCCGTGTATATCAGACGCAATCATCCATTTCATAGCCTCTCTCCTCATTATAAAAAGTAAAATTATTAACAGTCTTTCCTAAATAAAATGCCCGGCAATGAAACACCGGGCACTTTATCGTTGTATATCCTATATATTACTACTCTACATTTTTCAGCGCAATACCAAGCGGTATTTTTTTCACGCTGCCAAACTGGAAGAATATAATCAGGGCGTATGAACCGATACCGAGAACGACCATTTTGATAAACGTATCAAACGGTACATAATACGGAAGCCAGCCCGGGAATGACGAAAGAAGGTTTACACAAACCGTTTCCATCAGCGCGTTCACGATAGGAATCGTCGCAATTAAAGATACCACAACCACCAGTCCCGTAGAGAGAATGTAAAGGCTTGCAATCTCACTGTCTTTGTATCCGAGAATCTTGCACATAGAGATGCAGTTGGCATTCTTCTCGATAATCAGTTTAGACAGAAGGAAAATAATCAACATAAACATAACAACACCGAGAAGTGTAATCAGATGAATCAGTTTTCCGAAGGAAACATCCATCTGTCTTGCAAGTTTGGTCAAATCATCCTCCGTAATTTTACCCGCAAGGTAGGTATCGTCAATTTCATCCAATGCTTCTCTTGAGAAATAACCGTTAAACGCACCGTCTTCTGCTTCAAAAACATCCTGATACATCTCTTCGCTCATAAAAACGCAGAGCATCGCAGGATAATCATACACGCCGGCAACTTCAAAGGTATATTCCTCCTCGCCGTATGCCTCTTTCAAGGTAATTTCCGCTCCGGTTTCCAAACCGTGTTTCTCATAGAAAGCAGTGGATACATACACGCCTTCGTCGGGGAATTCAATATCAACGTATGCGCTGTCATCTCGGATACCGTAGATCTGAATGCTTTCTGCAGGCAATTTCCCTTCCGGTGTTTTTAACTGTGTCAGATAGAAGGCCTCTGCCCCTTCGGCTTCCACGGGTACGGGTGCCTTAAGCAGATACTGGTATTCTGCCAGCATATTATCGGTAATCGTTTCCTGATTGTGATATATGATTGCAGGAAGCGCAAGACCTAATAAAAGAATGATATTGGCAAAAAAGATACCTGCCACCATCGTAATGTAATTCGGAAGATTCTGCAGAATAATTCTGAGACGGAACCGTCCCATAACCGGGAATTTAACCGGAAGACGAAGTCCGTTCTTATTCTTGCGGCTGCTTAAATCACGACGGATAAACTGAAGCGGCGTGAAGCGCATCTTGGATACAATAATCACAAAATTAATCAGGAACATTAAGATTACGGGAATAACTGTTGTTTTCACAAATGCATCCATATTCCAAAGCGTTACCATTTTCGGAAGGCTGTAGCTTCCGTAATACATGGCGGCTGCCACTTCCTTAAAAAGTGTATATCCCAGAATATTTCCAATCAATGCGGAAACGAGGGTAACACATACCGGTGTACACAGGTAGTGAATCACGATTTCCGCACGGGAATATCCGGACGCGCGCAGGGTTCCGATAACGCCTGACTCCTGACGGATGGTGTTAGACGTTGTAATTGCAAAAATAAAAGCAATAATCATAACCACGATGTAGAGGAAGAACTCTACAATTTTACCATCCTTACCAAGGTCCTCTCCTGCCATTTTAATACCAAGGTTCGCATACTGCGGAATGAATCCGGTCACCTGCGCATGCTGCGCCAGAATGTTAAGCACCTCTTCTCCGCGTTCTTTCTCAGCCGCTTCATCAGCCGGCATTTCGTCATATAACCAGGAATACACGTAGTGCAGATGGGAACTCTCCATCGCATCAAAACCTTCATTCGTCATAACGGCAACGCCGAATTTCTTGGCATCAAACATCATGTCAGTCGGTTTCTCATAGAGGGAAGTATAATCTGCCAGCGCCACAAGCGCGGTGATTTGTAAGGTATGTTCCCCGAGTCTTAACGTATCACCCACGTGAAGTCCGTTGTTGTCCGCATACATTCTGTCGATTGCAATCTCATCAGAAGCCTTTGGCATAACACCCTCTATGACACTGACTTCGTCGATGCCGTCGCGTGTATGATATACACGAAGCTTACTGTCAAAATCCACGGTTTCTTCTTCAAAATAATGATTTTCAAAAACCGTGATATTCTCGTCTTCCAGATGCTTTATCAACGCATCCTCAATCGGTTGTGCAAGTTCAAAATTACCGTGCTCCACGTGAAGCTTCTCAAACCCTTCCACATAAGAAACACGCATGCTTTCCACGGAGATCATGAAGCCGGAAACGAATCCGATCATCAGAATCATGAAAAGAAAAATAACAATATATTTGGCCACATCACGTTTCAATTCCCTAAGGAGTCTTTTATTTAACGGATTCTTCATCTGTATCCCTCCTACCATTCAAGAAGTGCTGCGTCTGTCTTATCAGCGTTTACGATGTTGCTTCTGATGGTGCCGTCATGTAACTTAATCACTCTGTCGGCCATATTCTGAATCGCATCATTGTGCGTTACCATAAGAACCGTACAACCGTATTTCTCATTGACATCGGATATCAGTTTCAGGATATCTTTGGAAGTGTTATAATCAAGCGCACCTGTCGGTTCGTCGCAAAGAAGAATATCCGGATTCTTAATCACGGCCCGACCGATGGCTGTTCTTTGCTGCTGTCCGCCGGAAAGCTGATTGGGCATTTTATGCTGATGTTGGGTAAGACCTAATACTTCAAGAATTTCGTCCGTATTCAGTGGTTTCTCGCTCAGATATGCACCCACTTCAATGTTTTCACGGACTGTCAGATTTGGAATCAGATTGTATTGCTGAAAAATATAACCAAGATGTTTTCTGCGGTATGCGGTAAGTGCCTTCTCGCTCATGTCTGCTGTTTTCTCTCCTGCGATGGAGATGTAACCGCTGTCTGCACTGTCAATTCCGCCGATGATATTAAGAAGAGTAGATTTGCCTGAGCCTGACGGACCGAGCAATACACACAACTCGCCGCGCTCCATTTCCACATCAATACCTTTCAATACTTCGACCCTGTTTTCACCTGCACCGAAACTTCTGTGAATCCCTTTGATTTCCAAAAACATACTTTTTTCCTCCTTTGTTTTACCTTTCTGCACTCTCGCAATCCTTCTCTGTTTTCGACTTTCGTCTAATACGGATTCTTCGGATTGCTCCGTGCTTCGCACTCCCGCAATCCTACACCGTTTTCGACTTTCGTCTAATACGGATTCTTCGGATTGCTCCGTGCTTCGCACTCCCGCAATCCTACACACCATTCGCATATCGCGGAGCTTACGCCCCGCTTTTATGCTCATGTTGTGGCGTGTACCAAATTCATAAAACCACTTATGTGCAAGCACATGTGGTTTATGACCTTTTGACACTGGAATCCTACAAATCAAAAAACGGATATTGCTGTATTGCAATACCCGTTGGATACTCAAAAGTAACGATGCGGCGAAGCACCTGACAAACAGACAAACCCTATGTATGGCAATACAGCAATACATGAGTCTCGTTATTTAAGGCAAGCCAGACTTTTCTTCAAAGCCGTGATGTTGACCTGTCACGCCAAAGCGCCACTACTCCCTCATTTGAAATATGAAATTGTTTTGTTTCTCGTATATTATCAGACATATTTCACTTTGTCAACACAAAATTTTCACTTTTTTTATCATCCCGGTCCTTTATGTATTCTCTATCTTTCTTTGTCAGTTCGTCCAAAATATACCGTGCCACCATCATATGCAAATCATATTTCTCACGTAATTTTACTATTTTACTCATCATAGGTGTATGGTGACGGATGTCAATGGTCTCCCGATTCTCCCAACTGTCAACCGGAAGAACCGTTTGAGTATCCAGCATAAGGAAAAGCATTTTCAAACTTGTGTTCTGGTGCATATTGTGATAAAATATCTTTGGTAGCCTTTCGGAATGTTCCTTTTAGCACTACTGACATTCATTTTTTTGATTTGTCATTAATATAGCAAAAACCTCCCCTGTACATTGACCTGTGCGGGAAGGTTTTTGTTCTCTTAAACATGGTCAACCACTCTGTGGCGATTGCCTTTTTCTATTTATATTATAACAAAAAATGTGGATATTGCAATCTCTTTTTATTCCCTATAAAATCTTTCACCTCAAAAAGGGACGGAAAAATCTGTTCTGCCAGTTTCTCCATTTCATCCGTAGGCGGTAACATATCAGGCACCATAATCGGATGCATACCCGCCGTATGAGCTCCGCGTATTCCATTGTAAGAATCTTCAATCACATAGCATACTTCCGGATTGACTCCAAGCTCTTCTGCCGCTTTCAAAAAAATATCAGGTGCCGGTTTGCTTCTTTCCACCATATCTCCGCAGATAATTTTTTGAAAAAACGGTGCAAGCCCCGCATCCCTGATTTCCTGTTCCACAACCGCTCTTCTGGTCGAAGACGCCACTGCGGTTCTGATATTATTCGCATGGAGGAATTCAAGTAATTCCCTGATTCCCGGCTTCGTCGGAAGGCGTCCGTCGTCATAGCGTTCATGGTAAAGTGCGGAAGCTTCTTTTTTATACTCCTGATAGGGGAACTCTTCTCCGTAAATCTCTTTCATCTTAAGCTCTGTTGCCTGCGCATTGATGCCGACACAGGCCGCACAAGCTTCCTCAATTCCTTCAATTCCGTATTTCTTTGCGACTTCCACCCAGGTCTCCACAACAAGACGTTCCGAGTCAAAAATCACACCGTCCATATCAAAAATCACTGCCATCTCATGCTGTCTGTTCATCTGCTTCAATCCTTTTCTTTTCTTCTTTTTTCCACTTAATCATTATTACCACAATGACTGCCAAAGATGCAAGTGTAACTATTGTCAGAAACGTATAAATGATTGCCAGCGATGTACTCTCTGTCATCACATTGCCCAGATAAGGAGTTGCCATTCCCTGTATAACCGGCGAGATAAAATCTACTGCAAAATGAGACAAAAATGCAATCAAAACACCGATGACTGCTTTTCTTTTATACACCAAATAGCAGACAAGCAGACTCATTGCTGCATGAAAAATCATTGTCAGAACGCGCTCATAACCTGCAAGTAAAAAGAGCGACGGTGCGGTTGTAATCATCTGGGTTCTTATATCCGCCACCTGTGTCATCACGGAAGAATCCGCTCCGGTTCCGGCCATAGCCGCCATAATTTCCGTAAATGTACCTGTATTAATCATCACCGCAATCAACAGATTGCTCACATAAGTCATACCGATTAAAAAAATTGCCTCAATTCCGCCATGTCCGAGACCTGCTGCAAGCCCCTTCTCGGGATTCATATTCTTCTGCAAAATTTTGGCTACACCGAAACGCGCCACGACTTCAAAAAGAGCTGCCGTTAATGCAAGAACGAATATATACACAATATAGAAATTCTCCACAAACACCGCAAAACCGGGAATCGCCGAAAGCATACTGATAATCGGCAATCTGAGAATTACCTGCATCACAAAGAACCCTGCCGCGCCAAGTAACCATGCCGGTACGACACCTTTTTTACGACGCACTAAAGCAAACACAATCAGGATTGCCACGGGCAAAACCATCGATAATAATAACGTTGTAATCATTGCTGCAAAAGAAGCTCCGCTAACCATACTGTTTCCTCCTTCAGAATTATTGATAACTACTTTGTCCATGCACTTACACGTCCGCGTTTCAGCTCTATGCAATCGCCCATCGTCACATTCATTGCTCCGTATCCAATCTCTCTTTGAAGTGAAACGGAAGAACCGTTCTCAATGAATTCAATTCTGTCTATCTCAGCAAACGGAAGTGATACGTCACTCCAGCCGGAAGCATCGATATGCAAAGCTTCATCACTGACCTTAACATCAAATTTTCCCTTCTTTCAACTGTTTGCGGTAAAAGAGATAGGAGTAAATCACAGGTACCAGAACCATCAGCACTCCGGCAGTGGACATAACCACAGCTGCTGCCACTCCCGGCAATGCACTTGCAAGTAAAAAGAGGAACCCGCCAAGCACCCAGATTTTACCTGCCAAACGATGCGTTCTGTTCCAGTTCTCTTCACTATGAAGTGTCCAGGTGATTTTAATTCCTATGAAATAATTCTGCCTGCATTTCGGCATATAATTTCCAATCAGGATAAAAGCAATTCCGATAACCACAAACAGCATCATGGTAAGATTAAACTCTGTTCCTAAGGCACAAGCAAATACCCAGCAGTTTGTCAACAGAACAGTCACCGGCGTAATCCAAAGACACAGGCTTACAATTTTACGATTTTGACTCTTATTCTCCGAATCACGCGTAGTAATAAACGCGCAGAACAAATGAAGTATCAGACAAAGCAACGGAGGCAGAAATACAGCAAGCGCCTTCCCCATGGAACCATCCGGTGTGCCTTTCATATCCCAATGCGTCACAATTTGCTCCGGAAGACGGTTCCAAAGAAGCAATCCAATTAATATAGGTGATAGTGTCATAAGTGATGATAAAATAATCTGTCCTTTATAATCCTTCATTTCCGTCTACTCCTTTCAGGTCGCTAATCCACAGCATAATTTCTTCCAGTACGGAGGCATTCAACTCATAGTATATATACTTCCCTTCTCTTGTATCCCTTATCAGATCGGCATCCTTAAGCACCGATAAGTGTCTGGAAATACTGGCTCCCGTTACCGGAAATTTCTCCACTATTTCGCCGGCTGACATCTTACCGCCTTTGAGCATATTCAGTATTTCCCGTCGTATCGGGTCCGACAGCGCCTTCAGTGTGTTTTGCAAGGCCATAATGTCCCTCCCCATCATTTAACATTTAACCTAATTGTTAAATGTATGTTATCATGTTACGCTTTTACTGTCAAGATAATACCGTAAAATCAAAAATCTTTTACAATAATATCTTTCGAAAAACGCGTATAGGATTCTGCAATGCTGTCAAATACAGTTTCACATTCCAATCTACAGCCAAGCCCTTCTGCATCAAGCGCTTCCTCTTTCAAAAGAATTTTGCCATCTGTTTCATTTAGATGCGTAATAAGGAGCAAACATTCACATTTATTGCCTCTTTCAGGAAGCAAAGACAAATCTTTCGCAACCGGTTTGATGAAATCCGTTATGGTGCCATGCGACGCATAACGAAGTGATTCCTGCCACGGATTCGGAATATTCGTCAAATCGCTTCCTTCTATCCCTAAATGTTCCCTTTTACATTCAAAAGGTAACGGTCCTGCTCCGTGTCTTGTAACATAACTGCGTGTCACATAAACAACCCGTTCGGGCACAAATCCGAATCGGGAAAGAAAAGCAACCGGATTATGAAGCCCCGTTCTTGAAGCCGTCACATGCGGCGCAAATTCCGTATTCTCAGAATCCAGAAGCAATCCCTGCCCGTTTTCAAAAATGACAGTATCATACGAATCCAAAAATGCTTTAACGTCTGTAATGATTTGTACATATTTCAGATTAGCCAATATACTCTCTGCCGCATTTTCAAGAACTGCACTATTTTCCAACAACTCCGCATATTCTTCCGGCAGCGCATATTTATCTCCAAATCCCAATGCCGCCAATCTGACCGGAACGTATTGCCTTCTTATTTCCGCCATACGCATCACCAGTTGTTCAGAATTCATATGAACCAACTCTTCAACTGTAACAGCAAATCCTGCTTCACTTCTGCAATATGCTTCGTAGATTCCCATGCCACAACTACCGTGACGGTCTGCCCCGCGCGCAACCTCTGCCGCCATATTTAAGAGTACATCATCAATCAGCGTGATTTGAGCATCAGGCATGGCATAAATCCGTGGTACAAACCCTGTTAATGCCCAAAAGGCAGAACACTCCTCTCCCAGCTTATATAAGTCCGGAAAAAATGTATCTGCCCAAAATGTATCCGCACCGCATAACGAACCGGAACCCAGTGCATGAAACACAAATCTGATATCATCTTTTTCTACCGTATGCCCCGACTGCGAACCTCCGTTATGACGTATCACAACGGTACGGCCCGCATCGGTTGAAAGCATGTCAACCGCCATGCCTTTTCCTTCGTCTCCGAAATTTTTACCAATTACTACGTTATACTTAACTTTTTTCAAAAAAAGAATCCTTTCTTTCCTTTTTTCACAACCAGATTCTTAACACTGTTACGTACAATAGGCTGTGAAAGCTCAGACCACTGTGAAATAACCTCTTCCATATCTTTTCCGTTCATCAGCTCCATTGTACTGATAATTAATTCCGGAATATATTTCACGGATGTTCTGGGAATTGTAAGAACTTTGCCCGGTAAAAGCTGTGAGAATCCCGTCGGTATCCCATCAGAAGCCGATTGGATATGAATATGGAATAATTCAAACTTCTTCTCTGCCATTTTCACCAGTTGCGCAGATGTTAATTCTTGGGCAGTATCTCCAAAAATTCTCTTGATGCTCTCTTTGGAAAGTTTCATGTGACAGTCCGCATCTCCGATTGTAAAGAGATATCCTTTCTGACTACGTTTCTCAAATGCATCCGTTATGATATGATTTGCCGCAAAATACCACAACAATTCAAAGTCTTCCGGTGAATCCCCGCCGGCGCCTTCTAACCACAATGCCAGAAGCTGCTCTGCAATACGGATGTCTGATTCAAACTGCGTTACCTGAAGCGGCGCCTGGTCAACCACGTCACCGATTGCCGCAAACATCATCTGCGGGTCTTCTACCGGATTCGTTGCATAAATCTTCATCATTGTTTCATGCAAACCGTTCTTCGCAATCTCTTCTGATAAGTAACCCATGGATCCTGTTGTATCCAATCCGATAATAATCGGGGTCGAATTCGGATGGTCCTCTGAATCTCTTGCTTCCCTCACATTGATATAGAGCGGATTGAATCGCTCCTCCATCTTTCTTGCCGCAAAAATCTGCGACGCAGTAGAACCTTCCGTGATTTTTGAACTCTTTTTTAATTTGCTCCAATCAGCACTGGTATAACTTCCTCTTCCCATTCGCGAACTCTCCTTTCAATCGCTTTTACAATTCAAACTTCGTAAAATGTCTTCCACCAAGCTTCTTCTCAATCACTTCATCCCAGCAGGCAAAATCCTCATAAGCATCCGCAGCCGGTTTCCCATCAATAAATTCCAATAACGGTGCAGGCGCTGCCGCGATACCGCCGCCAAGAAGCATTTTGGCCGTACTTCTGATTCCTTCCAAATCTGAAACATCCGCCGGCAAAGCGTGCCCGGCTTTATGCCAGCTTCCGAACAAAGCCGCCTCATGTGTCCATGGATTAATATAAACAGCATCCGGCGTAATACCGCCATGCACCAGTTCACTGTAAGCCAGAACACATGCAATATTCTCCATTCGTGAAATAATCCACTCTACATGTTTTGCCGATAATTCCCCGAACAGGGCCGCCGGATAGAAATTCTCATTTTTCTCAAAAATAAGCAAAAGTGCACCATCCTGCAATGCAAAACGTCCTGCCAGTTTCGGAAAACATTTGCTGAGTCCTTTCATATCCGCCTGTGGATATGAAAGTTTCATAAGATTATGTAAGATAACCTCCGCATAAGAATTCTTTTCTTTTGGAATATGATAAATCACATTCCGCCTTGCAGTATATACTGTCATCCCGTCCTCGACATTACAGTAAATATATTCTATTGAAATATCATTACCGTTTGCATCCACGAATCGGATATTCTCAGAATCCGTCCACAAACGTTGCGCATGCATCGCTTTCTCTTCGCCTTGAGCTGATGCACTGATAAATTCCAGCATCCTTTTGCGAAAAGCCCTGTATTCATTCAACTCATTATCGTCAAAAAACTTCTTTGCATTACAATACGGACATGCCAGCATTCCGATTCTGCTGATTGACATTTCCGCACCGCAGTTCGTACACGTAAAACTTAACATCTTGCATCCCTTTCTTGTTGTTATCCTTTTGATATTATTTTACCATGTTGTCCTGTAAAATGCAATATATAATATATATTTACGGCGTTACCATCACATCCCAGCCAATACAGTTACCGCTATGAGCCCAAGGAAAGACACCAGAATGAACAGAAAAACAAGTACTATTATGAAATTCTTTTTGTTTTTTTTCTTTCGAATGACCGCCCTTGCTTCTTCTTTTGTATCATAAATGGTCGTTTCAGATTCAGAAACCTCAAGAATGCGGTCTGTTCTTCTATTTTGACAACGATACACATCCCCATTAATCTCCAGTATCCTCAATTTTCTTACAAAAAGACTCTCCTCATCAATGATATAAATGTTATCTCCGATTTGTCTCATGTTACACCCTCCTCAATATATCCCCTGTCGTTAACAGCCAAAAAAATTTCCTTACATTTGACATATACCCAGTATATATAAAATGTAAGGAAATGACAATTGCAAATGTGATTATTTCTTACTCTTCCGATGGCATAATCTCAAATTCTGCTGCCAGATAATGTTTATCATAATCTCCCGGTGAGCGGTAATCAGTGACGTCCTTTACAATGCGGTAGGTACCAACGGGCAGTTCCCCGTAGATTTTTGACCAGTTTATGTGAATTGCCTCACTTTTACCGGCAGGAAGTGCATAGGCAATATCATAATAACCAAACTCGCTTATGTACGGCACGCGGTGCCATTCTTCTCCGTACTTATATTGAATTTCAAACCATTCGCCGTACGTATAGGATTCTTCCGCATTGTTGCGAAGTGATACTTCTCCTTCCCATGATTTGTATTTATTCATGGAAAGCTTGACATCAGGTAGCGTATTTACCTCATACTCTACCTTGCTTCCCACTGCCGGTTCAAATGCTCCGCCCGGGTCATTATTAATCGGATGCATTCTGATTTCTATCGCCTCCAGCACCTTCATATTGTTATGCATCTCACCTGTTTCCCGTGCAGTGATTTGTAACAACCCACCCGCATAAAGCTTATTTTTATCCATCAATGTTTCCGGAATTTTCAAAACAAATGCACCGGGATATTCGTCACTTTCGGATGAGATACAGATACAGTCTTTGGTATCCACCATCATTTCTTTGATTACTGCATCAAACACTACGGTATCTTCTGTCTGCGAAGCATCCCCTGTCATATCTGAAGTCGCAAAGCAGTAGCTTACACTACCATAGAATCCACGATATCCGTACTGCCCCAGATTCCATTCTGCGACAACTTCATAAATGCGACCGGGATACATAATGAAGGGGATATCGGCATCACTTGTCACTTCGCTGATTGGTTGCGCATAAACATCTGCCAGACTCAAAAGATCATACTCGCGAATCGTAACTTTATCCGGCAATTCTCCACCATATCTCCCTGTTGTGCTCGCAGACTCCATATTGGTATAGCTCATCATATAGGGAGTTCCTTCCTCCCCCGACAATGTTATCCATTCCTGTCCTTTCACTGCAGCTGTCGGAAATAAGCCTTCTTCCTCATAATACGCCATGGACGAATTCTCACTATCTAAAGCTTCCCACATTTCCGTGCCAGTATTGGCCCGTAGTTCCCCCCACTGATAGGTTTCAGCTCCAACTTCAACATAGTCAAGCTTACTTGACAATGCATTCTGCAAAAGCAGGACCGGAGGTTTCGGCGGTTCTTGCTCCTCCATATGCGTCGGGGATTCCTGCTCTTCCTTCACAGACTGCTCATTCTGTCCCTCTCCCTCATTCGTAACTTCACTTACAACTTCCCTCTCTCCCTCCTGACGAGGATTCGTCAGAAAACAAACACCGACTGCGACACATAATAAAAGAGAAACAACTATAATCCAAAACGCCGGCTTTTTGTAATATAACACATTTTTAATACGACCCTTTATGCCTGTCTCCCCGAATGCAACCGGGCAGGCTGCAATGCTTCGACGCGATACGCTACATTTCAGTAATGCCTGTGAATATGCGCCTTTCCGTCCTTCCCCGAGCGTACGGATTGCCTTCTCATCACAGGCAAGCTCTATATCCCGACAGAGTGAAATATATGCAATCCAGATAAAAGGATTAAACCAATGCAATGCCAATAAAAGAAATGCAAACGGTTTGACGAGATGGTCTTTTCTTGCAATATGCGCTTTTTCATGTGCGATAACACATTCAAGTTCTTCGCCTTTTAACGAAAAAGGAATATAAATACAGGGGTTCCGGATGCCGAGCACAAAAGGAGAATCTACCCGTTCACTTTGATAAATCAAGGATCCGTTCCCGGCATATTTTACCGCTTCCCGCATGCGGACAGACAAACGTACATAGCTTGCAATGCAGTATGCAAGCATCAACGTAACTCCTGCTGCCCATACGATAAAAAGAATGGTCATCCACGAAATTCCCGGTGTCTGTTGTACCATCGCCTCTGTGCCGGAAGATACGAACCCGGCACCCGCATCAAGGTTCGGTAAAACCGGCGCCTGCACTTGTGCTACCTGATTCATTGTATCCGCAGAACCTCCTGCAATATCTGCCGTACGCGGTGTCATCACGCGCGGAATCAGGCTGAAAGCGCTTTCCAGCCGAATCGGAAGCAGAAGCCTGATTCCGACCATACCCCACAGGATTACGCGAATCCACTTAGGGGCTTTGTCCAGAAATAATCTTAATAAAAGAATGATTATAACCAGATACGATGCTGTCAAAGACATATAAAAAAATTCTGTCATAAAACCATTCATCTGTTATTCCCCCTTATAAGAATCTATCAATTCCTGCAACTCACTTAACTGTGCGTCCGATAATTTCTGCCGTCTTCCAAAGGCTGCAATAAACGCCGGCAATGAACCGCCAAAAGTCTTCTCTACCAATTCATCCAGCTCTGCCGTCTGCGCTTCTTCTCTTGAAATCAAAGACGTTACTATCGCATCCTCACTTTTTAGTACGCCGCGCTCTGCAAGACGCTTAATAACCGTATACGTTGTGGCCTTTTTCCAGCCCAGTTCTTCCTGACAAAGCTTCACCAATTCGGTACTTTTTACAGGTTCATGCTCCCACAGAATCAGGCAGAAACGATATTCACTTTCAAAAATCTTCGGTGTTTCCATTTTCATCAGTCCTTTCCAAAAGCAAAAGGTCGAATACATTAAACCTTTTTACTTAGTCTAACGCATTCGACCTCGTTTGTCAATTGTTTTTACTTTTCAATTTAGCTCGTTCATATGCAGGTCTGATAATTAATTCAAACCTTTTTCTAAGATACATCTTATAAAACTCTTTCTGCAAATCTGAAATATACAAAGTAGTATCAATCAAATTCTCAATTTTACCTATATCCAACCTTTGCACAATTCTGATTAATGCCTTATTACAATCTTCATTTTCAGCTTTACTCATAAAATCCCAATAGTTAATTTTTCGATTATTTTGCTTTATCGCCGAAGTCGGGAATTGATATATTCTTGCATACAACTCTTCTTCGTTCAGAAGAATTCTCTGCATTATTTTATCATCTGCCTGTGGCAACAAACAGCTTCCACAATCATAAATAGGAGCTATTTCTGCCTCACATCTGCTGTCATCATAGAGAAATCCCCAATTTCCATTATGCCTGTCAAAATTTCCCAGCAGAGCGTCTGTCACAAATACATCCCAAAAGTGTTCTCGCAAAATATGCGGTGCAACATACTTTTGTCTCTCAATAGTATCCATGATATCTTCCAGTTCCGTTCCACTACCATTACTATCCGAATCAATAATTGTATTCTTAATCGCACAAAAATCGAACAATCGCTTTCCATCAACTGTAAAATCTTTACATGCACATACGATTTTTGTTTTCGCTTTCACTGTATACGTCCCAAGTAATGTTTCCTGTGCTCTGATTCCAATCAAATTAAATATACTACTTGCAATATGCTCACTTATACAGCTGTTTGTATAAGATAATTCCGTAGGTTTCTTTTCTCCTGAAGGCGGGAACTTCAACATATACACTTCGCCATTGTACTCAACTGCTATTTTACTTCCGTTGGCACCATTGTATGCCCTTCCCGGAACCACCCTGCAATTCGTAAAATCAATCATTTTTCCCCTCCAAACAAGTATTTATTCCTAAGATAGTCGGCATGCTCCGATGTAATTATACCATCACTAATCTGTGCCAAATTGATACTTCCATAAAGTTCAGACCATAAACAATCCAAAAGTGTACTCTTATTTTTTAGTCCCTCTTTATATGCATCCAAATCATGTTGTAAATATTCCGGCAAACCATACTCATATGCTTTTTCACGCTTTGACTGATAGATTCCATCTTCTGTCAGCAATTCCATCGGCACCTCCAAAACCTTTGCCAATTTATACACCGTTTCAGCAGAACATTTTTCAATCCGGGTTTTCCCGCTACATATATCGTTTAACGTCGCATGTGGAATCTCTGCCTTAACCGCTAATCTATATTTTGTCAATCCACGTTTCACAAGCAAATTGTCTATTATCATATTGCATACCCTCCAGTTTATATTATATCGGCATACCGAAATACTTTCAATACCTATTTATTTAGCATTCCTTCTTTTTTGCATATGCTTGTAACATTGTGTCTACCATCTTATTCTACTTCTCTTGGAACTATAACTTCCTCTACAAATCGGTTAAACCTGTATATGAAATGTACTTCCTCTCCATACAGATAGAAACCATAGTCCTTTGTACTCAACCGTTCATCACCATAGATTTCCCTTGAAACCTCTGCCTGCGTACGCCCCAGTATTTCTTCTGCCTGCATCACCTCACCGCTCTCAACCTTTATTGTCACCGGTGAAAAATAAGAATTCGGATGCGCCGCGCCCGGCCAATATGTTACCTCATTAAAAAGAATACTGACGTAGTCTTCTCCCACATATGTTACACAAGCCAAATACCATGTTTTTTCTTCATACTCCCCTTGCGGAATCATTTCAGATTCAGGATATACAAAGCCGCCTTTCGATGCCTTTGTCTCATAATAAGTTTCGTACTCCAGCGCTTTTGCAGAATAAATGCTTTGTAATGTTTCATTTACCTTCTGAAATTTAACATCGGACAAGTAATATTGATACACCTCGTAATGGTATTCTGTTTCACCATTTTCATTCTCATAGTATCGCTCTGCCAATTCCGTTCTTCCGTACAATTCATCATCGGGATATTGTAGGGTGTCAGTTTCTTTGTTTTCCGCATCCTCCTCTTTCCGTAATCCATCCGCAGGTTCCGCAATATTCTCTTTCTCACTTTCCGGTAGCGCAATCGTACTGTCTTCCTGTTCTTGATTCATCGCTACCTGTTGCTTCCATTCAAACAGTTTCCATGCCAATTTACCATTCAGATTTGTCCCGCTCTTTATCACGCCCCAAACCGTCATCCCTGTAATCAAACAAAGAATCAAACATGCCGGAATTTTCCAGAAAAAATTCTTATACACAGGCAATGCAGAATACTTCAAATAAAGATAATCTTTTTCTTCTCCGTCACACTTCTTTGCGCAGAATGTATTTCCCTTTTCAAATCGGTAAAACCAATCTTTCGTACAACCATACCATTTCACCGTGCCCATCTGTTCCGGTATTGCTTCTGCAACTTTCATTCTGCGAATCCTGATACAATACAGTATCAGATACATCACAAAAAAAGCTGTACACAGAACTAACAAAGGGACTCTTTTCTTCACTCCGCCGAACATACAGAATAAATACAGTGTTCTGCAAAAATACCAGTAAACCAAAATAAAAACCGGATTGCTCAGCATTTTCAGAAATACTATTTTTCGCGCCAATTCAGTCAAATGTGATTTGCCCTGTATAAATCCACGTTTTCCCTCCGTCTGCTGATTCATAACAAGCCTTTTCTCCTTCCTCTTTACCGCTTCCTTCTTTTCCGACATATACAACATATTCTCCATTGTAGTATACAGGACAAAATGCCTGACAAAAATCTGTAATCTCTTCTGAAAATTGAACCTTCGTCCACGTCATCCCGCCGTCTTCCGTTCGAAGCAGTTCCGGCTCCTGGTCAAAAAATGAGTGTATTGCCATATAGCCTTCCTCACGGCTTAAGAAAGCAAAATCGTACGTCACGGAATGCTCTGCTCCCACAGTATCCATCTTGACAGGTTTCCAAGTGTGTCCTCCATCCTCCGTTCTGTAAAGTACACACATAACCTGCAGCGCTGCGCGGTCAATGATACCCAGCAAATATCCTTCCAATGCATTATCAGGAAACGAAATACGCACATCAGAAATTCCGTTTTCTGCGGCAAATGCATCGGCCAGTTGCTTCTGAGAGTCGAGTACCGTCATTGTTTCTGAGCTTGCCTTGGCGGTAATAATCCGGGGAATATAGGATAGAATCTCCGTTTCATATTTCTGTTCATAGGCCTCTTTCACATCATATAAATCCGCAAAACCAACCACTTCAAATAAATAGGGTTCTGTCATTCTAATCTGCACGGCAGTCGTATAATACAACCAGTTATCCTCTCCTTCTTTCACAAACGCATACCCGTTTTGCAAACTTTCCGAAGTCGATACATCACTGCAATATACTTTCCAGATATATCCCCACACGGAATTATCAATATCACCTGCAAGTAATGTCGAATAGACCAATTCATACGACCGGTTCTGTATGGATTGTTCATAAGCATCGCTGTCAAAAGCAGTTTGATTCTCCAAATAATAATACAACCTTTGTATCGCCACATCTGCCGCATCGCGAAAATGTCCTGGCGATTTTATTTTCATCTGCCATGGATTTAAAGCTTCGGCCTCTATTTCTTCGAATTCTTTAGGCGGATATTTCGCATCATATTTTGAAAAGAAATAATAATGATATCCTTCTTGTTCCATCGGCTCCAACAAAAGCATCTGCTGTATAGCTTCATCGGTATACAGCGGCGGTGCAACCACACCGGCATATTCATTCGGTGGTGCCGTCACTTTCGCATAATCCTCCTGTAAGTCTTTAGACAGTAGAACACAGAAAACAACTGAAACCGCAACCATAACAACAATTGCTGCCTTTGCAAACGTATCCCATTTCCTGTTTTCATCAATCACGGCTTCGATCCTGTGTTTCAAAATACTTTTACTGCTGTTCCAATAGGCATTGAATACCTCACTTCCCTCTTTCATATTCCGGGCGGATGCAATCAGAAATTCTCCGTATTGCAAACGCTCTTCTTTGCTTTTTCCTTTAACAACAGCTTCATCGCAGGAAATCTCGATATCCTGATAACTAAGATAACGAACCATATATGCCAAAGGATGGAACCAAAGAAAACAGTTAGCAATCATCATAAAATACTTATATAATGTATCTCTCCTTTTCACATGAAAACATTCATGTAACAGAATTAATTTCAAATTGGGAAGTCTTCTGCATTCCCGTGGCAAAATGATACTTTGCTTAAAAACTCCCATTACGAATGGTGTTACCGTCTTACTGTTTTCATATACTCTCACTTTTTCTTTATTACACTTCGTTTCACGAAATACCTCACTTGTAATAATCTCCAGTTCTTCATCAGTAAACCTGCTGACATTTAAGGCACAGCTTTTTACAAAAAATCTGTAACTCAAATATTGTACAGCTGCCATAATCAGACTTCCGAGAACCAGAATGAACACCGACAAATAATAGTCATATAAAAACAACTTAATAAGTACGGTAGCATGTATTATCACAAACTCTGCCATCAGAATCAGCCAGATTATTTTCTTTAATGATCCGCTCACTGTTTCATCCCCACTTTCCAAGTATGTACTATTCCTCTTCCCGTTTCATACGAATATATTCTTCCAATTCTTTCAAGTCATCCTGTGACAGATTATTGCCATCGTACAATGCCGCAAGAAAATTCCTTGCAGAATTACGATACAGGCGTTTCAATATATTTTTGCTCTCCTTCTGCATATACACTTCCTGTTCAACCAACGGAGAATATAAATTGTTCTTTCCCATCTTTTCTACCGCAAGAAATCCTTTCTCCTGCAACCTTGCCAGGAACGTCAAAAGTGTTGTTGACGTAATTGTCCGCCCTTCTCCCATTTCCGCTTCAATTTCAAACCTTGTAACCGGTCTGTTGAATTCCCAAATAATCATCATAATCTCTAACTCCGAATCAGGTAATCTTTTCATGTTCTCATTCTCTCTTTCTAAATAACATTCGCCAATTGTAGAATACGCCTTCATTCTACAATTGGCGAATGTGTTTGTCAATCCCTTTTTCCATCCATCACTGTTTTTCTATCAGTTCCAACACCTGTTGTATCTCTTTCTTCCCAAAGTATACCTGGTCATCATCTATTACCATACAGGGAACGCTCATTACATTGTACTTATTTTTCAGACTCTCAAAATGCGAAATGTCAAATACTTCTGAAACAACTTTATCTCCTAACGCGGCAAGATGTTGCGTCGCTACAACCAGGTCAGGACACATGGTACATGAGAGTGAAACCAGAACTTTAATATCTACAGGTTTTTTCAGGGATCGAATCCGTAGCTTTATTTCATCATCCAGCATCTGACCCGGTCCTGCTGCATTGTATAATCCCAGTACAAACGAAGTGAATTCATGTCCGCCCGGCACACCATGGAAAGCAAGTCCCGTATAAGAATCATCTTCACGAAACAGCCTGACGCACGGTGCATATTCTTCCGTATTTTCTTTTACAATTTCCATACTCAGCTTATCCGTCATTGCTATCAGTTCTTCCACATATTTCTGCAATTCATCCGAAATGCTTCGCTGATCCGGATACACTTTCAACACCAGAGGCTTCTCCATTTTGGCAAATACTGTTTCTAACTGCTCCTTCATTGCTGCCGTCAACAATCCTGACTGCTCTTCCTCTGTCTCCTTCTTCTGTGGTACTTTCTCCCTTATTGACGGCTCCTGCGCCTTAAGTCCTGTCCTTTCCTGTACTTTTGCCACGTATTTCTCCAATTCCGTTGCCGCCAGTGCTCCGTCACTTGTTGCTGTAACAACCTGTCGCAAAGGCTTCACACAGATGTCACCCGCAGCATATAATCCATCTACATTCGTCTTTTGTGTTTTATCCGTAATCACATATCCCTGTTCATTCAAATCAGCGATACCTTTTACAAGATCTGTCTCAGGCGCATAACCCACAAATACAAATACGCCGAAACGATCTCCTTGTGCTGCACGGTACTCCGTTATTTCTCCGGTTAAAAGGTTCCTGTATCGGATATATGCTATCACATTTTCCCCGGAGACTTCCTCGACTTCCGTGTTTGTAATCACATCAATCTTTTCGTGATTTCTTGCTTCATCTGCAACTGCAGCGGCACAGGAAAAATCTTCACCGCGAATCAGAATCGTAACATGTTTGGCAAATTTGGTAAGGAAAACACTCTCCTCTGCCGCTGCGAATCCGCCGCCGATAACAAATACTTCTTTTCCCGTAAAAAACTCTCCGTCACAAGTTGCACAATATGCAACGCCGCGTCCCTTATACTCTTCTTCTCCCTTGAATCCCACTGTACGCGGATGTGCACCGGTTGCAAGCAAAACGCCAAGGCACCGATACTCTCCCCGATTCGTACGGACAATTTTTACATCCCCTTCCAATTGAAGACCGGTGGCCTCAGCAATCAGAAAGTCCGCACCGAAATACGACGCCTGCTTATACATGGTATCTGTTAATTCTTTGCCGCTGCACAGACCCACACCCGGGTAATTCACGACCTCATGCGTAATGGTAATCTGACCGCCAAAGGACTCTTTTTCCAACACCAGTACCCGGTACTTTGCACGACACAGATAAATGGCGGCAGATAATCCTGCCGGTCCGCCTCCTATAATAATCACATCGTAGAAACGCTCTGTATCAGCCATTATAATTGTCCCACCAGATCCAGACTCGGTTTTAACGTTTCTTCACCCGGCTTCCAGTTCGCGGGACATACCTGGTCTCCGTGTGCATAAACAAACTGACATGCCTGAACCTTACGAAGCAGTTCCTCCGCATTCCGTCCTACATTTCCCGCAGCCACCTCGTATCCTACAATCTTTCCTTCCGGATTGATGATAAACGTTCCTCTTTCTGCCAAACCGTCTGCCTCAATCAACACTTCGAAATCTTTCGATATGCTGTGAGTTGGGTCCGCAAGCATCGGGTAATTGATTTTTCGAATCCGTTCTGATGCATCATGCCACGCTTTGTGTACAAAGTGCGTATCTGTGGAAACAGAGTAAATCTCACAGCCTATTTCACGAAATTTTTCATACTTCTCCGCCAAATCTTCTAATTCAGTCGGGCATACAAAAGTAAAATCTGCCGGATAGAAAAAGAATACATTCCATTTTCCCAAAATATCTTCCTTTGATACCGTTTTAAAATCATGTTCATGAAAAGCGTACGTTTTAAAATCCGAAATCGTTTTGTTAATCATTGACATAATATTTATCCTTTCTTACATTCATTTTTCAATATTATTTTGTCCAACACACCGGAGAATACACATATTTTTTGTGAAAAAGTAAATGCTATCTGAAGAAAAATGAAACGAGGTAATGATAATGAATCAAGAAAAATCAATCTCTTACATGAGAGGTTTTCTTCCATATGGTTTAGCTGCTTTTCTGATAGGAATCATAGGCGGCATAAGTACTGTTCTTGGACCATCTTTTGTACAGGATATGAATCTTCCCTACAATAACACCACCTGGACGGCTTTATCCCAAGCCATATCTACGGCATCCTGTGCCCCAATCCTTGGTAAATGGGGGGATATTTTCGGCAGACGAAAAACATTATTAATCGGGCTCTCAATTTATCTGTTTGGAAATATCATGAGTGCACTGGCTCCTTCCCTCCCCTTTATGCTTCTGGCGAGATTCATTGTCGGTGTCGGAACTGCAGCTGTTGCACCGACGGTTATCTCCTATATCATTACGGAATTTCCGCCGCAACAAATCGGCAAAGGGTTCTCTCTCTATATGCTAATCTCCAGTAGTGCCGTCATCTTTGGACCGGGGTTTGGCGGAGTCATTCTGCAAGTTTCAGATTGGAGAATTCTCATGTGGCTCTCAAGCGGCATATGTTTCTTTTTTCTTTTATTGTGCCTCATAACACTTCCCAAAAAAGAAACTGTCGATGTTAAGCTAACCTCATTTGACGGATGGGGAGCAGCTTTTATCATCCTCTTTTTCAGCCTTTTACTCTGTATCCCTTCCTTCGGGCAGAATTTTGGATGGTTGTCTGCAAATTTTATCATCGTACTTATTCTTGCAGTAATTGCACTGATTGCTCTGTTTCTGGTGGAAAAAAGAGCTGCCAACCCAATCCTTTCCGGCAGATTTATGTTGCGTAAATCCTTCATCCTTCCGGTTCTGATTCTGTTTCTCACCCAAGGGTTAATGCAGGCGAACATGACCAATACCATCGTTTTCGTCAATTATACGCAACCCGGTCAAAATGTTCTGTCCGGTTATGCCATCTCCATTCTGTACCTTGGGATGTCTCTGGGTGCCATCCTTTTAGGACCTGTTGCAGACCGCTATGAACCCAAACGGATTCTGACCTTCTCGCTCATTCTTACCGGAATCGGATGCGGACTAATGATATTCTTTTCCACCGCTACCCCCTTCGGACTGCTTGCATCCTCTCTAGGCTTTCTGGGATTCGGACTCGGTGCAAATGCCACCATTTTTATGAAAATTGTACTTGCCGACATTCCGCCTCACACAGCCGGAGCCGGCACCGGCATTTACGGACTTTTTCGGGACCTTGCCGCCCCATTTGGAGTCGCCGTCTTCGTTCCTTTTTTTACGAACGAAGTCACTCGCAGGATTTCAACCATGAACGAAACAGTCACTTCTGCCGAGGCAGCAGTAGGAGCCATACAGCAACTGGCTTTTATTGAACTGATTTGTATTGTCATAAGTGTTCTGATTGTTCAGTTCCTGCCAAAGATATATAAAAAATCATGATAAAAGGAGATACCGATATGAGACTCAAAAACAAAATAATACTGATAACCGCTTCGACCAGAGGAATCGGTCTTGCCTGTGTCAAAGCATGTGCAAAGGAGGGGGCTGTTTGCTATATGGCCGCACGCAACATTGATGCAGCAGACAGAATCGCGAATGAATTGAATCAGCAAGGCTACCAGGTGAAGTCTGTTTATAATGACGCAAGCAAACCGGAATCTTTTCTCACAATGATAGAAGACGTCGTTCAAGCTGAGGGAAGACTGGATGTGCTTGTAAATAATTTCGGAACATCCGACCCGCGAAAAGATTTGGATTTCTTACACACGGAAATTTCAGACTATCTTAATATCGTAACTTTAAATCTGAGAAGTGTTTATATGGCAAGTCAAGCAGCCGTAAAACATATGGCTGCACACGGCGGCGGAAGCATCATCAACATCTCTTCCGTCGGTGGCTTAGTTCCTGATATTTCTCAGGTCGCCTACGGAACAAGCAAAGCGGCAATCAATTATCTGACCAAACTGATTGCCGTTCATGAAGCTTCACACAATATTCGCTGCAATGCTGTTTTACCGGGTATGACTGCCACGGAAGCCGTCGAGAATAATCTATCTGAAGAATTTCGCAACCTGTTTCTGCGTCATATCCCGCTTAAAAGAATGGGATTGCCTGAAGAAATTGCTGCTGCAGTTGTACATTTTGCCTCCGATGAATCAGCCTACACCACAGGGCAAATCCTCACAGTTTCCGGCGGTTTCGGACTTGCCACCCCCGTTTACGGAGATTTGGCCGATAAAATGCAGCGAAGATAAAAAAGGTGGTCCGCAAAGACCACCTTTCCATTCTTCTACAGAATATCGATGTATTCTCCATTCAAGGCTTTATTCATGCTTCTGACAGCACAAAATTTACCGCACATGGAGCAGCTGTCTTCATGCTCCGGTGCGCGGCTGTCACGAATGGCGCGCGCCGTTTCGGGATCTATGGAGCATTCCCACTGTTTCTCCCAATCGAAGGTTCTTCTGGCATCGGCCATTGCATCATCTGCATCCTGTGCATGCGGAACTTTTTTGGCAATATCGGCCGCATGTGCCGCAATTCTGGATGCAATAATTCCCTGCTTCACATCCTCGACATTCGGAAGTGCCAAATGCTCTGCCGGTGTTACATAACAAAGAAAAGCCGCTCCGGAAGCAGCTGCGATTGCACCACCGATTGCAGATGTAATGTGGTCATATCCCGGCGCTATATCCGTAACGATAGGACCCAGTACATAAAAAGGTGCCCCCATGCAAATCGTCTGCTGGATTTTCATATTCGCGGCAATCTGGTCCATCGGCATATGACCGGGTCCTTCTACCATGACCTGTACGTCTTTCGCCCATGCGCGTTTGGTTAATTCTCCGAGTCGGACCAGCTCTTCAATCTGGCACACGTCACTTGCATCTGCAAGACATCCCGGACGGCATGCGTCACCAAGCGAAATGGTGACATCATATTCTCTGCAGATATCCAATATTTCATCATAATACTCATAGAACGGATTCTCTTCACCGGTCATACTCATCCATGCATAAACAAGAGAGCCGCCTCTGGAAACAATATTCATTTTTCTTTTATGATGTCTGATCTGCTCAATTGTTTTTCTTGTAATGCCGCAATGGATGGTAACAAAATCCACACCATCCTGTGCATGCAGACGTATCACATCAATGAAATCTTTGGCCGTAAGCGTTGCCAGATCTCTCTGATAGTGGATCACACTGTCATATACCGGAACCGTGCCTATCATTGCCGGACATTCTGACGTAAGCTTACGACGAAACGGCTGTGTATTTCCATGACTTGACAGGTCCATAATGGCTTCTGCACCCATATCAACCGCAGCCATCACTTTCTTCATCTCAATGTCGTAATCCTTACAATCGCGTGAAACACCGAGATTTACATTGATTTTGGTCCGAAGCATCGAGCCTACACCGTTTGGCTCAATACAGGTATGAAGCTTATTGGCACAGATAACCACAGAACCCCTCGCAACCAGGTCTCTGATTTCCTCTTCCGTTCTGTATTCCTTTAATGCAACTGCCTTCATCTCCGGCGTAATGATTCCGCGTCTGGCAGCATCCATTTGTGTGGTATAGTTTCTCATTTTTATGATTCCTTTCAAACATATTCTTTCTGACTCATGGTCGAAACAGCTCATAATAATGCAGTAATGGTCCTGCGCCTTTTCCCAAGTCAAGGTTCGCCGCCAGTGCACCGCAAATATACTCTTTTGCCCTTCCGACAGACTCCTCTAAGGAATGACCTTTGGCAAGATTCGCCGCAATGGCACTGGATAATGTACAACCTGTACCATGCGTATTCGTGTTCTCAATTCTTCGCCCCGCAAACCACCGGATTGTATGTTTCGAACACAACAAATCATCCGCATCACATACACTGTGACCGCCTTTTAGCAGGACGGCACATTGATAGGCAGCACTGATTCTTTCGGCTGCTTTCTCCATATCTGCTTTATTATGAATCTGCATCCCTGTGAGCGTTTCTGCCTCCGGGATATTCGGTGTCACCAACGTTGCCAAGGGAAAAATCATCCCGGTAAGCTTCTCTATTGCATCCTCTTTCATCAGGGATGCACCACTGGTCGATACCATAACGGGATCTACCACTATATTGGTTGCCTGATACCTTCTTAATTTCTCTGCAATAACGTCAATCAGTTCCGGTGAAGACACCATACCAATCTTTACCGCATCCGGCCAAATATCCTCAAAAACAGCGTCAAGCTGCTGTGCCAGAAACTTAGGTGTCGTTTCCTGAATTGCCCGTACTCCGGTCGTATTCTGCGCAGTCAGTGCCGTAATCACACTCATCGCATATACACCGTTCATTGTCATCGTTTTCATATCTGCCTGAATTCCTGCTCCACCGCTGCAGTCACTCCCCGCAATGCTCAATGCCGTTTTTATTTTCATGTAAATACTCCCTTTCTTCTATCACAGTCATTACACGTTTCTTCAAAAGTCCGGTGGCTTTCACAATATCAGGCTCCGCAAAAACCGCAGACACAACAGCCACACCCGCAATCTGACTCCCTTTCAATGCCGTGACATTATCATAGGTGATTCCGCCGATTGCCACGGCAGGAATCGATACACAGGACGTTATTTCCCGCAACTGCTCATTGGTAATCCGGACTGCATTCTTCTTAGTCGGTGAAGGAAACACGGCTCCGACTCCCATATAATCTGCACCGGATGCTTCCGCAAATTTTGCCTGTTCTACTGTTTTACACGTGGCACCGATGATAAAATCTTTCGGTACCCGCTTACGAATTTCTGCCACCGGTGCATCCTCAATACCTACGTGAACACCGTCCGCACCGCTTTGCAATGCAACTTCAACATCATCATTCACGATAAAAGGAACACCGTATTGATGACAAAGCCTGCGCGCCTTCATTGCTTCCTCCATAAATTGTTCTCTGCCCATATCTTTTTCACGAAGCTGAACCATTGTCACTCCGCCTTTTAGAGCTTCTTCCAGCTGTTCCGCAAAAGACTGCCTTCCAACCCACTTTCGATCCGTAACTGCATACAGCAACAACATCTTTTTATCAAACTTCATACTGCTCCTCCATCCTTCTCATAAGGCCCCCTGCATCTTCACTCACCATAAGGCTGCTCATCAGGCAAACGCCGGAGGCACCGGCAGCTTTTACCTGCGAAACATTTGACGGTGCAATCCCACCGATTGCATACACGGGAATCTCAACTGCCGCAGATACCTTTTGTATAAAAGCAAGCCCCCTTCCCGGCAGTCCTTTTTTACAATCCGTTTCAAAAACATGGCCGGCTGTGATGTATGTACATCCCAATGCCTGCGCTTCCAAAGCATCCTCTGTGCTGTGACAGGATGCTCCGAGGACCGCAAAGTTTTGTCTTTTATCCGAAGGCATCTCCCGCAGTAATGCTAACGGTACATGAAGTGCATCACAATGAAGCGAAATTGCAACATCCGCAAAAGTATGAAGAATGCATTTCACTCCGTGGCGGTTGCAAATCTCCATGACAGCAGATGCAAGCTCCGTATACGCTTCTTCGCTCATATCCTTTTCCCGCAGAATAATCCCCGCCGGATGACAGGATACAATCCGCTCCAAGCGTGTCAAAAAATCCTCGCGGCATAATTTACGATTGGTAACACAAAATACATCACACATATACATAGTCATTTAGCACCGGCTGCAAACCCTCGGCAGCCATATCCTGATACATTGTTTCAAAGTTACGGTCATCATTGATTTCAAACTGCTCATCACCCTTGGCTGCATCATCCTGTTTCCCCGAATATTTACTCTCGTGATCCCCTATTCCCGTCGAAACCCCGGCGGAAACCTTTGTAGCGGCAATTTTTACAATACCGTTCCTAAAAGCTTCACTTTCACGCGAGGATACGGTAATCCCGACAAAAGGAAGAAAAATGCGGTAAGCACAAAGAACCTGACAAAGCTGTTTCTCTCCCACATCAAGCGGATTGATTCTGTCATTATTGATAATCGGACGCAGACGCGGACAGGAGAGGGAGAATTCCGCATGCGGATATTTGCGTTGCAAATAGTACACATGAAGGGCACTTGCCAATGCATCCTTCCTGAAATCAGCCAGACCGAGTAACGCAGAGAATGCAACCCCGCGCATACCGCCGCGAAGGGCACGCTCCTGTGCATCAAAGCGATAAGGCCAGACACGTTTGTGACCAAACAAATGAAGCTTCTCATACGCTTCGGTATCATAGGTCTCCTGAAATACCGTCACATAATCCGCTCCGCATTCGTGTAGATACCGATATTCCTCCGTATTCACCGGATAAATCTCAAGCCCTACCATACGAAAATATTTGCGTGCCAGCTTACATGCTTCTCCGATATATTCCACACCGCTTTTGGCACGGCTTTCCCCGGTAAGAATTAATATTTCTTCCATTCCGGAATCGGCAATAACCTTCATCTCATGCTCAATCTGCTCCATATTGAGTTTCATACGGTTAATGTGGTTATAGCAGTTAAAACCGCAATACACACAATAATTCTCGCAATAATTGGCAATATATAACGGTGTGAAAAGATATACCGTATTCCCGAAATGTTTACCGGTCTCAATCCGCGCCTTCTGCGCCAGTTCTTCCAGAAACGGTTCTGCTGCCGGAGAAAGTAATGCCTTGAAATCTTCAATCGTACAGGTATCATGTGCAAGTGCAGCCCTGACATCTGCTGCCGTATAGGTGAACGGGTTGAACGACTCCATCTGCGCCATTACCTGTCCGCATACTTCCGATTCAATGACTTCCATTCCAGGCAAATATTCCATATGGTTCTTTCTGGAAGCCGGTTCGGTTTCCAGAAGATGCTTCTTCTCCAATGCTTCTTTTGATAAAAATTCCGAATCCACCAAAAATTGATTTTCCATCCCTTATCACCTCTTAATCACGCAGGAATCCGGTCAATGGATCTGACGCGGAAGCTCCGCGAGTCAATACTCTTCCGAGTCCGGCTAAATATGCTTCCCTGCCAGCTTCTATTGCCTGACGAAATGCCTGCGCCATCATAGGAAGATTCCCTGCGGTTGCAAGTGCTGTATTTGCCATAATGGCAGCAGCCCCCATCTCCATCGCTTCACAAGCCTGTGACGGTCTTCCGACACCCGCATCCACGATAATCGGAAGTTCAATTTCATCAATCAGAATCTGAATGAATTCCTTTGTCGCCAGTCCTTTATTGGAGCCAATCGGCGAAGCAAGCGGCATAATCGTAGCCGCACCGGCATTTACCATATCCCTTGCTGCATTCAAATCCGGATACATATACGGCATGACAATAAATCCTTCTTTGGCAAGAATCTCTGTCGCCTTAATTGTTTCCTGATTGTCAGGCAGCAGATACTTGGTATCACGCATAATCTCTACTTTCACAAAATCTCCGCAGCCAAGTTCCCTTGCAAGACGGGCTATCCGAACCGCCTCTTCTGCATTTCTTGCCCCGGAAGTATTCGGCAGAAGCGTGACGCCTTGCGGAATATAGTCCATAATACTCTCATTCTCTTTGGTATTTGCGCGACGGACAGCCAGTGTAATCATCTCTGCCCCCGCATCGTTCACTGCCGCTTCAATCAGTTTCATGGAATACTTCCCGGAACCTAAAATAAAACGGGAATTGAATTCATGGCCACCAATGACCAGTTTATCGTTTTGCATCATAATCAATCCTTCTTTCTTATAGATTAAGGTGTCAAAACACCTCTTAATCAAATTCACCTGCAAGAATACGCAGGGTTGTCAGCGCCTGATGGGCCGCACACAACATAACGCGCGGTGCAATCAGGCTGCCGACATCATCCACATCACTTTCTTCATCTCCGCAGAGATAGAAACGCTTGGCAACGCTTCTGGTTCGAATGGAATTGGGCGTCCCGATACCTGCCATACCGGATGCCGCAACCAGATAAGAATCAGAGAGCAGTTCCATGACACAGTCTGTCAGCATCGCCTTCTCCTCTGCCCGATCGAAGGCCTCGCAGACGACATCCGCGCCTGCTAAAAAAGCCGCACAATTATTCCTTGTTATCTTTCCCGTCATCAGTTTTACCTCTGTATACGGGGCAATTTCCTTGAGGATTTCTGCCATGGCATCTGTTTTGTATTTACCGATCTGGTCTGCCTTATATTGCTGTCTGTGCAGATTCGTGATGTCTACACGATCATAATCGATAAGAATTAAAGTCCCCACGCCTGCCCTTGCCAATGTCGTCGCAATATGAGATCCCAAACCGCCCAAACCACAGACAGCAACTGTCGCTCCCGAGAACTTCTGCTGCAATGCTATCCCGTGACGTTCCTCCAGCGCTTCCATCCATTCTTTCCGTGTCGGAATCATTCAACCACCTCCCACAAAGCTGACAACTTCTATCACATCGTCTTCATTCAGAATGCAGGAATCGTACTGTGATTTGGGTACAATCTCACCATTCCGTTCTACTGCTATCCGCTTAGAATCATACGCTGTCGTTGCAAGATACTCTGCAACCGTCTTCCCTGCGATGTTTACATTCTCGCCGTTTACTTTTACCATATTTCTCACGTATAATCCAATTATCCTCTTTTGAGGGTAATGGATTATTCTCCTTTCTCCCATATCACTTGGGTTATATTGAATACTCCATTATAATACTTAAAGCACTGTGGATCTGTACCTATACTACTACAGCCTTGACTGTTCGGAGGTGACTCAGACCACAGCTTTTCGTCTATTACTGGTAATTAGTTTGTTAACGCTCGACGTTTCTATTTACGTGATTACACAGCCGAATTCTCTCCTCCCATCTAAAACACAAAACGGGAAACCTCTGATTTGAAGTTTCCCGTAATTACTACAAAGATCCCTACGTTGGCATTATCCAAATCAGGTATATGGGTCGAAGGTTACACCTTCCTCTCAGCCCGTACTACGAGCTCCCCGTTTGCTATATAAAATTAAATGCGTGGTGTTGCAACGCAACTATTTTCCCGGCCCGCCAAACTCTTTGCCCGGATATTTCCTATGTGAGAACAAAGAGTCCGCAGGCGGACTCTCGCGCCGAGCGCGGTTGCGACAGCAACATCTTCTTTGCGCGCGAGTGTGCATCCTTAGCGGAGCTTTTTATTGCATAGGAATTTCCTATGCAATAAAAAAGGCATCCCTACGGAATGCCTTCTGTAAAAAATCCTTGTTCATGACTTCCTACGCCGGCATTACCCGGATCAGGTTATAGGGTCGAAGTTTGATGACTTCCTCTCAGCCTGCTCTTACAAGCTCCCCTGTATTTATTTCGTTTTGTATTCTATACCATTTTTTCTATAAATGCAATAGGATAATTCATTTATTTCTCCAGCAACAATTCCATTCCTATTTTTTGCGGAAGCATTCCCATGGCTTCATAGAAACGCATTGCAGTAGGATTGCAACTCCACACATTCAGTGTGATATTGTGGCAATCACGCTCTTTGGCAAGTTTTACCGCCGCGTCAAAAAGTTGCTTTCCGATATGCTTCCCGCGCATCTTCTCATCCACACAGATATCATCAATATAGAGTGTTCTGATATCCGTCATAACGGAATGGTCTTTATACTGTTTTTCCATGCAGAAACAATATCCCATTACGGTATCTGCTTCATCTGTACAGACAAGAATCGGTCTTGTCACATCTTTTAACAGCTCTTTCAATTCTTCCTCCGAATACTTTTTACCAATCTTAAAAATATCCGGTCTGCCGTTATGATGCACTAAATCCACCTGAGCAAGCAACTCTTCTATTCTGTCGATGTCCTTTTCACATGCATATCTGATCATTTCACTTCTCCTTAAAGCTTCTCTGCAATATCAAGGATTAACTGTTCCGTCTTCTCCCAGCCAAGACAGGGATCTGTAATCGACTTACCGAATACATGCTCTCCCACGCCCTGCGCGCCGTCTTCCAGATAGCTTTCAATCATGAGGCCTTTTACCAGTCTCTTGATATCACTGTTCTGGTTACGACTGTGCACGATATCCTTGGAAATTCGGATCTGCTCCAGATATTTTTTACCGGAATTGTTATGATTCGTATCCACAATCACGGAAGGATTCTTCAAGTTCAGCTCTTCGTATAACTCCTCCACTCTTAACAAATCTTCGTAGTGGTAATTCGAAACATTTCTTCCCGCATAATCAATATAGCCACGCAGAATCGCATGCGCATACGGATTGCCTTCGCTTGTCACTTCCCATCCTCTGTAGATAAAAGTATGGCTTGACTGTGCTGCCACAACGGAATTCATCATGACTGTCAAATCTCCGCCCGTAGGATTCTTCATGCCAACCGGTGCACCGATTCCGCTCGCAGTCAGTCTGTGCTGCTGATTTTCAACCGAGCGGGCGCCTACCGCAACGTAGGATAAAAGGTCGGATAAATATCTGTAATTCTCCGGATAAAGCATTTCATCCGCGCAAGAGAAACCATAGTCGCGAAGCGCTGCCAGATGCAGTTCCCTGATGGCTACGATTCCTTTATACATATCAGGTTTCGCATCCGGGTCCGGCTGATGAAGCATTCCCTTGTAGCCCTGTCCGGTGGTTCTTGGTTTATTGGTATAAATTCTCGGAATCAGAATGATTTTATCGGAAACCTGCTCCTCTATTCTTTTTAATCTTGAAATGTATTCCAACACAGGCTCGCTGTGATCTGCAGAACAGGGACCGATAATTAAAATAAACTTATCCGATTCCCCGTCAAAAACCGCCTTGATGCTCTCATCGCGCTCTTTTTTGACCTGTATCATTCTCTCAGTCAAAGGGTATTCTTCTTTGATTTCTCCTGCTGAAGGAAGTTTTCTATGGAATGTCATTTGCATAATAATAACTCCTTTTTCCCGATTTCATCAGATTAATCCGCACTCTTGTGTTACTTGCACACCGCTCACGCGCGGAGAATGTGCATAGCACATTCTTTATTTCACCGGAATCCTATAATTTGCAAACATCTGCTTCTGTAATCAGATGGTATCCCGCTTTCTCAAGTGCAGCACCTGCCACTTCGTTGTTTTCCACACGAAGTACCACATAAGCATGCTTCTCTGTACGTAACATAAATGCATATAAATATTCTACATTGATATTTGCTTTATCAAGTACATCCAATGCTGTTGTAAGCTTACCCGGTGCATCACCGATTTTAACACCCAGCACGTCAACACTCTTTACCAGATAATCATTCTCCTGCAGTGCTTTGAGCGCCGTTTCATTGTCATTGACAATAAGTCGTAAAATACCGAAATCCTGTGTTTCTGCAATGGATAATGCACGAATGTTTACGTTGTTCTTTGATAAAATATCGGTTATGGAAACCATACTTCCTTTTTTATTCTCTACAAAAACGGTTAACTGTTTAATTGCCATTCTTCTGTTCTCCTTTCGTTCTTACACTAACTTACGGGTATCAATGACACGGACTGCTTTACCTTCGCTTCTTGCAATGCTCTTAGGCGGTACAAGATGTACGGAAGGATTAATTCCAAGCATGGTCTTCATTGCGTTCGCAAGGGATTTCTCCATTGCAAGCACTTCACTTACAATATCGGTAAACTGCTCCGGATTCATTTCTACATTGACATCAAAGGTATCCGTATTGTTTACCCTGCCTACGACAATCTGGTAGTTCGGCTGATATCCTTCGTTCAAAAGAACGGTTTCAATCTGGCTGGGGAATACGTTTACACCTCTGATAATAAGCATATCATCTGTTCTTCCCATAGGCTTAGCCATCTTAATTAATGTACGGCCGCAAGAACATTTTTTACGGGAAAGCACACAGATGTCTCTTGTGCGGTAACGCATCAGAGGGAATGCTTCTTTATCAAGAGCCGTGAATACAAGCTCACCTTTCTCTCCCTCAGGAAGCACTTCACCTGTTTCCGGGTCAATGATTTCCGGATAGAAATGGTCTTCGTTTACATGCATGCCGCTTTGTTCACAGCACTCGAATGCAACACCCGGACCTGAGGTTTCGGTCAGGCCGTAAATATCATATGCCTTGATACCAAGCGTTGCCTCAATACCTTTTCTCATCTCTTCCGTCCAAGGCTCTGCACCGAAGATTCCGGCCTTTAAGGGAATATCCTCCGGCTTGTAACCCTGTTCTTTTAATGTTTCGCCAATGTATGCCGCATAAGACGGTGTACAACAGATGATGCTTGACTGCAAATCCATCATGAACTGAATCTGACGTTCCGTATTACCGGAAGACATCGGAAGTGTCAAACATCCAACCTTATGGGAACCGCCGTGAAGCCCTGCTCCTCCGGTAAACAATCCGTATCCGTAAGCAACCTGACATACATCTTTCTTCGTTCCGCCTGCCGCTACAATCGCACGTGCGCAACAATCTTCCCAAAGGTCTACGTCATTCTGTGTATAGAATGCAACCACACGGCGGCCTGTCGTTCCGGAAGTGGACTGAATACGTACACAATCCTCAAGCGGTTTCGCCAAAAGACCGTACGGATATGCATCTCTTAAATCCGCCTTGGAGAGGAACGGAAGCTTATGTAAGTCCTCAATTCCCTTAATATCTTCGGGTTTTACTCCCTTCTCATCCATGAGATTTCTGTAGTATTCTACATTCTCATATACATGTTTTACCTGCTTTACAATTTTCTCAGACTGCATTTCTTTCAGTTCTTCCACAGGCATGGTTTCAATTTCCTGCTGATAGTAATTCTGTGCCATTTTCTTCATCCTTTCTTTTTTGAGATTACGGTATCAAAACACCTTTTAATCGGAATGAGCAGTGAAAGTATCTCTTAAATGCCTTCTGCAACAAAAAAATCCCCTGCACTCCGATTCGGAATACAGAGGACGAGATATCTTGTGTCTCGTGGTACCACCTCAGTTCGTCGTCATCTCACAATGACAACCTCGTCGAGTACTAACATACCCTAGTTCTGTGACGGGAACTCCCGTTGCATCCTACTGGAGATTTCTCTCGTTCAGCGCACTGCTAACAGAATGAATTCGTGAAGGACGCCCCCATTGCCTCGCACCGCCCGGCAACTCTCTCAAGGTTCTTTCCAACCTACTGGTTTCTGCTCATCGCATTTCGTAACACTATTCATTTGATAGAACTGATTTTAGCACTCCTTTTTTTAAAAGTCAATACTTTATTTTATTACTTTATCACATTAAATTACCCTCAATTCTCTTATGTTATATCTTAGTAATAAAAAACTTGACATGCTTCCTTCAGAAGAGTAGAATCCATAGCAAATTTTATTTTACATTTACAAATAGAGCAAGGGGGGAAACCCATGAAAAAAACTTATGTAACATCCATGCCAAATCATATCGGCTCTTTCTTAAAAGCCAGTAAATGTTTCTCTGCGCTGGGAATCAATATCACACGTGTAAGTTATAACAAAGCTGTCGATTCCCATACGTTATTTCTTGATGCAGAGGGTACTCCTGAACAATTAGAAAAAGCTGATGCAGAACTTGAAAAAATCGGATATTTACAAAACAATCTTCCGAAAACAAGCATTGTCCTACTCGAATTCCGTCTGCCTGATATTCCCGGAAGTGTAACGAATATATTAACCTTAATTCATGATTTCAATTTCAATATTTCCTACATCAGTTCACAGGAAAACGGAAGTGAATATCAGTACTTTAAAATGGGGCTGTATGTTGAAGAATTTGACAGAATTGCTGACTTTTTAAAAGAAGCAGAGAAGCTTTGTAAAGTACGCATCATCGACTACAACAGCTCCGAAAAAGTATATGATAACAGTATCTTTTACAATACTTATGTTGCAGGTCTTTCTCAGACAATGGGACTTTCAGAAAATGAGCGAAAAGAACTTTTGGTGCATGTAAATCTTGCCATGCAAACCTTAGATGAACAGGGACTTTCTCCCTACAGAACCTTTGACAGCATCAGCAAATTTGCAGAGTTACTGGGCGCCTCCAAAGGAAGCGCATTTGAACCGCGAATCAGTACACACAGAATTTCATCAAATACAGAAATCACCCTAATCGAGCCGCCTTGCGGCAGCAACACAATCATCATTAACAGCAATCAAAATCTTCTGTTTGTAGATTGCGGTTATGCCTGCTACCGGGACGAAATGCTTGAAATCTACGAAAGACTCATACCTGACTTCAAGAACAGAAAAAAAAGTATTCTTATTACGCATGCAGATGTGGATCACTGCGGATTACTTCCGTTATTTGACGAAATCATTACCAGCTCCAAAACAGCCGCATGCCTGAAAAATGAATATCTCGGAAATGACGGATATCGAGAAAAAAATCCGCTTCACAAACCATATATCAACATTTGTAAAAAACTTACATCCTATCAGGCCGCTGACCCCGACAAATTTGTTGTGCCATGGGATGATATTGAAGTCCTGACAGAGCCACTCACTCAAATAGGCTTCTTTGATTTTGAAGAATTCCATTTTGAAGTATATGAAGGAAAAGGCGGACATCTGCCGGGTGAGATTGTATTAATTGATTACGCGAAACATATCGCACTTACCGGTGATATCTATATCAACCTGCACGGACTCACTCCGGAACAGGCCGCTTACAATCAATACGCACCAATTCTTATGACCTCTGTCGATACAGATGCGAAACTTTGTGCTGAAGAACGTAAAGCCATTCTGCAACGTCTCGGGGTCGGACAATGGCAGATTTTTGGTTCGCACGGTTTCAAAAAAGATTATTCTGTTTCAATACAATAAATTAGAGACATCTGTGATGATAAAGCATCTGCTTTTATTGTTTCACTTTGGTCCCAAAACATGAACCGTTTTTATTCATTTATGCTTCCGATTTTTTCTACTTTTTTGAACAAAAGAATCAATGGTACAATTAATATTCCGCAGAAAAAATTGCTCACACCGTGAATACAGTCAAATGGGAATCCTGCCGCAATCCAGGCAAGCATTCCCTTAAAATCCAATCCGAATATAATCGCCTGTGTCGGCGCATACAGGATTCCGAAAGCAAAGCCATGACATGCATTTACAGCCATATAAACAATCGGCTTTGCCCATTTCGGCATTTGCTTCGGAATCAACATCGTCACACCCCAAAGTACAGTCCATACATATAAATACGGAATCCACCATGTGGCAAATCCGCAAAAAATTCCGTTTAAGATTACATACGTATAAATGGGATAGAGTGCTTTCTGCCGGTATACCACAGTAAAAACTATTGTAAACACTCCCAATAAATGGATGTTAGGCGCAAGCTCCATAATCAGTTTAGAAGCAAACATCATTGCGCCCAACATTCCGAATACTACAATTTCTCTAATCGAAAGTTTCATTTATTTTTCCACTTTAAAAGAGTATGTGGTCCCCTCTTCAATAACAGTTGTATCAACGCCGGCGGTAGCATATTCACCATTCACATAAAATGCCCAATAAGTCTGATCAACATCGTAGTCTGCAGTTATTCCGTTAACGCTTTTTACATATAAACCATATTCTCCCACATCGCCACTGATCAGGTCTAATGCAAGAAGTGCATCACCAACCACCTCTGCATCAGTATGAATCTCAAAACAAGCCTCTGCGCCGTCTTTATCAACAACGATAAAATCAAACACTTTGCTACCTTCACCAAGAACAGTCTTTTCACTTTCCTGTGTTTGTGCTACTGCCTGCCCTTCCGCATTCTGCTGGTTTGTACTGCAGCCGACACATGCGAATATCATCACTGCAATCAGCATCATACACAAGAAACCGGAAACAATTTTTTTACTACTCATAATTTTCATTTTTTCTTCCTGGTATATTGTAATTGACTCATCTAACGGTCATTTACAGATATACCTTCTCCTTTCTATCAACCTTTTATCCGTGGTTGATTACGGTATTGTATCTTTGTATTATTAAAATATGTGATGTGGA
>SVFH01000011.1 GCA_015056945.1 Lachnospiraceae bacterium | reverse complement strand
AGCGTGCCCGCATAGAAGAAGAGAAACGTCTTGCAGAGGAGAAACGCAAAGCAGAAGAGGAAGCAGAGCGTGCCCGCATAGCGGAAGAGAAACGTCTTGCAGAGGAGAAACGCAAAGCAGAAGAGGCAGCAGAGCGTGCCCGCATAGAAGAAGAGAAACGTCTTGCAGAAGAGAAACGCAAAGCAGAAGAGGCAGCAGAGCGTGCCCGCATAGCGGAAGAGAAACGTCTTGCAGAAGAAAAACGCAAAGCAGAAGAGGCAGCAGAACGTGCTCGCATAGAAGAAGAGAAACGTCTTGCAGCGGAGAAACGTAAAGCAGAAGAGGCAGCAGAACGTGCCCGCATAGCGGAAGAGAAACGTCTTGCAAAGGAAGCTGAGAAAGCCCGTATAGCGGAAGAAAAACGTCTTGCAAAGGAAGCTGAGAAGGCTCGCATAGCGGAAGAAAAACGTCTTGCGAAAGAGGCTGAGAAGGCTCGTCTTGCGGAAGAAAAACGTAAGGCAGAAGAAGAGAAAGCGCGTCTTGCAGAAGAAAAGCGCAAAGAAAAGCAAAAGGCAAATGAATTCGTACAGCCTAAGAAAAAAGTTTTGAAGCCGGAAAATGCTGAGGCAAGTGTTGGTAAAACTGCTACTGTTGGTAAAATCACCGGCAGAGTAATCAAAACCAAAATTGTTGAAATTACACCTGAAGAAACAATGAAACGTAAGAAACGTTAAATGAAAAAGAATCGTTCCGATAGGGACGATTCTTTTTTTTTATTGCATAGGAAATTCCTATGCAATAAAAAATCGCTCCGCTAAGGATGCGCAGTTCGCGGCAAGGAATTATGTTGCTAAGCAACACCGCTCACGCGCGAAGAATGTGCTATGCACATTCTTTATCATAGCAAAGGAAATTCCTATGCAATGAAAAAACCTCTTCGACATGACGGTATCGAAGAGGTTCTGGATTCAAATAATGTATTACGCCATTTTGTTAACAGCGATGCTAAGACGAGAAATCTTTCTTGAAGCATAGTTCTTATGATAAACGCCCTTAGAAGTAGCTTTATCAATAGTACTTGTTGCAACAAGCAAAGCTGCTTTAGCAGCTTCTTTGTCGTTTGCATCAATAGCTGCATATACTTTCTTAACAGCGGTTCTAACACCTGAACGGATAGCTTTGTTTCTATCTGCTCTGGTCTGGTTTACGAGAATTCTTTTCTTTGCAGATTTGATGTTAGCCAAGACTCACACCTCCCATTTTCAATAATTTGATGAAAATGTTTCATTAAACCCGGACACGGACGTTCTAATGTAAACATACGAATATATTTTATCCGTGATTATGCATTCTGTCAATACATAAATTTACATTATTTTTCTATTGTATAAAAATTCGGAAAAGTTTGAAAGACATATTTTCATTCAGGTCTCATATAGTATATAAGGACTTGTCTTAAAAAGCAAGAAAATTCAGTGGTTTGCAGGAAGCGGGGATGGGATGAGAAGACGTAGAAAAAAGAAAATGCTACTGATTTTGGGAGTGTTTTGCCTGTTGATATGTATAGTGTCCGGCGTTTTGATTGAAAACAGCAGACAGGGAACCGAGAAAGATAAGGCAAATGAACAGGTCTTTATTCCTTTTCTGTTTCGGGAGATTGTTTATGAACTGCATCCTTTTTATGCATATCTCTCAGGAAGAGGGGGGGACTCTTCGCCGATTGCGGATTATTTATGGGATCACGCTGATTCTGATAAAATCAAAAAGTATCATTTAGAGTTGCTTGAAAAGGAAAACGAAGTCGCAGCAATTGAACAAGCTGTATTGGAAGAAGAAAATGCTTCTTTTTTTATTGAAAAAGAGAATAAGAATAGGGAATCTCTTAAAAACGAAGAGGAACCGGAAACAAAATATTTTATAAATGAGTTTTGTCTTACGGCGGGAAGCGGATTTGTCAGCAACGTTGAATCAATTGTAAGGTTTTCATTCCGGCCGGAGGAAATGAAAAGAGTCTCTTATAGAAAAGAGGATTTGCATGATTTTAAATTTGTAATGGAACATTTTTACACGGTTGATGCGTCAACATCGCCGGTTGCTTTAAATGAGCTGTCTGAACTTTTGGCATATGATTGCAGTGTTGATAAGCAAATGGAAGGGCCACATATCTTGATTTATCATACGCATTCGCAAGAGGGATTTCGTGACAGTGTACAAAGTGATGCCAATACTTTGATTCAGGGGGCGGGTAAACTTTTGGCCGAAATCTTACGGGAAGAATACGGATACAGTGTGTATCATCATACGGGATGCTATGATATTGATACCAGGGATGATGCTTATGCGAAGGCTGCGCCGGCATTAGAAGAGATTCTTGCGCAGTACCCGCAGATTCAGGTGGTAATAGATTTGCACCGCGACGGTGTTGCTGAAAACAGGCATCTTGTACAGCAGGTGCAAGGGGTTCCGATGGCGCAGTTCATGTTTTTTAACGGCTTATCTTATTCTAATAAAAAGGGAGAACTGTCGTATCTTCCGAATGCATCCAAAATGGCAAATCTCGCATTGTCATTAAAACTCGGAATAGCTGCCAAAGAATATTATCCGGGATTGACCAGGGATAATTATTTGAATGCTTACCGTTATAATATGCATTATAGAGACAAGTCCCTTTTGATTGAATTAGGGGCACAAACAAATACAGTGGAAGAAATCCGAAATGCCTGTTATCCTCTTGCGCACATTTTGGATTTGGTTTTTTCCGGTAAAGAGACATATCAATAGGTAAAAATGAAAAATAAAAGTCGATAATGTCAGAAAATAAGATATTTTTCATATAAAATGCATAAAATATTTGAAAAACAGAAAGAAATGTTGTATAATATTAATGTAATTGCAAGATGTTGCGACAGATGATGGGAGGTAAGATACATGAAAGCGATATTAACGATTGATGATGCACCGGAAAAGGTACATCGTGAAATTACGGATTATTTATTGGAAAAGAAAATCGGAGCGGTATTTTTCATTATTGGAGAACCGGCCGAAACAAACAGGGACAGTATTATTTACGCATTAAAGAACGGATTTGAAATCGGAAATCATACATATACCCACGCAAATCTCGGTGAACTTAGCTACGAGGAGGCTATTGCAGAAATCGAAAAGTGCGAGAAGGTAGTAAATTCCCTGTATGAAGAAGCAGGCATTGAACGTAAGTATAAATTATTCCGTTTTCCTTATTTAAATAAGGGAGGCGAGAACAGAGAAGCTTTACAGAAGTATTTACGTGACAATGGTTTTACCAAGATTGATGATGCCGGTGTAAAAGGCTCTTTGTATGAAGATTTGAATGCAACAGCAGAAATTGATGTCGGATGCAGTTATGATTTCCAGGAATATCTTATGCATGGAAATCCTGATATTCGTATTAAATGGGTGCTTGACAGAATCGAAACCAACGATGATGCAAATCCGCTGTTTGGTGCAGATGTAAAACATATCCTTTTATTACATGCACATGATTATTCCAATGAACTTGCACCCGGATATTACAAAGATATTTTAGGGAAACTTCTTGAGAATGATACAGAGTTTTTAACACCTACTTTCTTATAAAATTGGTTGGATAAGGGGATAGAAATAGACAAAAAGCGTCTCTGGTGATGTTGTGTTGACATTCCGAAGAGACGCTTTTTGATTGTGTGAATGACCAATGTCCCAAAGCGACTTGTGATTTTGTACGGATATTTCTGTATACGAAAAATGTTTACACGGCAGAGAAGATAGATTATAATTACCTAGTGCAACCTCCGGATGCAGGCTGATGCATCCGGCCAGAATAAATAGAAAAGAAAGACAGAGTGAGAATATGTCACAAATAGAAAAAAGTAAAATCAGAAATTTTTGTATTATAGCGCATATCGATCATGGTAAATCGACACTTGCGGACCGAATTATTGAACAAACAGGTTTGTTAACCAGCCGTGAGATGCAGGCCCAGGTTTTGGACAATATGGATTTGGAGCGTGAACGCGGTATTACAATTAAATCACAGGCGGTCAGAACGGTTTATCGTGCAAAAGACGGGGAAGAGTATATTTTCAACCTGATTGATACACCGGGGCACGTGGATTTTAATTATGAGGTAAGCAGAAGTCTTGCAGCATGCGACGGTGCAATTCTTGTTGTGGATGCAGCACAGGGAATTGAGGCGCAGACACTTGCAAACGTGTATCTTGCATTGGACCATAATCTGGATGTTTTTCCGGTAATTAATAAAATAGATTTGCCCAGTGCAGAGCCACAGCGTGTAAAAGATGAAATTGAAGACGTGATTGGACTTGAAGCACAGGATGCTCCGCTGATTTCGGCAAAGAACGGAATCGGTATCGAAGAGGTTTTAGAAGCAATTGTTCAAAAAATTCCGGCGCCGGTCGGCGATGCGGACCAGCCTTTGCAGGCTTTGATTTTTGACTCTTTGTATGATTCGTATAAGGGTGTCATTATTTTCTGCCGTCTTGTGCATGGTACCGTAAAGAAGGGAACAACAATCCGTATGATGGCAACGGGTGCTACTGCTGAAGTTGTGGAAGTAGGTTATTTTGGTGCGGGCCAGTTTATCGCCTGTGAGGAATTGTCTGCCGGCATGGTTGGATATATTACGGCATCTATTAAAAATGTGAAAGATACTTCGGTGGGAGATACCGTAACCGATGCTGACAGACCGTGTAAAGAGCCTCTTCCGGGATACAAAAAAGTGCGCTCCATGGTTTACTGCGGTGTGTATCCTGCTGATGGTGCCAAGTATCCTGATTTGCGTGATGCACTTGAAAAATTGAAATTAAATGATGCTGCACTGAATTATGAGCCGGAGACTTCTATTGCGTTAGGATTCGGGTTCAGATGCGGATTCCTGGGACTTTTACATCTTGAAATCATTCAGGAACGACTCGAGAGGGAATATAATCTTGATTTGGTTACAACTGCGCCCGGTGTTATTTACAAAGTCTATAAAACAAACGGTGAAGTGATTGAGTTGACAAATCCGAGTAACCTTCCTGATCCTGCAGAAATTGAATACATGGAAGAACCGATTGTTACGGCGGAAATTATGGTTACGACTGAGTTTATCGGTTCTATCATGGAGCTTTGTCAGGAGAGACGCGGAAGATATCTTGGTATGGAATATATGGAAGAAACCAGAGCATTATTGAAATATGAATTACCGTTAAATGAGATAATTTATGATTTCTTTGATGCTTTGAAATCGAGATCAAGAGGTTATGCATCTTTTGATTATGATTTGAAAGGTTATGAGCAGTCAGAACTTGTGAAATTGGATATTCTTGTAAACCGCGAAGAAGTGGATGCACTTTCTTTTATCGTTCATAAAGATACTGCTTACGAACGTGGCCGTAAAATGTGCGAGAAATTGAAAGAGGAGATTCCGCGACATCTCTTTGAAATTCCTATTCAGGCGGCAATCGGCGGTAAAGTAATTGCACGTGAAACTGTAAAAGCGATGCGAAAGGACGTTTTGGCCAAATGTTACGGTGGTGATATTACCCGTAAAAAGAAATTGCTTGAAAAACAGAAAGAAGGCAAGAAACGTATGCGCCAGATCGGAAATGTAGAAATACCGCAGCAGGCGTTTATGAGTGTGCTGAAACTCGATGACCGAAAATAAAATTGGTGATGTATAAATGATAGGTATTTATATTCATATCCCGTTCTGCATACGGAAGTGTTTGTATTGTGATTTCGCTTCCTATGTCAGAACGCAGGAGGTACAAAAAGAATATATAGACAGATTGATAAAAGAAATAGAGGATTGTCCTGCGTCGGATACGGTGGATACCGTTTTCATCGGCGGAGGAACACCCTCTGTTCTTTCTTTTACGGAAATACAACGTCTTGTATGCGCATTGCGCGAAAAGTTTTCTTTTGCAAAAGAGTGTGAATTTACAATAGAAGTGAATCCGGGTACGGTTGATGCGGAGAAATTGAAAGGGTATCGGTCTCTTTCGATAAATCGTTTAAGTATCGGTTTGCAAACCTGTGATGATATACAGTTAAAGAAACTCGGAAGAATACACACGTATCAGGAGTTTGAAACTACTTTCAGGCTTGCACGTGAGGCGGGATTCGAAAATATAAATGTTGATTTGATGTCCGCAATTCCGGGGCAGACAAGGCTCAGTTATTCGGATACACTCAAAAAAGTGTTACATTTTAATCCGGAGCATATATCTGCTTATAGTCTGATAATAGAGGAAGGTACTCCGTTTGCGGAAATGGAATTGGATTTGCCGGGAGAGGATGAGGAGCGAGAGATGTATTATGATACAAAACGCATTCTCGCTGCATCAGGATATGAGCGGTATGAAATTTCCAATTATGCCAAAAAAGGTTTTATCTGCAGGCATAATGTCGGGTATTGGACAGGAAAAGAATATTTGGGGTTTGGTGTTGCGGCGGCCTCTTTCCATCAAGGTATTCGAAAATGCAATCAGTTATCTGTCGAAGATTATATCGAGAATGGTCCCCGGCTTGAAGAGAATATTATGTTAACCAAAGAGGAGCAAATGTCGGAATTTTTCTTCGTTGGACTTCGTATGATAAAAGGTGTTTCGGAAAGACAGTTTCAGGGAAAATTTGGCGTGTCTTCAGATGAGATATTTGGCGAGATAATCAAAAAACACATTGAGACCGGTTTGCTTGCAAGAGAAAACGGGTACATTTCGTTAACTGATAAAGGGCTTGATGTAAGTAATTATGTGTTGTGTGATTTTATTTTGTAGGCTTTTGGCGACAGAGGACAACTTTTACTTGCAAGGATGACGGAATGACTGTATAATAATTATGTATCTGTTTTTAGGAAACTTATTTTGGAATGGCACTTCTTTCTTTTGTGCTTCATAGTATGGTAGAGAAGGAAATTCCGGAGGCTTTTTCTTGAAAACATTCCAACAACCATTGAGTCCGGAGGAGGAAGCCTTTTATATAAAGGTGATGCAGGAACAGAAAGACAGTGAAGAAGGGAAGCATGCGCGAGATATTCTGGTAGAACGGAATTTAAGGCTTGTTGCGCATGTGGTGAAACGGTATCAGGGAAGTGCTGATAATACGGAGGATCTTTTATCTGTCGGTATTATAGGACTTATGAAAGCGATTGCGTCGTTTGATGCTTCGAAAGGAAATCGTCTGGCAACGTATGCGGTACGTTGTATCGAGAATGAACTACTGATGATGTTTCGTGCCGGAAAGAAGACTGCGAAAGAAGTTTCGTTGTATGAGCCGATTGGAACAGACAAAGAAGGGAATGAAATCAGTCTTCTTGATATTTGTGAGGCAACGCAGATTGATGTTGTGGAGCAGTTGGGACTGCAATTTCAGATTTCCAGGCTGGAGCAGCTTTTTAATGCGGTTTTAAATGAACGAGAGAAACAAATTTTATCATTGCGATATGGTCTCTTGGGATATGATGAAATGACGCAGAAAGAAGTTGGAGATGTCCTTGGGATTTCTCGAAGTTATGTTTCGAGAATTGAGAAACGTGCCTTGAAGAAATTACGTGAGGGCTTTCACCATAAAGAATGAGAGGTTTTCAAATTACTAATTAAGAAAAGGGGATTAAACTATGCCGCGTATTGAAGAAATATTACAGGTTGCAATGGATGCCAGAGCATCCGATATTCATTTGACAGCAGGTTTGCCGCCTAAGATGCGTGTAAACGGTCATTTGTTAAATATGGATTTTCCTATTATGAAGCCGGAGGATACGCTTGCAATTGTTGCACAGATTATGACGGATCATCAGAAAGAGATGTTCGAAGAACGTGGAGAACTTGATATGTCCTTTGCGGTAACCAATCTCGGACGTTACCGTGTAAATGCATTCCGTCAGAGAGGTTCTGTTGCGATGGCGCTTCGTGCCGTTAATACAGTTATTCCTACACCTGCACAGCTTGGTGTTCCGAACTCGGTTGTTGAATTATACAATCGTAAGAGAGGTCTTGTACTTGTAACAGGACCGACCGGTTCCGGTAAGTCAACAACACTTGCTTCTATTATTGATAAAGCTAACAATCATCGTGATGCACATATCATTACACTGGAAGACCCGATTGAGTACTTACATTTACATAAGATGTCAATGGTTAACCAGCGAGAAATCGGATTTGACTCCATGAGTTATGCGAATGCCTTAAGAGCTGCATTGCGTGAAGATCCGGATATTATTCTCGTAGGTGAGATGCGTGACTATGAAACAATTTCTGTAGCGGTAACTGCTGCAGAAACCGGTCACCTTGTATTGTCAACACTGCATACAATCGGTGCTGCAAGTACAATCGACCGTATCATCGACGTTTTCCCGCCTCATCAGCAGCAGCAGATTCGTGTTCAGCTTGCAAACGTACTTGAAGCGGTTATTTCCCAGCAGCTTATTCCTACTGCCGACGGTCGTGGCCGAGTGGCTGCGTTTGAGGTTATGCATGCAAACCATGCTGTGCGTAATATGATTCGTGAAGGTAAGTCACACCAGTTACAGTCTATCATGCAGACAAACCGTAAGATGGGAATGGTTACCATGGATGAAGCGTTGACACAGCTTTACCTTGAAGGAAAAATTGATAAGGAAATGGTTGTCCAGTTCGCACAGGATCCGGATGGTATGATTCAGAAGCTTGGTTTAAAGGGCGTATATGCTCCGATGTAATTTTTTCGATTAGCAGTATAATATTCAAATATCAAATTGTGTTTATGCGTCTGTCCTTTCAGTTGATAGAGAGGACGGACGCTTAATCAATTCTTTTTATTCTTTTCGAACCGTTTCGGTTCGGCTATTTCAAATTTTTAATTAACAATTTCATAAGGAGGAGATGAATGTACAGTCGTGTTGTGACAGGTGCATTACTTGGCATTGAAAGTTATCTTGCTGTTGTCGAAGTGGATGCATCAAACGGAATGCCGGGCTTTGAAATGGTCGGTATGTTAAATGTTGAGGTAAGGGAGGCGAAAGAACGGGTACGTGTTGCGTTGAAAAATACGGGAATATCACTTCAGCCTTTAAGAGTAACTGTTAATATTTCACCGGCACATGTAAGAAAAAACGGTACAGCATATGATCTGCCCGTTGCAGTTGCTTTGTTGATTGCGGCCGGGATGCTGCCTCAGGAAAGTGTAGAAGAACATATTGTTATTGGTGAACTTGGATTGGCCGGTGAAGTGAAATTCGTAGGAGGAATTCTACCCATTGTGTTACAGGCGAAAGAGAATGGGTTTAAAACCTGTATTGTTCCAAAAGAGAATGAATCAGAAGGAGCAGCGGTACAGGGAATTGATGTAATCGGTGTGAAAAATCTTTCGGATGTCATAGCGTATTTTAGCATGAAAAAGGAAGAACGCATGGAGTGTTTCAAGCCGGCGGTGTTAGATGTTGCGGCGTTATTTGCGCAAAAGAATAAAAGGGAAGAGCTTGATTTTTCGCAAGTGAATGGGCAAGAGAGTGTGAAGCGTGTCGTGGAAATTGCTGCAGCGGGATTTCATAATATATTGTTGATCGGCCCGCCCGGTTCCGGGAAAACAATGATTGCCAAAAGGATTCCTTCGGTTTTACCGCCGTTAACAATGGATGAGAGTATGGAGGTTTCAAAGGTTTATTCTGTTGCGGGCAAGCTTTGCGAAGAAGAAGCGTTGGTTGTAAAACGGCCGTTTTGTAATCCGCATCATACCATTAGCGAACAAGCACTTGTCGGAGGCGGAAGGGTTCCGAGGCCGGGGGCAATTTCGCTTGCACACAGAGGTGTGCTTTTTCTGGATGAAGCAGTTCATTTCTCTACACGTGCACTGGAGGCGTTGCGTCAGCCGATTGAAGATAAAAAAGTACAGATTGCAAGGGCATACGGAACATATGTATATCCTGCGGATTTTATGCTGGTTGCAGCAATCAATCCTTGCCCCTGCGGGTATTATCCGGACAGAAACCGTTGCAATTGCACGCAGACTCAGGTGAAAAAGTATTTGTCTAAAATATCCGGTCCGATTCTCGACCGTATCGATATTTGCGTGGAAGCTCCTGCGGTCGAACTTCCGGAACTGAGAAATAAAAATAGTGCAGAAAGCAGTGAACAAATCAGAGAACGCATAGAACGCGCAAGAGAAATTCAGAAAAAGAGATTTCGAAATGAGAAACGAAACTTTAATGCAGATATGGGGCCGGAAGAAATTGGGCGATATTGTTCTTTGCAGCAAAAGGAAGAGGCCTTTATGGAGAAGGCGTTTGCGAATATGGAACTCAGCGCACGGGCTTATCATAAAATTTTGAAAGTGGCACGGACAATTGCTGATTTGGACGGAAGTGAAAACATATTGGAAAAACATTTGTGTGAAGCGGTTTGTTACAGAAGCGTAGACAGGAGGTATTGGTGATGCGTGAGGAAAATGCCTTGGCGGCATATTTGGCTTCAATCAATGGTGTTGGTCGCAGGAGTTTATACAAATTGCTGAATGAAAGCGGAAGCCTAAAAGGAATCTTTGATATGAATAAAGAGGAAATTGTTTCCTGCGTTGGTTTGAAACCGGCGCAGGCGATAAGGGCACTTATTGGTTCCGGCGATACGCAATATTACCATAAGTGTTTGGAACGCGGCACTGCATTATTAAAGCGTTATGAATCAGAAGGGATTCGATGCATCAGCTGCAGGTCGGGTGAATTTCCGCAACGTTTGCGTAAAATTCCGGATCCGCCTTTTTGTATTTATGTAAAGGGGGAACTGCCGCCATTACAAATGCCCTGTGTTGCAATGATTGGTGCAAGGGCATGTTCTGCATATGGAAGAAGTGTGGCGTATTCATACGGAAAAGAACTGGCTTTGGCAGGTGTGGGAGTGATTAGCGGAATGGCGCGCGGAATTGACGGGATTGCGCAGGAAGGAGCTGTTACGGCCGGAGGGAAAACATTTGCTGTGTTGGGAGGTGGCGTTGATTATTGTTATCCGGCGGAGCATAGAGGGTTATATGATGCTATCTGTCAAACGGGAGGGGTAATTTCGGAATATGTGCCGGGGACAGAGCCGCGCGCGAATTTTTTTCCGGAGCGTAACCGTATTATCAGCGGAATGGCAGATATTGTACTTGTAATAGAGGCAAAAAAAAGAAGCGGTACGTATATTACGGTAACGCAGGCCTTAGAACAGGGGAAAGAGGTTTATGCTGTCCCGGGGCGTGTGACGGATTTGCTGAGTGACGGATGCAACAGTTTGATTAAAGACGGAGCGGGACTGGCGGATTCGGTCCCTACAATTCTGGATGCATTATCTTCTTACGGATATGGTGTTGGACGTTTTCAAACAGGAAGTGCAGGAAAGATTGAGGAAGAGGTCGTTGGTGAAAATGATATCAGAAGCAGGATTTTATCTCTTCTTGATTTGACTCCCTTGCATTTGAACAGGATTTATGAAGAAATGAATAAAGTAAAACCGGTGCCGATGGAAACTCTTATTACGGAATTGGTGGGATTGGAACTTGATGGTATAGCAGAAAGCTGTGGAAATTATTATGTGAAAAAGTGTTGAGTTGTAAAAGTGCTTAAAAGAAACACGAAATATTGTGGAAAATGCACAATTCGGGTAAAAACAAGAATAAAAGTATTTATTTATCAGCACGATTATGGCATAATTAATAAGAATATTTTTATATTGAGTTTCTATGCAAAAATGACAGGGAAAGAGGTTGGAAAGCTATGGCATTATTTAGCAACAGAGTTCGAATCGGTGATTTGCTTGTGCAGAAAGGATATATTACGGATGACCAGTTGTCTACGGCATTGGAAGAGCAGCGCCAGAAGAAATTACGTCTTGGTGAAGTGTTGATTCAGTTAGGCTATGTTTCTGAAGAACAGTTTGCATCTGTATATTGCGACCAGTCGGGAATTCCGCCGGTTGATTTAAAGAGTGAGAAGCTAAATGAAGATTTACTTCGTCTCGTGGGCGAAGAAATTATGAGAAAGGATGAGTTGATTCCTTTCGGCTATGATGAAGATAATTTCAATTGCATTAAGGTTGCAATGGCAGATCCGTTGAATCTTGGAGCCATGGATGATGTGCAGCTGGTTACAGGTATGGAAGTGAAAGCTTACTACTGCAGCGCAACACAGATTAATATCCAGCTTGATAAATTGTTTGGTAAGAAACAGGCGATGGAAGCGGCAGAACAGTTCCAGTTAGAGCATGCGGATGAATATGCTGACGAAGAGAAAGAAGATGATGATGATGCAGTAAGTGATGCACCGATTGTTAAGATTGTACGAACCATGTTACAGGAAGCTGTTCGTATGGGATCTTCCGATATTCATATCGAACCGCTTGAGAAGTCGGTTCGTGTACGTTATCGTGTTGATGGTGTGTTACAACAGGTTATGGAATATAACAGTAACGTTCTTTCGGCTATGGTTGCTCGTATTAAGATTGTTTCCGGTCTTGATATTTCTGAAAAACGTAAACCGCAGGACGGTCGTTTGACGCTGGATGTAGACGGTGATGAATACGACGTTCGTGTATCTATTCTTCCTACTGTTTACGGTGAGAAGACGGTTATGCGTCTTACCAAGAAGAAAGGACTTACCAGGGAGAAGAAATACTTAGGTCTTTATCCTGAGGATGAGAAGAGACTTGACAGTATTACGCATAACCCGCATGGTATCATTCTTGTTACAGGACCTACCGGTTCCGGTAAATCTACTACATGTTATACGGTATTAAACGAATTAAATAAAGAAACAGTTAATATTATCACTGTAGAGGATCCTGTCGAGGCAAATGTTCCGGGTGTAAATCAGGTACAGGTTAATGTAAAAGCGGATTTGACATTCGCGAGTGCACTTCGTTCTATCTTGCGTCAGGACCCTGATATTATCATGATCGGTGAGATTCGAGATAATGAAACCGCAGGTATTGCCGTTAAAGCATCTATTACCGGTCACTTGGTTATCTCGACACTTCATACAAACTCGACATCAGCATCCATTACCCGTTTGATTGATATGGGGATTGAACCTTATTTGATTGGTGATGCGGTTGTTGGTATTATTGCGCAACGTCTTGTGCGTCGGCTTTGCCCGAAGTGTAAGGTGGGCAGACAGGCGACTGTTGAAGAGAAGCGTATGCTTCGCATTGATGAGGAGAAAGACCAGCTTATTTATGATCCGAATGGTTGCGAAGATTGTAATCACGGTTACAGAGGACGAGTTGCTATTTATGAAATCATGCCCATCACTTCTAGAATCAGAAGTATACTCCATCAGACGGTAACGGCTGATGAAATTCAGAAAGTTGCTGTGGAAGAGGGGATGAATACGCTTCGTATGGCGGGTGCAAAGAATGTAATCGATGGTGTAACATCTATTGCGGAAATGGTTCGCGTTGCATACGATATGGATGAAGAAGTTTAAGTTTAATATTGTTATATTAAACTGATTAAAATAAAAAAAGAAAGTAAAGGTGGAAAATTATGGCGGAGTTTCAGTACAAAATGATTGGACCTGACGGTAAAGCGAAAAAGGGTCACATTTCTGCAAAGTCAAAAGAGGCAGCGGTTGCTTCTTTGAAAGCAGAAAAGAATACCGTAACGTATATTGAAGAAGTGAACGGATTAAAGAAGGGTATTAATTTATCTTTCGGGGCCAAAGTAAAACCTCGTGATTTCAGTATCTTTTGTCATCAGTTTGTAAGTATTGTAAGTGCCGGTGTTACGATTGTAGACGCATTTGCAATGTTGCAGGAGCAGACTTCCAATAAAGCATTACAGAATGCAGTTCGTTCAGTGCACTCTGATATTTCCAAAGGTGATACACTTGCAAACTCCATGAGAAGACAGAATGGTGTATTCCCTGATATGCTTTGTAACATGGTTGAGGCGGGTGAAGCATCCGGTAGTTTGGATAAGTCCTTCAGCCGTATGGCAATTCAGTTCGAGAAAGATGCAAAGCTTGAGTCGGCAGTAAAGAAAGCTTTGATTTATCCGATTGTATTGATTGTCGTTATGATCGGTGTTGTGTTTGCAATGATGACATTCGTTATTCCGAAGTTTATGGGAATGTTTGATGAAATTGGTGGCGAACTTCCTGCAATTACCAAAGCACTCATTGCGGTCAGTGATTTTTTTGTCGGTTATTGGTGGCTGATAATTATTGTTGCTTTCGCAATTGCTATTGGATATAAGCTTTTCTACGGTACAGAGAAAGGCAAGTACATTGTTGATAAGATTAAGTTAAAGATTCCTGCACTTGGACCTGTGCAGACCAAATCTGCCTGTGCACGTCTTGGACGTACACTTTGTACATTGCTTGGCGCGGGTGTTCCGATGATTGATGCGTTGGATATTACTTCCCGAAGTATGGACAATGTACATTATAAGATTGCAATGAAAGAAGCAAAGGATCAGGTAACCAGAGGTGTTACTTTATCAAGACCTTTGAAAACCTGCAACTTATTCCCGCCTATGGTTATTCATATGGTGTCAATCGGGGAAGAAACCGGTAACATTGAAGCTATGCTTGAAAACGTTGCAAATTACTATGAGGAAGATGTTCAGAATGCAACAGAATCCATGATGGCATTAATGGAGCCTGCGATTATTATCGTAATGGCAGGACTTGTTGGTTTTCTTGTATTGGCGATGCTTTCTCCGATGTTCAGTTTGTACGAAAATCTTGCATAATAATAAAAAATCCTGTACTTTGTGCAGGATTTTTTTTGCTCCGGGTTCATAAGTGTCTCGGATGCAAGATGGTACTTTGAATATATAGATGGTAGTTGCTCTTTTTTGATGTTTGTTGTGGTTGAAACATGTACTGAGAGAATTATGTCGTTGGAAAAGAATTCGTAAAAACATGAACTAAAAAAAAACTGACACGAACTAAAAAACGCCTTGTTAAAAATGTATAAAACACCATAAAAATATTGCCTTTTGTTACAAAGTGCACAAAAAAATGTATAAAGAACTGGACGAAACACACTAGATTTGCTATGATGTGTTTACAGATAAGTCACAGAAATGTCACAAAAAACTAAAAGTAAAAAGGAGAATGAAAATTATGAAAAACAACAAAGGTTTTTCCCTCGTGGAACTTATCATCGTAATCGCTATCATGGCAATCTTAGTAGGTGTTATGGCACCTCAGCTTATCCGTTATATCGAGAAGACAAAAGAATCTTCTGATATCCAGTTACTTGATACAGTAAGAAGTGCTGTAACAACTGCTGTTATGGATCCTAGCGTTGTAACTACTGACTATGTTCCTGCAGATGGTGATTTGAGTGCATTTACAGGAGATGATGCTATCGGCACAGCTGTAAAAGAAACTCTTGGCGGTGATTCTGATTATGTTTTGGGTCAGCTTAAGTCTGCAAAAGCAGGTGAGTCCATTGAGATTACATTTGATTCAGCTAATGGAAATAAGGTTACTGTTACATGTGGTGAACTTACAGTTCCTCAGACTTCTGGAGAATAATTTTTTAAAAACAATGAACACCTAAGCTTACGGGCTTAGGTGTTTTTTGTATGTGCGCCTAGTGGCGCACGTTTCTAGCGGGTGAAAGTCCCTAATCCGCCCTAGTAGTGGGAAGGACTGAACTTTAGGAGATGTGAGTAAATGAATGTAACCAAAGATGGATTTAAGGACAGACGACTTCATATAGAGGACTATCTGCAAATGGTATCTGCGGAACAAAAAAGAGTATGCAGAAGTGTCCGCCCATCAGAGGATTGCTGAAAACAACGGCATCATCACCGATTTTCAAACGAGCAATCTAATGGAGCGGATTTTACACAAAGATAATCTTAACAAGGCATATAAGAAAGTGAAGTCTGACAAGGCTGCAGGCGGTATTGACGGAATGAGCGTGGATGAACTTCCGGGCTTTCTGAAAGATAACCAAAGGCACCTAATCCAACAAATAAAGGATGGGAAATACAAACCCGACCCAGTCAGCAGAGGGGTGTTTGAAAAGACAGAGGCCGGTATGCCACAAGGTGGACCGATAAACCCACTCTTGAGTAATAGAATGCTGAATGAAATGGATAAGGAACTTACACGCAGAGTGCGCAGATTTGTCCGCTACGCGGATGATTGTATGATTTTCTGTAAAAGCAGAAAAGGTGCAGAAAGAACCTTAAACAACATAATGCCATACATCGAAGGAAAACTATTCCTCAAAGTAAACCGCACCAAAACGTGCGTGGCACATATCAGCAAGGTTAAGTATCTTGGTTATAGTTTTTATAGGCATAAAGGTAAATGCAGATTTCGAGTACATCCTAAATCAGTAACAAAGATGAAGAATAAAATCAGAGAACTTACTGATAAAAGTAATGGGTGGGGAAATGAATACCGAGCATTGAAACTGACACAGTATATTAGGGGATGGGTAAACTATTTCGGAATGGCAGTTATGAAAAGTCTGTTGCAGAGTAATGATGAATGGTTGCTAAACGTGGGTGTTCTGGTCTGATGATATTGAAATAAAAGGGTATGGAAAAAAATTGAAATAAACAAAGTGCACAAAATATGATGTTAAAAATGTACAAAAACCATAAAACATGAAACTGTTAGACTTGTTAAGTTATTTTTGCTTGCCACAAATGTCTGAATTTGTTATAATTCTTATAACTGGATAGGTATGTGTATAAGGAGAAGTATGGAATGTCTGATTTAATGTTGCTTGGGATAAACGGAATCATTGTGATGAGTGTTTTGGTGTTTATCTTTGGCATTACAATTGGGAGTTTTTTGAATGTATGCATATATCGTATTCCTAAGAAAGAAGATATTGCAGTGGAACGTTCGCATTGTATGCATTGCGGTCATGTGTTGCAGTGGTACGAACTGATTCCTTTGTTTAGCTTTTTGATTCAGGGAGGAAAGTGCCGTAGCTGTAAAAAAAAGATTTCTTGGCAATATCCGATAGTGGAGTTCTTAAATGCGGCTCTTTGGCTTTTGATTTTATACTTTAACGGGTTACAGTGGAATACCTTATTATATTTTCTGGCAACGTCCTGTATGATTGTTGTTTTTGTGATTGATGAAAGAACACAGGAAATACCTTTTGGTTGCAATGTGTTTTTGGCAGTACTTGGACTTGTACAACTTGCGCTTGATTACAAGCATTGGTACATATATGTAATAGGTTTTTTTGCGGTTAGTGTGTTTTTCTATTTGATCGCGTTGGTATCCAAAGGTAAATGGATGGGCGGCGGAGATATTAAGTTGATGGCGGCAGCCGGTTTGTTACTTGGCTGGAAAGAAATATTGTTGGCGCTCGGAATCGGATGCGTTTTAGGCTCTGTTATTCACCTTATTCGCATGAAAGTATCCAAGAAATCCAATCAGCTGGCTTTTGGACCATATCTTGTACTTGGGATTTATATTATGTTCCCGTTTGGGAATATGATTTTGGACTGGTATATGAAGTTTGTTTTGGGAATTTGAATTAAATTCGACGAGCTTGTCGGTTTAGTTATATATTTTACATTATAATTCTTACACGAAAGGGGAATTAAGGAATGGAACAGAAATTGTTGTCCATTTATATTGGAAAAGACGTAACACGTATCTGTGAAGTCGTGAAGAAGTCTGCAACAAGTATTGTTGTAAACAATGCTACGGAAGTTTCTACGCCGCCCGGAGCATTGGATGATGGCTATCTTACAGATATTCCGACTATCGCAGAAGCAATCAGAGGATGTGTGTTTGGTAGAGGGTTCTCGGCCAGCAAAGTTGTTTTCACCATTTCTTCCAAGAAGATTGCAAACAAAGAAGTGGTAATTCCGTATGTACGCGGAGACAAGAAGATAGCGCAGATTTTAGAAGCTAATTCAAGTGAATACTTCCCTATGACTACGGCGGGAGATTTCCTGTTTGCGCACAGTGTCATGGAGACATATCAGGACGAGGATGGTAAGAAACTTCGATTGACAGCAGTTGCTGCACCCCGTGACTTGGTGGAATGTTATTATGAACTTGCTGATGAATTAAGATTAACCGTTGAGAATATCGACTATGTTGGTAACTCTGTATTGCAGCTCTTAAGCCTTCAGATGAAAGAGGGCGATACAGAACTTGTATTGCAGATTGAGAAAGACATGACGTTTGTTAACGTTATGAGTGGTAAAGATATCATTCTTCAACGTAGTGTTCCTTATGGTAAGAATGCGGTTATTAACTCCATGATGGAGATTAAGAAGTTGACAGAGAAGGATGCGAAAACATTACTTTCCAATCGTGACATGCTGGATCGTCAGGTTACGGAAGCGGAATATGCTGAAGCGGTTCGTTATTTGATTAGCAGTATTGGTCGTATTGTAGAATATCACAGAAGCCGTAATCCGGAACGTATTATTGATGGTATTAAAGTCTTTGGTGAAGGTAGTGCGATTGCCGGTATTGACGAGGTGTTGAAGCAGGAGTTGGGAGCAAATGTAACTCATTTCTCAACTTTACAGGGTGTTAAGGTAAGCGGAAAGGCTTATTTGACAAGTGAGAGTGCACTTCGTTATCTTGCTAACTTTGGTGCAATTCTTAAACCAATCGGTTTAACGATTAACAAAGGCAAGGCTAAGGAGAAAGTGTCACGTGGTATTGACAGAGTGCTTCTGATTGTTCTCTTGCTTGGTTTGTTTACGTCTGTGTTATTCTGTAGTGTGCAGGGACTCATTTACTTTGGGGTTAAGGGAGAGAATGAAGATTTAGATGAAAAAGTTAAGGAAATGTCGACTGTAGAAGATGTTATTTTGGAGTATAATAATGCAATTGATGCATATAATCTTGTTATTGAGTCTGCAAAGGGAACAGAAAATGATAATGAGCAGTTGCTTGTTATGATTGAAAATCTTGAACGCATTATGCCAAAGGATGTGCGTGTGACTGCAATTGAATCATTAGATGGAGCTGTTGTGTTCTCGATTCAGTCTCCGAGTCTTGAGGCAATTGCTGATTTGGCTGTTAATGTAGAGAACCTTAATTTTGTTGACGGATACTTGCTTGAGGCTGTTACCAGCAAAGATGAAGCAATTCCCGGTGCAAGCAATTACAATGAATTCCTTGCAGAAGAGGAAAAGAACAAATCTAAAAACAAAAATAACCGCGATGATGAAGAAACTGATAATGAAGAAGAAAACACAGAAGAAGTGGATCCTCTGGATAGGTCAGTCAGCAAGTTCCGTTATTATGAATATGATTTAACTGTATTTATTAAGAAACCGGTATCTGAAGAAGAGTATAAGTCTTTTGTAAAAGAAACATTGAAGTCTGATGCAGATTCTTCACAAGAAAAAGAAGGAGGGGATAAATAATGAAATTAAGCAACAGAGATAAAAAACTCTTTCTTGTTCTTCTTATTGTTATAGTATTAGTGGTTCCTATGTTTCTCATTTTTAAGCCGATGTTTGAAAAAACAAAGGAATTAAAAGAGAGTAATGAAAAACTTCAGGCAAGGGTAGATGAATTAAAGGATCTTTATGATAAGACAGATTATTATCTTGAATGTATTGAAGAAATGAAAACAATCGAAGGAGGAATCTTAAAGAAATTTGATCAGGGTCTTGCGCAGGAGAACAGCATTATGTTTATTCGCAATGAAGCAGAACGTATTCCCTTTGTTGTTACATCTTTGAATTTCGGGGAAATGATTGAGAGTACATTGCGTCCGGTTGTATATGATGAAAATGGTGAGATGACAGATGGTCTTGTATATCTTGAAAGACAGACATCAATTGAATTTGATGCTACATATGATCAATTTAAGCAATTCCTTAAGTCTATTCAGGAACAGCCGGAAAAGATGACTTTGGTTGGTGTAAATGCAAAATATCAGGATAAGAATGGTCGTTTGGAAGGTTTGTTTATTCTTGAGCAGTATGCGTTTGTGGCACCCAAACGTCCTTATGATGATATTCCGATTCCTGCGCTCGAACATGGTAATATTGATAAGGGAGGTATCTTCGGTAACTATATTGATGATGAAGAGATTAGAAAAGAAGTATTCCCTGAGAGTGAAGACAATCAGGATGCGGAATAGTATTTTAATGTTGTAACTGTTTATTTCATTGCATTTTTCGGTAGAAATACCGAAAAATGCAATGAGCTATTTGAGTTTTTATCAATGTGCATTCCATGTGCATTTATAAGGGCTTAAGTACTTGCGTAAAGCATGGAGGGAGAGAAATGAAAAGAAAACACAAAGTTATCGGAAAGAATCAAAAAGGCTTTTCTTTGGTGGAAATTCTACTTGCAATTGTGATTCTTTCTTTGATTGTCACTCCGATTTTGCAGATATTTATTTCTTCCATGAATATCTCAAATCGTTCCAGGAAACTTCTTGGTGCGACTGAAGTTGCACAGATGACATTGGAAGTGCTGAATTCGAAATCAATGGAGGGGGCAGGCGGTATTCAGGATATGATTACGCAAAGTGGTGCGCACGTTTTATTACCTGCGTTGGATACGTATGTTCCTGCAAACACTCCGTATGGTTCGACCGGATTTGCAACTCATTCTGCTTTTGCCGGAGCATTGAAAAGTGCATATGGTAATAACACCAGCATGCTGTGTCTGGTATCGGATACTGAATCGGCTAAACGTTTTTCGTTGCATAATGTTAGGCATAACGGATATCAGTACGATGTTGTTGTGAGTATGACGGCAGACAAAGAGCCTTCAGATGAGTATTTTACATATGATGTTTACCTTGAGGTTTTTGATGTGAAAGATGGAAATCATTATAATAAGCGCTTGCTTGTAATGGAGAGCGCAGTTATTAATAAATATTAGGAGGGGAAGCTATGAATCAGTTTAAAGTTCTTCGCAACAATAAAGGAGCAGCGCTTGTTTCGATTATGATTGCAGTTGCTTTCATTACAATTCTTGCGACTGCGATGTTATATATGACTTTTAATAATTATAAGATGAAAGTAGTAAATTATGAATCAAAAGCGAACTTCTATGAAACGGAGCAAAGGATGACAAAGATGTCAACAAAGTTACGTAATGAAGTTATGGCGAGTTCTAATCCGTTGAATACGGTAAAGACTGCAACAGGTGTAAATGCTGATAATCGATACAGTACTGTTGAGATTGCTAAACTTGCGTTTCCGGGGGCGGCGGTTACCACTTCCGGAAATGACGCAATTGTTGCTGAGTTGAATGGTGATATTTATACATTCTCTACCGCTGTTCCTGCCGGTGAAGCAAATTATTTGGAAACACCGGAGAGTAGTAATACCAAAAAAATTACTTTTAAGGGCGTACAGGTTAAGCAACTTGAAGCAAGAACACAAAATGTAAATAAGATTACAACTGATTTGGTTATGTATATTCAGTCTGAAAACACTCCGGCAGATATGGGTGGTATCGGTGAATTCAGTCTTATGATGGATAGTTCTATTAGTGCATCTTCTACAGCTGGTACTAAAATTAATGTGTTTGGTAATGGATTTTTCCTTGGTGTTGATGGAGGGGAAGGTGCGCCCTCGTTGCCTGGAAGAAAATCAAATGGTACACAGGCAATTTACTTAACCGGTGAATGTACATATAATTTGCTTGGTGATTACACGTTGGTATATGGGGATATTGTTCTTACAGATGGTGCTGCATTAAATATTATTAATGGTTCGCTTACGGTATATGGTAATATCTATCTTGATGGAAAAAGTACTCTTACCTGTAATGGTAGATTATATTTCCCTGATGAGACGATTACTGATTCCGTAACCGGAAATGCGTATGGTATTATCGTTGGTGATGGAAATGTTGCGAAACATATATATCCGTCAGATCTTATGACTAGTATTAACAGATTAGATGTTGCAAATTGTCAGGCAATTGTGACAGATTTGAAACTTGATGATACAGATCCTTCCAATGATGGTCTTGTTACACAAATTCTTGCAAAACAGAAATCAGTGAATGGAACAGGTGCAGAATATTATTATGATGATGATATTGTTAATACGGATGCAATGCAGAAGGATGCTGATTCTGTTACCTTGAACGGAATCACTTACAATACCAGATTTTTTTCAAAAGGTCAGGTTAATGGTGATTTGCGTAATAAGCTTGCGTTCTTGAAGAATGTAACTGCAATTAAAGAAAGTAATGAAAATTCAACGATTATTTCTAGAGATAAGGTGACGTTTGAACAGGTTCATGAGTTAAATCTTACAAAGATGGGAACAAATGCATTTGATTATCTTACTTTAAAGCAGGCTGATGCGACGAATTTCCCCGGTGTTAATTATATTGAAGGTGTACATCGAATTCAGCTTGGAAATGGTCAGACATATGAAGTCGGTGGCTTCTTGCAACCGAATGCAAATACATTTGTACAGAATATTATGGGAATGGCTGTAAACAGTGCAGGCGGTACACCTACTTATGCTTCAACAATTGGTTACCAGAATTGGTCTAAAGAGTAAGGTGGTGGTTGTATGAAGAATAATAGAGGTTTATCTTATGTTGAGTTGTTAGTAGTAATTGCTATTATGGCTATTCTTGTTGGAGTTACTACTTTATCGATGGGTTTAGTTTATAGAACAAATGCTGCAAAAACAGGAGAAAAGTTGGTTACATCATTGAAGACTGCCAGAACATATACACTTGCCAAAGGATCTGAAAAAGGTGCGTTCCATATTCGTAAGGTTGGTTCCCAGTATCAATGTGCTGTTGGTGATTTGTCAGATGATCTGAAGTTTGAAATCATTGGTAATGAACCTGTTGAAATTTGTTACTATTTTGATTCGGCAGGGGATGCTTGTATACCTATTGTGGCAACTACAGGTACAGTTACAGTTAAGTTTGATCAGTCAAATGGTGCTGTTACTTCTTGTAGTGTTGGAACGGAAGTACCGAATGGTTTTAAAATTTATAAGGACGATAAGCTGGTTGCCGATATTGTCTTATATAAATTGACAGGCAAATGTGAAATGAATTTAGAGTAGGAGGGGAATCATGAGAAATAATAAAGGTTATTCATTATTTGAATTATTGATTTCTATTGCAATCTTCTCGCTGGTTATGGTTGGTATTATTTCAATTATGAATACGACTTCTGTATTTTACAGAGGCGGTCAACAAGAAGTAAGACTTCAGGAGGAAGCTCAGGTTGCGCTGAATCAGGTTGAAGAGTTGTTGATAGATTTGGATGATAGAATTGTCACTGTTAATAATTCTGCAGGTGCAAGAGAATATAAAGTTTATAAGAATAGCATTTCTTATGGCTTGAAGCAGGACGGCGACCGTTTGATGTATAAAGAAGTCGGCGCGTCAGGAGATTCCGGCTGGGTTCTCATGGCCGAAGGCATTACTGAGTTCGAAATTAGTGGATTCGATTATGATGGTGGTGCGGATCGTGATACCGGCGATAACAGAGTTTCTGTGAATGTCGGTGTTAAAAGCGGTAAGTATGAATATACAGCGAAAAAGGATGTATATTTCCGAAATGCTGTTGAAAATGAAATACCGCATAAAATTCCTCAGTCTACCAGCGGTGGAAGTAGCTCAGAAGAAGTCGAATATGATTATGAATATATTATTCGTCGTGGAGAAAAGTTAAATCTTTTTTCTGAGTTTAATATTGTATCCGATATCGCTTTGACACAAGGTAGTAGTATGCAGGTAACTTCTTACTTTGAGCTTACTCAGGTTGATGATTCGACAACCGGAATTACAGATGCTATTGTTACAGTGAAAAGTCCATTGCTGACCTCTTTTACTTCAACAATTGGTGCGAATGCTAAGCTTGGCGTTTCCGGTAAAGATTCTAAAGGTGAGATGGTAAATGTATTATTAATGGTTGAGAGTGTACAACCGATCGTTGACGTTCCTATATTCCAGTTTACAGTTGATTCATCTACAAACGCAGGTTCTCCTAAATGGGTTGAATTCAAGGGTATTGACTTTAGGGGCTTCAGTAATTTGAAGTATGATCTTGTTTTTTATAATGATAACAATGATAACAATGGTGTTTATGATGCCGGTACGGATACCATTCATGGTACTCATGTAACAGATGTTGCATTTGGTACTTCTTCAAATGTATTTAGTGGTGTTGCTAAAGTGAACGTTGGTGTAAGAGTGTGTCAGAATACCGGATTTGCTGTTGTTTATCAGCATAATGATAAACTTACAACAAGCGGAAAAGACTTTTTGGAATCTTCAAAGAAGTATTTATATGTAAAAATTAAAGTAAACGGTGTTGCGATTGATCAGGATAAACTTGTTTTCCGCGCTTTGGCACATGGTTCAGGATTCTAATATAATTTGTAAATTTAAGTTTTTTAACCCCATCCGGGTTTTCGGATGGGGTCTTTTTATCATATCCGTGTTATAATATATAAATTTTTCTTGCATCTTTTATGAAAATAGTGTACATTGATACACGGTTACCAAAATTATGTTTATAAAAATTGTTTTATTGTAAATATTTTATTTGGATTTTGTAATAAATAATATGTGCAATATTTAGCATATGCAAGGGGACAAGAAGAATGGCAAAGTATCTGGTTATTGTGGAATCACCCGCAAAGGTGAAGACGATTAAAAAGTTTTTGGGTTCAAATTATGAGGTTGTTGCCAGCAACGGTCATGTTCGTGATCTTCCGAAAAGCACTTTGGGAATTGATGTGGAACATGATTATGAACCTAAATATATTACGATTCGCGGAAAAGGTGACGTACTTTCTTCCATTCGTAAAGAATTGAAAAAGGCAGAGAAAATATATCTTGCAACTGACCCTGACCGTGAAGGGGAAGCAATTTCTTGGCATTTGTATGAAACCTTAAAGATGGCAGATAAGAAAGTGTATCGTATTACATTTAATGAGATTACCAAGAATGCTGTTAAAAATTCTTTGAAGGAAGCACGTGAGATTGATATGAATCTTGTAGATGCACAACAAACACGCAGAATGCTTGACCGTATGGTTGGATATCGAATTTCTCCTGTTTTGTGGGCGAAAGTGAAGCGAGGATTGAGCGCAGGACGTGTTCAGTCAGTTGCACTTCGTATTATTTGCGACAGGGAAGAGGAAATAGAAGCATTTATACCGAATGAATATTGGTCTTTAAATGCGCAATTTGCCGTCAAAGGCGAGAAAAAACCTCTTCAGGCATCCTTTTATGGAGATGAGACCGGAAAACTCGAATTGAACACAAAAAACGAAGTTGACGAAGTGATAAGAAATCTCTCCGGTGCCAAATATAATATAGAAGAAATTAAAACAAGCAGCCGGACTAAGAAGGCTCCTCTTCCTTTTACAACTTCAACGTTACAACAGGAAGCCAGCAAGGTGCTTGGATTCTCCACGCAGAAAACAATGCGTCTGGCCCAGCAACTTTATGAAGGAATTGAGATTAAAGGGCAGGGTACCACCGGTATTATCACATATTTGCGTACTGATTCAACACGCGTTTCTGAGGAAGCACGTGCGAATGCTGCGAAGTTTATAGCGAATGAATACGGGGAAGCGTACGTTGCAAAGACAGAAGATGCCAAAAAGGATGAGAAACGTATTCAGGACGCGCATGAAGCAATCCGACCGACGGATGTTTCGAGAGTTCCTGAATCTTTAAAAGATTCTTTGTCTAGAGATCTTTTGCGATTATATCAGTTGATTTGGAAACGTTTTATGGCAAGTCAGATGACTTCGACAGTGTTTGAAACACTTTCTGTTCATATTGCGGCGAACGGATACCGGTTCCGTGTCAGCGGATCTAAAGTTGTATTTGACGGCTATCGATGCATCTATTCTCTTGAAGATGATGAAAAATCTGACATGAATACTTTACTTGGTAAAATATCCAAAGAAACTGAGCTTTCATTGGAATCATTTGAGCCGTTACAGCATTTTACACAGCCTCCTGCACATTATACGGAAGCAGCGCTTGTTCGCGCGCTTGAAGAACTTGGAATTGGTCGTCCGAGTACGTATGCGCCTACCATTACAACCATTATGGCAAGACGTTATGTGGTAAAGGAGAATAAGAATCTTTACGTTTCTGAGCTTGGTCAGGTTGTTAACAACATGATGAAGGAAGCGTTTCCTACCATTGTTGATGTGAATTTTACGGCCTATATGGAAGCACTTCTTGATAAGGTAGAAGAAGGAAGTGTTCAGTGGAAAACTGTTGTTTCAAATTTCTATCCTGATTTGGATGAAGCAGTAAAACTTGCAGAAGAAGGACTCGATAAAGTAAAGATTGCTGATGAGGTTTCAGATGAGGTCTGTGAGCTTTGCGGCAGACAAATGGTTATTAAGTATGGACCTCATGGTAAATTCCTTGCCTGTCCCGGATTTCCGGAATGCAGAAACACCAAGACATTTCTGGAAAAAACAGGTGTATCTTGTCCGAAATGCGGAAAAGATATTGTGATTCGCAAAACAAAAAAAGGCCGTATGTATTATGGCTGTATTGATGCGCCGACTTGTGATTTCATGGTTTGGCAACGTCCTGTTGATAAGAAATGTCCGAAATGCGGAAATGTTATGTTTAAAAAAGGCAATTCTTATGCTTGCGCCGATGCGGATTGCGGTGAAAAAACACCTGTAGAATAATTTTGTAAAAGATGTATTTTGTAATAATTCTGAAAAAAGATAAAATTAGCACAAAAACTTGCACAATTTGAAAAATTGTGCTAAACTAATATTGTCACAAGTTGTTTTGTTATTCAATACATCAAACAGATTTGAGAGGTTGGGAATATGAGTAGTGTACAGTTATTGGATAAAACCAGAAAAATCAGCAAACTTCTTTACAACAATAATAAGAGTAAGGTTGCGTTTAATGATGTCTGTAAGGTTATGCGTGATGTTACCGGTTCAAATGCTCTTGTGATCAGTAAGAAGGGTAAAATCCTAGGTATGAGTCAGGCGCCGGATGTTACAATGATTACTGAGTTATTGGGTGAAAAGGTTGGCGTATTTGTTGATAAGGATTTAAATGAACGATTTCTTGGGATTTTATCCACAAAAGAAAATGTGAATCTTTCAACATTGGGATTTGAAGAGGAAAAGGTTGCATCTTTTCGAGGTATCGTTACACCAATCGTAATTGGTGGCGACAGACTGGGAACATTATTCTTATATCGTAATATACAGGAATATGAGATCAATGATATTATTCTTTGTGAACATGCGATGTGTGTAATCGGTCTTGAAATGTTACGCTCCGTTAGTGAGGAACAGGCAGAAGAGAATCGTAAAGCAACAGGTGCGAAGTCTGCAATCAGTACACTTTCCGGTTCTGAAACGGATGCGATTGTTCATGTGTTTGAGGAACTTGGCGGAATGGAAGGTATTCTTGTTGCAAGCAAGATTGCTGACCGTGTCGGAATTACAAGGTCTGTCATTGTGAATGCGTTGCGTAAGCTCGAAAGTGCAGGCGTAATTGAATCAAGATCTTCAGGCATGAAGGGTACGTATATTAAGATTATAAATGAAATGGTGTTCGAAGAAATTGAGAATCTGAAAGAAAACCAATAAATTGTTTGCTACAATTGAAACATTAAACCGGCATGGAAGTTTGGTAAAATATGCAATAAAAGGATTTGTTGTTTATACAATAAATCCTTTTTTGCTTTATTGGAATTCTTACCGATAAGTACAAATTCGTAACAAACGTAATATTTAGTATTAATAAGGATGGATTTTCAGAAAAAAACACAATATAATGTGTTCTTTTTTGAAAATATTCTTGTATTTTCGACAAAATAAACTATAATAAGATAAGGTGGGTGTATTATGCCTGCGTGTATGTAATGGAGGGATGGTATGATTCATTCGAATTTATTTGATTATGTGAATGTATTGGATAAAGCAGCGGATGCTGCATGGATGCGGAACGAGGCAATCAATAATAACCTTGCAAATGCCGCGACACCGAATTACAAGAGACAGGATGTTTCTTTTGAGACGGAATTCAGAAATGCCTTAATGAGCACAGGACATTCTACCATGGATGGAAAAGTGGCGAACGTCAATATGAAGCTTATGACGCCGCGTGTATATACGGATACCGCAGAGGTATCTTACAGACTTGACGGAAACAATGTTGATGTTGATACGGAGAATGTTGCTCTTGCAAAGAACCAGTTGAAGTATGAAGGTCTTTTAAACAGTATTACACAAGAGTTTAATAATTTGAAAGCCGTATCGAAATCCGTCTGATTAATTATTTGCAGGAAGGATGAGTCGAAGGTTTTAGAAAAGGAGTATAGTTATGGGAATGTTTGATGCGTTTGATATCAGTGCTTCCGGAATGACTGCACAAAGATATCGTATGGATATTATTGCTGAAAATGTGGCAAATGCGAATACAACAAGAACCGAGAACGGCGGCCCTTACAGAAGAAAGGTTGTAACGTTCCAGGCAAAGGGTAGTGGGGTGGAGCCGTTTGCAAATGTTTTATCTGCTTCAACCAATAACTTGAGTCAGGCTGTCGGAAAGGGTGTGCGCATTACAAGTATACAGGAAGATTTTAAAACGGATATGAACAAAGTGTATGATCCTTCCCATCCGGATGCGGATGAAGCAGGTTACGTAACATATCCGAATGTGAATACCATTACGGAAATGACCAATCTGATTGACGCTTCCAGGGGATATGAAGCGAATGCGACTGCTTTTGATGCCAGTAAATCCATGGCATTAAAAGGACTGCAGATCGGTAAATAAGAAAGGGGATTTAGACAATGGATGTTTCGAGTCTATATTCTGTTGGAGCCAAAGCTGTATCGGAATCGAATCCGTATAAAATCAGCGGGGAAAAACAACAGGAAGATATGTTTGCAACAGTTTTTCAGACTGCGTTGGATAATATAAAAGAGACAAATGCTTTATTGTCGGATGCTGAGAATGAAGAAATCAAGTTTATGCTTGGAGAAACAGAGAGCACACATGATTTGATGATTTCTTTGCAAAAGGCAAGTACTGCATTGCAATACACAATTGCAATCAGAGACCAGTTCGTACAGGCATATAAAGAGATTATGCAGATGCAGATTTAATCTATGTATTTGTTTGGGATGGTTTCGCTAGTAGGGTTAGATTAGGAGATTAAGAGAATGGTGGAAAAAATTTTAGATTGGTTAAAAGCGTTACCGCCAAAGTTTTTGGCTTGGTGGAACAAATTTTCCTCTAAACAAAAGACTGCGATTATTTCAATAGGGCTTGGTTTTGTAGTTGCATTTTCCATATTGATTATGGTTTTAACGCGTACGCAATATGTGACACTTGTAACCTGCGAGAATACAACGAAGGCTGCAGAGGTGCAGGCGATTTTAGATGGTGGCGACGGAATTGATTATACCGTTTCGGACAGCGGCCTTGTTTTTAGTGTTAATAAAAAGCAGCTTTCCACAGCGAATCTTTTACTTGGAACCAACAATGTTCTTTCAGATACGTTTAAAATCGAAGATGTTGTAAGTGGTGGTCTGACAACGACAGAGGCTGATAAGCAGAAGTTATATACGGCATATAAAGAAGATGCTCTTGAGTCTATGCTGGAAGAGTTTGCATTTGTAGACAAAGCTACGGTGAATCTTGATATTCCCGAAGACGACGGTACTTTGATTGCGAAAAAGTCAGAATCATCCGCTAATGTCATGCTTTCGTTAAACAGCGAATGCACAACCGATAATGCAAGCGCAATGGCACGTGCCATAAAGACTGCAATCGGCAATGAAACAACAGAGAATATCGTTATTATTGATAACCAGGGGAATCTTTTGTTTGCTGGTGATGATGAACTGAGTATGACAGGTCTTGCAAATAATCAGCTGAATTTAAAACAACAGGCTGAAGCGGTAGTGCGCAATGAAGTGCGTAAAGTGCTTCAGGGAACAAATGCATTTGACCTTGTTGAAGTGGCAAGCAATTTGACATTGGATTTCTCCTATACCGAAAAAACACAGACTACTTATACTCCTGCAGACGGGCAAACACAGGGTGTGTTGTCTCATGAAAGTAGCTATGAGGCAGAAACAGAAGGCGGAACGGCGCTGGTACCGGGAACGGATACAAACGGAAACGATACATATGTCTATGAAAACGGCGGGAATTCATCCAGTAGCGTGACGCAGTATGATAAAGATTATTTGCCGAATTCCGAGACTGTTGTACAGACTGTACCGGCAGGAGCGATTGTGTATGATAAATCTTCTGTTGCCGTGACAGCAATCCGCTATCGTGTCATGAAAGAAGAAGAGGCCAAAAAGCAGGGGCTTCTTGACGGAATCGATTGGGAAACCTACAAAGCACAGAATTCAGAACGTGTTAAGCTTGATGTTGATCAGGATTTGTATTCCGTAGTATCTGATGCGAGCGGTATCGCGGTGGAAGATATCACGATTGTAGCTTATGAAGAGCCTTTTTATGTAGATAAGGAAGGCATGAAAGTTGATTACAAAGATATTATTTATATCGCTATTGCGATTTTAATTATTTTATTGCTTGGATATGTAGTTATCAGAAGTCTTAAGACAGAGAAGGTGAAAGAGGAAGAACCCGAAGAATTGTCGGTGGAAGGATTGTTGCAGTCGATGCCGACCAGACCTTTGGAAGATATTTCACTGGATGATAAATCTGATACCAGAAAACTGATTGAGAAATTTGTGGATGAAAATCCTGAAGCAGTTGCGAATCTTCTTCGTAACTGGCTGAATGAGGATTGGGGGTAAGCATTACTATGCGTGTAGCGGATGACAGAGTGACCGGAATTCAGAAAGCAGCAATATTGCTTATTTCGCTCGGACCGGAAAAATCGGCAACCATTTTTAAACATTTAAAAGAGGATGAAATTGAAGAACTCACACTTGAGATTGCAAAAACAAGGAGCGTAACACCACAGGTTAAGGATGCCATCATTAATGAGTTTTATGAAGTGTGCCTTGCACAGCAATATATTGCAGAGGGTGGTATTAATTATGCAAGAGAATTGCTTGAAAAAGCACTCGGACCCGAAAAGGCAATTGATGTTATCGGAAGACTTACGGCTTCTATTCAGGTAAAACCGTTTGAGTTTATGAGAAAAACAGATGCAAGTCAGCTGTTAAGCTTTATTCAGGATGAACATCCGCAGACGATTGCGTTGATTTTATCCTATTTGGGGCCTTCGCAAAGTTCCATGGTGTTGGCAGCACTTTCGCCGGACCGACAGGCCGATGTGGCAAGACGTATTGCTACGATGGATCGAACCAGTCCTGATGTGGTTAAGGAAGTTGAAAAGATACTTGAATCCAAACTTGCAAACCTTGTAAATCAGGATTACACAATTATCGGTGGTGTGGATCATGTTGTAGAAATCCTGAATTCTGTTGATCGCGGTACAGAAAAACATATCATGGAAACATTGGAAATCGAGGATCCCGAGCTCGCAGAAGAGATCAGAAAGAAGATGTTTGTATTCGAAGATATTCTGTTGCTTGATGACCGTGCAATTCAGCGTGTACTCAGAGATGTGGATAATAATGATCTTGCTGTTGCCATGAAAGGCTCGAATGAAGAAGTACAGAATGCTATCTTTAACAATATGTCCAAACGTCTTGCTGTTATGATTAAGGAAGATATGGAATTTATGGGTCCTGTACGTATGAAGGATGTGGAAGAAGCACAGCAGAAAATTGTTAATATTATTCGTAAACTGGAAGATTCCGGTGAAATTGTAATTTCCAGAGGCGGAGGTGACGAAATCGTTGTCTAGTAATTTTTTTAAATCATCATCCGTAATTCAGGAAAAGAAAGTTCGAATTATTAACAGCAATGATATTGTTGCGAAGCAACTTGAGAAGATTTCCGACTTTGTGAAAAACGATGCTTCGGAAGCGTTTCGGGATTCTTTTGCAGAAGGTATTTCGGCAAGAGAGGTTGCGGTTTTGCTTGAAGATGTACCGGCAGCGGGAGATGTGCAGGCGGGAACTTTGACTGATAGCGGAGAGCGTATCACTGATGTCAAAATGCAAAGTCAGATGGCAAGTGATTTGCTTCAACAGGCCAACGAAGACGCCAGAGAGATTCGTGAAAAAGCTTTAAAGGAAGCGGAAGAGATTAAAATGGAAGCTTTTGACAAAGCAAGAACCGAAGGATATGCCGCAGGAGTGGCGCAGGCAGAAGCGGAAATAGCTACGCAAAGAAAAGAAATCGAAGCGCTTCGCAAAGAATTGGAAGAAGAGTATCGCCTGAAAGTAGAAGAAATGGAACCGCATCTTGTGGATGTGATTACGGGCGTTTATGAACATGTTTTTAAAGTGAATTTGTCTGAACAGTCTGAGATTGTGATTCACTTAATTAACAGTACGTTATTGAAACTTGAAGGTGTCAGAACCTTTTTGTTGCATGTATCAAAAGAAGATTATCCTTATATTTCCATGCAGAAGAAAACATTGATTTCCGGAACGGCAATTTCTCCCGAAAATGTCGAAATCATCGAAGATTTCACGATGACAAAGGGGCAGTGCCTGATTGAAACGGACGGCGGTATTTTTGACTGCGGTTTCGGAACACATTTGGAACGATTAAAAAAAGAACTTGTTCTTTTAAGCTACGAACATTGATTTTAGGCTTTGCAAGCGGATGGGAGTTACTTTGTGGACGGATTAAATTTGGCTAAATATGAACGTTTGAAAAGCAAAAATTTGTATAAGAAACTGGGCAAGGTAGTGAATGTGGTTGGGCTGACGATTGAATCGGCAGGACCGGATGCTACCCTTGGTGACGTGTGCTGTATTTATACGGAAGGCGACCGCGGAGAATATATTCTTGCTGAGGTTGTCGGCTTTCGCGAAAATAAGACGCTTTTGATGCCTTATGAAGACACAAGCGGAATCGGTTTGGGATGCCTGGTAGAAAATCAGGGGACTTCCATGAAGATTCAGGTGGGTCCCTTTTTGTTAGGGCAGGTACTGGACGGACTCGGACGTCCGATGGATGGAAAAACATTTACCGGTGGTATGTCCTACAGTGTAGAAGCGCCGCCGCCGGATCCTATGGCGCGTGAAATTATTGATGAGGTGTTGCCTCTTGGTGTGAAAGCTGTGGATGGACTGATTACACTCGGTAAAGGACAGCGAATCGGTATTTTTGCGGGTTCAGGTGTTGGTAAATCAACTTTGATGGGTATGTTTGCCAGAAATACCAAAGCAGACATCAATGTGATTGCACTTATTGGAGAGCGTGGACGAGAGGTGCGTGAATTTATCGAACGCGATTTGGGCGAAGAAGGTATGCGCCGTTCGGTTGTGGTTGTTGCTACTTCTGATAAGCCTGCGCTTGAACGTAATAAGGCAGCAAAGACAGCAACGGCTATTGCTGAATATTTCAGGGATCGCGGCAAAGATGTTTTGCTTATGATGGATTCCCTGACTCGTTTTTCCATGGCGCAGCGTGAGATTGGTCTTGCAAGTGGCGAACCACCCGTTACAAGAGGATATCCGCCGAGCGTATATGCAGAAATGCCCAAGCTTCTTGAAAGAGCCGGTCGCTCTGAAAAAGGGTCTATTACCGGTTTGTATACGGTACTTGTGGATGGAGATGATTTCAATGAACCGATTACGGATACCGCAAGAAGTATTCTTGACGGTCATATTATGTTGAATCGTAAACTGGCTCATAAGAATCACTATCCTGCGATTGACGTGTTGCAGTCTATCTCCCGATGTATGTCATCCATTGTGGGCTACGGGCAAAAGAGAAATGTTGCAAAAATTAAAACAATTCTCGCTGTTTATGCAGATGCAGAGGACTTGATTAATATCGGTGCATATAAAAAGGGAAGTAACAGTTCAATTGATGATGCAATTGCAAAAATTGATAAAGTAAATGAATTTTTAAGGCAGTCAACAGATGAAAAATTTACTTTTGAAGAAACCGTCAGGTTGATGGAGGAATTATAGAACCGTGGCAGTATTTCGATTTCGAATGCAAAATATCCTGGATATGAAGGCGAAGCTTGAAGAACAGGCAAAAAATGATTTTGCGAAGGCGCAAAAGGAACTGGCTGATGAAGAAGAAGCCTTGCAGGAGCTGTACGTAAGAAAAGAGTCCTATCTGGCACAAGGAGTTGAACTTCGTTCTTCAGCAATTCGTGTACAGGATATTTTAGATAATAAAAAGGCAATTGAACATACAGACGGATTGATTGAACAACAAAAGGTAAATGTTAATGTTGCAGCCAAAAAAGTTGATGCAGCCACAAAGAAAATGATGGATGCACGTGTTCAGACAAAGACATACGTTAAACTACGTGAAAAAGCATTTGAAAATTTTCTTGCGGAAGAAGCAAAGAAAGAAAGTAAAGAGATTGATGAATTAAACAGCTATCGATATAAAAACAGATAGCATGTCCGGAAAGGAAGATGCATTATGGCAATGCAGGAAGAACAGAAAAAAGCAAAAGCGGAAATGGCCCGTATTAAAGCGGAACGAAAAAAACTGCAGAATGAGCAGAAAAATCAAAAGAAAGAAGCAAAGAAACGTGCAAAAGAACTTGCAAATCAGGAAGCAGAATTGGATTATGATGCGCCCGGAAGTTCCGTTGCTGTGTTTTTTGTGACACTTCTTTTGATTATTATTTGGATTGGAATAACGATTCTATTGATTAAACTTGATGTGGGCGGAATCGGAACAAACTTTTTTGCACCAATACTCAAAGATGTGCCTGTATTGCAAAAGATACTTCCGAAGGACAGCATTACAGAGAGTGAAGATACAGAAAGTTATTATGGATACAGCAGTCTTTCTGATGCGGTGGACAGAATCAGGTATCTTGAGGATGCATTGAAAAAGCAGACGGAAACAAATGAATCTAACCGGGAGAAGATTGATGCACTGGCGGGTGAGATTGAACGTTTGAAAACATTTGAAGCAAATCAGGTGGAATTTCAACGTGTTAAGACCGAATTTTATGAAGAGGTGGTTTACTCTGAAAAGGGTCCCGGGATAGAGGCTTTTATTGATTATTATGAAACCATGGATCCTGAGACGGCGGAAAACATTTATCGTCAGGTGATTGTGGAAGAAGAGTATTCGCAGGAAATCAAAGAGTATGCGCAGGCCTATTCTGAAATGAAACCCAAGGCAGCGGCCGGAATTTTTGAAGCGATGACGGACAATCTTCCTCTTGCGGCAAAAATCTTATCCGCGATGCAACCCGATGAGAGAGGGGATATTTTAGGGGCTATGGATCCTTCTGTGGCAGCGCGCATTACTAAATTGATGGAACCTGAAAAATAGTGTATATAATTTCTAAAAATGCTTTAGAAATAAGGGCATTTTGCCGATATATAAAATGTGAACCTTGAAAATATCATATGAAAGGAGGTACTTAGATGACCGGTGCAATAATTACACAGTCCGGGCAACTGCCGTTTCCGGTGGTGAATGGTCCGGCAAGCAGTGAAATTACGAAAGGTGATTTCAAAGAAGTGTTCCGGGATTTATCCGAAGGTTCAGAAGAAGCTAAGGGAATCAAGACGGAAGAAAAAGCATCAGGTGTCGGACTTCATGTAGACCAAAAAGGGAAACAGCCTGTTGATGTGAAGACAGATGAGGTTTCACAGGAGAGTAAAGTTTTGACTGACGAAGCAACACAGGAAATGCAGAAGTCTCTTGATGAGCTGAAAGAAGAAATCATGAAAACACTTTCTGTTTCCAAAGAAGAACTTGAAGACATGATGGAAATGCTTGGAATTACCGGCGCGGAACTTTTTACAAAAGAAGGGTTATCGGCTCTGGTGATGGGATTTACCGGTGTTGAGAATGCGGTGGAACTTCTGACGAATGAAGAAGCTTATGGTATGATTACAGACTTGACGGAATTTGCGGAAGGAATTCTGAATCGTATGGAAGTTGATTTTCAGATTTCTGAAGATGATTTGAAACTGATTTTCGATCAATTACAGGAAGAACCCATGCAGGAGGAAACGATTCTTTTGAAAAATACCGATGAAGGTACGGATGTTGACGGAACACAGGAAGTTACTTCTTTTACGGAAGTAACGGAAACAGAACACGTTTCAGACAAACAGAACATGACACAGAGCCATTCTGAAGACAATGCGATGACACAGCAGAATATGCAGGGAAATCAATTTGTACAGAATGCAAATAATGCTTTCGTAAGCGAGGCAGTAAATGAACTGTCAGGCGCACAAGAGGTATCACCGCAAGAAATATACGATCAGATATCTGAGTATATGAGAAGCAATGTAAATGGTGATGTTTCGGAGGTAGAGATGCAGTTGAATCCCGAAAACCTCGGAAGATTACAGATTCGATTGTCTGCTAAAGATGGTGTGGTGAGCGCTCAGTTTGTTACACAGAATGAAGTGGTGAAAGGTGTTTTGGAAACGCAGTTGATTCAGTTGAAAGAACAGTTTGAACAACAGGGCGTTAAAGTTGATGCTGTCGAAGTAACCGTCGCGGGATATTCTTTTGATCAGGGATTGAATCGTGATACGGGAGAACATGCGGGAACAGCGAAAGAAGCACGAAAGACAGTCATCAGACGTATTCATTTAAATGAAATTGCGGAAGATGAAGAATTGACACAGGACGAACAGATTGCTGTCGAAATGATGACGGCAAACGGTAATACGGTAGATTTTATGGCATAAGGAGGTAAAAGCGATGGGTATATCGGCACCATATGTAGACGGAAAGCTTGAAATGGGAAATGCTTCAATGAAATCAGAAGAACCTAAGGCTGGAAATTCCGTTGACAAAGAGGCTTTTTTACAATTGCTGGTAGCACAGATGAAATATCAGGACCCTTTGCAACCGACATCAAATACGGAATATATTTCCCAGTATGCTACTTTTTCCGAATTGGAGCAGATGCAGAATATGAGTTCGAGTATGACATTGTCAAGAGCATCCGAACTTGTGGGCAAAGAAGTTTTGGTTGAGTCTGAATCAGAATCCGGCAAAGTGACGCAGGTACAGGGTAAGGTTGAAAAGGTCGTATATCAGTCGAACAAAGCATACTTATCCATTGACGGAGCGTTATACTCTATGGATGATTTGAAACTTGTGATTGATGATGAGTTTTCAAAAGGTACCAAAACAATTGAAGAAATTCAAAAAATCGTTGATAAGCTTCCTCCGGTGGAAGAACTTACAATGAGTGATCTTGCAGATGTACTTACTGTTTATAATCTTTGCGCAGGAATGAGTGATTATCAGGCATCCATGATGAGCAAAGAACTCGAAGAACAGATTCAGAAATATATTTCGAAGATGAACGAGCTGGTAGAAAACAGTCAGTCTGAAGAACCAAAAACAGAAACCGTTTAAGGGTTTACGGCAGAATTCATTTTAGATGACAAGGAGGGATTTTGATGAAAATTCAAAACAGTCAATTCCTTTCTACCTTGCAGATAAATGAAAAACAGACAAGTATTAGAGAACTTCCGGGGCAGAAACGTACAGATGACGTATCGTTTAAGGATATTCTTCATAAAGAAGCCGATTTCGGGACGGAAGCATTGAAATTTTCCAAACATGCGACCGTAAGGCTTTCGGACAGAAATATTTCTCTTTCGGTACAACAGCTGGAACGTTTGAGCGAAGGAACGCAGAAGGCAAGTGAGAAAGGAATTAAGGATTCTCTGGTAATTGTAGACCAATTGGCATTCATTGTGAATGTACCGAACAATACGGTAGTAACGGCAATGGACCAGGCAGAAGCAAGAGAAAATGTTTTTACAAATATTGACGGCGCGGTAATCGCATAGCTGGACCTTGACAGGAAGCTGGCATTTCTGAATGACAGAAGAAATGGCCGTCAGGAAAATAGGAGGTCAAATATTATGATGAGAGCATTGTATTCTGGTGTGGCAGGTCTGAAAACACATCAGATTAAGATGGATGTAATAGGTAACAATATTGCGAACGTAAATACGACCGCTTACAAATCACAGTCAATTACTTTTGGTGAATTGATGTACCAGACAACGCAGAGTGCGTCAGGACCGAACCCGACAACAGGAACAGCCGGTGTAAATGCGAAACAGATTGGTCTCGGTGTGACAAGCGGTGCGATTTCAACAGCAATTACAACCGAAGGCGCAACACAGACAACAGGAAACCCTTTTGATATCAGAATTACGGGCGATTCGTTCTTTATCGTTAGTGACGGAGCAAATAACTTTTTTACAAGAGACGGTTCCTTTTATGTAGATGCAGCAGGTAACCTTGCCATGACTGCAAACGGATATAACGTAATGGGCTGGGGTGTTGACCCTGAGACCATGAAAATCAAACAGGATATAGTAGAACCGCTTCGAATTATGAGCCCGGAAAATCTTACATATCCTCCTGAGGCAACAACAAAGGCGTATGTGTCCGGTATCCTTGATAAAAATGATACGAATGCAGCTTCATCCTCAGGTAGAGTTATCAGTGTAAGTATTTATGATGGTTTGGGATATGCATATACTGTTAAGTTTGCAATCAAAGCATCTGATACAGAGGGACAGTATAATGTTGAGATGACAGATATTTTGAATGCAAATAATGAATCATTAAAGGATGTATATAATGTTGGTTCCATCAATGATATTGCGACATTTGGTACAGAGCGTGTTATGGAGGAAACTTTTTTAGCACAGTTGCTTGATGATGTGACCTATGATCAGTCAACACAGAAATATTATAGAAAATCCAGTCTTTCGGAAACTTTCTCCGATTATGACGCAAATCGCGTAAGCGGTATTACATATCGGGTGCATGAAAGTGTAGGTCCTCAGGATTTTGCGGCAGGAAGTACAGTGCTTACTGAAGGTACGGGAACCATTGACCGAGATGACTTGGAAGAAGCATTCGGACTGATTTATGTAACGGACCCGAATAAGGGAAATTATTACTACTATACAGACGGAACAACACAGTATGAATTGACATCCGATACGGATGCTGACTGGGCAACTGTGTTAAATAAAACAGGTCTTACCAATTTTGATGCAACAATGGATCCGGACGGAAATGTGACATTTACGTTTGAACAGACCTTTACCTGTGAGGCAGCAACACAGTATGACGGAGTGAATTTCACGAAGGAAATCACACAGGAAGAAGCGTACGGCGTGGATACTTCCAATCCGAATACCACATATACATTTATGGTAGCACCGGATGGACAGGCACAGGTTACGTCAACGACGATTTTATCAGGTAACACTTTGATATATGATACTGCAACAGGCGAATTCAAATCAATTGATGGAGCGGATGCCGTTACACTTGATTTTGCTGAAAGAGCAACAGATTTGCTTGGTAATGCGGTTGATCTTACACATTTTGAAGATGTAAGCATTGATTTTACCGCATCTTCCATGTATAACAACAATAAAACATCAACCATTACAATGGTTTCCGGTGATAAAGAAGGTTTGGGCTCCGGTCGTAAGCTTGGCGAGTTGTCCGGTGTATCCATTCAGAATAATGGTATGATTTATGCTTCATATGATAATGGACAGACTAGACTTCTCGGACAGATTGCAGTTGCATCTTTCTCAAATGCATCCGGTTTGCAGAAGGAAGGCGATAATCTATACAGCGCAACCTTAAACTCGGGTGAGTTTGATGGTGTTGGTGTAGATGTTACGTCAGGCGGCGGATATATGTCGACCGGTGTTCTCGAAATGAGTAACGTAGATCTTTCTGCAGAGTTTACGGAAATGATTACTACACAGCGTGGTTTCCAGGCAAACAGCCGTATTATTACTGTTTCCGATACGTTGCTGGAAGAATTGGTTAACTTAAAGAGATAATTTTTGAGGGGATTGGTATAAGGGGATAGATGAATAAAAAGGGACTGATAAAAAACGGTCCCTTTTTGTTCAATTAGAGATAATGAAGATGGGTAAAATCTGAGGTGAATTATGATTGAAGTGACACGTTTGAACGGGGAAATTGTTTTGCTGAATAGCGACTGGATTGAGACAGTTGAGGAAACTCCTGATACTGTAATTACAATGAATTCGGGAAAGAAGATTATTGTAAAAGAAGGTAGACAAGAGGTGAAAAATTTAGTAAAATCTTATAGAAAGGATATTTTTGCAAAATAATGCGAAAAGAGTGGTGAACAACAGTGGATTTTGCTTCAATTATCGGTCTTTTGGTTGCTTTTGCAATGATGGTTATGGGTATCGTTACAGGTGATGACGGTATTGCCGGAATCAGGTTCTTTTGGGACTTTAAATCTGTATTGATTACTTTTGGTGGCGCAATATTTTCAACATTGGCTTCTTATTCCATGAAAGATTTTTTTGCAGGGGTAAAGAGCTTCTTTTTGATATTCAAAGTTCCCAGTCTTGATGTTCCGGGAATGATTGGAAAGATTATTGAATTATCTAATGTTGCCCGTAAAGAAGGGTTGCTTGCGCTTGAAGAAGTGGCCAGTGAACTGGATGATGATTTTTTGAAAAAAGGTATTTTATTAATAGTTGACGGAACAGATCCGGAGCTTGTGCGTGCTATCATGGAAACAGAATTGATTAGTACGGAAGCAAGACATAAGACAAAAATAACTTTTTGGCAGGATTTGGGGTCTATGGGACCTGCATGGGGTATGATTGGTACCTTGATAGGTCTTATTCTTATGTTACAGAATATGGCTGATGCTTCTGCCATCGGGCCGGCAATGAGTGTTGCCTTGATTACAACTTTATATGGTTCGGTTCTTGCCAATTGGATTTGTGCTCCTACGGCAGGTAAACTGACTGCAAACAGCCAAAGTGAGATTATGATGAAGGAAATTATGATTGAGGGACTTCTTTCCATTCAGGCAGGTGAAAATCCGCGTGTTATTGAAGAAAAACTGAAATCATTCCTTTCACCTGTTGATAGAGTTGTTGCAGCACCTCAAGATGGAGGAGAGTAAAATGGCAAAAAGAAAACCGGAGGCTCCGAAACCGGGTGCACCGGCATGGATGGCAACGTTTAGTGATCTTATGAACTTGTTACTTTGCTTTTTCGTACTTTTGTTTTCCATGTCGACGGTGGATGCACAGAAATTTGAGTTGATTGCCGCATCTTTTTCGGAGACGTTTAGTATTTTTTCATCAGGAGGAAAAGCAATTGGTGATGACATGATGATTAGCAATGGTGTCAGCCAGTTGAACGAATTGGATAATTATATAAATAGTACAGGTAAAGATGCTGAGAGCGAAGATATTGTTCCTGATGCATTGAAGGAGTTTGAAGAACAGAAACTTGCAGAATCCGAAGAACTTGCAGAGAAGATTGAAGAAGCCTTACAGGAGAGCGGAATGCAAGAACTTATCGGTGTGAATTTCAACTCCCAGTATGTACAGCTTACCATGAACGGTGCGTTGCTATTTGATTCCGGAGATGCTGATTTGAAAGATGATTCCAATGTGATGATGGAACAGATTGCAAGGGTTCTGGAGCGATATGCAGAAGGTATTATTGAAGTGGAAGGCCATACCGATAATGTTCCGATGAACGGATATAAATATTCCGATAATGATGAGTTGAGCAGTGCACGTGCGATTTCTGTATTTCGTTATCTTATGGAACATACAACAATTGATCCTGTCATGATTAAACATTCAGGACGCGGCGAATATGTTCCGATTGCAGATAATTCCACCCCGGAAGGAAGAGCACTGAATCGTCGTGTTGAAATAAAAATTTATAATACCCTGAGCACATATAAATAATGGGCAGAGTGATTGGAGGGGCAAATGAAAAAGAATTTTTTATCGATTTTGATTTTGGGATGTACATTGATTAATATTGTTTTAAGTGCTGTAACCATGTTCAGCGTAGTGACGACGAATCGGGAAACCGGTAAAATTATCGGTAGTGTTGCAGATATTCTTGCAGTTAAGCTCGATGCGGCAGGTGATTCCGAGCATAAAGAGATTCCGATTGAAGAGATTGCGATGTACTCTATTCCCGAAAGCATGACTGTCGAATTAAAAAGTGATGCGGACGGCACTTCACATTTTTGTATGGTTTCTGTTTGTTTTTCAATGGACACGAAGCATAAAGATTACAAAAAATATGGTGAGACTATCGGAACCAATGAATTGATTTTCCGCAGTATTATTGTAGAAGTATTCCGCGAATATACGATTACCGAGGCAAGAGCAAGTCAGGAAGAAATTGCCAATGACATTCTTGCCAGAGTACAGGATAAGTATCAGGGATCGGATTTTATTTTTGAAGTATCGTTCAGCGATATTAAATTCCAGTAAGCAGGAGGTGAACTTCGTGGGCGAAGTACTATCACAAAATGAGATAGACAACCTATTGAAGGCATTAAACAGTGGCGAGATAGATGTTGAAGAAATCAAAGAACAATCGAATGAAGTCCAGGTGAAGAATTATGATTTCAAACGTCCGGCAAAGTTTTCCAAAGAGCACCTCAGAACATTGGAGCTTATTTTTGAACACTACGGAAGATTGTTATCAACAAATCTTCCGGTTTACTTGAGAAAAAACGTTCAGGTAAATGTTGCGAGTTCGGAAACGGTTACTTTTTCGGAGTTTTCGAATGCGTTGTCCAATCCCGTTATTCTTGCGATTGTCAATTTCAGACCTCTTTCAGGCGATATTATTATTGAAATGACCGAAAATCTCGGTTATGCAATTGTTGACAGAATGCTTGGGGGGAAGGGAACAACTCTTGATAAAGTCAGGGATTTTTCAGAAATTGAATTGTCTATTTTAGATAAAGTGATTGTTATTTGTATGCAGCTGTTGCGTGAACCGTGGAAGAATGTTGTTGAGATTAATCCAATGTTGGAGAGAATTGAAACAAATCCACAGTTTGCACAGATTATTGCACCAAATGAAATGATTGCGATTGTTACACTAAGTGTAAAAATTGGTGATGTGGAAGGATTTATGAATATTTCACTTCCCTATATTACGTTAGAACCGATTGTAGATAATTTGAATACCAAGTTCTGGTTCTCTACAATGACACACTATTCGGATGAAGTTTACAACGAATATCTGGAGAGCATGTTAAAGCGTGTAGATGTGCCTGTAAAGGCGCTTTTAGGTCGCAGCTATGTTACGGTAAACGATTTCGCCGGCTTGCAGGTTGGTGATATCATCCGACTGGATACGGATGTAGACAGTTCTCTTGATGTTTATGTTGGAAATATAAAGAAATTTACTGCTGTAGCCGGAGAGAGCAATTCACATTATGCCCTGAAAGTTACATCGGTAATCAGAGAGGAGGAGTAAACGGTGGATGGAATTCTGTCTCAAGATGAAATCAATGCGTTATTAAATGGAATCGACCTGCCGGATTCGTCTGAACCTATACAGGAAGCTGATGTTTCGGATGACGAGCTTTTATCAGATGTTGAGAAAGATGCGATTGGTGAAGTAGCTAATATTAGTATGGGTACTTCTGCAACCACACTGTATTCTCTTGTGAATCGCAAGGTGAATATTACAACACCTGTTGTATCATTGGTTGATTGGAACACAGTAATAGAGGACTATGAAAAACCGTGTGTATTTATTCAGATTAAGTATACTTCAGGACTTGATGGTTCTAATATCCTTATTTTGAAAGAACATGATGTTAAGGTTATTACAGACCTTATGATGGGTGGTGACGGAAGTAATACGGATGTTGAACTTGGAGAACTTCAACTTTCAGCGATATCCGAAGCAATGAATCAGATGATGGGTTCATCAGCAACTTCTCTTTCTACGATGTTAGGGGTTATGATTGACATCAGCCCGCCACAGGCCAGCCATATTGATTTGCATTCTCTTGAAAGTGGTGAGAATATAGCAACCTTTTTAAGCGGAAAGTTTGTGAAAATAGCATTCAGAATGCAAATAGATGATTTGGTTGACAGTACGATTTTACAGCTGTATCCGATTGAATTTGCGAAAACAATTTATGATACTTTTGTTGGATCCAAATCTGCGGAGCGTGTTCCGGCAGAACCGGTTGCACCGCAACCGGCACCACAACCGGTACCACAGCCGATGCCGCAACCCACACCGCAGCCGATACCACAACCGGTACCGCAGCCGATGTATCAGGCACCGCCCCAGATGACAATGGCGCCTATGCAAAATGTAAATGTTCAGCCGGCACAGTTCCAAACGTTTACAAGCTATTCCATGCCTCAGGCAGCACAGGAAAATATGGGGCTGATTATGGATGTACCGCTGGAAGTAACAGTTGAACTTGGCAGAACAAAAAAATCTATTTCAAGTATTCTTGATTTTGCACCTGGAACAATCATCGAACTCGATAAGATTGCAGGAGAACCGATTGATGTACTTGTAAATGGTAAATTTGTTGCCAAAGGTGAAGTTGTAGTTATTGAAGAAAGCTTTGGTGTCCGTGTAACGGAAATTATTAAATAATCTGAAATGGAGAACAGAGTATGGGTAAAAATATTTTAATCGTTGATGACGCTGCTTTTATGCGAATGATGATCAAAGACATTCTTTCGAAAAATGGTTATACTGTTGCCGGAGAAGCTGAGAATGGTGTAAAAGCAATTGAAAAGTACAATGAAGTTAAGCCGGATTTGGTATTGATGGATATTACTATGCCGGAGAAGGATGGTATTCAGGCATTAAAGGAAATTAAGGCAATTGATCCTAAGGCACAGGTTATCATGTGTTCTGCAATGGGACAGCAGGCAATGGTTATTGAATCCATTCAGGCAGGTGCGAAAGATTTCATCGTGAAACCTTTTCAGGCAGACCGTGTTATTGAGGCAGTAAAGAAGGTTGTTGGATAGTATGCTTTTAGCTTTGAACTCTACGACGGGAATGAATGGAATTGCGCAATTTTTTACTGTGTTGCTGATTTTTATCGGCGTATTGCTTTTGACATATTTTTCGACCAGATGGATTGCGTCTTATCAGAAGGGGAAGATGTATTCGTCAAATATTTCCGTTGTTGAAACTTTTAAGATTACAGCAAATAAGTATATTCAGATAGTTCGCATTGGTGAGCGTCTGTTTGCGATTGCCATTGGAAAGGATGAAATCACTTTGCTTGGAGAACTCAAGGAAGATGAATTGACTTTACAGGAGGTTATGCAAACTACACCCGGTGAGGATTTTAAAAAGATTCTTGAAAATGCGAAAAATTTTAAATTTAAGAAATAGGCGATTTCAATATGAAGAGTATTAGATTCAAAAAACAAATCGTGTCCTGTATATGCCTACTATTCATGGTGGGCATATTCTGTATTTGCATACCTTTGGAAGCTTTTGCCACAGAAGTACCGCAAGCACCGCAAATACAGGAGTCTTCTACAGCTCCTGATGCGACGACAGAAGGTGCGGATGCAGGGAATACGTTACAAATTACATATAATGACGGAAATGGTCAGGTAAATGGTGCGTTAAGAATCCTGATATTAATTACCTTGATTGCATTTGCACCTGCGATGTTGATTATGGTAACTTCTTTTACCAGGATTATTATCGTTATGCACTTTACGCGGTCTGCACTTGGTACGCAGTCTGCGCCACCGAATCAGGTGCTGATCGGAATTTCTGTTTTTCTCACCTTTTTCATTATGGCACCTGTTTTTACACAGATTAATGAGGAAGCAATTAAACCGTTTGATAAGGGAGAAATAACCCAGGAAGTTGCACTTGAACGTGCAATAGAGCCGTTGAGGGAGTTTATGTATGCGCAGACACAAAGTAAAGATGTTTCCGTATTCATGGAGATTTCCGGACAGGAATGGGATGGTACTCCGGAGGGAGTTCCGACTTCGGTTCTGATTCCGAGTTTTATATTAAGCGAATTAAGAACTGCATTTATTATCGGATTTTTGATTTATATTCCGTTTATTGTAATTGATATGGTGGTTTCTTCCGTGCTTATGAGTATGGGTATGATGATGTTACCGCCGACAACAATTTCCATGCCGTTTAAAATCCTTTTGTTTGTATTGGCGGACGGATGGAATTTGGTGATTGTTAATCTGGTCAAAACCTTTTATTAAAAGATATTTGCAAAGAAAGGAGAAAGAGGATGTCAGTCTCAGATGTTGTAACCATAGCAAGAGATGCATTGTTTAATATCATCATTGTGTCAGCCCCTGTTTTGTTGGTTTCTTTGGTTATAGGTCTGATAATCAGTATTTTTCAGACTGTCACCTCTATCCAGGAGCAAACAATGACTTTTGTTCCGAAGATACTTGGGATTTTTATTGCGTTAATGCTTTTGGGACATTGGATGCTTGATACTATGGCCGGTTTTATGACGGATTTGTGGTCGAACTTTAGTGTATATATTCGTTAGTTAAAGGGGAAATACAATGATTCATTTGTCTTTTCCGATAGAGGAGCTGGAATATTTCCTGCTTATTATGACGCGTATCACTTGTTTTATTATGGTTGCGCCTTTCTTTAGTATAGGAAATGTACCGGCAAGAGTTAAAATTGGAATGGGATTTTTTATAAGTCTTTTGATTTATTATGCGACTATGCCGCATAATTATCCTGCATATGCCACATTTTTAGAGATGGCCACGTTGATTTTGAAAGAAGCATCTGTTGGATTACTTCTTGGCTTTGCTACCGATATGTGTGGCAGAATTGTAATGTTTTCCGGTCATGTGGTTGATATGGAAATGGGACTTGCGATGGCAAATCAGTTTGACCCAATAACAAAAGAGAATACAACGATTACCGGTATGTTGTATCACAATATGCTTATGTTGCTTCTGATTATTTCCGGTATGTATCGGTATTTTGTCAGTGCATTAACGGAAACATTTCAGTTGATTCCGGTTGGAGAGGTAATCTTTCATCTGGACCATTTGCTGCAGACCATGATTACATATCTGGGTGAATTCATGTTGCTCGGAATGAGAATTGCATTACCTGTATATTGTACGATCATGTTGTTAAATGCAGTATTGGGAATATTGGCTAAAGTTGCACCACAGATGAATATGTTTGCGGTCGGAATTCAGTTGAAAGTATTTACGGGATTGTCCGTTTTATTTTTGACAATAGGGTTGTTGCCGCGAGTTTCCGATTTGATTTTTGAACAGATGAAAAGAGTAATGGTTTCATTTGTGGGAGGGATGATGTAAATGCTTGCTCTTGATTTGCAGTTATTTGCGGATGGCCCCGGTGGTGAAAAAACGGAACAGGCCACTCCTAAAAAATTGCGTGATGCAAGAAAAGAAGGTCAGGTGGCAAGAAGCCGTGAATTGGGGTTGTGTGTAGGTATTCTGGCACTTTTTGTCCTTTTAAAAGTTTGGGTAGGTGTAATAGGGACACAGTTTATGGAAACTTTTTCCCTTGTTTATAACAGAATTCCGGAGTTTACCAAACTTGTTGCGGGCGAGGTTTCGGTCTGGGACCATGCTTATCTGTTAAGAGAAGTGTCCTTACGGATGCTTTTGTATATGTTACCTTTTTTGGCTGTTGCTTTAATCGGCGGAATTGTCGTTGAAATTATGCAGGTTAAATGGGAGCCGACCACGAAACCTTTAGCGCCGAAATTCAGCAAATTAGATCCGATAAAAGGTTTTAAAAAAATTATTTCGCTGAATTCACTGGTGGAATTAATCAAAGCTATTTTTAAAATATTATTGATTTCGATTGTTGTTTATACCACGCTTAAGAATGAGTGGCGTTCGCTTTTTGTTCTTCTTGATATGCCGGTTGAACAGGCAATTGCCCTGGTCGGCGAATTGACAATTAATCTGGGATTGAAAATATCCCTGATTTATGCTGTGTTAGCTTTTGCAGATTTCATCTATCAGAAGTGGAAGTTTAACAAAGATATGATGATGACCAAACAGGAAATCAAGGATGAGTTTAAGCAGTCTGAAGGTGATCCTAAGATAAAAGGAAAAATCAGACAACGAATGATGCAGGCTTCACAAAGAAGAATGATGCAGGATTTGCCTAAGGCTGATGTTGTTATCACAAATCCTACACACTTTGCAGTTGCAATCAAATATGATGATAAATTGTATGATGCACCCTATGTGGTGGCGAAAGGCTGTGACCATCTTGCTGCGAAGATAAAAGAGGTTGCCAAAGAACATCATGTTGAGATTGTAGAGAATAAACCACTGGCGAGAATGCTTTATCATAATGTTGAATTGGGAGCTGTGATTCCGCCTGAATTGTATAAAGCCGTGGCAGATATTCTGGTAATGGTTTATAAAGCACAAGGAAAGATTTAATCTGAATGATTAGATTCATTAGAAAAATATGACAAAAAAGGAGGTGCTCGATGTGAAAAAAGCAGATATTGGTATTGCGTTATATATTTTGGCCGCTTTTGTCATGTTGATTGTACCGATTCCGAGTTTTGTTCTTGATATTTTTCTCACTCTGAATATTAGTATTTCGTTTGTGATTCTTTTTGCATGTATGTTTGCAAAGGAAGTTCTGGATATGTCGTATTTCCCGACAATCCTTTTGTTTACAACAATTTTTAGAATTGCATTAAATGTTTCATCCACGAAATTGATTCTGACAACCGGACAACCCGGAAATGTTGTCGAGACTTTCGGTTCCTTTGTCGGCAGCGGAAATTTGATAGTAGGTATTATTATTTTTATCATATTGATTATTGTTCAGTTTGTTGTAATCAACAAAGGTTCTGAGCGTGTTGCTGAAGTAACGGCGCGATTTACACTTGATGCAATGCCCGGTAAACAGATGGCAATCGACGCTGATTTGAATACAGGTGCGATTACGGATGAAGAAGCGAAAATTCGCAGAGAAAAGATTCAATATGAAGCGAATTTCTTTGGTTCCATGGATGGTGCGGTTAAGTATGTGAAAGGAGATGCAACTGCCGGACTTATTATTACTGCCGTTAATGTCATTGGTGGTATCGCAATGGGCGTTCTGATGCAAAAGATGGATATTGTGGACGCACTTGAAAAATATGTTATCCTTACAATCGGTGATGGTCTTGTAAGCCAGATTCCCTCGTTGCTGATTTCATTATCGACCGGTATTCTTGTAACGAAGGGTTCTAAAGATGCAGAATTCGGAAGTGAAATATTGAAACAATTATTTGGTGTACCGAAGGTTATGTATTTCGTAGGAGCGACGGTTGCCGCGCTTGGAATTCTGACACCGCTGAATCTTGTCTTATATGTAGGATTTGGTGCAGTGTTTATTATCTGTGGAAGACTGATGCAGAACAGTCTGGAAGAACATAAGATTGAAGGAGAAGTTTCGAAAGAAGAAATTGCGGCTACTGAGGCAAGACAACCTGAGAATGTGAATTCACTTTTGCAGGTTGACCCGATTGAACTTGAGTTTGGTTATGGAATTATTCCCCTTGCGGATGTAAATCAGGGCGGTGATTTGCTTGATCGTGTGGTAATGATCAGACGTCAGATTGCACTTGAACTTGGTACGGTAGTGCCGATTATTCGTTTGCGAGATAATATTCAGCTTAACCCGAATCAGTATATCATCAAAATCAAAGGAATTCAGGTGAGTGAAGGGGAAATTCTTTTTGATCACTATATGGCAATGAATCCCGGTTTTGTAACGGAAGAAATAGCAGGTATTCCTACTTTCGAACCATCCTTTCATTTGCCGGCTTTATGGGTAACCGAAGGACAGAGAGAACGCGCAGAGGCTGCCGGATACACAGTTGTTGATCCGCCCTCTATTATTGCAACACACTTAACGGAAATTATCAGACATCATCTCGCAGAACTTTTAACGAGACAGGATGTACAGCGTCTCGTCGACAATCTGAAAGAATCAAATCCTGTTCTTGTGGATGAACTGGTGCCGAAACTTTTAGGACTTGGCGAAGTGCAGAAGGTGTTGCAGAATCTTCTTAAGGAAGGTATTTCTATCAGGGATTTGCTTTCGATTTTTGAAACACTTGCGGATCATGCAACGACAACAAGGGATACGGATATTTTGACTGAATACGTACGTCAGGGATTAAAACGTGCAATTTCAGGCAAATTTTTCCCGCCGAATGAAACCACAAGTGTTGTTACTCTTGATCCTAAATTGGAACAGGAGATTATGGGAAGCGTGAAACAGACGGAACAGGGGGCATATTTGACGCTTGACCCCGAAACAACCAAAAAAATCATGAAAAGTGTGGAAACAGAAACAGAGAAACTTGAACGTCTCGGCAAGAATCCTATTGTACTAACTTCGCCGATTGTTCGTATGTACTTTAAACGTCTTTCAGAAGATTATTTTAAAGACTTGATTGTCGTTTCTTATAATGAGATAGAGTCTGATGTTGAATTACAATCTGTAGGGATGGTGACTATAGCATGATCATTAAAAAATATCACGGAAAAACTGAATCAGATGCGCTTTCACTTGCCCAAAAAGAATTAGGGGACTGTGTTGTTTTAATGAACTCGAAAGAGATAAAACAAAAGGGGCTTATGAGATTGTTTAAAAGTTCCTATTTTGAAGTGACAGTTGCAAAAGAGGAAGAAAATTCGGTTTCGGAACGCTCTTACGAGAAAAAGAAAGAAGAATCTCCGAAAGAGGATACCAAAGAAAAGGCGACTTTTCTGATGGAGGAGAAAAAAATAGAAGAACGATTAAGTTCTCTTGAAGTAATGCTTGAAAAACAGATGAGTAAGTCCGAAAAGGCTAATGAAGAATCTAAGGCAGATGCTGTTGCGAAAGAAAAAGAGGCAGGAAAAGAAGAATCGTCTACAGAACTGTCCAACACTTTTGCAATGGTTACGTCCATGTTGAAAGAAAATGAAGTGGATGAGCAATATATTTCTTCCATTCTTGATGAAGTGAAAAAAGGTCTGAAAGAAGATGCTTTGATGGAACAGATTCTGTCAAATATCTATCAGAGGATGATTTTACGTTTCGGTAAGGCCGAAAAGATTGTTCCTGCTAAAGAAGGTGTGAAGATACTCTTTTTTGTAGGAACAACCGGTGTCGGAAAAACAACCACAATTGCTAAAATTGCTTCGCAGTTTGTGGTAGAAGATAAAAAGAAGGTGGCATTGTTGACTGCGGATACATTTCGAATTGCAGCTGCAGAGCAGCTTCGAACGTATGCTAATATACTTGAGATACCTTTCCGCGTCATCTATACAACAGAAGAAATTATAGAAGCGGTCGAAAATTTTAAAGAATTTGATTATATTTTAGTTGATACTGCGGGGCATTCACAGTATAATGATACTCAAAGAGAAACAATGACAGAATACGTTGAATCCATCAGAGCGAAAGCAGAGACAGAAGTGTTTCTCGTTCTTGCAGCTAATACAAAATACAAAGATATGTTATCTATTGCAGACTCGTATAAGAAAATGACAGAGTATAAGCTTATTTTTACCAAGATGGATGAAACGGATACTTATGGCAATCTGCTGAATTTAAAATTATACACCGGCGCAGAGATGTCTTACATTACATGCGGACAGAATGTACCTGATGATATCGCCTCTTTTGATGCGCAGAGTATTGTCAAGAAACTTCTTGGCGGCAAATAGTAGGAGAATAACCATGGATCAGGCACAAAATTTAAGGAATATCATTAAAGCTAATCAGCAACGGCCGGTAGCAAGAGTTATTACGGTTACAAGTGGCAAGGGCGGTGTAGGTAAATCTAATACAGCAATTAATCTTGCCATACAGTTCAGGCGAATGGGGCAGAGAGTGATTATTCTCGACGCAGACTTTGGCCTTGCGAACATTGAAATCATGTTTGGAGCAGTCCCTAAACACAATTTGTATGATTTAATATATAAAGGGATGAGTATGCGTGACATCATTACATGGGGCCCGGAAGAAATCGGTTTCGTCAGCGGAGGATCCGGTATTGTCGGTATGTCAAATTTAAGTCGTGACTATCTGACATATATTATTCAGAATCTGGCAGAACTTGATGCAATGGCAGACATCATTGTCGTAGATACCGGAGCCGGTATTTCTGATGCAGTATTAGAGTTTCTTGTAGCAAGTGGTGAGATTATTTTGGTCACAACACCGGAACCGACTTCTATCACAGACGTTTATACTTTGTTGAAAGCATTGGGACGACACGAGAGATTTTCGGCCGAAACAACCAAGATTAAAGTTCTGTCAAACAGAGTTGATACGTTAGAGGAAGGCAAGACGTTGTTTGCGAAGTTGAATGCTGTTGTTTCAAGGTATTTGAAACTTCCAATCGAGTATTTGGGAGCAGTTCCGCAGGATCAGGAACTGGCGAGATCCGTAATGCAACAGATGCCGGTATCAATTAACTCACCGAAAGCAATATCAACTAAGGCATATGAAGAAATTGCTGCAATTCTGATGAATAAAGAAATTCATCAAACTGTTCCGAAACGCGGAATGGCAGCCTTTTTCTCTCATATAGTAGCCGGAAAGAAAAGTGTATGAGTGGAAATGAATTGTTATTAAGCAATTATATAGAAATCGGAACAAAAGTCGAAGTTCTTGCAATGGATGGCGTCATGCTTGATGACGGAACATTCGGACGCAAAAAATATCATACAGTTATCATGGATTTGATTGATGAAGAGCATATCGAGATAATGATGCCGATTGAGAAGAATAAGCTGGTATTATTGCAGCAGGATGCAGAATATGAACTTCATTTCATTACTGCAAAGGGGCTGTTTCAGTGTCTTGCGCGGGTGAATAAAAGATATAAAAACGAACAGCTTTACCTTTTAGAGCTTGAGCTGGTGAGCAATATTCAGAAATATCAGCGAAGAGAATATTATCGTTTTACCTGTAGTATGGAAATCGGAGTACGTGAATTGAACGAGGAAGAAACGAGATTGTTTGCGCGTCAGACGAATTTTGAACCGGATGATTTGCCGTATTCTAAAGCAACGACCATTGATATCAGCGGAGGCGGGATTCGATTTATTTCTTCCATTCCGTTTGAAACAGGAGAGGGGATTGTCTGCAGATATGAGCTGTCTCGAAACGGTGCAAAAAGAACATACTATCAGATTGCAATGGTTCTTGCCTGCAAGCGAATGGAAAAAAACAATACAATGTATGAACTTCGCGTTAAATTTTCATTTATAAATAATAATGATCGCGAAGAGATTATCCGCTATATTTTTGAAGAAGAACGAAAACGAAGACAGAATTATAAGTAGCGTATTAACGTTGCAATTCAAATGTTTGAATTGCAACGTTTTTTTGTTGCCGAGCAACACCGCTCACGCGCGAAGAATGTGCTATGCACATTCTTTATTTTGTTGTGGAAAACTCGATGCTGTAAATGATTTCGAGACGAAGGAGAGTTTGTGAAGCAAATAAAGAGATGATTTTACGGAATAAAAGGTGTGATTGGTACAAAGTTTACAAAAAATGAAACGAAAACAGAAAATAATAAGTAAAAATAATGAAAAAATATCAACAAAAACATTATAATGCACGCATGAGTAGTTGGTTGTATGGTATAATACAAACATAATATGAAAAAAGAAGGTGGAAGGGCCATAGAACAGAATTTGTCGGATAATCATAATTCAATTATTGTAATTGCTTCTTCGACTGGCGGACCATCAACGCTTACAAATCTTCTTTCGGAAGTCCCGGGAGATTTGAAAATACCGATTCTTGTGGTTCAACACATGCCTGAAAAATATACTGCATTATTTGCCGGAAGATTAAACGATAAATGCGAACTAAGTGTAAAAGAAGCGGAAACGGGAGATTGTATTTTACCCGGTCACGTGTATCTCGCAAAGGGCGGAAAACACATGAGAGTATATAAAACGCCGGCATCGCATTTGATTCTACTTACGGACGAACCTTTTCGTGAAGGAGTGAAACCTTGTGCGAACTATACATATGAATCGCTTGCAGGAAGCGGTTACAGTAAAGTGTATTGCATTGTATTAACCGGCATGGGATGTGATGGTACTGAAGGTATTACTTATCTTTCGGAATTTAAAGAAACCGAAATATGGATTCAGGATAAGGAATCATGCGTTGTATACGGAATGCCGGGAAGTATTGCAAAATCTAAATTAAAACATGAAACGCTGTCTTTGAAACAGATGGTGGAAAAGATAAAAAATATCTAGGGGGTTAAATGTATGGATGTAAGCCAATATTTAGACATTTTCATTGATGAAACCAGAGAACATATTCAAAATCTGAATACACAGATTCTCATTCTTGAACAAGAACCGGATAATATGGATACCATTAACGAAATTTTCCGTGCTGCACATTCGTTAAAAGGTATGGCCGGAACCATGGGATATAAGAGAATGCAAACATTAACACATGATATGGAAAATGTATTCTCAGAGGTAAGAAATAACAATATCCGCGTGACGGCTGAGATTATCGATGTTATTTTTCAGTGTATCGATGCATTAGAAGATTATTTGATTTATATTCAGGAAACTGCTGATGAAGGTACAGATGATAATGCGCCCCTGATTAAAGCATTGAATGATATTCTCTCTTCAAAAGACGGAATTGTGGAACCGGTTATAGAAGAAGTTCAGCCTTCTGTTTCCACGCCAGATACTTCTTTTGCCGAAAAATGGAGAGAGATACCTTTAAATGAACAGGAATGTTCACTGATTGCAGAAGCTTCCAGTCAGAATATTATTGCATACGGAATTACTGTTTTCGTACAGGAAACCTGTATTTTGAAAGCAGCCAGGGCATTCCTTGTTTTTAAAACATTGGAAGAGCTTGGTGAAATTCTTATTTCTGCCCCGAGTGCACAGGCAATCGAAGATGAGCAGTTTGAGTTTGAATTCAGTTTGATTTTTTTGTCAGAACATCCGCTGGAAAAAATTATTGAAGCAATTAAGAATGTATCGGAAATAGCTGATGCAATTGGCGGTAAAATTGATCTCGAAAATGTTGAAGTTGCTAAAGATGAGGATGAAATCGATATAGAACAGGAAGTGGAAGAAGCGGAGAGTATCACGACTCCGGTTATTCAGAACACTCCTGTACAGACTTCAGCAGAAACTGCTAAGGATAATGTTTCCACACCTGCAAGAAATCAGGGAAAGAAACAGGCGGGTAAGCCGGTTGTTAACAGAACCGTTCGTGTAGATATTGAAAAACTTGATGTTCTTATGAATCTTGTAAGTGAGCTTATTATTTCAAAGAACTCTCTCGTGAGTGCTGCCGCAAGTGAAGTCGGTGCAATTAACCTCGCTTTTAATGAACAGATTGAATATCTTGAAAGTGTAACGACGAACCTGCATGAATCCGTTATGAAGGTACGAATGGTTCCGATTGAAAGTGTTGTAAGTAAATTCCCCAGAATGATTCGAGATTTGTCTAAAACACTCGACAAGAAGATGGAATTATATATGTCCGGTGAAGAAACAGAACTTGATCGTACTGTGGTGGATGAAATCGGCGATCCGCTTATGCACTTGTTACGTAATTCTGCAGATCATGGTTTGGAAACTGCAGAGGTTCGTTTACAGAGAGGAAAACCCGAAGTTGGATCTATTTTCCTTGATGCTTATCAGGACGGAAATAATGTTGTAATTGAAGTAAGTGATGACGGTAATGGTATTGATGTTGAAGCGGTAAAAGCGAAGGCTGTCGAAAGGGGTATTATTTCTTCCGAACAGTCTGAGAATATGACGGATAAAGAAATTATCGATTTGTTATTCCTGCCAAGCTTTTCGACGGCGAAAAAGGTATCAGACGTTTCCGGTCGTGGCGTCGGACTTGATGTTGTAAAGAGTAAAATCGAAGCATTAAGCGGTGAAATCGAAACCAGAACAACACTTGGAAAGGGAAGTACATTTATTATACGTCTTCCGTTGACTCTTGCGATTATTCAGGCACTTATGGTTGTTGTAGGAAATGAAAAATATGCAATTTCATTAGGTTCTATTCAGACGATTGAAAATATTCCCGTATCTGAAATTAAAACAGTACAGGGTAAGGAAGTGATTCATTTAAGAGGCGTTGTAATTCCTTTGATTCGCCTGAACACAATTCTTGATGTGGAAAGTACAAGTAAACCGGATGAGGATTTGGTTGTGTTAATTGCAAAGAAGGGCGACAGACTTGCCGGTCTTGTGGTTGATGAATTAATCGGTCAGATGGAAATTGTTATTAAGTCCATGGGTAAATTTGTCGGCAAATGCAAGTTGATTAGCGGTGCTACGATTTTAGGTGATGGCGAAGTTGCTTTGATTTTGGATGCTAATGCGCTTATTTAATACATAGTTGCTTAAGGCGACAGAAAGGTTGCAAATATGGATGAACTTATTGTTATGAATGAAACTACACAATATATTTCAATTTATATGGCAGGAGAAATGTTCGGTATTGATATTAAGTATGTTGATAATATTGTAAGAATGCAGCATATTACCCGTGTTCCGAATGTGCCGCCATATATTAAAGGGGTAATTAATCTTCGTGGTGAAGTAATCCCTGTTTTTAGTCTCCGTATTAAAATGGGACTGGAAGAAATAGAAGAAACAAAAACGTTTCGAATTATCATATTGAAAGTAGAAGGTGATATGGTTGGTATTATTGTTGATGAAGTACGTGAAGTTGTACTATTGGAGAATGACCTGATTGAAAAGCCGTATCATGATTCTTCGGATTCAATGCAAAATCTATTAAGTGGAATCGGAAAAGACGGAGACCGATTGATTTCATTGTTAGATATTAATGAGATTCTTGCAGATAAAGGTTAAACCGTTTTTTGAAAAGAATGGAGAGCAAAGATGGCGAAAATAGATCTCGATCATTTGAATCAGGAATATTTTGATGTTTTGCGGGAAATTGGCAACATTGGTACCGGAAATGCGACAACGGCATTAGCAAAGATGCTGGATTGTAAGGTTGATATGTATGTTCCGCAAGTTAAATTATTGGAATTTTCAGAGGTTGGCAATGTAATCGGTGGTGAGGAACTTCTGATGGTTGGAATATATTTGGGTGTACAGGGAGAGATTTCCGGAAGTATTCTGTTTATGTTGGAAATTAGCTCAGCGCAAAAACTTATTCAGCTTTTGCTGGGCTGTGATTCTGATAATGGTCACTTGTCGGAAATGGAAGAGTCTGCTTTGAAGGAGATTGGAAATATTATCTCTGCATCTTATTTGAATTCTCTTTCTACCTTGACCGGATTGTCAATTTACCCGACGGTACCTGCTTTAAGCGTTGATATGGCTGGGGCTATTTTAAGTGTACCTGCAATTGTGTACGGAACAATGGCTGATAAACTTCTGATGATTCAGACTCAGTTCTTTGATGGCTTGAATGGCTACTTCATTCTTGCTCCTGATTTGGAATCTTATGAAAAGATTCTGTCTTCTCTTGGAATGTAAAAATTGTTTTGGAGGAGTAATATGAGGGAAATCTACAAAGTCGGTATGGCGGATCTGAAGGTGTGCAGAGCACCGGATGGTTTGACGACATTAGGATTGGGGTCCTGTGTCGGTGTTGCTGTTCGTGACCCTGTGACAAAAGTTGGTGGATTGTTGCATGTTATGTTGCCGGATAGTCGTCATATTAAAAATAATTTAAATAAGTGTAAATTTGCGGACACCGGAATTGACGAGCTTGTTCGTCAAGTGGTTGCACTTGGGGCCTCGCCTGAGCGATTAGTGGCTAAGGTTGCAGGTGGTGCGCAGATGTTTAATGTTCAGGGGGCTCCGGACCTGGTTCGGATTGGGGATCAAAATGTAGAGGCGTGTAAAAAAAGATTGAGAGAATTGAAAATACCGGTTTTATCTTCAGATACCGGATTAAATTACGGACGTACTATTGTGTTTAATCCTGAGAACGGAGAGTTGTTAGTTCGCGCTGTCGGAAAACCGGAAAAAATTATTTAGGATGTGCAATATGAATAAACTCAGACTGTTACCACCTATTGTTACATTTGGAGCCGGTGCTGTGGCCAGTGTTTTGTTATACCTGTTCCAAATAGATTTGTTATGGATGTTACTTGTTTTATTGATTGTTTTGGTGGTTTTTTATGTTATCGGAGTCATAGCAATGAAAATTTTAATGGATTGCAGACCGGATGAAAAAGCAGAAACGATAGAAACATCGGAAGAAACGGATGTTGATGCTAAAGAAACATCAGAGGAAGTAAAAGGATAATCGGAATTGCTGGAGGATATTAAATGGACGAGATGAGCAGAAAAAAATTATGGGATGAATATGCAAAAAGCAAAAGTCCGCAGATTAGAGAGCAGATTATTATAGAATATGCTCCTCTTGTTAAAGTTGTGGCAGGACGTCTTAGCATGTATCTTGGATATAATGTAGAATATGATGATCTTGTCGGATATGGTGTTTTTGGCCTGATTGATGCGATTGATAAGTATGATTTTAAGAAAGAAGTTAAGTTTGAAACCTATGCAAGTCTTAGAATTCGTGGGGCTATTTTAGATCAGATTCGCAAAATGGACTGGATTCCGAGAACGGTGCGTCAACGTCAGAAACAAATTGATGCTGCAACCAAGGAAATCGAAGCGACTACAGGAAGACCGGCAAGGGACGAAGAAATTGCGCAGGCGTTGGGAATCAAAGAAGATGAATACTTAGAATGGCAGTCTCAAATGAAGGTTACCAATGTTGTATCCTTAAATGAGTATCTTGAAATGGGAACAGAGATTTCCAATGAAGTCGGAAATGTTTCAAGACATTTTGATGCACCTGAAAAGGTGGCAGAACAGGAGGAGTTAAAAGAAATGCTCGTTGAAGCGCTTGAACTTCTCACTGAAAAGGAAAGAAAAGTAATTGTATTATATTATTACGAAGAGTTGACGTTAAAAGAAATCAGTGAATTATTAGAAGTAACGGAGTCCAGAGTGTCCCAGCTTCACACGAAAAGTTTACAAAAGATGAAAGCCAAATTAGGCAAATATGTTGGAATTTTGAATGCAATGTAGTAAATTTTTATGAGGGGAATGGCGATGAACGGATATTTTCAATTGGATTGCCGTGAGGATGGCACTTATTTGTGGATATATGCAGAAACGGATGGAGGCGAACCGTTAAAGGCTGTTGAAGTGGCGGATTATCTGCAAAAAAAAGGTATTTCGTATGAAATTACTGATTTGAACCGTAAGATAACAGCAATTCTGGATAAGGGCATTATTAAATTAGATAATGTGAAACGATATCCGGAACGTGAAATGATGAAGGTAACAATTTCGGCAGACAAAATGTCTGCCTATGCGCGTTTTTATCCGGCTTCTGTGGGCGGGATTGAATCCGGCGCAGATGCGATTCTTGGCGATTTGCAAAATGCAGGTGTTGTTTACGGTGTTGACAGAGAAGTTATTTCAGCCTATTTAGAAAAGAAACAATACTGTACAGACATTCTGATTGCAAAGGGATTACCTGTCCGTCACGGGACTGATGCTGAAATCACATATTTTTTCAATACTGATTTGAAAGCACGTCCTACTTTGAATGAGGACGGTAGCGTTGACTTTTTTAATTTGAATACCATGAATCATATTAAAAACGGTCAGTTGCTTGCGCGACTTACGCCGGAAGATCCCGGAGAAAAAGGTATTACTGTAACAAAAGAATATGTGAAACCGAGAACTGTTAAAAAGCTGGTTTTAAAAGGCGGACGTAATATCAGGATTTCCGAAGACAGACTGGAAGCCTTCGCAGAGGTGGACGGTCATGTAATGCTTGTTGACGATAAGATGTTTGTTTCGGATGTTTATCAGGTGCAAAATGTAGACAATGCAACCGGAAATATTGATTATGACGGAAGTGTGCATGTTGCCGGAAATGTTTGTACCAATTTCTCCGTACGGGCAAAAGGAAATATTGAAGTTATGGGTGTGGTAGAAGGTGCGACACTGGAAGCAGACGGAGATATCATCATTGTGCGTGGTGTAAACGGCATGGGAAAGGGAAACTTGAAGGCCGGCGGTAATATTATTGCTAAATTTATCGAAAACGCAACTGCAAGCGCAGGCGGATATATTGAGACAGACGCTATATTACATTCAAAAGTAATGGCAAATGGAGATATCCATGTAGAAGGGCGTAAAGGAATGATTTCCGGCTCTACCGTCGCGGCAACAAATTCTATTACCGTTAAAGTGCTTGGATCACAAATGGGTTCTGATACCATTCTTGAACTTGGAATTGATCCGGCAAGAAAGCTTCGTTTTCAGAGTATTATGGGCGAGGTAGATGCAATTAAGAAAAAAATCAAACAGATTGAACCGGTTCTTTTGGCAGCAAATCAGAAAATGAGCCAGGGGCAAAAATTGCCACCTGACAGATTGCAGTTTATTCAAAATGCGGCGATTTCATACAGACAGCTTAGGGAAGAGATGGAAAAACTGGTGCGTGAGTACGAAGAATTGGAAGATATCATTAATTCGAATCTGACGGCAACGGTAAAAGTAAAAGATATTGCTTATGCCGGAACCAAAATCGCTATTTCGGATGTTTCTACTATATTAAAAAGTGATGTCAGATATGTACGCTTCTATTATGAGGGCGGAGATGTCAGATATTCTTCACTTTGATTTGTTTGAGAGGATAAATTATGGCTATTAATCCAATTGAAATGAATGGTATGGTATCCCGTTCGCAGGATTTATCTGTTTTGAAACAGAATGAAGATGCAAGAGCTGTTTTGCAACAAGGGAATGTGGCAAATGCAGTAGTAAAAAAGGCACAGGAAAAGCACGAGCAGGTTGTGAATTCGGAAAAAACAGAGTATAATGAATATCGTTATGATGCAAAAGAGAAGGGAAACGGATCGTATCCTGAAGGACAAAAGCAGAAAAAGAAAAAGGAAACGCGTGAAGACGGAACGGTCGTTGTGAAAAAACCAAAAGGGTTTGATATGCGTGTCTGATGCGTTAGACAGGACTGATGGGAGAACATAGATAATGATTTGGTTTCAGATTATTATATTGATATTAGGAATAGTTATTTTTGTTTTGAGTTTCATTATTCCGGAAAAGGTTGGAGAAAGATTTGACCGTAAAGAGACAAAGGAAGAAGTAGAAAAACTAATTGATGAAGAAGTTAAAAGTGCATTAAACCGTTTAGAAACGGGAATGGATGAAAAGATTGAAGATTCACTCGAACGTACAACCAGAAGCTTGGAACGAATTTCTAATGACAAAATTATGGCGGTAAATGAGTATTCGGATACGGTATTGTCTGATATTCACAAAAACCATGAAGAAGTTATGTTTCTTTATTCCATGCTCGATGATAAACATAATCAGTTAAAAGATACGGTTGCCGGAATGGAACAGACAACTAAAAGCGTGCAAAGTTCTCTGAATGAGATGGTGATGCTTCGGAATGCTACGGATGAGTTGTTGCGGACACAATATAAACAGATTCAGGAAACAGAAGATAATATAGAAAAGCCGGAGATGTCCAGTGATTCTGTGCCGGATAAAGCAGATGATGAACATACCATTGAAGAACTGGTTCAGGCTCTTGAAGAGTTTTCCCAGGAACCGGTTAAAAGAGAAAGAACTTCTGCCAAAAAGAATAATGATAATAAAAAGACCAGATTGAAAAAGACGACGAAAGAAATGCCTGAAATCCAGTCGCGCGATGCAAACGGAAATCGTAATGAGGCAGTATTGAAACTTCATGCAGAAGGGAAATCGAATGTTGCCATTGCTAAAGAATTGGGACTTGGTGTCGGTGAAGTGAAATTGATTATTGATTTATACCGTCAAAGTTAGGGGACGAAACAAACATGAAATTGAAATATTATTTGCGTGGAATCGGAATCGGAATGATAGTGACGGCGCTTCTTTTCATCATAGGCGCTTCAAGGTCAAATCAGATGTCTGATACAGAAATTATCGCGCGTGCCAAAGAACTTGGTTTGGTTGAAAAAACTGTATTAAGGGAACCGTCATCGACAGAAGAGGCAAGCAAGGAAGAAGTTGATTCAGACGAAGAGATTTCGGAAAACATGTCACAAGAGAGCGAGTCTGAATCTGTAGAAGAGGAAGCAGAGTCTTCTTTGGAAGAAACATCTGAAGATGTGAGCGAACCTGCTTCTGAAGTAATTTCCGAAACCGAGGAATCGGAAGAGGTGATTGAAGAGTATGTTGTTATTGCAATTGTAAGCGGCGACAGTTCTGTTTCTGTCAGTCAAAAAGTATTTGAAGCAGGACTTGTGGAAAGTGCACTTGAATTTGACCGTTTTCTTTGTGCAAACGGGTATGACAGAAGATTAAGTGTCGGTCAACATGAGATAAAGGCCGGAGCCTCAATGAAGGAAATTGCAGAAGAATTAACGAATGGATGAAATAAAAATATGAAAAAAGCTTAGAAACCTCTTGCATAGGGGTTTCTTTTATGTTAAAATCAATGCGTTGTGCTATAACACACGCATTCTGATTGTCAATCGGTGCTTCTATACGCGAGAAGTTGGTTGTCAAGAAGAGGGATGCGGAGGCAAAAAAACCAAAAAACGGAGGATTTTAAAATGAGCGTAATTTCAATGAAACAGTTACTTGAAGCAGGTGTTCATTTCGGACATCAGACAAGAAGATGGAACCCTAAGATGGCTCCTTACATCTTCACAGAGAGAAATGGTATTTATATTATCGACTTACAGAAGTCTGTAGGTAAGGTAGATGAAGCATACAATGCTATTTCTGAAATCGCAAGCGCTGGCGGTACCGTATTGTTCGTAGGTACAAAGAAACAGGCACAGGATGCAGTTAAGACAGAAGCTGAACGTTGCGGTATGTACTATGTTAACGAAAGATGGTTAGGCGGTATGCTTACAAACTTCAAGACCATTCGTTCCAGAATCGAAAGATTAAAACAAATCGAAAGAATGGCAGAGGATGGTACATTCGATGTACTTCCCAAGAAAGAAGTTGTTAACTTAAAGAAAGAATGGGATAAACTCGAGAAGAATCTTGGCGGTATTAAGAACATGACAAGAATTCCCGACGCTATCTTTGTTGTAGACCCTAAGAAAGAAAAAATCTGTGTTCAGGAAGCTCATAACTTAGGTATTACATTACTTGGTATCGCAGATACAAACTGTGACCCTGAAGAACTTGATTATGTAATCCCCGGTAATGATGATGCGATCAGAGCGGTTAAATTAATCGTTGCTAAGATGGCAGATGCTATTATCGAAGCAAACCAGGGTGAAGTTGTTGCAGATGCAGTTGAAGAAGTAACAGAAGAAGAAGTTGCAGCAGATGCAGAATAATTATAATCAGATTCGAGAAGGAGGATATTAAAATGGCAACTATTACAGCGGCTATGGTAAAAGAATTGCGTGAAATTTCAGGCGCAGGTATGATGGATTGTAAAAAAGCACTTACAGAGTGCGACGGTAATATGGATGCAGCTGTTGAAGCATTACGTAAGAGCGGCGCAATGAAGGCTGAAAAGAAAGCAAGCCGTATTGCAGCAGAAGGTATTTGCCGTATTGCTAAGAAAGAAGGCAAGGCAGTTGTTGTGGAAGTAAACTCTGAAACAGACTTCGTTGCTAAGAACGAAATCTTCCAGACATTTGTTGAGAAGATTGCTGATCAGGTTGTTTCAACTGATGTTGCAGATGTAGATGCACTTCTTGCTTCTACATGGATGGATGATACAACAAAGACTGTAAATGATGCATTGGTTGAAAAGGTTGCTACAATCGGTGAAAAATTAAGCATCAGAAGATTTGAAAAGGTAGAAGCTCCTATCGTTGTTGGTTACCTTCATGGTGGCGGACGTATTGGTGTTATCGTTGGTGCAGAAGGTGCAAAGTCTGACGCAACAGAAGAAGCACTTACAAACATTGCAATGCAGATTGCAGCTATGAATCCCCAGTACGCAAGCAGAGATGAAATTTCTGCAGACGAATTGGCAAAGATGAAAGAAATCACAATTGACAGCGCTTTGAATGATCCCGCATCACTTCCTAAGCCCATTTTAAATAAGTTAATTGAAAAAGCATTGACAGATAATCTTTGGAGTGCTGAAGATAAGGCTATTTACGAAGAGAAGAAGAGCAATATGAACTTCTTATTTAACTTCCTTTCCAAAGAAGCAATTGCTACATTGGCTCAGCTTGCTATGGCAGGTAAGGCTGATTATATTACAGATAAGATTTTCAGCGGTCTTGTTGAGGGACGTATTTCCAAGCAGATTAAGGATATTTGCCTGATGGATCAGATTTATGTTAAGGCTGAAGACGGAAAGGTGACTGTAGCACAGTACTTGAAATCAGTATCTGCTGATTTGAAGGTAGTTAAGTTCGTTCGTTTCGAAACCGGTGAAGGTATGGAAAAGAAAGAAGAAGACTTTGCAGCAGAAGTTGCAAAACAGATGGCTGGAAACTAATAATCAGTTATAAGCTATATATAAGTATAATTGCTCGAACGAGAATTTATTCTCGTTCGGGCTTTTTTATTGCATAGGAATTTCCTATGCAATAAAAAAGCCCTGCTAAGGATGCGCAGTTCGCGGCAAGGAATTTTGTTGTCAAGCAACACCGCTCACGCGCGGAGAATGTGCAATGCACATTCTTTATTATTTCATGGGTTTTTCCTACGAAGTAAAAACTCTCCAAGGAGATGAGAAGGTTTCGACACTTCGTTGTGGCGTGTAAAAAATTTGAAGTAAATTCCGTTTTTTAAAATCCGATATATATTATGATGTGACAATATATTATTATACGGAGGATTAGTATTATGGGTAAATTTGTAATTAAAAAAACAAACACCGGCGTAAAATTCGATTTGAAAGCTACAAATGGTCAAGTGGTTGCATCTTCTCAGGTATATAAGTCTGATGCTACCTGCAAAAACGGAATTGCTTCTGTTCAGAAAAATGCACCTGTTGCTGAAATTGAAGATCAGACTGTTGAAGGGTTCGCTACATTGAAAAATCCGAAATTTGAGTTATATGCCGATAAGGCCGGTGAATTCCGTTTCCGCCTGAAAGCAACAAACGGACAGATTGTTGCAACCGGTGAGGGTTATAAAACACATGCAAATTGTGTAAAGGGCATTGAATCTGTTAAAAAGAATGCTCCTGAAGCGGAAATTGTGGAGGAATAAAGATGGATATTAAAGAAAAAATTTCAGATATTGTTGAACAGATTAAAAAGAATCCCAATCTTAAGGAAGATTTTGAAAAAGAACCTGTTAAGGTGATTGAAAAGTTAATTGGAGTTGATTTGCCGGATGATATTGTTGAAAAAATCATCGATGGGGTAAAAGCGAAATTAACAGCAGAAAACATTGCAGATGCAGCGGATAAATTAAAGGGGTTATTTAATAAATAATAAGGTGTGAAAATGTTTTCAGGCCTAAAAATGCCAAACCGACCAGAAATGTTGGTTTGGCATTTTTACTTTGCAGGATTCTCTTTGACATTACATTATCTGTTTAATAAATATACACCTAAATTCAAATATGCCGCAAACGTGGTCCATAGCAGGTAAGGAATCTGTAAATATGCCGCAGTTTTATTGATTGTAAAGAATTTGGCAATCATAACAATGATTAGAACCCACATAATCATAAGCCAGATAAAGGCAAATAAATAGAGGTTTAATCCGAAAAAGGCAGGACTCCAGCAAAAGTTAAAAAATAATTGAACAGCAAATAACCAGATTGCAGTTTTTTTGTCAGATTCGGGTGCGGTTTCTGTTGTATAAATCATCGCGCAACTGATTCCCATCAGTACATAAAGAATCGTCCACATAATCGGAAAGAGAATGGCGGGAGGCGAAAGGGGAGGCATATTGATTTGGTCATACATTGCAAATTGATTGCGTACAAGCAGAGCTGATGCACCTCCCACACCAAGTGAAATCAGGATTGAGATAATATAAGGTTTATATTTGTTCCACATTTTTTTACTCCTTTTAATTTTTATAAGTTTCTGCATATAGTATATTCGTTATTTGCGATTTTATAACAAAAAAACTCAGAAAAACATGTAAAATAAGAATTTGCAAATCACGTATGTTGTGGTAAAATATATGGGACTATATGAAAAAGTGTTGAAATTAAAGTGGTAATGATATGGAACCTGTAACTGATAATAAAACAGAACAACAAGTGCAAATTGAACAAATCAATCACCGCAGAAGACGAATTCAACGTTTGAAACGTTTTTTGACATTCGCCTTGTGTGTTCTTTTGTTGTTCCCAAATGTAACCTGTGTTTATCTCCTGGTTCAAAATTTTCACATGAATAAAAAGATTGATGCCATTTATCAGATGATTTCCGAGGATTCGGAACAGACATATCTTGATGAGAAATCTTTTTCGAACGATTCGGCAGAGGAAATAATTGTTTCAGAACCGGAAGAAGAATATGTCATTAGTGATAATGAATTATATCCCGACCAAAAGAAAGTATATCTGACTTTTGATGACGGCCCGAGTAAATATACAAATGAGATTCTCGATGTTCTTGCAGAGTATGATGTGAAAGCGACTTTTTTTGTGCTTGCTAAAGATGGTTTCGATGAAGAATACAAACGAATTGTAGAAGAGGGACATACACTTGCGTTGCATTCTTACTCTCATAAATACAGTAAAATATATGCAACACCGACGTTGTTCAGGGAAGATGTCAGACTGATTCAGGATTATGTCAAAGACAGAACCGGGCAAAAGAGTGTTATTTACAGATTTCCCGGAGGAAGTTCTAATACATTGGTTGATTTTGACAAAGAAGAGCTTTTTGCAATCTTACGTGAAGAAGGATTGTCTTATTTTGACTGGAATGTAACGAGTCAGGATGCCGGTAGTGTTAAGCTTTCACCACAGAAAATATATCAGAACGTTATTTCAGGTGTAAGTGAGAAGGAAAACGGTATAGTACTGATGCATGATGCAGCTGACAAGCATACTACAGTGGAGGCGCTTCCGCTGATTCTTGAAGAACTTACTTCTGATGATACCTATGTGCTTCTGCCGATTACGGAAGGAACACAACCGGTTCGTCACGTTGTTAGTTCATATGAATAAAACAGGAGGGAAAAGATGGGCTTTTTCAGTGATTTAAAGAATGATTTAGCACAAGCAGTAACTGAAATGACAGATGAGAAGGCAAAAGAGGAGATGCTTGCGGAAGAAGAACGGTTAAAAAAAGAACTTTCTGAAGCAGAAGAAAATTCTGATTTGTTTTCGATTCTTGAAGAAGTGGAAGAATTGGAAGAGATAAATGAAGAAGTAGCTGTAAACGATGCCACTTTTTCCATGCCGAACATGGAAACAACGCCGACAGGACAGTCGGAAGGTGTGATTGAAAACGGAAGTCTCGAGATTGCAGGAACAATATTCGGTAATCTTATTATTCCGGGCAGAGTGACTCTTTGCGGAGAAATGCATGGAAACATTCAGGCAGAAGAAGTGATTTTGCGCAGTGCGAAAGTGGATGGAGATATTATTTGCAGTAAAAGTATTGAAATGGATCATGCAAGTATGGTGATTGGCAATATTATCGGCACAGGTGCGGTTATTGCAGGTGCATTAAAAGGAGATGTGGATGTGGATGGTCCGGTTGTATTGGAGTCTACGGCAATTATTCAGGGTAATATGAAAGCGAACTCGGTCCAGATGAATAGTGGTGCTGTCATTGAGGGAATGATATCGCAGTGTTATGCCGGCGTGAGTCCGAGAACATTTTTTGACGGAATGAATCAGGAAAGGAGATAGAAAATATGAAGAGAATATTACTAAAGTTAAGCGGTGAAGCACTTGCAGGAGATAAGAAGACCGGTTTTGATGAGGAAACAGTCCGCAAGGTTGCGCTTCAGGTTAAAGAGCTTGTTGACAGCAATATTCAGGTTGGTATTGTAATTGGCGGAGGGAATTTCTGGAGAGGACGTACCAGTGAAAATATTGACAGAACGAAGGCTGATCAGATTGGAATGCTTGCAACGATTATGAATTGCATTTATGTTTCTGAAATTTTTCGTTCGGTAGGCATGATGACAAATATTTTAACCCCTTTTGAGTGTGGCTCTTTTACAAAGCTTTTTTCAAAAGACCGTGCAAATAAGTATTTTGAAAAAGGTATGGTAGTCTTTTTCGCAGGAGGAACGGGACATCCCTATTTCAGTACGGATACAGGAGTTGTTTTAAGAGCAATTGAAGTGGACGCTGAAGTGATTTTACTCGCAAAGGCGATTGACGGAGTATATGATGATGATCCCCGTAAGAATCCGGAGGCAAAGAAATATGACACGGTATCCATTGATGAAGTGATTGCGAAGAATCTTCAAGTGGTTGATATGACTGCTTCCATTCTTGCCCGTGATAATAAAATGCCGATGTGGGTATTTGGCTTAAATGAAGAAAACAGTATTGTTAATACGGTAAAAGGTAATTTCAAAGGAACGAAAGTTACAGTTTCATAACAAATACAAATAATAAGAAAGAATGAGGAAAAAATAATGAACGAAACAATTAAACCATACGCAGAGAAAATGGCAAAAACATGTGAACATTTAAATGCAGAATTTACAACAATCCGTGCAGGAAGAGCAAATCCACATATCTTGGATAAAATTGCAGTTGATTATTACGGAACAATGACTCCGCTTCAGCAGGTTGGTAACATTACTGTTCCTGAAGCTAGAATGATTCAGATTGCTCCTTGGGAAAAGAGCTTAATTAAAGCGATTGAGAAAGCGATTATGGCTTCTGATATCGGTATTACACCGAGCAATGACGGTACGGTTATCCGTCTTGTTTTCCCTGAACTTACGGAAGAAAGAAGAAAAGAAATTGTAAAGGATGTCCGCAAGAAGGGTGAAGATGCGAAGGTTGCTGTCCGTAATGTACGTCGTGACGGAAATGATGCTTTGAAGAAGCTTGCAAAAACTGAAATTTCAGAAGATGAGATTAAGAGCATGGAAGAAGAACTTCAGAAACTTACTGATAAGTATGTGAAAGAAATCAGTGATATGGTAGAAGACAAATCCAAAGAAGTACTTACTGTTTAGTATCGGAGGTTTTTTATGAATGTTCCGAATCATGTTGCCGTAATTCTTGACGGAAACGGCCGTTGGGCAAAAAGTAAAGGACTTCCTCGTAAAATGGGGCATGTCCAGGGCGGAAAAAATGTAGAGGATATGCTTTATGTTGCAGATGAGCTGGGCATTAAGTATTTTACCGTATATGCTTTTTCGACTGAAAATTGGAAGAGAAGCGAAGATGAGGTTGCTGCGTTAATGAGTTTGTTGCGCAGCTACCTTTTATCAGGTTTTAAGAAAGCGGCAAAAAATAATGTCCGTATTCGTATTATTGGAGATAAAACATATCTGGCACCCGATATTCAGAAAGCGATTGCTGAATTAGAAGCAGATTCTGCGAATAATACAGGCTTACAATTTCAGATTGCCATTAATTATGGAGGACGTGATGAGCTCTTACGTATGATGAAACAAATGGTGCGTAAAGCAAGTGACGGAGAATTAACAGAAGATGACGTGACAACGGAATATGTTTCGAATCATCTTGATACAGCAGGTATTCCGGACCCGGATTTATTAATCAGAACCAGCGGAGAGCAAAGAATTTCTAACTTTTTATTATGGCAATTGGCTTATACGGAGTTTTATTTCACAAATAAACATTGGCCCGAGTTTGATCGTGAGGAATTACTTCTTGCGATTGAAGCTTATAACAAGCGCGACCGACGTTTTGGAAATGCGAAATAGGAGGTATTGGGATGGTTACACGTATCATTAGCGGTGCTGTGGTATTGGTTATTATTCTGGGGTTTGGCTTGCTTGGAGGACCTGCGCAGGCGGTTTTTCTTGCAGTTTTATCATGCATTGGTTATTTGGAGTTTACCAAGGCAGTAGATGTAAGATTACATGAGAATAAAATCAGCGGATATGAAAAGGTCGGAATTGTTTCGATCATTTTATATTATGTTCTATTGTTAATAACGGATGATTGCATGCCGTTTCATCAGAATATTATTGGCTGGCTCCATTCGGAAATGGGAGTGTTTAACCGTTTTACGATTTTGGTATTGTTGCTTTTTATCGTAGCAGTTGTTGTTATGTTTGGAATATATATTTTTACATTCCCTAAACATACAATCCGGCAAATGACACCGGCTGTATTTGGTTTGATTTATGTGGCGCTTACATTGTCGTTTTTGTATTTGATCAGAGAGCTTCCTCATGGTATTTTTCTTGTCTGGCTCGCATATATCAGTGCATTGGTTTGTGATACCTGTGCATATTTTGCGGGAAGTCTGTTCGGAAGGCATAAGCTTACACCGAAGCTGAGTCCGAAGAAGACGATTGAAGGAGCGGTTGGCGGAATGCTTGGCGCAACAATTGCCGGCGGCTTAATGGGGTGGCTTTTTTATGCATGCATAGATTGCGAAATATTGGTAATTCCTCTTTTTGCAGTTATTTGCATGATAGGTTCCATCGTATCTATGTGTGGTGATTTGACTGCTTCGGCAATCAAAAGAAATGGTAATATTAAAGATTTTGGTAAGTTAATTCCGGGGCATGGAGGCGTGCTTGATCGTTTTGACAGTGTTATTTTTACGGCACCGATGGTATATTTTCTTGTAGTATTATTGCTGGATTTTGTATAAAAGGATATTTATTTGGAGACGATTAACATGAAAAATATAGTTGTGCTTGGATCTACCGGTTCCATAGGTACACAGACGCTTGAAATTGTTCGTGAAACGAAAGAGTTGAATGTTCTTGCGCTTGCTGCAGGAAATAATGTAGAGTTAATAGAACGTCAGATTCGTGAGTTTCATCCGGGTAAAGTTGTTATGTGGTCAGAAGAGGCGGCCCAAGAATTAAAATTGAGGGTTGCGGATCTTTCTGTAGAGGTGTTGCAAGGGATGGATGGATTGATAGAAATATCAACATTACCGCAGGCACAGATTATTGTAACGGCTATTGTTGGGATGATTGGGATTCGTCCGACTATTGCAGCGATCGAAGCCGGTAAAACAATTGCACTTGCAAATAAGGAAACCCTCGTAACGGCAGGCCATATTATTATGCCGCTTGCAGAATCAAAGAATGTTTCTATTCTCCCGGTAGATAGTGAACATAGTGCGATTTTTCAATCCTTGCAGGGCAATGAAAAGAATCGTATTTCTAAGATTTGGCTTACAGCATCCGGAGGTCCCTTCCGTGGTATGAAAAAAGAGCAGTTGACGAATATGAAGCCGTCAGATGCGCTGAAACATCCGAACTGGGCGATGGGAAAGAAAATTACGATTGATTCTTCAACTCTTGTAAATAAAGGGCTTGAGGTAATGGAAGCTAAATGGTTATTCGGAACGGATCTTGACAGGATTGAGGTGCTTGTGCATCCGCAGAGCATTATACATTCTGCAGTAGAATATGAAGATGGTGCCATTATGGCACAGCTTGGTATGCCGGATATGAAATTACCGATTCAGTATGCGCTTTTTTATCCGGAAAGAAAACCTCTTGGAGGGAAAAGAGTAAATTTTTTTGAACTTGGACGGATGACATTTGAAAAACCGGATACAGATAATTTTCCGGGGTTGCGTCTTGCTTACGAGGCTGCTAAGGTTGGAGGAAGTATGCCGACAGTGTACAATGCTGCAAACGAACTGGCTGTTCAATATTTTCTGAAAGAGCAGATTTCATTCTTAGAAATTGCAGAATTGATTGAGTCTTCCATGCAGGAGCATCGCGTTATCGCAAATCCGAATGTAGATGAAATTCTTTTTGCGGAAGCGCAGACATATGAATATATAAAGAGTAGATTTAATTAAAGGAGAAACTCTGTTGAAAATTGATTTTTTATATTCAGTGATTGCATTTGTTATTATTTTCACTGTTGTAGTTGTGGTACATGAATTTGGTCATTTTATTTTTGCTAAAATGCATGGAATAAAGGTACTTGAATTTGCAATCGGTATGGGCCCGAAGATTTTTAAGTTCACAAAGGGAGATACTACTTATGCAATTCGCCTGCTTCCAATCGGAGGCGCCTGTATTTTTGAAGGCGAGGATGCGCTTGAAGAAGAGGATGAAGAAACCAAAAAACAAAAGGAAGAGAATCCGCTTGAAAGTGAGACAGCGGCTACAAAAGGTTCCTTTCGTAATGCGCCCGTATGGGTGCGGATTATGGTAGTGCTTGCCGGACCGATTTTTAATATTATTTTAGGTTTTTTTCTTGCAATGTTTATAATGGCATTTTGGCCTACGATTACACCGCAGATAGGTGAAGTGATTGCCGATATGCCTGCTCAGGCGGCGGGTTTGCAGAATGACGATATTATTACCAAAATCAACGGCGAGAGAATATATCTTTTTAAAGAGATTTCTCTTCATACCATGGCAGAAGGCAACCGCGAATGGGAAATTGAGTACGAACGCGATGGGGAACGTTATACGACATCGCTTACACCGCAACAATCAGACGGCGGTTATGCTATTGGTATAAGTGCGAAGGAGTATTATCAGCCTGAGGGCTTTTCAGTGCTAAAATACAGTGCCTATGAAGTACGTTTTTGGTTGAAGACAACGATTAAAAGTTTAGAAATGCTTGTACAGGGTAAATTAACAAAAGATGATATGAAAGGTCCTGTCGGCGTTGCTGAGATTATCAATAATACCATTGTGGAAACAAAGGATGAAGGATTCTTTACCGTTTTTTCCAATATGGTAAACATTGCGCTTCTTTTGAGCGTGAATCTCGGTGTAATGAATCTGCTTCCGGTACCTGCACTTGACGGAGGACGTTTTATTCTTCTTTTGGTTGAAGCAATTATCAGACGGCCTTTGCCGCAGAAACTTGAAATTGCCATCCAGATGACCGGTATTATACTTTTGTTTGGTCTTATGGCTTTTGTTCTTTTTAATGATGTTCTTAATTTGTTTGTAAAATAATTCTATCGGCTGTTTCGCTCCGCATCCGGAGCGAAACGGTCAGTCTGATAAATCTTTTTTATCACCCCCATTTTTATTTTTTTAAATAGCATAGGAGAAATTTATGAATTGTAAGCCTTTTTATTTGTACGAAAGAGAAGGGCTTTGTAACAGAAACAATCTGGGGATTTCCGTTCAATGTGTTTTGACAAACAGAGGACGGATTTGTTTTTGTGCTATGGCAGAAGGTGTGAAGCAGGAAGAGAAGGATGAAACAATCATTGCAATGGTTTTACAGGAGATTACGCAATGGTTTTATGAAACCGGAATCCCTGCTTTTTGTAAAAGTAACTCTAAAAACAGTCTTTACAGAAGTTTAAAGAGAGAGTTTTTTATGTTGCATCAAAAACTTTTATTACATTCAGCGGAACACAGATTTAAGTGCAAATATTCTCTTCAGGTTCTGATAATTACTGAGAGCGGTTATCTCGGTTGCAGAGTCGGAGACGGAAATTGGATGAAGTGCAAAGGGAAAAAGTATAAGCTTTTACAGAAGGAAAAAGAAAAAAAGATACATTTTCTCGGTGAAGAAGAAAGATTGGAAATAGAGAGAGTAAGTGGAAAAAATCAAAAGGATACACTTTATTTATTATTTTCTAAAGCATGCGCAAGTCACTTTTCCAAGAAGCACTTATGTTCCTTTGTTTATTCTGCGCGAAAAGAGGAGTCTGTAAATAAAGTACTGAAAGAGTTGATGGACAGAAACAGGGAACGGTATGACGATTATGCATATGCCTGTATTTGCGTGCGAACAGAAGAATAAGGAGGAAAAGTGATGCGATATGAAATACTAGAAGAAATCGGAGCCGGCGGTTTTTCAAAGGTTTATAAGGTGAAAGATAGAAATATCGGAACTATTTTTGTGGCCAAAGAAATTGCGGATGATGTGATTGCAGAAACAGAAATTGCATGGCTGAAAGCTCTTGCGCATCCGGGTGTGCCCAGACTTCATGACGTTGTAAGGGATGGGCATACAACAATGATAGTTATGGAAAATATGGAGGGTGACACACTAAAAGAAGTGGTAAAGAAAAACGGTGTAATTGATACAAAACGGTGTAGAAAAATAATATTTGAATTAGCAGAGCTGTTGTCTGTTTTACATTCACAGAATGTACCGGTCATTCATGGTGATTTGAAACCGGAAAATATCATTCTTTTAGAGAATGATAAGATTGCATTGCTGGATTTGGGCGGTGCGTCTTATTTAGGAGAGATGCCTTCTATGCTCTGTGGTACCAAAGGATATCTGGCGCCGGAACGAAAGAAGGGTGAGGTTCATGTTCAAAATGATATTTATTCTGTTGGCAGAATCATGCAATATATGATTACCGGATGTGAACCATCTTATTTAAGTACATACAAAACGGAAGAAATAGCGGAATATTTTCATATAGAGGAAAATGTGGCTAAGGTTATTGTCTGCGCAACGAATCCGGAACCGGAAAAACGTTTTGTATCTATAAATCATTTGAAAGAAGCATTGTATGAAAATGAAAATATGTCGAAGAAAGAAAGACAGAAATATACTAAAATTTGGTTTGTTCTTGCATTACTTTTTATTTTTTCGGGCTTTCTGTTTGCTTTGGGTAATGCATTGTATGAAGCACAGTTACTTATTGTTGCAGGCAACACAATTGCAGCAGTTGGATTTTTAGTCCGCAAAGCAGAAAAGGAGTCTGCTGTCAAAATACTGGCATGTGAATACAGTGTACATATTTTTAGGTGAAAATGAGATAAAAAATTGAAATAAAAAATAAAAAAACAGAATTGAAAAGTATGTGAAGGGAAGGTATACTTGATAATATGCAAATAAAAAACAGCTTACGTCTGTTTGCAAAAAGATCGCGTATTGTACGGAGGAATTTCATGGATGAGATTATCACACAATTAAAGGCTTTTGGAATAGATTTTGACAAGAGCGGAGGTGCTTTTGCTGAAAAAGAAGAGTATCTTTCGGCTGTTTGTAATTTTTTTAATTCAAAGGATTTTATGCGTTTGGGGCAATCCGTGAACCGGCAACAATGGCAGGCGGCTGCCATGCAGGCAAGAAAAATATCCGACAAAGCGAATGACCTTGGTATTTTTGCGATTGAAAGGCAGATGAGAGGCATCAGGATGAATATCAACGCGAAGAATAAAGAAGAAGTGCTGGGGCTTTTGGCCAATGTGATTCAAAAAAGAGTTAAGATATTAACATATTTTCAGAATATAAAGAGGGATGAGAAATGAAAAGAAATCAAACAAAAGAAATTAGGATAGGTAATCGGGTAATTGGTGGCGGTAATCCGATATTAATACAGTCGATGACAAATACGAAAACAGAGGATGTGGAGGCTACGGTTGCTCAAATTCTGGAACTGGAAAGAGCAGGGTGCGAGATTATCCGTTGTACGGTACCTACGAAGGAAGCGGCAGAAGCCATCGGTGCAATTAAAAATAAGATTCATATTCCGTTGGTGGCGGATATTCATTTTGATTATAAGATGGCTATTCTTGCGATTGAAAACGGTGCGGATAAGATTCGCATCAATCCGGGAAATATTGGAGGGAGAGATTGCCTTGAAGCAGTTGTAAAAGTAGCAAAAGAACATAAAATACCAATTCGTGTCGGTGTAAACAGTGGTTCATTAGAAAAAGAATTGGTAGAAAAGTATGGTGGTGTGACAGCAGAAGGTATTGTTGAAAGTGCGCTTGATAAAGTTCGTATGATTGAAGAATGCGGTTATGACAATCTGGTGATTTCAATCAAGTCTTCAGATGTATTGATGTGCGTGAAAGCGCATGAATTGATTTCGCAGCAAACGAATTATCCGTTGCATGTCGGGATTACGGAAGCAGGAACTTTGTTTTCCGGTAATGTGAAGAGTTCTGTGGGACTTGGATTGATTTTAAATCAGGGAATCGGTGATACCATTCGTGTATCTTTGACAGGAAATCCGGTCGAGGAAATTAAAACTGCGAAATTGATACTTCGTACATTGGGACTGCGCAAAGGCGGCATTGAAGTAGTTAGTTGTCCTACCTGCGGCAGAACAAAGATTGATTTAATCGGACTTGCAAATCAGGTTGAGACCATGGTAGAAGAATTTCCGCTCGATATTAAAGTGGCGGTTATGGGGTGCGTGGTAAACGGACCGGGGGAGGCAAAAGAAGCGGATATCGGCATCGCCGGTGGCATTGGAGAAGGCCTTCTTATCAAAAAAGGAAAAATTATTAAAAAAGTACCGGAAGAACAATTGCTTGAAGCTCTTCGCTATGAGTTGACGCATTGGAATTCATAAAGCTGAATTTATTCTGCCGGGGAAAGGATTATAAATGCAAAAGACATTTTATGAGGTATTTGAAAAAATAGAATTACCCGCCCATCTTTCGGACTTGGCAGAAGAAATTGTGATTGAAAAGCTTGTTGCAATACCGGAAAATAAAAAATTAAAGGTACATCTTCAAAGTAAAAGACTAATTGCCAGAAAAGACATTCATGCATTGGAGTATGAAATTCACAAGCAAATCTTCCGGGGGACTTCGAGTTTACGTGTTGAGATTTGTGAGACGTTTGCATTGTCTGAATATTATACTGCAGAGTCTGTTTATCAAGCATATCGAGAGAGTATTTTAGAAGATATGATGGAAATCGGTAAGCTGGATTATCATATTATTGCTTCGGCAGATGTGTCTTTTGAAAACGGAAATAAAGTAATTTTTACAATACAGGATACGGTTGTTTCGCGAGACAGGCAAGTACAATTGGTAAAAGAATTAAATGATATTTTCAATCGTCGGTGCGGAATCGATGCGCGTATTGAAATTGCGTTTAAAGAACCTGAATTTAATAAATATAAAGAAGAAGATGCCTATAAGATTAATATGATGGTTAAGTCCATTTCTGACCGTATTAATAAGAAAGGAAATACGGACGCAGGAGCAGAATTTCTTGAATATACAGATGATAAAAATGCGAAAAACGCATCAGAGCCTGCTGCAAATAAGGATAAAGACATAAAGAAAGGAAACGCAAAGAAAGAGAAAGAAGAAGTTAAGCATAAGTCACTGAAGCGATGTGATATTCCTGATGTTATTTTTGGAAAAGATGTGGAGAATGAAGCAATTTCCATTTGTGACATTCAGGAGGGAATCGGAGATGTTACCATTCGAGGTAAGATTATTGAGCTTGACGGGCATGAATTAAGAAGCGGTAAGTACGTAATTTCCTTTGCTGTAACAGATTTTACGGATACTATTGTTGCTAAAATATTTTGCTGGCCGGAACAAAAAGAAGAGATTGAACCTTCTTTGAAAAAAGGCAATTTTGTCAAATTACAAGGAATTGCCAAGTATGATGATTTTGCACATGAAGTGACGATTACTTCAATTCTTGGTATACGTTTGATTCAGGATTTCACAACGCCCAGAAAGGATAATGCTTTCAAAAAGCGTGTGGAATTACATTGCCATACTAAAATGAGTGACAGTGACGGTGTATCGTATGCCAAAGATTTAATTAATCGCGCTATTTCCTGGGGAATGTCATCCATAGCAATTACGGATCATGGTGTTGTACAGGCTTTCCCGGAAGCATTTCATACAGTTGAAAAGAATGATTCTTTTAAAGTGTTATATGGTGTAGAAGGTTATCTTGTAGATGACCTTGATGAAACTGTTTCGAATGAAAAAGGACAAAGCATAGAAGGTCCTTATGTTGTGTTTTCTCTTACCACAACCGGTTTGTCGCCGTTGAAAGAGCAAATTATTGAAATAGGTGCCGTAAAGCTTATCAATAACGAAATAAAAGAATCTTATCATAGTTATGTAAACCCGAAACGTCCGATTCCGTTTCAAATTGAGCGTGTAACGGGCATTAAAGATGAAATGGTTGCCAAGGCACCATACATAGAAGGGGCATTATCAGAATTTTTTGCTTTTGCGAAAGATAGTGTTCTTGTATCGCATAATGCGACTACGGAAAGGGCTTTTTTGCAGGCAAAAGCAGAAGAAATCGGTATTTCATATGATTTTACCTGTGTTGACAGTATGTCAGTTGCCAGAGCAATTCTTACGGAACGGGCGAAACATGATTTGAAATCTATTGCCAAAGAATACGGCATTACTTTTGAGAATGAAAGTAGTGTTACAGAGCGAGTGAATCTTATCGCAGAGGCATTCAGACGGTTTGTTTTTCATTTGCAAAAACAACAGATTGCTACATTGGCTGCTTTAAATGATATGACAGCATCAAGCATTGAAGCAATCCGTAAATTGCCTTCTTACCATGTTATTATTCTTGCTAAAAATGAGATGGGAAGAAGAGCATTGTATAAACTGGTTTCGGAGTCACACGTGAATTATTATTACAGAAGACCGCGTATTCCAAAGAGCCTTTTGGCTTCTTTACGTGAAAATCTGATCATCGGTTCTGCTTGTGAAGCCGGAGAACTTTTCCGGGCATTGCTGGAAGAACGTACCGATGAACAGCTTGCTAATATAGTTCAGTTTTATGATTATTTGGAAATACAACCTATCGGAAATAATAGGTTTATGATTCGCGATGAGAAATATCCGCATATCAGAACAGATGAGGATTTGATTGCATATAATCGAAAAATTGTTGAACTTGGTGAAATCTATAATAAACCTGTTTGCGCAACTTGCGATGTACATTTCATGGATCCGGAAGATGAGATATATCGACGGATTATTATGGCCGGCAAAGGATTTCAGGATGCAGATGAACAGGCGCCGCTTTTCTTGCGTACAACGGAAGAAATGCTTGCGGAGTTTGAGTACCTCGGAAGTAAAAAGGCGGAAGAGGTTGTTATTACCAATACAAATATGATAGCAGATTTGTGTGAACGCGTTTCGCCGATTCATCCGGATAAATGTCCTCCGGTGATTGAAAACAGTGATGAAACACTTACGAATATCTGTTATAACAAAGCGCATGAGATTTATGGTGAGAATTTGCCGGAAATCGTAGAAGCACGCTTACAACGGGAATTGAATTCCATTATTACAAATGGATTTGCCGTTATGTATATTATTGCCCAAAAATTGGTTTGGAAATCAAATGAGGACGGCTATCTGGTAGGTTCAAGAGGTTCGGTAGGTTCCTCTTTTGTGGCAACCATGGCGGGTATTACAGAGGTGAATCCGCTTGTGCCGCATTATTATTGTAGTGAATGTCATTATTCTGAATTTGAGTCAGAAGATACCAAACCATTTGCAGGAAAAGCCGGATGCGATATGCCTGATAAAAATTGTCCTAATTGCGGAGCCTTGCTGAAAAAAGACGGATTTGATATTCCGTTTGAAACATTCCTGGGCTTTAAAGGAGATAAAGAACCTGATATTGACTTGAACTTTTCGGGAGAATATCAGTCAAAAGCGCATAAGTATACGGAAGTTATTTTTGGTGCAGGACAGACATACCGAGCCGGAACAATTGGTACGCTTGCTGAGAAGACGGCATTTGGTTATGTGAAGAAATACTTTGAAGAAAGAGGCGTTGTGAAACGCGAAAGTGAAATCAATCGTATTGTGCAGGGGTGTGTGGATGTCAGACGTACAACAGGTCAGCATCCGGGAGGAATAATTGTGTTGCCTATCGGATATGACATTAATCAGTTTACTCCAATCCAGCGTCCTGCCAATGATATGACAACGGATATTATAACAACACATTTTGATTATCACTCGATTGATCATAATCTTTTGAAACTTGATATTCTCGGACACGACGATCCGACGATGATTCGTATGCTGCAGGATTTGACGGGTATAGATCCCTTGACAATTCCTTTGGATGATAAAGATGTTATGAGTCTGTTTCAGAATACACATGCGCTTGGTATTGAACCGAATGATATCATGGGATGTAAACTGGGGTCTCTTGGAATCCCTGAGTTTGGAACAGATTTCGCGATGCAGATGTTGCTGGATACTAAACCGCAACGGTTTTCTGATTTGGTTCGTATTTCCGGTCTTTCTCACGGTACGGATGTTTGGCTTGGTAATGCGCAGACCTTGATTGAAGAGGGAAAGGCGACCATTTCGACTGCAATTTGTACGCGAGATGATATTATGACATACTTAATCGGTATGGGAGTTGAAGCGAGTCTTTCTTTTACAATCATGGAAAGTGTGCGTAAAGGAAAAGGATTGAAGGCTGAATGGGAACAGGCTATGCGTGACCATAATGTGCCGGAATGGTACATTTGGTCCTGCAAAAAGATTAAGTATATGTTCCCGAAAGCGCATGCAGCTGCATATGTTATGATGGCATGGCGTATTGCTTATTGTAAGGTAAACTATCCGCTGGCATATTATTCCGCATATTTCAGTATTCGAGCTACGGCTTTTTCTTATGAAATAATGTGTCAGGGTGAAGAACATCTGGTGCGAATTTATGAAGAATATAAAAGTCGTGAAGACAAATTGTCGAACAAAGAGATTGATGCAATGAAAGATATGCGTATTGTACAGGAAATGTATGCCCGTGGCTTTGAATTTGAACCGTTGGATATTTTCCGGGCAAACGCTCGTACATTTCAGATTATCGACGGTAAAATCATGCCGTCCTTAATCAGTGTTGACGGTGTTGCCGAAAAAGCAGCAGAAGGGATTGTAGAAGCTGTAAAAGACGGACCGTTTCTTTCTCAGGATAATTTCCGTGAAAGAACCAAATGTACCAAAACCGTAACTGAAACACTTGCTCGTCTCGGTTTGCTTGGAGATTTACCTGAAAGCAATCAGATAAGCCTTTTTGATTTTGTTTAAAAAAATCAAAAAATAACAAAAAAGTACTTGCAATTTTAAATACTTTATAATATACTAACACTTGCCTGTGAAAAACAGACAAGTGAAATGGCTCGTTGGTCAAGCGGTTAAGACGCCGCCCTCTCACGGCGGAAACAGGGGTTCGATTCCCCTACGAGCTGCTAACTGTTTTATATAACAGCCCAACCCGAGAAGAGTATTGAAATTATATGATTTCAATGCTTTTTTTTCGTTTAGTAAGTCCGGGCTAATATGCTTCGAAAACGCATATTGTTGCTGTGCAATATCCTTATATTTTCTTTTCTTTTTTATACTGACATGATATAATATTAAAGTATGGTAAAAACTATCTTTAAAGGGGACAAAGAGACTATGAAAGAGATACCTAAAATTATTGTATTGGCGGACGGAAGCAGGGTATGGGAGCATACTTTTCAGACTTTTAAAGTGATTGTATATCTTCCTATGAGCGACTATATTACTGACGTCATAAATTATGCTTTTATTGCACCGTATCTGCTTTTCTTTATGGAAGAGAAACCGGATAGGGAGCAGGTTGTGAAATTTGCGCAGGAGAATGGAATAGATACAATTGCTAAAGAATATGGTAGTAGTGTTGTATTTGTATATCCGACGAATGCAGGTGGTTGGTCTGAGGCAGATGATACATTATATACCGAGCTGATTGCTGAAACCAAAATCGGACAGTATTACAAAGACGGTGTAACGCTTATGCGTGACCGTTTTACCCTTGAATGGGGAGAAGTTAAAATTCGAGGCATGCGCGCAAGGACCTGCTTGTATGGATTTGGGACTTCTGCGGATTATATTGCAAAGCATTGTATGAAGACCGTAATGGGAGAAGGCTTGTTTGGTTATGGTGATATTACACCGACAGTATGTATATTGGAACGATTAAGTATGTTGCCTTCTTTTGAAAGAAGTGATATTCCTGTTGTGTCCGTTCGAAATTCGGATGAAATCAATCAGGCGCTTAAAGCGGGGTTACATGATGTTTTGATAAAAGACAGTGCAGAGTATCCGGAAGATTTTTATTTTTTTATCAGGAAATACCGTCGTATGGTTGGAACGTTAGACACAGAACCGGAATTAGAGAAACTTGGCATGGAAGCGGAACCGGGATATTGTGTAGTTCCTGTTTCTGAAGATAATTGCGGCGATGATAAAGATAAGAAAGAACATTTAATCGCGTATGTTGCATTTTACAATCGGGCCATTTTGAGCACTTTGAAAAAAGTTCCTTTAGTACTGTGTTTCCATGGTGGCGGTGATTCGGCTTTCTGTATGGCGGCGCTTTCTGACTGGCATAAGGTTGCGAATCAGAATGATTTTTTACTTGTTTGCGTTGAGAATCATATGAACAGTACTGCGACTGAAGCGATAGCGTTGCTTGAACATTTAAAAGATACATATATGATTGATGAAGAGAGAATTTATGCAACAGGATTTTCCATGGGTGGATGTAAATCATGGGATTTATTCCAGGAATATCCGGATTTATTTGCAGGGGTTGCACCGATGGATGCAACATTTCCGGTTGGAGTAAATGTATTTGCAAATTCTGTTGAAGATATCAATGAAGAGACAATAGTTCCTGTGTTTTATGTAGGAGGAGAAGATTCTCCATTACCGGAATTGCCGTTTCATGAAGAAAAGTGTCTTGAACGAATGAAGTATGTTTTAGCTGTAAATGATGCGAAAATACAACCGGATATTTCTTTTGAGAATAAGGAGATGTGGAGTAATTCGATTATGGGTGTGGACGGAGATGTGATTTGCACAGCAAAAGATCCGGTGACAGGAAGTGTTCTTACGATGCATTTGTTTGAAAGTAATAACGGATGTTGTTATACTGTTTTTGGAAGCGCTTCTAATCAAAAACATGAGATGAGATATTTGAATTCTTTGAATGCATGGAAGTATTTGAGTCAATTCAGACGTTTGCCAGACGGCCGAATTGAAGGCGGAGCAATAGAGAATATTGTTTCTTTGTTTAAAACGCAATGATAAGAATGAACGAAAAAGACTGACATTTCTTTGGTACAGTCTTTTTCTTGAATTATTGATAATTTAAAAGAATGAGAGGTGGACAGGTGTATCAGACCAGACTGAAACGATTACGGGAGTATTTACAAAAGGAAAAAATAGATTATTTTTTGTTTGCGGATGCAGACGGACATTCCTCTGAATATGTCGGTGAGTATTTCAAGATGCGTACTGCTTTTTGCGGTTTTACCGGTTCAAACGGGACATTGCTTGTTGGAAGAAAAACAGCATATCTTTGGACAGACGGAAGATATTTTATTCAGGCACAAAAAGAATTGGAAGGAAGCGGTGTTACACTAATGAAAATGGGGGCGGAAGGCGTGCCTTCTGTTTCTGCGTTTATTGCTTCTTTATCTGAAGAAGAGATGACTTTAGGTATTGATGCAGATTATTTATCCTACAAAACATGGTTAATGTTAGATGGTATGATAAAGGGAAAGAGCAAAATCCGTATCTTGAAAAACTGCCTGAGAGAACTTTTGGAAGATAGTCCTGAAACAATCCGATATAAGGCATTGGTTACACAGCCGATTTCTGTTTTGCCGCCATCCTATACGGATCATACGATATCAGATCGCATTTCTGATATCAGATCGCAGATGAAAGTTAATGATGTGCAAGCTTTTTTCTCCGGCAAACTGGATGCGAATATGTGGTTAATGGGAATTCGGGGAAATGATATCGCGTATAATCCGTTTGCATTTTCCTATATTCTGATTACAGAAAAAGAGTCTTATCTTTTTCTGTATGAAGAGCGGATTACCGATGAGCTGCAAGGGTATTTTAAGCAGGAAGGCGTTCATTTGAAGGGATATGCAGAGGTGCTGTCGGTATTGGTTAAGCATTGTGCTCATTGTAAAGTGGCTTCTTTGTATGATTCCTTAAGTGCATATATTACAGAACAAACACGGGATGCTTTCATCACATGGGTTGACAGTGATTGCGGTCTTTCACTCCGACAGGCGGTGAAAAGCAAAGCAGAAATAAAGCTTCTGAAAGAAATCTATCGAAAAGACAGTGCAGCAGTGTGTAAATTCCTGTTCTGGCTCTCTAATCAAAAGAGCGGAACCGTTACGGAATATCAGGCTGCTTCTAAAATGAATGAACTCAGAAGAGAAATAAAAGAATTTAAGGATTTGTCTTTTTCGACAATTGCTGCTTTCGGAAAAAATGCTGCAATGATGCATTATGAACCGGACGAAAAAAAGCCTGTTTTTATTGAGGATGGGAATGTGTTTTTGCTTGATTCCGGAGGTCAGTATGACGGAGGAACAACGGATGTGACACGTACTGTTTCCATCGGCACTGTGTCAAAAGAAATTCAAAGTGATTATACAGCTGTTGTAAAAGGTATGCTGGCACTGCAAAATGCATATTTTATGTATGGTTGCACCGGTATGAATCTTGATATTCTGGCGCGCGCACCGATATGGGAGAAAAATTTAAATTATAATTGCGGCACCGGACACGGAATCGGTTTTATGCTTGGCGTACATGAAGGACCGCAGGCAATACGTACCAAAGCTTCATTGCCTGCTTCAGAAACCCCTTTTTCGGAAGGAATGCTCGTTTCGGATGAACCCGGAATATATAAAGAAGGGAAGTACGGAATCAGAGTAGAGAATATTCTTTTGTGCTCTGAGGCTTGTCGAAATGAAGAGGGGGTTTTTATGAAATTTGAACCGCTTACATTTGTGCCGCTTGATATGAAACTCATTTGCGCGGATGAACTTTCGGAAAAAGAGAAACTTCAAATCGAAGAATACCAGAATGCCGTATGTGAAAATATGCGCGCGTATTTATCCCCGCAAGAGTATCAATGGCTTGAAAAACAAAATAAAATAATATAATTCGGACAAAGAAATATATTGACTTTTTTTTCGAGGTTTGCGATAATAAAATTGCTGTACTGTGGAGTACAAGTATGATACGAAATCGTAGTGATTCTTAATGCAGGAATGATTACGATTGAAATAAAATTTATTAAGGAGGACGTAATAATATGTCAACAAAAGCGTATTATCCTATTTCCGAGATCGGTGCCGGTAAAGTTGGTTTTTCAAAGACTCGTTCTATTATCGAAGCAGCTTTCTACGGAAACAACGTAGTAAAAGTTAACACATTAAAAGAGGCTTATGAATTAGCTAAAAATTCACCGGGAACAATCGTTACCGATATGCCTATTAAAGATGGTGAGACTTTTGGTCTTGAGAAAGACGCTAAGGTTTTACTTTTCAATGATGGTGCTGTAACAGGCCGTTACGCAGCAGCTCGTCGTATCAAAGGTGAGCCTGGCGTTGATGAAGTGAAACTTGATAAAGTAGTTATGGATGCAGTTTATGAAACACGTTGGAAAACAATGTATCATGCAGAGTGTTTCGTAGGTCTTGATCCTGAATTCATGGTTAAGGCACACCTTCTTATTCCTGAAGGAGAAGAAAACATCCTTTACAACTGGATGATTAACTTCCAGTATATGTCTGATGAATATGTTAAGATGTACAAGAATTCCAAGCCTGTTGGTAACGGAAATGAACCGGACATCTACATTTTCTCAGATCCCCAGTGGGTACCGGGCAACAGACCTGACGTTGATTACAGCTGCTTAAGCGATCCTTTGACACTTTGCTATTTCGATACAAACCAGAACTGCGCAGCAATCCTTGGTATGAGATACTTCGGTGAGCACAAGAAAGGTACTTTGACAATGGCTTGGGCACTTGCTAACAGAAATGGTTATGCAGCTTGCCACGGCGGACAGAAAGAGTACACACTTGCAGATGGTTCTAAGTTCGTAGCATCTGTTTACGGATTATCAGGATCAGGTAAGTCTACACTTACACATGCTAAGCATGGTGGTAAATATCCTATTACTGTATTACATGATGATGCATTCATCATTAACACAGATACTTGCGCATCTGTAGCATTAGAGCCTACTTACTTTGATAAGACAGCTGATTACCCTACAGGATGCCCTGACAATGAGTACTTATTATCAGCTCAGAACTGTTCTGCAACTCTTGATGAGAACGGAAAGCTTCAGCTGGTAACAGAAGATATCAGAAATGGTAACGGACGTGCGATTAAGTCTAAATTATGGTCTCCTAACCGTGTAGATAAGATTGAAGCTCCTGTTAATGCAATCTTCTGGATTATGAAAGATCCTACCATTCCTCCTGTAGTTAAGTTGAAAGGTGCTGCACTTGCATCAGTTATGGGTGCTACACTTGCTACAAAGACTTCTACTGCAGAGCGTGTTGCAGCCGGAACAGACTTAAATGCTCTTCGTATTGTTCCTTATGCTAACCCGTTCAGAACATATCCTCTTGTAAACGATTACGAGAAGTTCAAAAAGTTAGTAGAAGAGAAGAATGTAGACTGCTACATCGTTAATACAGGTGACTTCATGGGAACCAAGGTTAAACCTGCTGATACATTAGGTATTCTTGAAACAATCGTTGAAGGAAAAGCTAACTTTGAGAAGTGGGGCAACTTTGATGATGTTGAAATCATGTATGACTGGTCAGGTAAGACAGCTGACTTCAAGCCTAACATGAATGATGCAGAATATGTTGCAGCTCTTAAGAATGCAATGCAGAACCGTGTAAACGCTGTTAAGGGATTTGCTGAGAAGAAGGAAGGATATGATAAACTTCCTGATGAAGCACTTGCAGCTGTTCAGAAATTGGTTGATGCTCTGTAATTAATCAGAATAAATATGAGAGATGGCTTTCACATAGCGGAAAGCCATCTTTTTTGTCACTTTTTGCAAATGAAAAGCGATGATTCTAAGTTGCGTTTTCATGACTTTTTTGTTATAATAATAATAACCTGAGATGTGCGACAACTCTCGTCATTTTGAACCTACAATTCTTTAAACGGGATTCCTATATTGTCTTGTAGATGTCAAGCCTCGCATTAAGTCAGTGGAAGGCAGAAGCAAGGTTGCGGTCGCCCACCTAGCTGTAGCTAGGAGTCAAAATACGAGAACCGGCATTTTGGGAGTTTTATAATCAGACAGCTCATATTGAGCTGTTTTTTAGTTCATAGGAAACACTTCCACAATTTAATAAGATAAAAAACAGGTTATATTTGGGAGGGAGTATCATAATATATAATGAGGTGATGATAAATGTGGAAAAGATTTGCAAAAGTTGCTTTGATTCTTTCCTGTCTTGCATTTCTTTTTGCAGTAGCGAAAAAAGAGGACAATCCGAAAGAGGAAGTTCCGGCTATAGATGCAATTGCGCATGAATCAGATGAAGAATACAATGAAGTGGCCGAAGAGGAAAGCAAACCTGTTTTTGAACCGGTTTTTAATCCGAATGTTAGAGTGGTTATTCGTAATGCTTCCTTTGAAGGATTGTATCACAAGGATGTATTGGTTACGTCATCTAAACCGTATGAGCTACTAAGCCCTAAAGGGGAGTTGTACGCAGAATATGATGCCGGAGATACCATTTCATTTTCTTCTTTCAGAATGAAAACCGGTGAATCACTGGTTTTGAAATCAAAAGAACAGGAGCGTTTTTCAATTGATTCCCTGACTCGTTCACAGGGTGTTCCTTTTTACAGAGGAATGTTACAGATTTATAAAGAAGATGGCGGCTATATTATCGTAAACGAACTGCCGTTGGAGGAGTATTTATTAACCGTTGTACCGAGTGAAATGCCTTCTTCTTATCCAATGGATGCGCTTTCTGCACAAGCCGTATGCGCAAGAAGTTATGCGTATTCATTTATTGCAAATCCCGGTTATCCGCAATATGAAGCGCATATGGATGACAGCACGTCTTATCAGGTTTATAATAATATTGAAGAAAACGATGATACAACGCAAGCTGTAAGAAATACACAAGGTGTTATTTTGGTAAAAGACGGAATGCCGGTTTCTACTTATTTTTTCTCTACTTCCTGCGGAATTACTTCTAATGAGAAAGTCTGGAGTTTGAAGAACAATGAAAATGAAGTGATGTTTTCTCCTGTTCATGTTTCTCTTGCAAATAGCGAAGAAACGGTAGCTGCCATGACAATGGAAGATAGTAAGTCTTTATATTCTGCGCAAAACTTATGTAAAGAAGAAGTTTTTTCTGCTTTTATTTCAAATAAAAATCCGGAGAATCTGGAAACAAATGAACAATGGTATCGCTGGGAGTATCAGGGGAAACTGCAACCGGTGAAGTTATTTGAAAAGATAAGCGATATTTATGCAGAAAAACCGGAAGCTGTCAGATTGCTGAAGGACGGGGAATTTGAAGCAGAAGAACCGAAGGCTTTTAAGCATATTTATAACGTTTCGGTTGCAAAACGATTACCCGGAGGCGTAGCGGATGAATTGTTGATTGAAACGGATGTAGCAACTTATTTGATTAAAAGTGAATACTATATCAGAAAAGTTCTTGCCGATGAAAGCGGAACTGTTATAAGAAACGATAAATCTAAAGTGTCTTCCATGGCACTGTTGCCCAGCGCATATTTTGTAATTAATCCCCGGAAAGATTCCAAAGGGAATGTGAAATCGATTGTATTAACAGGAGGCGGTTACGGACATGGTGTCGGAATGTCTCAGAACGGTGCAAAATGTGCGGCACAATCAGGAATGAACTGGAAAGAGATTTTGTCATTTTTTTATACCAATCTTGAAATGATTATGATTGAAAAATAAGAATGGCTATTGACAGAATCAAAAACATTCATTAAAATGTGAAAATAGATATTAGAAATGCGATGAAGGTGTATAGTAGAATGTTCTTTTCGTATAGAGAGAGGAAGTCACCGGCTGCAAGCTTCCTTACGTTCAGAGAATGTTGCGAATTTCCCACCGGAGCAGGTTTGCTGAAGCATAAGTGGTAGGTAAATCCGTGTCAGATGCGTTAAATCTTTGAATGAGAGTCCTTGTTATGATGACAAGGGAATTTGGGTGGTACCGCGTTTTTTGATTGAGACGTCCCATACAGAATGAATCATTCTGTATGGGATTTTTTAATTTTTTACATTGGAGGTATGTTATGAACGAGAAACTTTCTAGTATCAAACAGGAAATTTTAGACGGAATTGAAGCAAAAGCAACTTCACGTGCAACAGCTTTTGAACTTAGAAAACAATTCCTTGATTCTAAGACCGGAACCATTGGTCAGTTAATGAAGGAGATGAAGAATATTGCTCCCGAGGAACGTGCCAATTACGGTAAAGAAGTAAACGAGTTAAAGGCTTGGGCAACAGATGTTTTTGCCAAGCTTGATGAAGAAATGAAAGCTAAGGAATTAAAGGCAAAGTATGAAGCTGAAAAGATTGATGTTACAATGCCTGCCAAAGAGTATCAGACAGGTAATCTTCATCCGATTACACAGATGCGTAATCAGCTGATTGATGTATTTGCCGGAATGGGATTTGAAATTTTTGAAGGAACAGAAATTGAGAATGATTACTATAATTTTACGGCATTAAATACGCCGCAGGATCATCCCGCGAGAGATATGCAGGATACCTTTTATTTATCACCTGAATTTCTTCTTCGTACACAGACTTCTGCAGGACAGATTCATGTAATGGAGAATAAGAAACCGCCCATTAAGATTTTATCACCCGGAAAGGTATTCCGTTCTGATGATGATGCAACACATTCTCCGATGTTTACGCAGATGGAAGGTCTTGTTGTGGATGAGAAGATTACACTCTGTGATTTAAAGGGTATGTTGGATGTGTTTGTACAGAAGATTTACGGGGAGGGTGCAACAACACGTCTTCGTCCGTCGTACTTCCCGTTCACGGAGCCGTCCGTAGAAGTGGATGTCAGCTGTTTTGAATGCGGAGGCAAGGGATGTAAGCTTTGCAAGGGTACAGGCTGGATTGAGATTCTTGGTGCCGGAATTGTGAATAAGAAGGTACTTGAGAATTGCGGTATTGATTCCGAGAAATACAGCGGACTTGCTTTCGGCATCGGTATTGAGAGAACTGCAATGTTAAAGTACGGTATTAATAATATCAAGCTTTTGTTTGAATCTGATATTAAGGTTCTGAAACAGATTGATGATAACTAGAAGGTGAGTGTATGGATAATAAAAGAACTGTCATTATTGTTTCGGCATTTATTGTACTCCTTCTTTTAGGCGCTATCAGCGGATTGGCGATATGGTTAAATGTCACACCGATTGTAGAGTACGATTATAGTGAACTTGAATATGTTAATATCCGTTATTTTAATAAAGAAACAAATGTTTATGAAAAAATAAACATTGAAGAACAGGAAGAGATGAAACGGATTTATGACACTGTAAAAGAAGCGAAATTAGAGAAAGTGGACCGATTTCCGGATGATGTTCTCGGCGGAGATTCGAAGTGGATTGTGACACTTGGTTTTGAAAACAAAAAGACCGTGAGTTATCACGCAGATCCTGAGTTGAAATCTTATTTTGAGTATGGATGCCGAAGATATCGTATGTATGAAAAGTATCCCGGAAGAGCAAAGGAAATGATTATTATCAGTAGTAAAGAGCTTTATGACCTAATGGATGAATATATCCCTGAATAGAGGAGGAGATTATAATGTTATTACCTTTAAGTTGGTTAAAAGAATATGTAGATGTTGACATTACCCCTGCAGAACTGGAAGAAAAACTTTTTTCCTGTGGTTTTGAAGTGGAAGAATTGAATGAAGTAGGAAAAGATATTTCCGGCGTTGTGGTTGGTTTGGTGAAAGAATGTGACCCAATTCCCGAAACCCATCTTCATGTATGTAAGGTGGATGCCGGAGTACATGGTGAATTCCAGATTTGTTGCGGTGCAGATAATGTAAAAGCAGGCGGAAAGTTCCCTGTCGCATTAAACGGAGCAACTGTTTATGCAACTGCAAAAGATCATAAAACTATTGAAGGTGTTATGACCATCAAAAAAGGCAAACTTCGCGGTTACGAGTCAGAAGGTATGCTTTGTTCAGGCGTAGAACTTGGTGTGTCTGAAGATATGTATCCCGGTGCAGGCTATAACGGACTTCTTGTTTTGCCGGAAGACGCAGAAGTTGGTGCTGATGTGAAACCTATTTTAGGTTTGGATGATTATATTTTTGATATTTCCATCACAGCGAACAGACCGGATTGTCAGTGCATTATTGGTATTGCAAGAGAAGTGGCTGCAGTATTAAACAAAGAATTTAAGATGCCCTCTTTGGAATATACAGAGACAGCAGTTACTAAAGACGGATTCACTGTTAAGGTGGATGCACCTGATTTGTGCCCCCGTTACATCGGTCACTATGTATATGATGTTGAAATCGGAGAATCACCTTTATGGATGAAGAGAAGACTTGCTCTTGTAGGACAGACTTCTATTTCCAACATGGTTGACATAACTAACTATGTAATGCTTGAAATGGGACAGCCTATGCATGCATTTGATTATGATTATCTTGAGGGAAATCAGATTCAGGTGCGTCGTGCAAAAGAGAAAGAGCAGATTGTGACTTTGGATTCCCTTGAATATGAATTAAATGAAAATAACCTTTTGATTTGTGACGGTGTGAAAGGTGTTGCCATCGCAGGCGTTATGGGTGGTTTGAATTCCGAAATCAGAGAAACCACAACAGAAGTTTTATTTGAGTCTGCAAAGTTTGCAAGAGATAATATCCGTAAAACCTCTCGTGCATTAGGTAAGCGTACTGATGCAAGTGCAAAATACGAAAAGGGCGTGGATGAATATTCAACCGTGAATGCAATGAAGAGAGCACTTCATTTGGTAGAAGAGCTTGGTTGCGGTAAAATTTCTTCTACACATATCGATGTAAATACAGGTAATTCCGTAGAACCCCGTGAGATGAAGGTAAGTGTTAAACGTGTCAATGATGTACTCGGTATCGAAGTACCTACCGAAGAAATCTTGCGTATTTGCACCAATCTTTCTTTTGCACCGGTAATGAACGGCGATGAATTAACGTTACAGATTCCCGCATATCGTGAGGATATGGATTCTTATCCCGATGTAGCGGAAGAAGTAATCCGTATGTATGGTTATGAACATGTGATTCCTACATTTATGCCGGATTCTAAGGTAACCATGGGTGGTTTGAGTGAATTACAGAAAAAAGAATTGAAGTTAAAGAAGGATTTATGCAGTATCGGTGCTTATGAATGCATTCATTATTCATTCATTTCACCTTCTGATTTCGATATGATGAATCTTGCGGCAGATGCGAAAGAGAGAGAAGCAATCCGTATTTTAAATCCGATTAATGAAGATTTATCCATTATGAGAACAACATTGGCTTCTTCCATGTTATATGCGATTTCCAGAAATCAGAAAAAAGGAAATCTTTCCGGAAGATTATACGAAGTAGCAAATAAGTTTATCCCCAAAGCTCTTCCTTTGACGGAATATCCCGAAGAGAGAGCAACTCTTTGTATCGGTATCTGGGGACAAGGTGAGGATTTCTTCTCATTAAAGGGAATGGCAAATAAAGTTGCGGAAACATTCTTTACCAAATTTGAATATGAAACAGATGAGAAGAGTTATCTCCATCCGTTCCAGTGTGCGTCAATTAAGTTGGGAGATCAGGTAATTGGTTATCTTGGAAAAGTAGCTTATGAAGTTGCCGAAAAACTTGATTTGCGTGAGGATGCATATATTCTTGAACTTGAGTTAAAATATTTGTATGACTTAAATACCAAAGCGTCTTATTCACCGTTGTCGAAGTTCCCTGAAGAAATTAGAGATCTTGCACTTGTAATGGACAAAAATATCACTTGCGGTCAGGTGGAAAATGTGATTTCTACATCCTGCAAATTTGTACAGGATATTAAACTGTTCGATGTCTATGAAGGAGGACAGATTCCGGCTGATAAGAAGAGTATGGCATTCAGTGTTAAGTTTGTTCCCGGCGAAGAAGCATTCGAAGCAGACGCAGTGGATCGTTTTGTAAAGAAGATTCTTAAAAACTTAAAATTCCACCTGGATATTGATTTGAGAAGTTAAGAAAGAAACGGAGTGCAGTATGGAAAATAAATGTATCTGGAATAAATATTCCAAAGCACAGTTAAAAGAACTGGAAGCTTTTAATGCAGAGTATATTAATTTTATTTCTGATTGTAAAACAGAGCGTGAATGTGTAGATGAAATTGTAACCCAAATTGAAGCAGCAGGTTATGTGAATTTAAATACATTCATTAAATCCGGCAGAAAAGTTTCGGCAGGAGATAAATTATATGCCGTGAATATGAACAAATCTGTCGTAATGATTCATATGGGTAAAGCGCCTCTTGAAGAAGGTGTTAATATCCTGGGAGCGCATATTGATTCTCCGAGAATTGACGTAAAACAGAATCCGTTATATGAAGATGGCGGTCTTGCTTATCTTGATACGCATTATTACGGCGGAATCAAAAAGTATCAGTGGGTGACGATTCCTTTGGCAATGCACGGCGTTGTGGTAAAGAAGGATGGTACAAGTATAATTGTATCTCTTGGTGAAGAAGCTGACGATCCGGTATTTTTTATTTCGGACCTGCTGATTCATTTATCAGCAGAACAGCTTGAGAAGAAGGCGTCAAAGGTAATAGAAGGCGAAGCACTTGACATTATTGTCGGCAATCGTCCCCTTGCACCAGCCAAGAAAAAAGGCAAAGACGACAAAGAGGCTTTGGAAGAGAAGGAAGCAGTGAAAAAGTCTGTTCTTGCTCTTTTAAAAGAGTATTATGATATGGAAGAAGAGGATTTCCTTTCTGCAGAATTGGAGATTGTTCCTGCGGGTCGTGCAAGAGAATGTGGTCTTGACAGATCCATGGTTATGGGATACGGACAGGATGACAGAGTGTGTGCATTTCCTTCTTATAAGGCTATGCTCTCAGTTGCCGAAGTTGACAGAACCGCAGTTTGTATTTTAACAGATAAAGAAGAAATCGGATCTGTCGGCGCAACCGGAATGCAGTCAAGATTCTTCGAAAATACCATGGCTGAACTGATTGCTTTGGAGGGAGACTATTCAGATTTGAAGCTTCGCAGAATGCTCGCAAATTCTTTTATGTTATCCTCAGACGTATCTTCTGCATTCGATCCTTCTTATGCCTCCAGCTTTGACAAGAAGAATGTTGCGTATCTTGGCAAAGGAATGGTTCTTTGTAAATTTACAGGAGCCAGAGGAAAATCCGGTTCTAATGATGCAAATGCAGAGTATTTAGGCAAGCTTCGCGGCATCTTTGATAAAGATGATGTATCATTCCAGTTAGCGGAACTTGGTAAGGTTGATCTTGGCGGTGGCGGTACTATTGCGTATATGCTTGCCAAATATGGAATGAATGTTATTGATTGCGGCGTGGCAGTTCTTAATATGCATGCTCCTTTTGAGGTGACGAGTAAGGCAGATATTTATGAAACCTACAGAGGATATATCAGTTTTATCAAAAATGCGTAATAAAACAGAGAATTTATTTAATAAGAAAGTGAAAATGTAAAGGAGTACGGTAAAAAATGATTCAGATTACCGATGTACGGGCATTGCCCGGAGACAGTGCTTTTTTACTTGATGACGGCAAAACCTCGATTCTTTATGATTCGGGGTTTGCTTTTACCGGCAATGCCGTCGCTGATAATATTGCTAAAGTACTGAAGAAAAGAACGCTCGATTACATTTTTTTGACACATTCTCATTATGATCATGCACTTGGTTCTGTGTATGCGGCTAAAAGATATCCGCAGGTAAAAATTGTTGCAGGCGATTATGCTACAGGTATCTTTGCAAAGGATTCCGCAAAAAAGGTAATGCGCGATTTGGATTGTAAATTTGCGGAAACTTGTGGTATAAACGAGTACGAAGATTTAATTGATAATTTGCGGGTAGATATTCCTGTAAAAGACGGTGATAAGATAGTGGCCGGAGATATGATTTTTCGTGCAGTTGATTTGCCGGGACATACAAAGTGTTCGGTCGGATTCTATTGTGCGAAAGAAAAAATGCTTCTTGGAACGGAGACATTAGGAGTTTATGATGGCGCCGGCGGTGTGGTGCCGGCTTATCTGGTCGGATATGCGATGTCGCTTGCATCAATTTCGAAAGCGCAGGAGCTTGATGTCGAGAAAATTCTTGTTCCGCATTACGGAATTCTTTGTGGTGAAGAGGCAAAACAATATTTGTCAGTTGCCCGAAAGGCGGCAGTTGAAATTAAAGAGTTTATCTGCACTATGTTACGTGAGAAAAAAGAAAATACAGAGATAATTGAGGCAATGAAAGAGCTTTTCTGGAAAGGATATATAAAAACAATTTATCCCGTTGATGCAATGGAATTGAATTCTAATATTATGATAGAATTAATAAAAAGAGAATGTATTAATTAATATATATTACGGATTGTTACGTGCTTTGCACTGCCATAATTTTGCACAATAATCGCATATTGAGGAACTTACGTTCCGCTTTTATGATCATATTGTTGACACTTGAATCTTAATATATTGAAAAGAGACTTTTGATAAGTCTCTTTTTTGCTTGTTTTTTGTTAATTGCAATGCTAGAATAAGACGAAGTTTATTTGACAGATAGAATTTAAGGAAAAGGAATGGCTTATGACTCAGCTGAGAAAATCTGATTTTTACTTTGAATTACCGGAAAATTTAATCGCGCAGGATCCGCTTCTTGACAGAAGCTCTTCAAGGCTGCTTGCATTAAATAAAGAGAACGGCAATATAAAACATGGTACATTTAAAGATATTTCGCAATATTTGAATCCGGGAGATTGTCTTGTGTTAAATAATACGAAAGTAATACCGGCTCGATTGTTTGGCGTAAAAGAGGAGACAGGTGCTGTGGTCGAATTCCTTCTTTTAAAAAGAATGGAAGGCGATGTATGGGAAACATTGGTTAAACCGGGCAAGAAAGCGAGACCCGGAATGCGTTTCTCTTTCGGGGAAGGTCGATTGAAGTGTGAAATCACAGGTGTTGCCGAAGAAGGAAAGCGCCTGGTTCATTTTGAGTATGATGGGATATGGGAAGAAATACTTGATGAACTTGGAGAAATGCCTCTGCCACCTTATATTACACACAAGCTTGAAGATAAAAACAGATATCAGACTGTCTATGCGAAGTTTGCAGGTTCTGCTGCGGCTCCTACAGCCGGACTTCATTTTACACCGGAATTATTGGAAGAAATACAAAAACTGGGTGTGAATATTGCATATGTAACACTTCATGTTGGTCTTGGTACATTTCGCCCGGTAAAAGAAGAGAATATTCTTAATCATCATATGCATTCGGAATATTATGAGATTACTCAAGAAGCGGCAGGCATGATAAATAACTGTAAAAGAAATGGCGGAAGAGTTATTTGTGTTGGTACGACGAGTTGCAGAACAGTAGAAAGTGCTGCGGATGAGAATGGTTTACTTAAAGCATGTTGTGATAATACGGAGATATTTATTTATCCGGGATATCGATTTAAAGTGTTGGATGCGTTAATTACAAATTTTCATTTGCCTGAATCAACACTTATTATGTTGGTGTCTGCATTGGCGGGCAGAGAGAATGTTCTGGCTGCATATAATGAAGCGGTAAGAGAGCAGTATCGATTTTTCTCATTTGGCGATGCCATGTATGTTGGAAATAATGTAAAAAATTGAATTCATTAAATTGTTTGAAAAAATTTGAAAATTTTTTTAAAAAAGATGTTGACATTCAAAGAATAGAATGATATTATAACAAAGCTGTCGCTGATAAATAAAGACAAAAAGCGACACACAACCTTGACAAATAAACAGCAATGCAACCCTGAAAGTTCAAGTAAGCAGTGAGCAGTGCCAAGACAAAAGACGCGACGCAAATTGTGCTTGCACAAATTTGCGGAGGGGATTTTGGATTGATAGGGCGAACGCCCTGTGACTAAGTTGCAACTGCGAACAACTGCAAGAGAATTATTCAGAGAAAGAAACCTAAACAAAGTAAAACGGAAGAAATTAGCTAGATGTTGATTTTGAACGGATTGACTTAACAAATGAAACGCGTACTACGTACGCTACCACATTTTCGCAGAGTGCAAGCACTCTTGCTCATGTGGGCATTCGTCAAATACATCAGAATTCATGCAAGCATGAATCGGATGTGCTTGACTCATTAAATTTCATTTTAGAGAGTTTGATCCTGGCTCAGGATGAACGCTGGCGGCGTGCTTAACACATGCAAGTCGAACGGAGTAGTTTCGCCGACGAGACTTCGGTCAAATCTTGAGACTACTTAGTGGCGGACGGGTGA
>SVFH01000048.1 GCA_015056945.1 Lachnospiraceae bacterium | reverse complement strand
AAAATACTGAAAATCCAACGAACCAATATCTTTCAAAAAATGATATTTTCACCAAGGGATTAGTGCGCCCTTTTTCAGAAAAAATATTTATTATTCTTTATATTGACAATTATTAGCTGGACTTTTTCAATCGTAAGGTAACAAAAAGAGCATATCGCACATATGCTCTTTGACGTCATCAATTCTTATTGTGCTTTTAAGTATAATTCAATCTCGTTTGCCGCAGCCACTTCGTCTGCGCCTTCTGTCACAACAACAACTTCATCCCCATTTCCAACACGCAAAGACATCATACCCATGATACTCTTTGCATTGATGTTCTTCGTTCCAACTTCAATATGTACCTTACTTGAAAATTGGCTTGCCTTTTGAACCAGCATTGCTATGGGACGCGCTTCTAAACCCTCTTCACGCTGAACAGTTACTGTTTTCCTTACCATTTTTGTTCCTCCTTGCTTTCTCTTAGCTCTTCCGCTATCTCACTTAATTTTCTTAATCTATGATTAATACCTGATTTTCCAATCTCTGACGTACAGAGTTCTGCCAACTCCTTAAGCGATGCCTCCGGGTTCACAAGTCGAAGTCTCGCCACTTCTTGCAGTGTATCCGGTAATTTGCCTAAGCCTATTGTCTTATGAATGAATTCAATATCCTCTGCCTGTTTTGCTGCCGCAGATACCGTCTTATTAATATTCGCCGTTTCACAATTCACCTTGCGGTTCACAGTGTTGCGCATCTCTTTCAAAATTCGCACATTTTCCATCTTCATCAAAGAAATCGGTGCTTCCATAATATTGAGCAAATCAATAATCTGAGAACCTTCTTTTAAATATACGATATGTGAATTTTTTCGAAGTATTACTTTTGCATCTAACTTATACCCATTAATCAGCATTCGGATGTGGTTCGCTTTCTTGCGAGTTGCACAGACAATCTCTATGTGATATGACTTCTCCGGATTGCTGATGGAGCCTGCTGCCAAGAAAGCGCCTCTAAGATAAGCACGCTTACAGCACGGTCTTCTGATAATCGAAAATTCTTCCGAAATATCCCCTTCATCGTTCATTAACTTCGTCTCTTTAAGCACACGCATTGCATCTTCATTTCTCTTTACAATCACTGTATACGTAACGTGTTCTTTATTTTTGTTCGCAGAGACCAAAGTTTCCGTATCTATATTAAATGTTTTTCTTAGTAATGTAAAGTATTTTCTCGCCACAGACACATTTTCTGTACGCACTTTAATGGAATAGCGCTCCCTACTGTCAATGGTAACCTTTCCGCACATGCTGATAATCGCAGCAATCTCTGCAATATAGCAATGTTCTTTCTCTGTTTGATTCTTAGAAAGTTCCTCTTTTACTTCTCCGGAAAATGTTAGTTCCTGTTTCATATTCTTAAAATTCTCCCAAGCGTTTCACTTCCGGCTCCAGCGTTACACCAAACTCCTGAAATACTTTTTCAGAGACTTGTCTCATAAGTTCCACAATATCAGCTGCCGTAGCATCTCCCTTGTTAATAACAAATCCACAATGCTTTTCCGAAACCTGTGCGCCACCAACCTGAAATCCGCGAAGTCCTGCATCCTGTATAAGTTTCCCGGCAAAATACCCTTCCGGTCTTTTGAATGTACTTCCGGCACTCGGATAGTCCAATGGTTGTTTCGTTACTCGTTGCATTTTAAGTTCATCCATTCGGGCACGGATTGCAGCCTTATCGCCTCTCTTAAGCTGATACTCAGCTTCCAATACAATATAATTCTTCTTCGCAATAATACTGGTGCGATAGCCGAGTTCTAATTCCTCGTTCGTCAGTTTCAAAATATTTCCATCCTGTGTTAGCACGGTTGCGTTTGCAAGGATATCTTTCATCTCCCCGCCATAGGCCCCCGCATTCATCACTACAGCGCCACCTACAGCTCCCGGAATGCCTGCTGCAAACTCAAATCCGGTGAGTTCTGCATCCAACGCAACGTTTCCCACTTTGGACAGCAAGGCTCCTGCCTGTGCACAGATTTTATCACCATCTACAACAATTCTATTCATCTCTTTGTAAATCTGAATGATTACTCCGCGATAACCTTTGTCTCCCACCAAAAGATTGCTTCCATTTCCCATTATATAATAAGGAAGATTCTCCTCTTGGCAAAGTATGACCACACCCTTTACTTCCTCCGCAGTTTTCGGCATTACAAAATAATCCGCATTGCCTCCTACACGGAATGTGGTGTGTTTTTTCATCGGTTCATCCAAAAGCACACGTTCTTTATCGATTATTTGAATTAATTGATTGTAAAACTCTAAATTCATGTGGCATTCTCATACTTTCATTTTCTTCTATCGGAAATATCCCACATCACATCATACAACAAACTTCTACGAAATTCAACGGGCACTTGCATTTTTTACAGAAATAGGTTATAGTAGGATAAATATGTATAAAAATAATTAAAAAAGGAGTTGATGTATCAGTGGACCCTAGTGCCGCCATACAGAGTGCCGCCC
>SVFH01000037.1 GCA_015056945.1 Lachnospiraceae bacterium | reverse complement strand
CTCTTTAGAGCCAGCCTGTGACCGCAGTGCGGAAGGCGAACTTTTCGGAGCCTCTTTAGAGGCAAGCTGGGAACAGCGGCTTATAGCCGCAGAGCAAACCACCAGCTAAGCTGGTGGTGCTGATTGTTCTGTTAATAAGTTTGACATAAATTTTACATAACGCGTATTTTTGATTTTACATCGGACATTTAGAATGAATTTGTAAAGACAAATACAGAGTGTCTGAAAGGAGAAAATTATGAAAAAATTATTAACAGTTATGATGGTTGCAATTATGTCATTTACTTTATTGACTGGTTGCGGAAATGGAAAAAAGGAAACAGTAACAACAGATGGTTCCACTTCTATGGAAAAGGTGATTGGTGCATTAGGAGAAGCATTTCAGAATGATACGGGTATCGGATTTACATATAATCCTACCGGTTCAGGTTCCGGAATAAAAGCTGTCCAGGAAGGAAGATGTGATGTTGGATTATCATCCAGAACCTTAAAAGATGAAGAAGTAGCATCAGGCTTAACAGGAACTGTATTAGCATATGACGGAATAGCTATTATTGTTAACTTAGAAAATCCTGTAACGGATTTGAACTTAGAAACAATAGCTAAAATTTATACCGGAGAAATTACAAATTGGTCAGAAGTCGGTGGAAATGATCAGGAAATTGTATTGATAGGTCGAGAGGCAGGTAGCGGTACAAGAGATGGATTTGAATCAATTACCGGTACAGAAGATGCATGTCAATATAGACAGGAATTAACATCGACAGGTGATGTAATTACTACCGTATCCCAGAATCCCGGAGCAATCGGATATGCGTCAGTAGCATCTGTGAAAGATAGTGTAAAGGCGGTTTCAGTCAATGGAGTGGTTCCTGCAGAAGATACCATTAAAGATGGAAGTTATGTGGTTCAACGTCCGTTTGTATTAGTTACAAGAACCGATGCAGAGCTTAGTGAATCTGCGCAGGCATTTTATGACTTTATCACATCTGAAAAGGCATATGGAATTATTTCTGAAGCAGGTGTGGTTCCTGCGAACTAATAAGAAATAGATGCGGCAGCTTGGTGTCAGACCGTCGCTAATCTATTGTGAGGTAAAGATATGCATAAAGAGCGAGTAAAGGAAAAAATAATTCACGGTATATTTTTGTTACTTGGATTAGTAACTGTGGGATGCGTTTTGTTAATTACGATTTATCTGATACTGTCAGGCATTCCGGCAATACGGGAAATAGGGTTGATTAAGTTTTTGTTTGGAAAAGAATGGGCATCTACAGCAGCAGAAGCTAAGTTTGGAATATTACCATTTATACTTACCAGCATATATGGAACAGCGGGTGCGATTATTCTTGGAGTACCGGTCGGTTTTATGACGGCAGTATATTTATCTAAAATGACTTCGCCTAAAATCAAAGAAATCATGCAGGCGGCAGTTAGTTTACTTGCCGGAATACCATCCGTGGTATATGGATTAGTAGGAATGCTTGTATTGGTTCCGGGGATTCGTAAAATGTTTCATGTTCCGGACGGAGCGAGTTTGCTGGCAGCAATTGTTGTACTGGCAATTATGATTTTGCCATCCATTATTAAAATGTCTGTTACAGCATTGGATTCTGTACCAAAGGAATATGAAGATGCGTCGCTGGCACTTGGGGCAACTCCGGTTGAGACATATTTTAAAGTATCGGTACCGGCTGCAAAAAGTGGAATAGCAGCTTCGGTGGTATTAGGAGTAGGACGTGCAATAGGAGAAGCAATGGCAGTTATGATGGTAGCAGGAAATGTACCAAATATGCCGGATTCTTTGTTTCAAAGTGTTCGATTTTTAACAACGGCTGTTTCCAGTGAAATGGCATATTCCAGTGGCTTACAAAGACAAGCGTTGTTTTCGATAGCATTGGTATTGTTTTTGTTTATTATGTTAATAAATGCTACATTAAACTTCTTCCTTAAAAGAGAAAAGGAGTAAGTGATGTTAAATAAATCAGTTTCAAAAAAAAGAAAGTATTATGAGTTGGCAGTTAAAACAATGATGTCTATTTCTGCAATAGTAACAACTTCATTAGTTGTTTTCCTGTTTTTATATGTTATTGTAAAGGGCATACCGAATATATCGTGGGAATTAATTTCAACCAAGCCCAGCTATCTGTCAGAGCGAATTGGTATTTTGCCGGATATATTAAACACGGTATATATAGTGATTGCAACGCTTTTAATTGTGCTACCGCTTGGTGTAGGAGCTGCCATATATCTGACTGAATATGCGACAAACAAGTCGATGGTAATGGTGATTGAGTACGCAGCAGAAACTTTATCAGGTATTCCATCCATTATTTATGGACTTGTGGGAATGTTGCTTTTTTCAAACAGTATGGGAACATGCATTATGGCTGGAGCCTTGACTTTGGTAATTATGAATTTGCCAACAATTATGAGAACAACACAGGAAAGTCTTAAAACAGTTCCGCAGTCATATAGAGAAGGTGCATTCGGTCTGGGTGCAGGTAAATGGAGAGTTGTTCGTACAGTAGTATTACCCGGATGCGTAGATGGTGTAATAACCGGTTGTATACTTTCGGTAGGTCGTATTCTTGGGGAATCAGCGGCATTGTTATTTACAGCAGGATTTGCACATGCGTTAAATGGATTTGCTGAAGGGCTTACTTCACCGGGTGCGACCTTAACCGTTGCACTTTATGTATATGCTAAGGAACAGGGAGAGTTCGGTGTAGCATTTGCGATTGCGGCAATATTAATGCTGTTAACTCTTCTAATAAATTATGCTGCTTCATGTGTACAGAGATATTATGAAAAAAGGAGAAGCGTATGAGTAATATTATTTCAGTTAAAGACATGTGCCTGTGGTATGGAGAACATCAGGCACTTACGAATGTGAATATAGATATTCCGGGCAATAGCATTACCGCTTTTATCGGACCATCAGGATGTGGAAAATCCACTTTTTTAAAAACATTAAATCGAATGAATGATCTTATTCCAAGTGTAAAAATAACAGGTGATGTTAAATACAATGAAGTAGATATTTTCTCAAAGGATATTGATGTGAATCAATTACGAAAAGAGATTGGTATGGTTTTTCAGAAACCCAATCCTTTTCCGATGAGTATTTATGATAATATAGCCTATGGTCCACGAACGCATGGTATTACAAAGAAAGTACAACTGGATGAGATTGTAGAAAATGCGTTAAAAGACGCCTCAATATGGGATGAGGTTAAAGATAGATTGAAGAAAAACGCTCTTGGATTGTCTGGAGGACAACAGCAAAGATTGTGTATTGCAAGAGCACTTGCCGTACAGCCTAAGGTACTTTTGATGGATGAACCCACATCTGCACTTGATCCGATTTCTACATCAAGAATCGAAGAACTGGTAATGGAGTTAAAAGAAAAATACACAATTGTAATGGTTACACATAATATGCAGCAGGCAGTGCGTGTTTCCGATTATACAGCGTTCTTTTTGCTGGGAGAATTGGTTGAGTTTGGTAAAACAGACGAAGTATTTTCAGAACCTAACGATAAAAGAACAGAAGATTATATTACAGGAAGATTCGGTTAAGGGGGGCAGACTATGAGAAATCGATTTGATGAACAGTTATACGAGCTGAATAAAGAAATTATTGAAATGGGTGCAATGTGTGAAGAGGCAATAGATAATGCAGTAAAAGCATTAGTAACTGGAGATATTCAACTGGCCAATCAAGTGAAGGGTGGTAGTGGTGCAATCGACCAGATGGAACGTGCTATAGAAAGTCGATGTATGAAATTGTTGTTACATCAACAACCTGTGGCAAAAGACCTTCGTATGATTTCTGCTGCGCTCAAAATGATTACGGATATGGAACGTATTGGAGATCAGGCAGAAGATATCGCGGAAATTGTTTCATTTTTAAATGGGCGAACGATTAAAGAAATGAAGATGATCGAGGGTATGGCTCGCAAAACCAGTGAAATGGTAACAGGAAGTGTAGATGCTTTTGTAAAGAAGGATATGGAATTAGCTGAAGCGATTATCCTGCAGGATGATGTTGTAGATGACTATTTTTCGAAGGTGAAATGTGGTATTATATCGTTGATTGCAAAGAACTCTGATGATGGGGAGTTTGCACTTGATTTACTTATGATAGCAAAATATTTTGAACGTATAGGAGACCATGCAACAAATATTGCTGAATGGGTCATATACTCAGTGACAGGAGCACATAAGGAGGTGTAAGTATGATCTGGTGTATAGAAGATGATGCGAGCATTAGAGATATAGAAATGTATGCTTTGAATTCCGCAGGATTTGAAACAAAGGGATTTGAGGAAGGGTTATCATTTTGGGATGAACTAAAAAGAGAAAAACCAGAGTTGATTATCTTGGATGTAATGTTGCCGGGAATGGATGGGGTAGAAATTCTGAAAAAGCTTAGGGATAGTATGGAATATAAAGGAATACCTGTGATAATGGCTACTGCCAAAGGGCAAGATTATGACCGGATCAAAGGCTTGGATTTAGGTGCAGATGATTATCTTGTGAAACCGTTTAATATGATGGAGATGGTTTCAAGAGTGAAAGCCGTGTTAAGAAGAACACAACCAATGCAGGTATCACAATTACTTAAAGTGGGAGGTTTGGTTGTTAATCTTGATGAACATACGGTAATTGCGGATGGAAACAGGGTGCTGTTAACATATAAAGAATTTGAGTTGCTTCGTATGTTTTTAACACGTCCTGGAATGGTTTTTTCACGCGAACAGTTATTTATGCAGGTCTGGAATGTGGAGTACATGGGGGATAGCAGAACTTTAGATATGCATATTCGAACATTGCGTCAGAAACTGGGTGAATATGGAAAAATGATTGAGACTGTTCGAAATGTAGGATATCGTTGGGAGGTAGCATATGACAAGTAAAATATTTAAATCTATTGTTACAGTTGCTATTACCATATTAATATCCTGTATTTTTATTATAACCGGTGTTTTATACCAGTATTTTGGGAATGTTCAGCAATCTCAATTAAAAGGAGAGTTGAGGCTTGCTGCCAGTGCTACAGAGAAACTTGGAATACAGTATCTTGAGAATTTGAATTATGATAAGTATCGTATTACCTGGGTAGATTCGGAAGGAAATGTTCTGTTTGATAGCCATGCCGAGTTACAGGAAATGGATAATCATGGTGACAGAGAAGAAATTAAAGAAGCACTTGTATCAGGAACAGGTAGTAGTACGAGGCATTCCACAACTCTAACAGAAGAAACAATTTATGAAGCAACACGACTTGAGGATGGAAGTGTTCTTCGTATTTCTGTCAGTCGAGCAACGGCATTGGTTTTGGTTTTTGGCATGCTCCAGCCAATAACGGTAATTGTTATTTTGGCGATAGCTCTTTCAGCATGGCTCGCACACCGTATGTCTAAAAGAATAGTAGAACCTTTGAATAAGTTAAACTTAGAAGCACCGCTTGAAAATGATGCATACGAAGAATTGTCGCCTTTATTACATCGCATTCATGCGCAGCATCAGGAAATAGAAAAGCAGCTTAATATGTTGAAGCGTAAGCAGGATGAATTTGAACAGATTACCGGAAACATGAAAGAAGCGTTGGTTTTGCTGGACCATAATGATAGGATTATCAATATTAATCCGGCAGCTATTAAATTGTTTGGAGCAGATACAAGATGTATAGGAGAGTATTTGTTATCTGTAGATCGAAAGCAAGATATGAGAGAAGCATTAAGTGAAACTCATAAAAATGGCGTTGCTTCTTTTCGGTCTAAATTCAACGAATTGGAGTATCAGTTTGAACTAAGCCGTATAGATACTGATGATGAAGTGCATGGAATGGTAATTTTAGCATTTGATGTGACGGAGCAGCTGAACGCAGAGAAACATAGAAGAGAGTTTACCGCTAATGTATCACATGAGTTGAAGACACCATTACAATCTATTATGGGGTCAGCTGAGTTGATTGAAAATGGTATCGTAAAAGAAGATGATTTACCAAGGTTTGTAGGACATATTAGAAAAGAAGCTTCCCGGTTGGTTGTTCTTGTGGATGATATCATTAGGTTGTCACAGCTTGATGAAGGGGGAGAAATGCCTTTTGAGGATGTATCACTCCGTGTGATTGCACAAGAAGTATGTGAAACTTTAAGCGATGCAGCAAAGATAAAAGGAGTATCTTTGGAAGTCAAAGGTGATGATGGAGTTATCAATGGAGTAAGAAGGCTATTGTATGAGATTGTATATAATCTGTGTGATAATGCAATCAAATACAATCATACAGACGGATGTGTGACGATTGATATTCATGAGACCCAAAATAAGGTATGTATTAGCGTTGCAGATAATGGTATCGGTATTGCTCCGGAGTATCAGGATAAGATATTTGAACGTTTTTATCGCGTGGACAAGAGTCATTCTAAGCAGTCAGGCGGAACCGGACTTGGATTATCAATTGTTAAGCATGCAGTAAAGCATCATAATGGTAAGATTGCCGTGGATAGTAAGTTGGGTAAAGGAACTACTATATCTGTTGAGTTTTCGAGGAATAAGTAGTATAGAAAATATAGCATAGATAAATGGGATTCCCAATATCCTAAAATTTATAAATCATGGCATGACAACTGGGCAACGCTTTCAACCTATTTTAAGTATCCGGAAGCTGTCCGTCGCCTGATTTATACCACAAATGCCATCGAAGGATTTAATCGTCAGCTTCGGAAAGTAACAAAATCAATAACTGTGTTTCCATCGGATGACAGTCTTTTAAAAATGCTGTATCTGGCAACTATGGATATCACGAAAAAATGGACCGGACACCGACAGGATTGGGGACAGATCCGCTCCCAACTTGAAATCTATTTTAAAGAACGCTTAGACGGAAGAAATCTGTAAAAATCACCTGATATGGGCAGGTTTTATTGACATGCCCGAAATTCTTTGTATAATGCAGATAAGGGCAGAACCATCAAAAACGGCTCTGCCCTTACGTAACTATTCACATATCTTATATCAGATTTTTTGAGTTTACACAAAACTTGAAACGGTCTCTAGGGAAAGGATTTGAATGCGCTTATTAGTGATTATTTATATTGCTTTTATCGGCTTGGGATTGCCGGATTCTTTGTTTGGGACGGCATGGCCTGCAATTTATGCAGACCTTCAATTACCGTTTTCTTATGGTAGCTTTGTTACAACACTGGTATTTTTCGGAACAATGATTTCATCAATGTTCAGTGCCAAGTTAATCAATCGGTTTGGGACCGGTAAAGTGGCTGCGGTCTCTACTTTGTTGACAGCGATTGCAATGCTGGGTTATTCATTTGTACCCAACTATATTTTTCTGTTGCTTTGCGCACTTCCGCTTGGACTTGGTGCCGGTGCCATAGATACTTCACTGAACAACTATATTGCGGTTCACTATAGTGCCAAACACATGAATTTTCTGCATTGTTTCTATGGTATCGGAATTACGGTGAGTCCCATTATTCTTGCGAAAACAATGGAAGCGGCTTCGGGTTGGCGAAATGGTTACAGAATTGCATTTGCAATCCAGATATTGATTACATTGTTGCTTTTTGTGACGCTTCCCTGGTGGAGAAAGAGAGGGCACAATCAAGAGGATAATGAGGAACAGGTGCTTGTCCTGTCACTAAAAGAGATTATGGCAACGCCGGGGATTAAACTGATTTGGATTTTATTTGTGGCAACCTGTGCAATCGAATGTACTTGCGGTACCTGGGGCGGAACATATTTGGTTGAAGCGCATGCAATGAATCCGGATACGGCTGCCGGCTTGATTCTGTTCTATTTTCTGGGTGTTGCGCTGGGGCGCTTTGTGGCCGGTATTCTTTCGGAATGGATGCGTGTATATCGGATTATCTGTTTCGGGATGATAGTCATTGTGATAGGATGCATTCTGTTGTTTGTTGCAAAGAGTACGGTTATTCTTGTGATAGGGTTAGCGTTAATCGGAATCGGGAACGGTCCCATGTTTCCGAATTTTAATTACATAACGCCGTTGCTTTATGGTGAAGATAAATCACCTGCGTTAATTGGTACTGAATATACCAGTGCCAGTATTGCGACCATGACCGTACCGATTATTGTCGGTCAGATTGCGGCAAAAATCGGATTTGTTATTTTTCCGTATGTAATTGCAATAAGTATTGTGATTATGGCAATAGCGTTTGGACTACTGTATTTTCGAATGGTTAGCCCCAAAAAAGAGGCTTCATAATTTATGGAATTTGTCTTAGGAAAGGAAGTGATTGTGTGTCACTTCCTTTTTGGGTTCGTGGGTTTAGGGAGACAAAATAATTTAAAAAGATTCACTCTTGACAATAAAAAGGTAATATGTTACTATTTTTGCAAAAGGTAATATATTACCTAGGGAGGATATTATGGATATTCAGGAAGTAATGAGGAGCGAACTGGTTGATTTTTCCGGTATTTCTTCAGCATATTTTTTGATTGGTTTGCTGAGTGCTTTTGAAAACCGGTTTCAGGCGGTTGCGGATAGTGCAATGAAGGAAATTAGTTGGAAGCAATTCTTTGCCGTAATCTGCATTAATATGTGTAAAGAGAGTCCGACGGTGAAAGAGCTTGCAGACATTATGGGAAGTTCGCATCAGAATGTGAAACAGATTCTTCTGAAATTAGAGAAGAAAGGTATTGTTTCTATTATGCCTGATGAGACAGATAAAAGAAAACAGCGGATTATTCTGACATCTTATTGCAGAGAGTTCTGTGCGAAGAATGATGGATTGGCTATGCAGGTTATGACTAAATTATTCGATGGAATAACAGAAGAGCAATTGCAGACGACGATTCAGACGATTCTTCATATTGAGAATAATTTAAAGGAGGTTCATAAGTATGAGTAGAGGTATTATTTTATACCAATCTAAATACGGCTCGACGGCGAAATATGCGCAGTGGTTGGTGGAAGAAACAGGTTTTGACTGTATTGAAACCAAGCGGGCAAAGGTATCGGAACTAATGAAGTATGATGTCATTCTTTTAGGAGGCGGTGTGTATGCTTCCGGCATAGCAGGTTTTGGCTTTTTGAAGAAACATTATGCTGCATTGGCTGGGAAAAACATTGCTGTCTTTGCGGTTGGTGCTTCTCCGTACGATGAGAAGGCGATACAGCAGAGTAGGGAACTTCATTTTAAAGATGCGTTGGCAGATGTCCCTTTGTTTTATTGTCGCGGCGCTTGGGATGAAGCGAAAATGACCTTTTGGGACAGGAAACTTTGTACAATGCTCCAAAAGGCAGTAGCAAAACAGAATCCGAATGAATATGAACCATGGCAGAAAGCTTTAATGAGTGCAGTCGGGCAGTCTTGCGACTGGACGGATAGGAGGTATTTGGAACCATTGTTAAAGCATCTGCGTAAATAGATTGAAACTGCCACCAGGTAGTGAGTGTGAAAGCATTCGTTATACATCGTTAGGTCTTTGAAGATGTATGAGCGGATGCTTTTTGACGTATAGCCTTCGCCTATGAAGCGAAAATATTCTGCGAGGATGTGGGGCTTGCAATAAACGAATTGTTGCTATGCAACCTGCTCGCGTGTAAAGAGACAGGAGAGAAAGAAACCTTCTTGACAACATAAATAGGAAGCAGTATAGTATAGTTATTAAACACGTTTAATAATGGAGGGAATAATGGATAAACGGAATCTGGAAGCCACCAAAAAGGCGTTGCTTGATGCAACAGAGACATTAATGACCGGTTGTGACGATCCGGTATTGGTGACATCAAGAAGCATTGCCAAAGAAGCCGGCGTAAATGTTGCGATGATTAATTACTGCTATGGTTCAAGAGAGGCATTATTGCTTGCTGTTTTTCAGAGAATTCAGGAAGGCGGACAAGCATCGAACCCAATCTTTACGGAGATTCTTAGGGGGAATCGTTCGCCGAAAGAGAAGCTGATTGAAGTGCATATTGAATCGATGAAAATGATGCTGGAATACTACAATTATGCCAAAGCAATTACCAAATATGTTCTTTTGAATCGTAGAATCGGCGGTGAAAGAAAAAGCTTGTCTTTTATTATGGAGCATTTTGAAGGGAGAAAGACGGAGGCAGAATGCAGGCTGATTGCGTATGAACTTTCTTCGCTTCATGAATTAACAGTTCTTCGGTATGAAGAACTCAAAGAGACTTGCGGGATTGATTTGTTGGTGGAAAGCGAACTGCGAAAGTATGTTACGAAACACGTAAATATGTTTCTTACAGATTGAATGGGAAAGGTTGTGAGAGCAAATCATGTATATTCATAAATTGTCTGAATTACCGCAGAATACAGATTTACATTTTGGAGGCAAAGCGATGTCGCTTGATATATTACTTCGACATCATATTGAGGTTCCGTTTGGATATGCGATTGCCGCAGAAGCATTTGTAAACGGAACGCTTTGCGATAATGCAATGAAAGAACTTGAAGTTTTATGCAAACGTCTTCCTAAGAAATACACATATGCCGTACGTTCCTCCGCAATCGGGGAAGATGGTGTTAGCGATTCTTTTGCGGGTGCATATGAAACGGTTTTGGATGTAAATAAGGATGACATTAAAGCTGCTGTTGAGACAGTTGTTGCTTCAGCTGGGAATGAAAGGGTGAAGGTATACGGAGAGAGTCGTAACGTTGCATACGGTGAGATTGCGGTTGTAATCCAGCGGTTTCTAAAGCCTGATTATGCAGGCGTTTTGTTTACTGCAGATACAATTACTGCTTCTACCGGGGTTATGGTCGGAAATTATGTAAAAGGAATCGGTGAAGCGCTTGTTTCCGGGGAAGGAATGGATGGAGAACTGCGGTTTCAGACAGTAAAATATGCATATACTGGTTCGAAGGAATGTGCTTTCTTTGCGAAGAAAGTGTATCAGGCTGCACGAAGAATCGTTAGAATCTATGGATGTCCGCAAGATATCGAATGGGCAGTGTTTAAGAACCGTGTATATATTTTGCAGGCCCGTCCTATCACGACAATGTTTAAAGCAAGTCCGGAATCCTTTGTGTTCAATGATTCCTTACAGGAGGAATTGCTGCTGTCTAAAACGAATGTGGGAGAAATCTTTCTGCGCCCTGTTTCACCTGCCACCTACAGCATAGTGGCGATGATTAAGGAGATGATTGGGATTCCTTTAATTTCTAATGTTTACGGACAATTGTATCTGAATATCAGCGGTTTATGTTCCCTCCTTGTTTCTTTCGGTTTGACCAAAGAAAAGGCATTTCAAATTGTATCTGAAATTGCCGGCGGTATTCCGGACGGATTAGAGATTCCGATTTATCCGTTTGAAAAAAGAAGCTTTTATACAAAAATCATAAATCTTATCAAAGGAGCAGTCTTTCAAGGCTCCGGAAAGTATGATTTTGGAAAGGATTTTAAACACAGGATTTCCGAAATCGGCATCGGATTGGTTGAAGAAATCCGTCAAACCAATACTGCAGAAGAACTCAAAGCCTTGTGGGATGTGAAATGCAGTGCCTATTTAAGTAAAACTTTGTCCGCCATTATGACGGGACTATCCGTTAAATCACTTTTTACCACAAGAGAAAAATTAGTGAAAGTCTGCGGTGTGGAACAGGCGGACAGGCTTCTTTCGGATTCTTCTGAAAATGGTAATATTGAAAGCATAGGAACTTTACTTGCAATAGAGGATGTGATTCAGGGGAAGATGACCTCTGAGGAGTATAAGAACAGATATGGACACCGACATGCTGACGAGATGGAATTATCCATGCCGTATCCGTATGAGAATCCGGCTTTCCCGGAGAATGTCATTGACGATTATATCTTGGCAGGTATCAACGCCAATGAGATGAAGGAGAAACAGGAGAAACGCAGGAAAGAAGCCATCCGTGCATTTTTGGAGCAATATCCGAAGAAAAAGAAATGGCTTATGCGACTGTTGCAGAAGTATTCACAGGCGGTACATTCACGTGAAGTAATACGAAGTGATGCACTACGTGTATTTTGTGTGATTCGGGAGTTTTACCTAAAAGCGGGTGAACTGAGCGGATGCAAAGAGGATATATTCCTTTTGTATTTTGAGGAAGTTTTGGCTCTGCTTGACGGAGTACGGATTGAAGAGGCAATGATAGATAAGAGGCGCAGTCAGTATGAGAAACAGCTTGACATGCCAAATTTCCCTAGCATTATCTGCGGGCGTTTTGTGCTTGAAGAATGGGAACAAAGCGGCGCGGTAAGCGGATATTACCGTTTCGGAGAAAACCAAGGTGAAGAAACGGATGGTGTTATTAGAGGTGTGGCAGGCTCTTGCGGACAAGTGCAGGGAATTGCCAGAGTGTTAAAATCCTATGAGGAAGCGGATACTCTTTGTGCGGGGGAAATACTGGTTGTTCCTGCTGACAATATCGGTTGGGTAAAGCTTTTTCCTAAGGTGTCAGCCATCGTAACAGATATCGGCGCCCCATTGTCACATGCAGTAATTGTGGCACGAGAGCTGGGGATACCTGCAGTGGTAAGTTGTCAGAATGCATCAGGAATCATTCATACAGGAGATTTGATAAGCGTGGACGGAACTGCAGGCGTTGTAACGATATTGTCTAAATGATTTGTATAGCTATAAATACGAAATGGGTACATACCGGACTGAATGAGAAGATTTTTCTTCTGTATCTTGAAGAAGTTTTGGCTTTACTTGCCGGGCAGGACTTTGATGCATATTTATTGGAGAAGCGGCATATAAATTATGAGAGACAGCTTGCAATGCCTAATTTCCCCGGTATTATCTGCGGGCGCTTTATGCCGGAGGAATGGGACAAAGCGGTGCCGTAAGCGGTTATTACCGTTTCGGCGAAACCAATGGTGAGGATACGGACGGCAAGGTAATTCTGTCGGAACGAATTTAATGCCCGCTCCGGTGGATTGGTATAAGAAATGTCGGAAAGGTAAGGTTTTAATGATGCACTTTTTGATAAAGATATTACAAGGGACGCTGATTGGCGTGGCCGGTGTACTGCCCGGTGTTTCGGGAGGCGTACTTTGCGTTATGTTCGGAATTTATGAGACAGTCATGGAATTATTGGCAGAACCGATAAAGTGTTTTAAAACACACGTACCGAGATTAATTCCGATCGGAATTGGTGCCGTGATTGGATTTTTGGGAGTTGCGAAATTGCTTTCCTTTCTGTTGGAAAAGTATCCTGCTCCGTCGCTATGTGTATTTGTCGGATTGGTTGCGGGGATGATGCCATCGCTTTACAAAGAGGCGGGAGAGCAGGGAAGAGGGAAATCGGCTTATGTTTCCATGGCAGTTGCAGCAATCGGAATCTTTGGTTTCTTAATCTGGTTCCGCTCCATGAATATTATGATTGTTCCGAATTTCGGATGGTATTTCGTGTGTGGCTTGCTGACAGCATTGAGTATTGTGGTTCCCGGATTGAGTACATCCACACTGCTGATGCCGTTGGGCTTGTATGAACCTTTTGTGGAAGGAATCTGCAGCATGGATTTGAGGATTCTGGTTCCGATTAACTTGGGGACTGCGATTCCGGCCATTTTATTTGCAAAAGGGACAAACAGATTGATTAAATCTTATTATTCCGTAGCACATCATGCGATTGCGGGGATAGTGGTTTCATCAACAATTATGATTATTCCGTTTGAAAGTTTTACGACCTCTTTAATAAGCTTAATTCTGAATCTGATATGTATCATTACGGGATTTGTTTCGGCACAAATCATGACGGGGATAAATATCTCAAAAGATTGACAATATTTTAAAAAAGGTAAAAACCGCTCCGACAACGAAATATATTATGATTAACGTAGCCGAAGAGATGTCTGACATTGTGGTGGTAAATGAGCAGAATGCTGCGGCTATCAGAGCAATTGTGGATCGTTTTGTTAAATAAAGTAGGTAAAGTTTGCGTTGTGGAATTTGGTACGGTATTCCTTCGGTGTATAGCCTGTCTGCTTATGAAAGACTTTGACAAAATGACTTTGGGAGCAAAAGGCAAGGGAATAGGCTATCTGTGCATAAGTATAGTCTGTTCTGGTCAAAAGAGCGGTCGCAGTCTGTATGCGTACATTTGTCAGGTAAGTGCCGATACTTTTACCGGTTTCTTTCTTGAACAGGCTGGAGAGATAACAGGGATTAAGCCCGATTTTGCCGGCTAAGGTTGTGAGTGTAATTTTTTCATTATAATGAGAGTCTATGTAATTCAGACAGTACAAAACGGGTCTGGAAAGCGGACTCTCCTTTTTATATTTTTTTACGGTTTCAACAAAAACCGACCAACATTCACGAGTTAATTCGACCAGTTCCTCGACAGTTGTTGCCCTGTCTGCCTGGCGGATGTATAAATCGCTTGTGGAATATACGGTTTCCTGCGGGATGCCGGATTCAATCATATAACGCGTGGCCAGTCCCGTGTTGATGATAAAAAGATATCGGACATTACGAACCGGGTCATCAGAGAGTTTGCCCTGTAATTCCGGATTCATGAGGCGTACGGACTCTTCAACGGCTCTTTTATCACCGTTCATCAGATACAAAAAACGCATGGATTCTTCTGTGTAGGTAGTGTGCGAAAAGCCGGTTTCGGCGTTTTTGTGGACTAAATTTCGTATTTCATTCCAGCTGATGATGCGTTCGTCTTTTTTCATAATTCGCTCCTTTCGGATTTTTGTCCGTTGAATCCCGTCTGCTATAAGGAATGTCACTTTACTGATACATTATAACACAGAACAAAAGATTGTGATATAAAAAAACAAAGATTGCGGATAATATTTACAGGAAATGATGTGAGTTTCTCATGTCGGAATAAAAGAGGGTAAATGATATGAATATACTTTTTGCAGAGAATTCTCTCAAAGAAATATCAGAATTAAATCAGGAAACAATAAAGGATCTTGCCCTGGACGAGATTATTGATCATATTGCAAGAGGCGACGGAGAAAAAAGAATTATCAGGGATGTGTTTAGAAAGATACCGCTTGATATGGCAGATGTTACATTTCGTCAGCAAATTCTTTCTGATTTGATGGCAAATGAAGGACTTACAGAAGATTTAACTGAAATATTGGATCAGATTAAGGCTTTGAAAGAGTTTGAAACCATGAAAATGGCTTTGTTACATCAGGAAGATTCTCTATATGTTTTATTGGAGAAATTAAGAGAATTGTCTGTTTATGTAAATGTGTCAGAAGATATCGTAAAGTGTCTTAAGAAATATAATGTGAAAGCTGACGGCCTTTTGAAGATTCTTGATCATCTTGATAAAGTTGTAAGTGATGAATGGTTTGAACAGTCTAAAACAGATATCAATAAGATGCTGGAAGAACTTTCTAATGTCAGAAGTGCAATGGTTGGCGTAAATTTTACAGCTGACTTAAATATAGAAGAGGTTTCTGTTGTTGAATTTCTTCCGCACAGGATTCGATCTAAATATAAAATTGCTGAAATTGCCGCATCCATGGGTAACATTGTAAATACCGGTTCGTCAGCGAACTCTATGGGGCACCGAATGTAAATACACGCGTATTAGATCCGCTCCTTGTTACTATGACGCCGCAGATTGAAAAACATATGAAAAGGCATTATACAAAGATTAAGAAAGTTATGGCAAAGCATATACGTCTTGATTCATCATTTGTGACGGAGTTATATGAAGGGCTTACTTTTTATCTTGCTATGTCTCGATTTGCCAAACGTCTGATTGCCGGCGGGTGTGAGATATGTATGCCGCAGTTGACTGAACAAAGCGATAGCTTTCTAATGAAAGATTTGTATAATGTAAGACTTTTCTTTGCAAATGAGAAGAATATTGTTAAAAATGATTTCTCTTTTTCAAGAAAGGAGAATCTTTATATTTTGACAGGACCGAACAGAGGCGGTAAAACGATTATAGAACAATCTCTTGGAATTATTTCCATTATGGCTTCCATTGGTTCTTTTGTAACAGCATCTTCCTGTGTCGGACGGCCGTTTACTAAAATTTTGACACATTTTCCGGTTGATGAAAATTTAACAATCAATTATGGTCGACTGGGAGAAGAAGCTGTGCGAATCAGAGAGTTAGTAGCCAAAGCGGATGAGAGAACATTAATTTTATTTAATGAAACATATTCGACAACAAGTGCAGCAGACGGCCTTTATCTTTCCATGGATTTACTTCGTGTGCTTAAAGAACTTGGTACCGCAGCTATATTTAATACACATATTCATGAACTTGCCAAGGCAATTGATGAGATGAATGCGTGGTCCGGAGAAAGTGATATTATTAGCATTGTCATGGAGATTGTGAATAATGTAAATACATTCCGTATTAAAAGAAGTGAGCCGGAGTTGAAATCGTATGCCAGAAATATTGCGCAAAAATATGAGATTACATATGAGCAGATGATTCAAAACAAAAAGGCTGTGCAGAGCGAATGATGGAGTGAAATGCTGAAAGGATAAGAGTATGTCTTTTGAAAGTTATGTTTTTCGTAAGATGTGTGCAAAATCAGATAAAAAAAGAGACAAGGGCTTGAAGATACCTGCTGATGTTGAGTATATAAGGAATCTTTCGTATGGTGAACACAAAAAATATCATTTGCTTGATCTTTGTATGCCAAAAACGCAAGAGCATCTCGGTGTGGATTCGGTGAGAAAGAAACTTCCCGTAATTGTAAGTGTACATGGTGGGGGCTATGTATACGGCAGCAAGGAGGTTTATCAGTTTTATGCAGCTAGTCTGGCGCAAAAAGGATATGCTGTGATAAATCATAATTACAGACTTGCACCCGAATACCGGTTTCCTGCACCAATTGAGGACTTGGTATCCGTATTGAACTGGTTGGTGAAGAATTCCGAACAGTATTCTTTCGATTTAAACAAGGTTTTTCTTGTCGGCGATTCTGCCGGTGCGCAGATTGCATTACAATATGGTGCGATTTATTCTAATCGCGATTATGAAAGTATTATGCAGGTTACGCATCCTGCTGTAAAAATTATAGGACTGGGTTTGTGTTGCGGTTCCTATGATTTAAAAAAGCGGATAGAGACGGAAGGATTGAAAGGAGTTCTCAAGGATTATCTGACCGTGAATCCATCTGTATTTGGTGAGAAATTAGATGTGTTTGAAGCACTGACAGATAAATTTCCGCCGTCATTTTTGTTCAGTTCGTATGGCGATTTCCTCCTGAATGAGTGTCAGCTGATGGCAGAAGTGCTTTCCTCAAAAGGGGTTTGTTGTGAATATAAGATATACGGAACAGAGCAGACCGGACATGTTTTTCATGTTGATATGAGAAACGAGTTTGGTACTGAAGCGAATAGTGACATGATTTCTTATTTTAATAAATTGATAGAAGAATAAAATGAAAGTAGGTCTTGTCGTGACCGCCATGCAGGGTGCATACCTGCACAGTGGTTCGGCAAGACCTATTATTGTTTGAGAATTTTATATAAATGATACCGGTCTGAACGGTTTTATTTCTATTGGTTGGATATTGGTGTGATTTCAATGATGATTAATTCCGGTCGGTTGAAAATACGAGGAACTGCTGTTGTAACTCTGGATAATCCTCGACTTACAATTAATGTCTGATCTTCAAAATCGTATCTTCCGCCGGCATATTTGGGGAATAATCCCTGATTTGGCGCATATAAACCATTGATAATGCCCGGAATACGCCATTGTCCTCCATGTGCATGACCGCTCAATACCAAATCAAAGTTGAAACGCTGATATTGTTCGGCAAGTTCCGGCCTGTGAGATAAAAGTACACTGAAAATATCCTCAGATGTGGTATCTTCCAGATTATTTAACTGTGTTAATATCGGAACAGAATCAGAAACATAACTAATCGAATCCGGATCATCCAGACCGCATATGTTTATTGCCTGACCATTGCAGATTACAATCCGGTTAGAACCGTTAAGTATCGGAATATCATATGAGTTAACAATGGAGAGCATGGTGTCAATGTCGTTACTCCAATATTCATGGTTTCCGGGTACATAGAAACAAACGTAGTGTGAAGATAAATTCTGCAACAATATTTCTGCATTTGTATATTTTCTTTTGTCGTCAAATAAATCTCCGCCAAGTAAAATGATATCGGGATTTGCTTTTTCAATTTCTTCAAGAAGCTTTGACTGATTTTGACCGTAACGTTCACTGTGCAAATCCGTTAAAAGTACAAGCCTTATATTTGTGTTTGTTTTAGTTGTTTCAATTTGATATGTAACGACCTTTAATCGCATATCGCATGCAATTACCAAAAAAATCGCAATAACAGAATATACCATTATGCGTAATACTAATTTCTTTTTCTTATCCATGATGTTGCTCCAATCAGAGGTAGGGTATACTATTCGCATATCGCGGAACTTACATTCCGCTATTGTGTTTATATATATATTATTTATATTATATCAGAGCAAGAAGGAATTGGATAGTTACATTGTTGTAAGGAATTTACAAAAATTTTTATTTTATTAGGATAGTTTGAGCCGTTTGATTGTTTTATTAGTATAAGCGCTTATAAAAAAAGGAGGAGCTGATGGAAAAGTTTGAACCGGAACGTATCTATCAATTATATTTTGATACGATATATAAAATCTGCTTTTTGTATATGAAAAATCATGCAGATGCGCAGGATATGACGCAGGAAACTTTTTGCCGGATGCTTCGGCATCCTTTCCGCTATGAAACGGATGAAAAAGCAAAAGCGTGGTTGATTGTAACGGCATCAAATCTTTGTAAGAATCATTTAAAAAAATGGTGGATGAAAAAATCAGTTTCTTATGAGGATACGATGGAGCAAAGTGATGGCAGGTCAGAAAAGTATGCTGAATATGAACGGAACAAAGAATTGTATCTTAGTGTTATGAATTTAGAGGAAAAATATGCTTTACCGACATATCTCTATTATTATGAAGGGTATAAAACTGCAGAAATTGCCCAAATTCTTAATACAAAACAGTCCACGATTCAAACCCGTTTGGCAGAGGCGAGAAAGATTCTGAAAATGGAATTAACATAATCAAAGACAGAAAGGATGATATCTATGAAAAAAGAAGAATATTGTAAGGTAATCGATCAAATCAAAGCGAACGAAAACATTAAAAATGATATTTGGGAGAATATAACTGAAAAAAAGACAAATTCCCCTAAAAAAGTTTCTTATCGCAAATTAGCTTGGGGAGCTGCAGCAGTTGTTGCTGTTTGTGCAGTATGTGTTTCTGCACCTGCTGTTGCATCAGAAATACGTTCCGTTATTTTACGGGCAAATCCTTCTTATGAGGAATTAGAAGATTCTATTGAAACCGCCGTATTTGAAAAATCGGATGAACATATTAAAGTAACGGTAGAAGAATTATTAACAGATGGAATTGTTGCGGATATGACAGTCAAATATACCGCTTTGGATGAAGTCGGAAAAACATGGCTTTCTTCATTTGAGAATGATGCTGCACAAGAGGAAAAATATATATTTAGCATTAACCTTAAGCCATATATGCAAAATACGATAGAATACGGTGTGAATTTTAGTTACGGAACGATAGAACAAAAGGATAAGGCAACGGAAAGTGAAAGAGTATTTCTTGTGAGTCTGGAAAATTCAGGTCGTACTTATACGCAACATCAGGGTGTGTTTACCTTCCCTTTGACGGAAACAACAGAATCTGTCATGATTGATCTTTCAGGTACAGTCGAACAGCGTTCTTATAAATTATCCGCTTCGGATTCTGCTTCAGAGTATTACACGCCGACTTATTTGGAATTATCTCCAATGTCATTTGTCATTTATGCTAAGAACCATGGAGTATACGAACGATTTGTTGACGGAAGTTATTACGAAGAAAAGTGGTTGTTGCCGGATGAAGAATTGGATTCTCTTGAAAAAAAATCATATTTTATTATGAAAGACGGAAGTAAAGTCGCACTTATGAACGGAGCACATAATACAACATATGCCAAATCGGAAAATATGTATTCGGATGTAATGTTATACAGTGGTCGTTTTTATGATATACAAGAGAGTGGATTCCCTAAGCCGAAATTAATGAATTTAGATGATTTTGAAGCAGTTGTGATTAATGGAGTCCGTTTTGAGTTCGAAGAGTAATTTTGATGTTTTTATGATATGTTTTAAATTTATATAGTAAAGTTTTGAACAAAGAATGTACCATGTGCATTCTTTGTTTTTTTCTTGGTTTCAAAGTAAATACCTATGTCGTTAAAAATTATGCAATTAACAGCAGATTCTATGATTAAAAAGAATAAATCTGATAATTTGCATAATTGTCTAATCACTTTTTTGTACAAATTAAATAGTCAGTAAAAGGCAACATTGAAAAGAAAAAGACGATATGATAAAATAAAATGAAACAAATTTAAACACAATTCAAGGGTGGTTTTCGATGAAGCATATTTTTGTGATCAATTCGCATGCAGGGAAAAAAAACTTTGCAACGGAATTAAGACTGCAATTATCGCAGATTCCTGATTTTGATTATTATGTTTTTAATACAAGAAAAGCAGGTGAAGAGGCAGAACTTGTCAGACAGATAAGACAAATATTTGATGATGAAAAACTCAGATTTTACTGTTGCGGCGGTTCGGGAACCTTTCGAAACATGCTGA
>SVFH01000036.1 GCA_015056945.1 Lachnospiraceae bacterium | reverse complement strand
TACGCCCTGCTCATTTTTTGAAAATTTGGTCGACAGGGTTTAGGTGGGTGTTTTTTGTTTTCGTGAAATAAATCAAAAATAAAAAGATTATTTATTTTATTTCACTTGACATCTCACCGCTGGACTTTATTATTAATTATCTACTGCTTCTTTCGCCAACATAAGTATATCTGCATCACGGTAAATATCTCCTACAGAAAACTCCATAAGACCGCTCTGACGAATACCGAACAAATCACCCGGTCCTCGCAAACGCAAATCTTCATTCGCTATATGAAAACCGTCATTACTTTTCACAAGCACTTCAAGACGTTCTGAATGCCTTGCATCCTTCATACCTTGAACAAAGATACAATACGACTGGCTTTCTCCTCTTCCGACACGTCCTCGTAACTGATGCAACTGAGCCAGGCCGAAACGTTCGGCATTTTCAATCATAATTACAGTTGCATTCGCCACATCAATTCCAACTTCAATCACTGTCGTAGAAACAAGAATATCAATATTCCCTCGTGCATATTCCGACATAATCCTATTCTTCTCCTGCGGTTTCATCTGTCCGTGAAGAATAGCAATTCTGTATTTTTGAGGTAAAACTTCACGTAATTTATCAGCATAATCAATTACATTTTCCAGATTCTCAGCGCCTTCCGACGCTTCAACCATCGGACAAATCACATAGGCCTGATGCCCCTTATCTACTTCTGTTGTCAGAAAACGGTATGCAACCTCTCTTTTATCCGTACCAACAACACAATTTTTAATCGGAAGACGGTTTTTTGGCAATTCATCCACTATGGAAACACTCAAATCCGTATAAAGAACAGATGCCAACGTTCTCGGAATCGGAGTTGCACTCATAACAAGTACATGCACCATATCACCCTTTTCTTCAAGTTTCTCGCGTTGTCTTACACCAAAACGATGTTGTTCATCTGTAATTACCAAGGCAAGTTTATCAAAAATCACCTTATCCTGAAATACAGCATGTGTACCAATAACAGTATCAACCTCACCCGTTTGAATCTGCTCATAAATCCTACGTTTCTCGCCAGCAGGTGTAGAACCGGTCAAAAGAACAGGTTTCATCGGCAAATCATACCGTTCAATTAACTTTCTCAGACTTTCATAATGTTGTCCTGCCAGAACTTCCGTCGGAGCCATAAAAGAACACTGGTAGCCGTTACTTACACAAAATAACATTGCCATAAAAGCAATAATCGTTTTACCGGCACCAACATCACCCTGAACAAGTCGGTTCATTACAAATCCACCCGTCATATCTTCTAAAATATCACTCCAGGCTTTTTGCTGGGCATGCGTTAAACGAAAAGGCAATTTTTCAACGAACCTCGTAACATAAGCATTCTCAAACATGGAAAACTTACTTTTTACACGATTATTCTCTTCTTTAGATTCTTTAATAGCAAGCAAAAATTGATAAAACTCATCAAAAACAAGTCGCTTTCTGGCTTCAAGCAAAACATCCATTTCTTCCGGTAAGTGCATTCTTTTTAAAGAAGTTTTAAGCGTAGAAAGCCCATAGCGGACAAGAAAATCTTCCGAATAAGGTTCTGCCAAATCACCGAAATCCGCAAAGGTTTGTTTTACTGCTTTTTTGATGGCATTTGAACTAAGTCCTTTACAAAGAGAATAAACAGGCTGCATTGTTTTCATAAGCCCATCATACTCTTTGGGATTCACAATTTGCGGCTGATCCATATGCAAATGATGTCCCCTTCGTGAAACAGTTCCATAAAAGCAGAATTGTGTTCCGGGTTTAAGTAACTGGCGTAAATATTTCAAATGAAAAAAAGTCAATCCGATTTTACCGGTCTCATCAGCGACAGAAACCGTTGTAATCGTTTTCCCCCGGAAGTCTTTTTGAAAATAATCATTGCAGACAGTTGCACAAATTGTACCTGTATAACCTTCATAAATCTCTGAAATCAAAACAGGCGTTTGATAAATTTGATAACTGCGCGGAAAGTAATACAGCAAATCATATAACGTTTCTATACCAACCTTTTGAAAGGGGAGCGCACTTTTTTCACCAATGCCTTTTAATTTCACAAGTGGTATGCTTTTTAATTCATGTATATCCACATTGCTCCTCCTTCACATAATCATCCTATTTCATCCAAAAATTCCATAATTAACAAATTTACACTTATTCCGTTTATATCTTTGTCAGGCCATGCGTGTCTTCCATCCTCCACCCAGAGGGACCAAACCTGATTGCTTTGATTTAAGGAATAATACTTTGTCAAAGAAGCTTTCTCGCCAACATATATTTCCTTCGTTTCATGTAAACCGTTACTCTCAGCCCAATAAGTCATTACCGTTTCAATTGCCGGATCTTTCGCGTATTTTGCAGTATCATCGCTATTTTTCGGAATTACATCATCCTTAGAACCGGTAATCTGAAAAAATGAAATATCATTTACCGGATTTCGTTGTTCCCAAATCGCCTGCGGCATTTTCCCGGCGACACTTACGAACGCTTCGAATGTATCACTACCTTCCATCGCAAGACGATGCGTCATGAATGCTCCGTTACTAAACCCCACTGCATATGTAGAATCAGAATCAAATCCATATACCTCTTCCATATAGGAAACAACTGCACAAAGGAATTCGACATCACGATTCAAGCCATTTCCGATTCCTGAATTCCATCCCAAAGAAGAGGTCGCATCATTTGTTTCACAAGCACCTGTCACATAAACAACCGCATAGCCGCATTTAAGTGCTTCTTCTTCAATATGAACCATCTCACGAAAACTTTCAGCATTGTTTCCGTACCCATGGAGCATAAGAATCAATGGCACTCCCTTCGTCTCTTCAGGCAAATCAAGAATCAACTCATGCCTAATACCATCAAAAGAACAATTCATATGCCTATCATCAACAATATATATGTCACTTAACACATCCCCGGTTTCCGACTTACATGCAGCCGTTAATAACATGCAAAAAAACAAAGCAATAATCGTATAAAAGAATTTCTTTTTATTTGCAAAATATAACATGAGTTTTCTCCGATTAGAAATCAACATTCTTTTTTAAAAGAGCGGTACATAAAGAACCGCTCTTTCATTAATCAAATATTACATTTTAATCACTCAACAGAAATAATATAATAGTAAATCGGCTGACCACCATATTGAAGTTCTACATCTAAATCTGGATATTTAGTTTCAATTTCTTCTGAAAGTGCAGAAGCTTCATCTTCGGAAATATCTTCACCGTAATAAATGCTGATTAATTCATCATTCTCGTCATCAACCATTTCAGCAATCATCTCAAGAGTAACTTCTTTCATTTCTTTACCAACTGAAAGAATTCCCTTATCACCGATTCCCATATAATCACCCTGAGCAATCTTCTTATTGTCAATTTCCGTATCGCGAACAGCATACGTAACCTGACCGGTCTTAACATTGCCTACTTCAGAACCCATTTGCTCTTCGTTCTCATCAGGTGCGATATCAGCCATGAAATTAATCACAGCTGTAATTCCCTGCGGAATTGTCTTTGTAGGAATTACAATAATCTTCTTATCAGTTGTTAAGTCTCTTGCCTGATTTGCAGCCATAACAATATTCTTATTATTCGGAAGAATAAAAATATTATCTGCATTCACATGATCAATTGCATTTAACATATCTTCCGTACTTGGATTCATTGTCTGACCGCCCTGAATAATATAATCTACACCAAGACTCTTAAAAATATCATTTATACCTTCACCGACTGACACTGCAATAAAGCCGTATTCTTTGCGCGGTTCATCTGTCTTCGGAGCATCTTGCACTTCCTCTTCGGATTTGATTACCATCTCGTTATGTTCAAGACGCATGTTATCAATCTTTAAATTAGAAAGCTGACCATACTTTAATGCTCTCTGAATCGCAAGACCGGGATCATTGGTGTGCACATGTACTTTAACAATTTCATCATCTGCAACCACTACAATGGAATCACCGATAGACTCTAAGTATTCTTTGAAATCTAACTCATGCTTAATATTAAAAGTTTTGCTCAACAGAATAATAAACTCTGTACAATAGCCAAATTTAATATCAGATGTTGAAAGATTTTCCATTCCTGCTGCAGATGTTTTTTTCGCCGAACCACCTGAAGACTTCAAAGAAAAATCTGTCACTTTACCGGTAAATGCATCATAAGCTCCTTTAAGCACTTCCATCAGACCCTGTCCGCCGGAATCGACAACACCGGCCTGTTTCAATACCGGTAACAAATCAGGAGTAGTACTAAGAACATAATCCGCATGCTCAATTACTTCCTTCATAAAAGCGTCAATATCACAAACACCGGCATCTGCAAGTTCTCTTGCCTTTTTTCCTGCTCCTGCAGCAACCGTAAGGATTGTACCTTCCTTCGGTTTCATCACAGCCTTATAGGCAGTTTCAACAGAACTTTCAATTGCAGTTGCAAGCAAAGAAACATCTAACTCATCCGCTTCGGAAGCAACTTTAGTAAATCCTCTGATTAACTGGCTTAAAATAACACCGGAATTACCGCGTGCCCCGCGTAATGAACCGGACGAAATTGTTTTGCAAACAGCTTTCATGTTTTTATCATCCAAAGATGATAATTCTTTCGCTGCAGCCATGATCGTTAGTGTCATGTTAGTTCCCGTGTCACCATCTGGTACCGGAAAAACATTCAACTCATTTATATATTCTTTCTTACTCTCTAAGTTTTTTGCACCTGCAAGAAACATTTTAGCAAGTGTTTCGGCATTAATTACATTTACTGCCACTTTCATGTCCTCCTTATTCTACAACCTTAACGCCTTCTACAAACACATTCACTCTTTCCACGTCAAGGCCGGTAAACTGCTCAACTTTATATTTAACTTCACTCATAACATTATTCGCAACAGCCATGATACTGCATCCGTATGCAACAATAATATGGAGATTCAGTGTCATTTTATTATTATCCATTGAAACAGTGATTCCCTTAGACATGCTTTCTTTTTTCAACAAGCCAACAAAACCATCTCTTACATTAAATGCTGCCATTCCAACAACACCAACACATTCCAATGCAACGCTTCCTGCATAATTCGCAATTACTGCGCTGTCTACAAGAATACTTCCCATATGTGTATCCATTGAACCTTTCATATAAAGCCTCCTTTTCATAGTGAATCATTATGTATTATAACCTATTTCAAGCAAAAAGGAAACAGAAAAATGATTTTAGTAATATTTTTAAAATTTTTCTTGCATTCTTTGTGACTTTTTGTTAATATATCAATGTTGCGAGTTTAATTTGACTCAATTTACACTGAGGAGGTGCAATCATGGCAAAGTGTGCAATTTGTGATAAGGGCGTACATTTCGGTAATAATGTGAGCCACTCTCATAGACGTTCCAATCATATTTGGAATTCCAATATCAGAAGGGTTAAATGCAAAGTAAATGGTGCTACTAAGACTTTACATGTATGTACAAACTGCTTAAAGTCCGGCAGAGTAGAAAGAGCTTAATCCTTTCAAATTTAAGAACTTTAAACCGTCGTTATTCGACGGTTTTTTGTTTTTCACTAATCTCATAAATTCAAATTGTATCATAGGCCTGAAATCCCAATGACAAAAAACAGACAGACCGGCTTCTCTCACCATGTCTGTCTGCTAATTCCTAACTCATTTTTGATTTGTTCATATTCCTTATTAATCAATTGAAGTGTATCTTTATCTCCGCTTACATTATCCGGATGAAAAATTTTAATCAGGTCTTTGTAGCGTTTCTTAAGCTCTAACTGATTAGTAACACCTCTGAAAAAAGTTCCCTGATGAAACTCAAATTGCCTTGTCTTTGGAATTTGTGTCCGCACCTCTTCTTTATATCTCATAAATTGCAATTTATCATGTTCGAGGCGGCGTCTGTCCTCATCTAATTGACGGAAGGCTCTGTCCAAAACCATTTGCTTTTTTTCAAAAAATAAAGTATCTTCCTCAAGACGTTTTCGTTCCCGGTGAAGTTCTTTTTTTATTTGTTTGGCTTCTTCGTTCAAAGAATTTCTTTGTCGTTCAATATCTTCACGTACTTCAGCCAGTTTTTTTTCACGATTGGCAATTTGTTCCTGCATTTCTTCCAACTCAGTTCTGTCTGTTTTGATACGTACATTTTCTTTAAACAATTGAACCTTATACGCTTCGAGTTCCTGCGGTGAAGAAGCATCCCTCAATATGCTGATAAAATTATCCATACACAGTTCTCCGATGTATTAGTAATTGAACATTAATCCTTCTTCTCAATCTCACCTGAAAAAGCAATATCCTTCGCTTGATCATCCTTAATCAGATCTTTTTTGCCTCTCATATTAAACTTGTCCACCAAATCAGGTATCATATCAAGAATCTTTGTTACACTATCTTGATTTTTAATATTTACAAGCTTTGTCTGACCGTTATGAACAACCAAAACAGCACTTGGAGACATTTTACCATTCATCGCTCCTGCTCCGCCGTTTCTCTTCTCCCCATTTCCGGCTCCCGCTCCAACGCCGAAAGAAACATCTATCAACGGAATAATAATTGTATCACCAACAGTTGTTGCTTCACCGACAACTGTCTTAGAAGACAAAAAACCGTCCATACCCTTCATTAAAGAATCAACAACACCATTAAAATTATTTTCTGCCACGTTTCTTTCCCTCCCGCATTAATAACTTAACTACTTTTCGACAATTTCTGTTTAAAACCAGCGCCAAACCACTCAGCATAAAACGATATATCTGAAATCTTCCTCGTAGTTTCCCATCGATGAGAAAGACCTCATTTTCCATATCCGGCTCAAATCGGATTGATTTACCGTAAAACGGATAAATCATACAATAATAACCATAAACCTTAGCTGTTTGTGCCGGATCTGAAGCACCATACCAAACATTCACTCTGATTCTTCGCGGTCTCGCATTACGCCACATTTTCTTTAAATGTTTTAATAAAAAATTCCATGCCGGCTTCACCGCCGGATGATTCAAAACCTTATAGTAATATTTAATATTTTTTAGGATATATTCCGCTTTCTTTCTATACAGCAAAATTCTATCGTAAACATTATAACACTTCTTTTTACAATTTGAAATAAATAGTTTAATTTTCTCAAAAATTTGTTGTACTTTCTGTTTGAATGTAAGAGTTTCCTCTTCCTCCATTACAGCTTTAATTTCATCATCAATTTCTTCCTCTGAAAGTTCTTCCAATCTTTCCTCGGTTGCATTATCTGTAACATCAATTTCATCCGTGTTTTCATCAGTATCCAAAACACCATCGATATCCGTGCTGTCTTTTGTTTCACCAGAATTATTCTGAGAGTCTTTCAACGCATCAATCAAAAAATCAAAATTGGTTTTATAGACAGGAATCCCGATAACTCTGGCAACTAAGAGCGGCTCATTATTTTCATATTTAATACTGACATATAGGAATCGGAACAAAAATGAAAGACTCACTTTCGCTTTAAAAGCTTCTTTTTTTTCTGCACTGAATCTGTAAACAAAAGGAAAAAACAAAAAAAGCATAAAAAGCAAAACAATCAATGCGACAAAAGCAAGAAGCACAATTCCAATCCACTTCAAAATAGTTAAAAATATCACTTCTATGACTCCTTTTTCTCTTTGCCGACTATTGTAAAACGATACATTTTAAGTTTTTTATAAGAAATTTTTTCCATTTTCTCTTTAAAATATGCGCGAATATCATAATCGCCGCGAACAGTATACACTTCTTCAACAATCTCCTGAATCATTTCAAGCATCACATCTTTAGAATGAGCCAATCCAAGAACAAACGGAGGATTGGCCTCATAATACTTCTGACACAAAAAAGCATTATGCATATATTCAAGTCTTCCGTTTTCTTTAGACAAAACAATAACATAAATGCCGGGCTGAACCGTTCTGTTTTTCATTTTTTTCTTAATAGAACGAAAATGCTTTGCACAATATTCATCCATATATAATTCTCTGCAGAACATAGTTACCTCCCGTAATTTGATAGATAAAAAGGAAAGTTTCCTGTCGGTCCCTTTCCTCTTTTATCAACTAGGGCTTGTAATCAATAATATTTCTTACAGCCCCATAAGTTCTCTTTCTTTAACGCAAGATATTCATCATATGCGCGTTCAAGAATTTCTTTTTCATTCGCAAATTTCAGCAAATGATATGCTTCATGAAATTTGTAGTATCCGGAATCCATGAAATATTCCTCACGTTGTGGTTTACTGTAATAGCTGTCCGCCATCATCAGATACCAGTGTACATCCTTATCCACTACATCATCAGGTGTATTAAAGGTATACTCACTTTTACCTACATATTTGATAATGGAGGCTTTCGCTCCGGTTTCTTCCAGTACTTCACGTACCGCAGTCTCCTTATACTCTTCGCCTTCTTCAACAGTTCCCTTCGGTAAAACCCAGCCTTCATAGCGATTCTTATAATTCTTATATAAAAGAAGAATTTTACCACGGAATATCACCACACCGCCACAGCTCGTTGCTTCAATCATTGCAAAACCTCCTGTTGGTGCGACATCAAAAACTAATTGAAGTATATATTATTTTTGCATATTATGCAAGGAAAAAGCGAGAAAAAGAGTCTGATTTATGAATCAGACTCTTTTTATACTATTTCATTACTTTTTCAATCATTGCAAGAATCAAATCCGGTTCAAAAGGCTTTGTAATAAACTCAGCAGCACCAAGCTTGATTGCTTCTACCATTTTAGTCTGCTGTCCGGCTGCAGTAACCATAATTACACGTGCATTCGGATCAGCCTTTTTAATCTCTGCCAAGCTTCCCAATCCGTCAAGCACCGGCATGGTAATATCAAGTGTAACAACTTCCGGAGAAAGTTCTTTATACTTTTCTACACCATCCTGACCATCAACTGCTTCACCGACAACTTCATGTCCGGCACCTTCTAAAATTCCTTTTAAAATCTTGCGGGATGTTCTTGAGTCATCCACAATTAATACCTTTGACATAGTTCCCAGTCCTCCTTAAATCACAATTGTTTCATCAAATGCAGTAATCATATAAACAACAGACTGCCCAACGTGTATCGGTAAAATACACATTCTGTTTGCTTTCGCTATGTAATCACCATCCCTGAATGAAGGGGGTAACATATCCAATTCACATTTTGCTGAATTCTTTGCACAAAACATACCATTTACACAGTTTGTAAATTCGCCGACGGCATCCAAAGCATCCATATCAACCGTTTCAAACTCTTCACCGGCAAAAGGCTCAGCAATTGTAAGTAACGAATCTGCTTGCCCCGCAAAAAGCAACGAAGCAGGACGTTCTCCGCGCAAATGCTGAATTGCGTAAGATCCCATCGAAAATGTTGATTTCCAAAATGCCTTTTCCACGAAAATGTCTGAATCAATCAGACGGATAAATGTTCTGATTGCAGTCTGCATTAATTCAACCTGTAAAGGTTCAACATCTGAAGGTAAGAATAAGGCAATTGTTTTATCGATATCATCCGCTTTAATTGCTTCCATATCTCCTGCAGTAAATGCATTTTCTTTCTGAAAATCAGCAAGAGATGCTTCAATTTCATCAAGCTTTAAGAAACCATTATCTGTAATTGCCTGAATAAAGGTAAGGTAAGCATTACCTTGCAAACTAAGTAATTTAGAAACCTGCGCTTCTGTCAAATAACCTTTTTCGATTGCAAGATCACCAAAACGCTTATCGACAACAGCCTGCAAACGATTTAATTCATCCGATTGCTGGGGTGTCATTAGCTTTTCTGCAACAGCAATTAAGCCAAGTTTCACACGGACTTTTTTCTGACATTCAAAAACAGTCTGAAGTTGAGATTCACTTAACTTGCCCGTTTTCACCAAGTAATCACCAAAAAGTTGTTGTATCATACGCTTTACCTCCTCAAAACCAGAACGTTTTGTCAAAAAAGACCTTATGTTCTTCATATTTTCATTAAATTTCTTATATTATACTACAGTTTTGTGTAAATTGAAAGAAAAATAACGAAAATTTTGCTAATTTTGTGGAAATTGTTCAAAATATACATCAAATAAGCGTTTTGCAACGGGAACAGCATAATCTCCGCCGGTACCAGCCCCTTCAATGATAATAGTAACCGCTACTTTCGGATCATCTGCAGGTGCAAAACCCGTAAACCACGCGTGACTGTCTGCAGGATTCGTTCCGAATTCAGCAGAGCCGGTCTTTCCGGCTGATGTATAGGAAGCTTCCTGTAAACGATGTCCTGTTCCGTTTTCTACAACCTCCGTCATCAAATCTTGTAAAAATAAAGCTTCTTTCGATGTCAATAATTGCAGTTCTTTTTCAGGTTCGTATTTTTTAACGGTTTTTCCGCTCGAATTTCTGATTTCATGAATAAGGAACGGCTTCATCAAAACTCCGTCATTTGCAATCGCAGAGGTAATCAGATTCAAATGATACGGTGACATGGAACTTTTCCCCTGACCGATTGAAGCCTGTACAACAGTTGTGTCATCACTGTTTTCATCCAAAAATATTTCACTTTGATTATGAACCATATCGCCGGGAAGTTCTTTTCCAAAAAGCAAGTCTTCCAAAGTTTTGGCAAATTGCTTCCGATCCAGCATAAGACCAATATTTGCAAAAGATGAATTACAAGACTTGGCAAATGAACTTCTGATATCAACCATACCATGTTGTGTACCATGATAACAGGTAATTTTTCTGTCTTCATACATAAATCTGCCGTTACACTGATATCGATATTGTTCGACTTCTTCCGGAAATTGTTGATAATAAGCCAGCGCGTCGATAATTTTAAATGTTGACCCGGGAGGATACATTCCCTGTGTCACACGGTTCACGAGCACGGAAGATTCTTCGTCCAGCAATAGTTTTTCCCATTCTTTTTCTATCAGATTCGGGTCAAAATCAGGCTTTGATACCATTGCCAATATTGCACCGGATTTCACATCAGTAACAATCACTGCTCCTTTATATGCACCAAGTGATTTAAACGCAACTTCCTGCAATCTGTAATTCAATGTTGATACAACCGTATCACCTTTATTTTTTTCCTGTTTGATATTATTAGAAACCCTTTTATCCACTGAATCATTTGACTGAATCAAATTCATATTTGCATACTTTTCAATACCCATTTTACCATTTGTCGAAAAACCGACGACATGCGAAAACAAGGGACCATAGGGATATATTCTTTCTTCTTCATCACCCTCTCCCTGCTCGCTGTATGCAAGAATATCTCCATTACGGGTAATGATATCTCCTCGAATATTTCTTTCTTCCAAAAGTTCCTGACGCTTGTTAAATTCACTTCCGATTGCATCATAACTTTGCGTTTCAAGAAAATAAATCAAATTTCCGGCAAGAGAAGCAAACATTATAAAAAAAACAAACACAGTCAGAATATAAGCCGAAGTCTTTTTCCTGATTTCTTTATTCTCTTTTTTTAAAATGAAACGAATACTTTTACCAATCTTTTCTAGCATTCCCCTGATACTCATCCTTTTCCCAATCAAGCTCTTCCTCAGAGAACTTTTTGATATTATTTTTTTGTTCTGTTTTTATCTCAATGACTTCTTCTGTTTTTTTGACATCAGATATAAAAGTATTTTCTTTCTGAGATGCACCGGTAAATTCATCTTTCAAACCTTCATTACTAACCGTCTTATTTTTTTTACGCGAAATCACTTTCGTTTCAATATAAATATTCTCAGAATCAACGAAATCAGAACTTTGAACCGCTGAAACGGTAAGTTCATTTGTTTCGAAAGCATTCTCGTCGTCATAGTCTTCCTCTGCTTCTTCCAATGCCTCCAATAACTCTTCCTCATCATAATCGGTAAATTCCTTGATATAAATACCATGCAAAACCGAAAACATCAGAATTGTTGCCGTCAAAGAACTTCCGCCCATGCTGATCAAGGGTAATGTAACTCCGGTAAGCGGAACAAGTCTGCTTCCGCCTCCGATGGTTAAAAATACCTGAATCCCCAGGGTAATAGCAAGGCCTGCCAGAATCAATCCGTGAAATTCATCTTTCACACGAAATGACATCCGAAGCACATGCAAAACAATGAATAAATATATAAAAATCAATAATATGCTAAAAATAACACCCAGTTCTTCTGCAATGGCACTGAACACAAAGTCTTCATGAACAACAGGAATAGAAAAAGGATTACCACGCATAATTCCCATTCCGAAATATCCGCCCGTACCAATTGCAAACAATGACTGACTCAACTGATAACTCTTATTGTCCATATCCCCCCAAGGATCAAGCCATGTCTGCACTCTAATTCTCACATGTGAAAACAATTTGTAAGCCAAAACTGCTGCTCCGGCGCCGCTAACCATACTGCAAAGAAGCGTAAGCACATTTTTATTGGCAAGGAAAAGCATAAACACATAAGTTCCAAGATAAATACATGCACTTCCCAAATCTCTGGAAAGAACCAGAAGCATTACATGAACCGCTGTAAACAACGCAGAAATCCAATAACGGTATTTATTTTTTCGATCAGATAAAATTGCCGCATTAAAAAATACAAGGCTTATTTTAATAAACTCAGAAGGTTGAAATGACATTCCGAACAATTTGAATGCAAGTCTGGAACCATTTGTAACTGCTCCGGTAAGCCAAACCGCACCAAGGAGAAAAATACCAATTCCGGCATAGAAATATGTCAATTTCTTCAATTTGCCGAATTTTAAAATAAACCAGGGTATCATAATGGAAATCGCAAAAGCAACTAATGTAATTATGAACTGACGAATGGCATTTTCAAATGCCAGACGCCCCAGGATAACAAACCCGATAAACAATAACATCAACATATTGTTCAGAAGTAAATGACTCATATGTCGATAAATAGTTCTGTATATCATCGCTAAAGCAAACAGCATAATCTCCTGAAAGGCAAAAAAGAGAAAATACCTCACATCATCCGAGCGAACATACAACGTTATATAACCGATTGCATGAAACATAACAACCAAAAGTGTTTGCAAAAAATATGTTTTTGTATGTTTCTCCGGCTTTTTATAGAAAAAAACCACAATATTAACAAAAAGAAATGCAGCAAAAATCGCCACCATGGAATAGCTTGAAGTCTCAGCTATAAAACTACCCATTTCAACAGTCTCCTTTATTCTACTCTTCTTTTATAATGACCGTTTGTATATGCAAATGATTCAGACGGGCAATGATTTTTCGCAAAAGAAGCATCAAAAAGTGAAAGAACTTCGTTAATCTGTTTCGGATTTTCATCCACAAACCGTATCTGCAAAGCATGCGGTTCCAAAGAAGAAATCACGGAAGCATTACGATGTAAAGAGGTCGGTACACTGTTATAAACCGTATTATAACAAATAGACTCAGTGCAGTTTCCTATTACAGGTAACATAGATCCTTTACGGTCTTTAATAAGCGTAAAAGCTTCCCCATTCTTTTTTTGACACTTTCCGTGTGTTAAAAACACACAATTTGCAGTATTCATCAACGGATATCTTCCATAAATCATAATCTCTGCCAACGCCATCGGCATATGTTTCATTTCCTCAGCATTTAATTCAACCGAAAGCGTATAGCTGTCTGTATAACTGCAAATTTCTGTAGCAGCATAGGCATTCATGCAATACAAATGTATATCACCGCAAATTTCACCTGAAATTCCATTTTTTTTCATATAAGAAAGCGAGTCAAATTGATTAACATAATATCCTTTTATGTTAACTTTACCATTAACCAACCCAATGTTTTTAGAAATCGAATCCCACATTGCTTCACGGCACACAGCAGGTAATGTTAGATAGAAATTGCATTTGCATTCAGCCAAAAAAGATAACACCGCTTCCTGTTTTGCAAGCGAAAGCGGCAAAACAACATTTTGAATATTCTGATTCGCAGTAACTGTCTTTAATTGTTTTTCATTTAAAACAAAAACTTTTAACTTATCATAAAAAGACCCCTTCGCAGATGCCTTCTCATTAGGCAGAAAGTCTGTCTCCTCTTTATGTTTCAAAGGACGTCTTAACCGGAATGATTCTTTTTGTTTCTCGCAGAATGCCTGTTCCAAAAGCTTTAAAGCCTCTCTTCTGGCTTCATTCATTGTTTTTACGGGTAAAAATACATTTGCCCCAAGATCCGCATCCGATATATGAATTTCAAAAACGGAATCACCGGTTTTTGAAAAACGTTTGATAACATCTTCTTTCGTCAACGGAGCATTCCTTGCCTCCTGTACAATTTCCCCCTCATACGATACTGAAAGTTTCTCTTCTCCCAGAATTGTATCGATACGAACCAAAACAGGTTCACCCACATGTAAACGTACAAATGCATTCGTCAGAATACGTTTCGGTGTTTGAACATATTTCTGTATGATATCATTCATCAAAACATCATCTGTCTTTGAATATGCAGGGGACTTCAACGTAATCATATCTTTCCCGTGTTGTTTTGTATAATAACCCTCCTGTAATTCCGAACGGATATATAGATGCTTTATCTTCTCTAAATCATCCTTATCCACACAATACAAAGCCGGATCTTTTTCATATCGTTCAATATACTTTCGATAAATTGCAGTAACCCCGGCCGCATAAGCAGGATTTTTCATTCTTCCTTCGATTTTTAAAGAAGTAATTCCGCTTTCAAGAATCTTAGGAAGTAATTGAAGCGTACACATATCTTTCAAGCTAAAGAAATATGTTTCCTGACCATTTTCATAACGATATGGAAGGCGACAAGGTTGCGCACAACGTCCTCGGTTACCGCTTCTTCCACCGATGATACTGCTAAAAAGGCATTGACCGGAATAACAATAGCACATCGACCCGTGAATAAAGCTTTCGACCTCAATACCTTGTGCACAGATTGTTTTAAGTTCTTCTAAAGAAAGTTCTCTTGCCGGAACAACTCTTTGGACTCCCAAATCTTTCAAAAATGATGCACCTTCAGCGGAAGTAATTGTCATCTGCGTAGAAACATGAAGCTCCAAACCCGGAAAATGCTTCTTTATATAAGATAACACTCCAAAATCCTGAACAATAACACCATCCAAACCAGCCAGATAATATGGTTCCAAAAAATCGGCAAGCTGCTGCATTTCTTTATTTTTAAACAGCGTATTCACTGTCATATATACTTTTACACGAAACAAATGTGCATATTGAATCGCATCGATTAATTGTTCCTCTGTGAAATTATCTGCATAAGCTCTTGCACCAAAACGATTCCCGGCAAGATAAACCGCATCAGCCCCTGCGCTGATTGCTCCATAAAATGCATCCGGCGAACCGGCCGGTGCAAGTAACTCAACTTTACTTTTCATAATTTATTCCCACATTTGCAAAACGACTGACCAAACGGCCAGTCGCATCTGTTATTTCTTATCGCGTTCTTTTAATTCCGTTTCAAGACGAATCGATTTGGCATATAAATCATCCGCCTCTTTCTTAGCTGCCTGATAATTTTTTTCAAGTGTATCAAGCTTAATCTGCGTTGCAATCAATTCATGCTTAATTGCACACAAATCGTCTTCACTTTTCTTTAATTCATCTTCAAGTAAAGAAACCTGGTTCTTAGCTTTAAAATAATCATCCGCGCTGTTAATCTGCAGAAGAATATTCTGATAGTCCACAGGAAGTCTGCGAAATGAATCAACCTTCTTATATTCTGCATATTTATTGTTAATATAAGAAGCAACCTTCTGAAGATATTCTTCACTTTCGTAACCGGAGATTGTAAATACTTTACCATCAATAATAACTTCTGTATCCGTTTTTGCAGACATATTTCTACTTCCTTCCCCTTTACATATTATGCAAATGCCCATACCATCTTCAAAATTCATAAATTTTCACTGAATTTAAGAAAATTATATACAATTTATGAAGGTATTTCAAGTCCCAAATGTTTATAGGCAGTTTCAGTCACAACGCGTCCACGCGGTGTACGCATAATTAATCCGTTCATTAAAAGATAAGGCTCGTATACATCTTCCAGCGTTCCGGCATCCTCACCTATGGCAACTGCAAGAGTATCAAGTCCGACAGGACCTCCTCCAAACTTCTCAATCATGGTAATTAAGACATTTCTGTCCACATGGTCAAGACCGAATTTATCAACATCAAGCATATCCAAAGCTGCATCAGCTACTTCATCCGTAATAACACCATCATATTTAATCTGTGCAAAATCTCTTACCCTCTTTAACATTCTGTTAGCAATTCTGGGGGTAGAGCGACTTCTTCTGGCAATTTCACGCGCTCCTTCCTTTTCTATGGAAACATCAAGTTTACGCGCTGAATTCATTACAATATGCGTCAACTCATCAACCGTATAATATTCAAGCTTATGAATAACACCAAATCGGTCACGAAGTGGTGCCGTAAGCATTCCCGCCCTGGTTGTTGCTCCAATTAAAGTAAAATGAGGCAAATCAATACGTATCGACCTTGCTGCAGAGCCTTTACCAATCATAATGTCAATTGCATAGTCCTCCATGGCAGGATACAAAACCTCTTCCACCTGACGGTTTAAACGATGAATTTCGTCTACAAAAAGAACATCTCCTTCACCGAGGTTATTCAATATCGCAGCCATTTCCCCCGGTTTCTCTATGGCAGGACCGCTGGTGATTTTCATATGTACCCCCATTTCATTGGCTACAATTCCCGCAAGTGTTGTTTTCCCAAGTCCCGGAGGACCATATAAAAGCACATGATCCAGACTTTCTCCACGCATTTTAGCTGCTTCAATATATATTTTCAAACTTTCTTTTGCTTTTGCCTGTCCAATATATTCATTTAAAGTCTGCGGACGAAGTGTTTTTTCAAGTCCTGCTTCTTCTTCCATCAAATTTGTTTCGATGATACGTTTTGACATCTGCATCATTCCTCTTTCTTATCTTCTATCTAAAACAATCTTTTTAAGGCTAATTTCACATATTCTTCCGTACTTAAAGAATCATCCTTAATATCTTTGAGCGCCCTTGCAGCTTCCTGATAAGAATATCCTAAAGCTACACACGCTTCAATCGCTTCTTTTATAGCGCTTTGTTCCGTGAAAGAAACATCTCCGGCCTCTGCCGCAATTGCAGAAACCGATTCTGCCGAAAGCTTATCTTTTAATTCCAGAATAAGCCGTTGCGCGGTTTTGGCGCCGATTCCCTGTGCCTTAGATATTGATTTAGCATCTCCTGAAATAATTGCAAACACCAAGTCCTCAAACGGCAACGCTGACAAGATTGCCAACGCCCCTTTAGGACCAATTCCGCTTACGGAAATCATCTTTTTAAACAATTCAAGTTCTTCTTTGGAAATAAAACCAAACAAAGACAAACAATCTTCTTTTACATATGTATATGTATATATTTTTACTTCGCCTTTTTGCGTCAGCAAATAATTTTTTGTTTCTTCGGAAACCTTAACATTCCAGCCAATTTGATTCGCTTCCACAACGATTCCTTCAACATTGTAATCGGTAACATGTCCAATCAGATATGCATACATATTTCAATCACCAATCCATTTCATTTTAGTAAATGCAGGCATGATAAGTGTAACAATCATACCATTCAATAAACCTGTAACCATGCCAAACAGAACCAAAAGCGGCAGGTAATACAGAATCACAAATGTTTTTACGACAAAGGACGCTACAAGCATTTGTGCCAGATTATGCGAAACAGCTCCTAATGCACTTGTAAAAAGAACTTTACCTTTGCCAAAACGATAGTACAGAAACATAACGCCGAAACTAACCACTCCCCCTGAAAGGGAATACAACAAACCGTACAAATTTCCAAACAAAAAGGAAGAAATCAAAATACGGCAAATTGATATAACAAAAGCCTCTTTTTCACCGATACAAAACAGGCATAAAACAACCGCAAGATTTGCAAGTCCAAGTTTTGCCCCGGGCACACCAAATGAAAACGGAATCAAAGATTCAACATAGCCAAGAATCAGGGCAAAAGCAAGTATCATGCCGCAAAACGCAAGGCGATATACTCTGTTTTCTTTTTTAGGAAGATTATTCTTATTTTTATTATCCTGTATCTTTTTATCTGGTTTCTTCATCCACAGCTTCATCCTTAGGATTTGTAATAGTTACGGTCACGCGATGCGGCAGACAGATAATAGATTGATTATTTCTTGAAATTATGCCTTGTTTCACACAATCCTGATTCGGACAATTTGCAGAATCAATAAATGCAGTACCATTTTTAATTACCAACAAATTCCAACCACCATTCTTATCCTTAATCAGGACTTCCTTATCATGGTTCAAAGAATATCTGCTGTCATAATTGCCATCAACAGCAACCGAAACATACGATGTATTATTTCCTAAAATCATAAAAACAATACATCCGATTAAACTAACGAACAATATCGTCAAACATAAAACTAACTCATTCTTCTTCACGAAAAGCCTCCCGGACAAATCAACGAAATCATTTCATCCCAAAACTAATATCTAACAGTTATTTCAACAATTGATCTGCAAGCACAACCGCACCGGCAGCATCCTTTGCATAACCATCCGCTAAGATTTCATCAGCATAGTCTTGTGTAATTACAGCACCGCCAATCATAATTTTAGCGCGTAAGCCTTCTTCTTTCGCCCGTGACACAACCTTTTTCATTTCAGTCATTGTTGTAGTCATCAAAGCAGAAAGTGCAATAATATCAGCATCTTTTTCTTTAGCAACACGAATAATCTCATCCGTATCAACGTCTTTTCCAAGATCACATATCTTATATCCGTAATTCTTTAACATTAAAGCAACCAGATTTTTACCAATATCATGTATATCCCCTTTTACGGTTGCAATAACTACAACTTTTTCTTCCGAGCATGCCTGTTCCTTTTGTAAAAAAGGTTCCAGATATTCAATTGATTTTTTCATTGCATTCGCACTGGCAATTAACTGCGGCAGAAAATATTTTCCGCGGTTAAAAAGCTCACCAACTTCATTAATTGCAGGCAAAAGGCAGTTATTTAAAATTTCAGTTTCATTTATAACCTTCTCTTCCAAAACTTTCTTCGTCAACGATACAATGCCGTCTTCATTACCACGCAAAACAGCCTTATATAAAAGTTGTTGCGTTGTTTCTGTAGCATTAACCGGATTTGAAGTTTCTTCCTGTGTATTCCGTGTCATATACTCAATATATCGAATGGAAGCATTGTCTTTATTCATCAGCATATCAGTTGCATAAATCGCATTCATCAGTTCATTCTGACAAGGATTAGCGATTGCCATGGTAAGGCCCTCTCTGATTGCCATTGTCAAAAAAGCAGTATTTATGTTCTTTCTTTCGGGCAAACCGAAAGAAATATTAGATAACCCGCAGACTGTCGCAAGCCCTTTTTCTTTGCAAAACCGAATTGTTTCCAAAGTTTCAAGTGCTGCCAAAGGATTGGCTGAAACAGTCGTAACAAGACCATCTACAATCAAATCCAACTTGCTTAATCCTTCTTTCAAAGCCTTTGCAACGAGGGTTTCGATAATACTCTGCTTTTCCTCTAAAGTTTTCGGCAAGCCTTCATCCGATAAAGGAAGCAAAATACAGGATGCGCCATATTTTTTAGCAAGTGGGAATATACGCTCCGCTTTACCCTTTTCTAACGAAACTGAATTAATCAAAGCACGACCCGGATATCGTCTGAGCGCAGCTTCAATTACATCACAATCAGAGGAATCAATTGAAAGAGGAAGCACAGATACTGCAGACACAGTATCCATTGCTTTTAAAAGCATCTCTTTCTCATCAATTCCACTCATCCCTAAATTCACATCTAAAATTTGGGCTCCGCACTCTTCCTGCGTCTGAGCAAATTCACAGACCATATCCATACTGCCTTCTCGTATGCTTGCCTGAAACGCTTTTTTTCCGGTCGGATTAATTCTTTCTCCTATAACAATAAAAGGATCATTTAAGGAAAACTTCACGTTTTTACGTTCTGAACACAAAACACGAAAAAGTCTTACTTTACTTTCTTTAGGCACTAATCCTTTCAAAGCTGTTGTTAATGCTTTTATATGTGAAGGTGTCGTGCCGCAGCATCCGCCCAAAACGGAAGCACCTGCATTAACCAATTCCTTACAGGCATTTGCAAAAGTTTCCGCATCCATTGAATATGCTGTCGTTCCATCAGGCTGCAATTTCGGTAATCCGGCATTAGGTTTGGCTATAATGGGAATAGAAACAATATTTCGCATAGCTTTTACCATCTCAACCATGGAATCAGGTCCAACAGAACAATTGATACCAACTGCATCTACACCGAGTCCTTCCAGAACAAGCGCTGCCGTTTCCGGATCTGTTCCGTAAAGCGTTCTGCCATCCTCTTCAAAAGATAATGTTGCAAAAATCGGAAGTTCACAAACTTCTTTTGCCGCAATTACAGCTGCTCGCGTTTCCTGCAGACTCATCATTGTCTCAATTACAAGTAAATCACATCCTGCATCAGCAAGAATACGTATCTGTTCTTTATATACACAAATAAGATCCTCAAATTCAAATGTACCTATCGGTGCAAGTTGCTTGCCGGTCATCGTAATATCACCGGCAACATAAGCTCTTCCGTTCGCAGCCTTTTTTGACAATGCAACAAGTGCTCGATTCATCTCCTCAATACGATCTTCAAGTCCATATTCAGAAAGCTTAATTCTGTTTCCGCCAAAAGTAGGCGCATAAAGAATATTTGTACCTGCTTCAACATAGTTTTTCTGCAAAGTTACAAACACCTCGGGATTATCTAAAATCCAGGCTTCCGGACAAACACCTGAAGGCATACCTGCAGCAGTCAAATTAGATCCTGTTGCCCCATCTAAAAAAACAATTTTGTTCTTTATTAAATCCATTAAATTCTTATTCACAATATTCTCATCCTTTATATTTATCGACTTTGTTTTATAGTACCAAATTTATTAGGATTTCTCAAGAAAAATAGACATCCGATTCGAACATTTATTCAAAAAAGACATACAGCAAATCAATTTTCACATAATTATCATTTTTTACACCTTTTCATTCCTATAATTAAACTTGATTTTGTCATGCAAATATGATAAATTCAATATGTTATGAAAACGCATAAAGCGTTATTTATACGGAGGATATAATTACATGAAGAAAACGTTAATAGTTTTAGGCGTCCTTGCAATTTCTTTATTTTCTTTTACCGGATGCAACGACGATAGTGAGTTAAATAAATACAAACGAGAAGTTGAAGATTTTTATGAGGAGCTGGCTGAACGTAATGATGCCATTAATGCCATCAATTCTGATACTCAGGCCGCATCATCCGAATTACTTGACGAACTTGACAAAGTGAATGTTGCCTTCAAAGAATTCGCAGCCTTGGAAGTTCCCAGAGAATACATCAGTGTTGAATCTCTTGCTGATGAAGCTGCCACTTTGATGGACGAAGCAGTTACACAATATCATCAGGCTTTTGCCGGAGAAACAATCAATGATTTTGATGCTGCCATGGCATATGAAAAATATTGCAGAGCCATTATTCGAATCAATTATATCGGAGATTTGTTTCAGGGAAAAAAACTGGAAGGCGAAGGAATCAGTGTTATTTACGAAGAATCTTCAGAAGAATAAAAAATATATCTATTACACCATTGCAAAAATGCAATGGTGTTTTTTTGGTTTAGAAACCAATAAAACCACCTGCTATGCAGGTGAGTTCCCAGATAGCTTTAGCTTCAAGAATAAAAAACCTCCAGTGATATAATAAGTGCAGGTTCGCCAACCGCACTAAATTAAATCAAG